>NZ_BPQQ01000044.1 GCF_022179325.1 Methylobacterium isbiliense | reverse complement strand
ACTACCAGTACCTTCGCCATTGCCTTGCTCCCCCATGAACGCCGAGCCGAATGCCTGGCCGAAGAGCGCCTGCCTGCGGCGCGGTGCCGGCCATCCGTCGGGCTGCCGTCGAGAACCGATGAGTGTGACGAGGCCGGCGGCCTTGGCCGCCGTCCCGGGAAGCGTCCTCAGTCGAGGGACGCCATGCGCAGCGCGTCGCGCTCCAGCCAGACCTGGACCGCCTTGTCGCGCAGCGTCGGATCGGTCGTCTCGGCGGTGCGGAAGAGCCCGTCGATGCCGAGCAGTTCGGGCTGGAAGCGGCGGCAGTAGATGCGCGCCCGGCGGTTGCCGCCTGCTCCCGCGATCGCCCGGCCGCGCAGCGCGCCGTAGACGTGGATCGAGCCGCCGGCCAGGATCTCGGCACCCGAGGCCACCGAGCCCATCACGGTGACGTCGCCGTCGGGGTGGTAGATGCTCTGCCCCGAGCGCAGCGGGGTTTCGAGCACCAGCGAGCTCGGCTTCGGCTTCTCGGGCGGCGGCAGCGCCATGTCGGCAGGCCGCCCGCCGCTGAGCCGGGGCGGCATCGCGGCCGTCGTCCAGGCCGGATCCGCCTTCTCGATGCCCATGATGCGGATGCCGCGGCGTTCGAGCTCGGCCAGCAGGTGACCGAGACCGGGTTCGGACTCCGCCGGGGCAGGGGGCTCGGCCGGGGCAGGGGGCTCGGCCGGCGCGGCGTCGTTGCCCGCACAGGTGGCATCGCCCGGGGCGGAGCCCTCCGCCGGATTCTCCGCGGCCGCCTCGGCGACCGGAGCGGCGGCGGAGTCCGCCTCGGCAGGAGGGGTCTCCGCAAGAGGGGTCTCCGCAAGAGGGGTCTCGGCGGTGACGGCCATCCCCGACACGTCGAGGATCACGGGCCGCTCGGCGAACAGCGTCGGCGAGTTCCGGACGAGATTGTCCAGCTTCGCGAACCATTCGTCGAGCGGCCTCTCGGGGGCGAGGACGAGCGCCCGGAAGGAGCGGCCTCGCAGCGGGAGAGAGGGACGGGTGTGGCTGATGCTGGTCACGGCTGTTGACGAGTTGTTACCTACAACCATGAAGCGCGCGGCATGGTTACCGGCTGGTTAACGGCGGTTCGGCCCCCTCACGAATTCGCAGCGATTCTGAACGACCTCGCCGCGCCGCACCGGATGTTGCCGCAGAGTGACAATCTCGGGATCGCCGCGGGTTCAGCAATCATGCTCATCGCCTTTTAAGGCGCAGTATGAGATGAGTCTCCTGTTACTCCCGCCCGTCGCCCGCCATGATTCATCTTTCAGAGAATATCCTGCTCCAGCACCGCGAAGTTAGAGCGGTGCTGCTGAGTTCCGGCGCCTTCTTCGCGTTGCTGTTCTGCTGGGCTTGGCTGATTTCCTGACTAAAAGCCAAGCTTGATTGATTGTCGACGGGATCTTGTTCCTGCTGAATGCGTTGGCTCCCGGACCGTGCCGGCTCTCGGCCGGCCAGCCTGTTCAGGGAGAACGCCTGATGACGAAGATCGCGACCCTCGGTGCCATCCTGATGCTCGTGGCGGGTCCTGCGCTGGCGCAGGGCCGCCCGGCCAACAGTTCGGCCGGGGCGGCCAGCAACGCCGAATCGAACAACAAGCCGACCTCGAACAGCGCGGGCGGCGGCGGCGGCGGCAGCGGCCGCTGAGATCGTCCCAGGACGGACCGCTCCAACGAGAAGGGCGGCGGGATCGCTCCCGCCGCCCTTCTTTGGCGTTCCGTTCAGGGGCGCCTCACGCCTGGGGCTGAGGCTCGTAGCCGCCGTCGTTCTCCCGCGGCCGGCCGCGGCCGGCGGAGGGGACGGGGGAGCCGCGGGCCGGCGTCGGCGGGTAATCGCCGGTGTCGCGCACGGGCGGCTTGCCGTCGAGGAGGTCGCGGATCTCGTCGCCGCTGAGGGTCTCGTATTCGAGCAGCCCGCGGGCGAGGGCCTCCAGGTCGTCGCGGTGCTCCTCGAGGATCCGGCGGGCATCCTGCAGGCCGGCCTCGACGAGGCGGCGCACCTCGGCGTCGATCTTCTGGGCGGTGGCCTCCGACACGTTCTGCTGCCGGTTGACCTGCATGCCGAGGAAGACCTCGTCGTTGTTCTCGCCGTACGCGACGGTGCCGAGTTCGGGCGAGAAGCCCCAGCGCGTCACCATCATGCGGGCGAGCCGCGTCGCCTGCTCGATGTCGGATTGCGCCCCCGACGTCACCTTGTCGTGGCCGAAGATCATCTCCTCGGCCACGCGGCCGCCCATCATGATGGCGAGGCGCGAGGTCATCTGCTCGAAGGACATCGAGAGCTTGTCGCGCTCGGGCAGCTGCATGACCATGCCGAGGGCCCGGCCGCGCGGGATGATCGTCGCCTTGTGGACGGGATCGGTCGCCGGCACGTTGAGCGCCACGATGGCGTGCCCGCCCTCGTGATAGGCGGTGAGCCGCTTCTCGTCGTCGGTCATGACGAGGGTGCGCCGCTCGGCCCCCATCATCACCTTGTCCTTCGAATCCTCGAACTCGTGCATCGTGACGATGCGCTTGCCGCGCCGGGCGGCCAGCAGCGCCGCCTCGTTGACGAGGTTCATCAGGTCGGCGCCCGAGAAGCCGGGGGTGCCGCGGGCGATCACCTTCAGGTCGACGTCGGGAGCGAGCGGCACCTTGCGCACGTGAACGCGCAGGATGCGCTCGCGGCCGATCACGTCCGGGTTCGGCACGATGATCTGGCGGTCGAAGCGGCCGGGACGCAGCAGGGCCGGGTCGAGCACGTCGGGGCGGTTGGTCGCCGCGATGATGATGATGCCCTCGTTGGCCTCGAAGCCGTCCATCTCGACGAGGAGCTGGTTGAGGGTCTGCTCGCGCTCGTCGTTGCCGCCGCCCAGGCCCGCGCCGCGGTGACGGCCGACCGCATCGATCTCGTCGATGAAGATGATGCAGGGCGCGTTCTTCTTCGCCTGGTCGAACATGTCGCGCACGCGCGAGGCGCCGACGCCCACGAACATCTCGACGAAGTCCGAGCCCGAGATGGTGAAGAAGGGCACGTTTGCCTCGCCGGCGACCGCGCGGGCGATGAGCGTCTTACCCGTACCGGGCGGGCCGACCAGCAGCACGCCGCGCGGGATGCGCCCGCCGAGACGCTGGAACTTCTGCGGATCGCGCAGGAACTCGACGATCTCCTGCAGGTCCTCCTTGGCCTCGTCGACGCCGGCCACGTCCTCGAAGGTGACGCGGCCATGGGCCTCGGTCAGGAGCTTGGCTTTCGACTTGCCGAAGCCCATGGCCCGGCCCGCGCCGGACTGCATCTGGCGGCTGAGGAAGATCCAGGCGCCGATGAAGACGAGGATCGGCAGCCAGTTCACGAGGAGCGCGATGAACCACGGGGTGTTGTCCGAGGGAGGACGGGCCGTGATGGTCACGCCCTTGCCCTGGAGCTTCGACACCAGCGACGGATCGTTCGGCGCGTAGGTCGTGAAGGTGCCACCGCCCGTGTAGGTGCCGCTCACCTCCTGGCCGGAGATCACGACGCTCTGGATGCGGCCGGCATCGGCGTCGTTGAGGAGCTGGCTGTAGGCGATCTCGCTGCCGCCGGAGCGGTGACCCGGGTTCTGGAACAGGGTCACCAGCGCGAGCACCAGCAGGAAGATGACCACCCACAGGGCGAAGTTGCGGAAATTGGGGTTCATCGAACAGACATTCCTTGAGGAGGGCGGCACCAGCGGGCGCGCCGGGACGGCCGCTCACCCTCGGGGTCCAATGTAGGCGTCGCCTCCCCCCTTGCCAAGTAAATCGGCCGGGAGTGCGGCGGCCCGTCCGGGGGAGGACCCGGGAGGGGTCATCGCCGGCGGGGCGGCTCCGCCCTGAGCGTCAGGAGCCCCTGCGACACCGTGATCAGGGCGCCGCCGAGGGTGAGGCGCAGCGCCCGCCCCTCGGCGGCGGCCGGAAGCAGCCGGCCGAGCAGGGCCGCTTCGAGGCGCTCCAGCCGCACCGCAGGGGCGCCCGCGCCCGCCGCGGCGGCGATCGCCCGCACCGTCACCCGCAGCGCCACGGCTTGGGGCAGCGCGGCGAGACCCGGCGCGTCGAGGGCGACGGCCGAGGGGAGAGCGGGCGGCCGGGTCAGATCGCGCAGGGCCGCATCCGCGGCCGCCGCGAGCGCCGCCTCGTTGCGGCGCGTACGCTCGGCGAGCCGTCCGAGACGGGCGGGCGTGAGCCCCTCGGCGGCGAGCAGCGGCATCACGCGCCGCAGCCGGGCGCGGGCGAAGCGCGGGTCGCGGTTGCCGGGATCCGTCGCGAAGGCCCAGCCCCGCGCCGCGCAGGTCGCGACGAGCCGGGCCTTGGGGATGTCGAGGAAGGGCCGCACCAGGGCGATCCCGCCGAGATCGCGCACCGGATCGATGCCCCCGAGCCCGGCCGGCCCCGACCCGGCGCAGAGCCGCATCAGCACCGTCTCGGCCTGGTCGTCGAGGGTGTGGGCGGTGAGGATGGCCCCGGCGCCGACCTCGCGCGCGAGGTCGACGAGCAGGCGGTAGCGCGCCGCGCGGGCCGCCGCCTGCAGGCCGGTGCGGGGCTTGTCGCCGAGCCAGGCGATGCGGCGATGCGGCAAACCGTGCGCCTGCGCGGCGCGCGCCACGCCGTCCGCCTCCGCGGCGGATTCGGGCCGCAGCCCGTGATCGACCGTGGCGACCAGCACCGGCACCGCGGGGGGCAGCGACGCGGCGCAGCCCATCAGCGCGGTCGAATCGGGGCCGCCCGAGACCGCCAGCACCACGCCGGCCCGCGCCTCCCGCCCGAGCCAGGGCGCGAGGCGCTGCGCGCTCTCCGCGGGGTCGAGCGCGGCCTCGCCCGCCGCGGGTCCCGGCCTCACGCGGCGCAGCGCGCCCGCTTCTGCTCGCGGTCGACGCCCTGCTTCACCGCCGCCGAGGCCTGCGGGAACTTGCGCTCCAGCTCGGCCAGGGTGGCGCAGGCCTGCTCGCGGGCGCCGAGCGCGTTGAGCGAGGCCCCGAGCTTCAGCATCGCGTCGGGCGCCTTGCGGGAGCGGGCGTAGTCGGTGGAGACCTTGAGGAACTGCTCGGCGGCCTCGCGGGTGCGGTTGCGCTGCAGGTAGCTCTCGCCGAGCCAGTAGGTGGCGTCCGGCACCAGCGCGTCGCGCGGATGCGACTGGATGAACTGGCGCAGGCTCATCTCGGCCTGCTCGTACTGCCGCTGCAGCACGTAGGCGTAGGCCGCCTCGTAATCGGCCCTGGCGTCGCCCGTGCCGGTGGCGGCGATGCTCTCGCGCGCCCGCACCGGCGGGGCGACCGCCACGGGCGCGCGCGGCGGCGCGAGGTCCACGGGCTCGCCGAAGCCCGGGGCCGCCTCGTCGTCGAGGGCGGCGGCGGGGGGCGCGAGGGTCGCGGTGGCGCTCGGCGTCGCGGGCGCGGCGGCGACCACCCGCGGGGTCGAGGGCGCCGTGGCGCCGAGCGGCTGCGGCGCGCCCGGGGCGGAGGGGGAGAGGGTCGGGTCGAAGGCGTCGCTGCGCTTCTGCGGCTTGGCGGGCGTGCCGCCCGCCGCGGGCGCGGCCGGCCGGCCCTTGCCTTCCTGGAAGCGGTACTCGACGTCCTCCTGGAACTTGCGCAGCTGCTCCTTGAGCTGGCGGTTCTCGTACTGGAGGGTCTCGATCTGGCCCGCCATCTGGCGCGACTGATTTTCGAGGCGGTTGAGCCGCACCACGAGGTCGGCGGCATCCTGCGCCCGGCCCGGCAGAGCCGCGGCGAGAAGGAGACCCGTGGCGAGGAGCAGGCGGCGGAGCATCATGGCTGGCGGTTCGGCTGTCGCGATGGCGGCGCGCTTACCAGATGCGCCGCCTTCCGGCAAAAGTACGGCCGGCGATCCTTACGACCCGGCGGCGCCGTCGAGGACCGTGACGGCGCGGCGGTTCTGGGACCAGCAGGAGATGTCGTTGCAGACCGCCACCGGACGCTCCTTGCCGTAGGACACGGTGCGCATGCGCGAGGCTCCGATCCCGCGCGAGGCGAGATAGTCGCGCACCGCCTGCGCACGCCGGGCGCCGAGCGAGAAGTTGTACTCGCGGGTGCCGCGCTCGTCGGCATGGCCCTCGATCAGGAACGTGTAGCGCGGATAGCGCGACAGCCACTGCGCCTGCTTGTCGAGGGTCGCAGTCGCGGTCGGCGTGAGGTCGGTGGAATCGCTGTCGAAGAAGACGCGGTCGCCGACATTGACCACGAAGTCCTGGGCGCTGCCGGGCGTGGCGGCGCCCGCGCCGGCCGCGTAGGCGGAGGCGTCGGCGAGGTCCTTGCTGGACGAGCAGGCGGCGATCGACAGGGCGAGGCCGAGCGCGGCGGCGGCCTTCAGCGCGCGCAGCGAGGCGAGCGGCAGCGACATCGTTTCGGTACTCCTCTGGCGGGCGATGCGCCGCGTCGCGGCCCCGTGCCCGCCTCTCACGCTTGCGTCCTCATAGGTCCCGGCCGGTTAAGCGAAGGTTCCGTCAACCTTGACGAGCCCTTGCGGCGAAGCCTCGAAGGGCCGGCGCCGCCGGAAACCGTGGCTGAGGGTTAATCAGGCGTGAAATGCGGCCACGCTGCGGCGCCGGGCCTCGGTCGCGCCGACCGCACGCGCGTGTTGCATTGCAGCAACGCCCGCGGGCCAGTCCGGCCGACACAGCGGCCTTCAGGCATCCTTAACCATGCGGCTGCAGCCTGGACCTCGCCCTCCGGGAGCCGAGCGATGTCCGGGCCGACCGCTGACCAGACCACGATCCTCATCGTCGAGGACAACTACCTGCTGCTGGAGATGCTGGTCGCCCTGTTCGAGCAGGAGGGCCTGCGGACGCTGACGGCATCGAGCGGGGAGGCGGCCCTGACGCTGCTGCGCGAGCGCGGCACGGCGATCGGCTGGCTGTTCACGGACATCCGGCTGCCGGGGCTCATCGACGGCTGGATGGTGGCCGAGGCCTACCGATCGCTGCATCCGGGCCGGCCGGTGATCTACTCGACCACCAGCGCCACCGCCGACCAGCGCCGGACGCAGGGCGGCATCGTGCTGCAGAAACCCTTCGTGCTCGCCGACGTGATGCAGCTCGCGCTGATGATGCGCGGCGGGAGCGTCGCGGACGGCCTGCGCTGCGCCTGACCCCCGCCCGCGGCGTCAGCCGGCGTCGAACAGGGCCGTCACGGCCGGATCCGCCGCCCAGGCCCGCATCCGCGGGCCGTCGAGACGCGCCCGGGGCGTGGCGCGGTAGACCGAGAAGGAGGCCGCCAGGAAACCCGGCAAGTCGTGGAGCCGGGCCGGGCCGCGGCCCCGGACCTTGTCCTTGAACAGGTAGGAGCCCGGCAGGCCGTAGCGCTCGGCCAGCGGCGGGTAGACCGGCCAGACCACGTCGCGCACGAGGTCGTCCGGCAGGTACGCGTCCGGTTCCACGTCGCGCGCGGGCAGCCCCGCCTCGACGAGCAGGCGGCGGGCGATGTCGCCGAGGACGAACAGCTTGGGGTGGTTGATGCCGTGCATGAAGCAGCCGCGGCGGCTCCAGAGCAGGAACTCCCGCTCGACCGGGCAGCCGTCGGCCGCCGCCGCGGCGAGGAGCGCGCGCGCCGAGGCGTCCCAGCCGTCGAGGTAGCCGAGCCGGGCGAAGACGTCCTCGCGGAACAGGCGCAGGGTGCGCGCCTCGTCGAGGCCGCGCAGGAAGCCGAACACCGCGATGGCCGAGTGGTAGAGGCCGAGCGGGGAGGGCGCGAAGCCCTCGCGGCTGCCGCCCTCGCCGACGTAGATCTGGTCCGGGTGGAAGGCCGAGAACACGAAGGTCGGATAGACCGCCAGCCGCGGCAGGCCCGCCCGCACCGTCCGGAAGCCACCCGGCAGGAGCCCGTCCGGAAAGGCCTGGGCGACGACGAGGTCGTGGCCTTCGAGCGCCCGCGTCAGCGTGCCGGCGTCGCGGAAATCGCGCCTGAGGCGCGCGGTGGGCAGCGAGGTCACGCGGCTGCCGGGGCAGAGGAGTTCGATCGCCCGGGCGACTCCGCGTCCCTGGCAATTGCCGATCACGGCGATCGCCGGACCGTCGCGACGCGCCCCGCGCCGCCACGCTCCGGCCCAGGATCGGGCGGAGAACAGCGCCCGGGCCAGCGGATGCGGCGGCGCGAGCCTCAGGCGGGCGGCAACGGGCGGGAGGATCGAAATGGCGCGCAACCCCTACACGGACCTGCCTGACGCACGGTTCTGGCGCCGGGCGGTGGCCGGCGTCGCGCCCTTCGCGGTGGACCCGCGGCCGGCCGCGCCGTTCCCGATCCTGCCGACCGACCGGGTGGCGACCGGCGGCAGCTGCTTTGCTCAGCGCGTGGCCCAGGCGCTGCGCGATGCCGGCTACCATTACTACATCACCGAGGCCGCGCCAGCCGGGACTCCGCCCGAGGAGGCGGCGCAGCGCCAGTTCGGCACCTTCTCGGCCCGCTACGGCAACCTCTACTACACGCGCCAGTTCGTGCAGCTGTTCGACCGGGCCTACGGCGCCTTCCGGCCCGCCTTGCGGGTCTGGCCGCGCGAGGACGGGCGCCTCGTCGATCCCTTCCGGCCGACCGTGGAGCCGCAGGGCTTCGCGCATCCCGACGAGGTCGAGGCGGCGCGCGAGGCGCATCTCGCGCGGGTGCGCGACCTGTTCGAGACGCTGGACGTGTTCGTGATGACGCTCGGCCTCACGGAGGGCTGGCGCCACCGGGCGGACGGGGCGGCGCTGCCGCTCGCGCCCGGGGTCGCGGGCGGCGTGTTCGACCCGGCCGAGTACGCCTTCGTGAATGCGGGCGCGGCGGAGGTCACGGCCGACCTGCGCGGCTTCCTCGACCGGCTCTGGAGCGTGAACGCGGCGGCCCGGGTGATCCTGACCGTCTCGCCGGTGCCGATGATCGCGACCTACGAGAACCGCCACGTGCTGGAATCGAACCTCTACACCAAGTCGGTGCTGCGGGTCGCGGCGGGCGAGGCCGCGGCGGGCGACCCGCGGGCGGTCTACTTCCCGGCCTACGACATCGTCGCGAGCAACATCAATGCGGGCCGCTACTACGCGGACGACCTGCGCTCAATCAACGACGCGGGCGTGCGCCACGTCATGCGCTGCTTCCTCGACACCTTCACGCCGGACGAGGCCCCGCGGGCCGCCGCCCCGCCGATCGCCTCCGAGTTCGTCGGCGCGGCGGGCGTGATCTGCGACGAGGAGGAGATCGAGCGCAGCGTGGCGTGACGGCGGGTGCCTCGGCCTCACTCCGGCGGCAGGGCGGTGGCTTCGAGGGCGCGGGGCGGGCGGATGCCGGGGAAGAGCAGCGCCCGCAGCGCCGCCGCCCCCGGCCGGTCGAGCGCGGCGGCGAGCGCGTCGCGCAATCTGCCGCATCCGAGGTGGCGCGTGGGCGAGGCGATCCCGCGGCGGCGCGGGTGCGGCGGCGCCAACGCCGCATTGCTGCGCCCGGCCAGTGCACGCTCGACGAGAGTGCGGGCGGTCCCGTCCCCGGAGAGCCCGCGACGCGACAGGACCTCCTCCGCTCCCGCCAAGTCGACCTCGCGGACCAGGGCCGCGCACGCCTCGTCGTCGGGCGGCAGCGCCGTCAGCGCCGCGAGGACGAGCCGGCCGAGATCGATCACCACCGCGTCCGGCGCTCCGGCCAGCACGGGCGCGATTCCCCGGGCGCTCTCCCGCCGGATCAGGTCGAGGCCGTGCGCCTCGCTGCGGCCCTGCCGGTAGGCGGCGAGATACGCGGCGGCCACCGCGTCGAGCAGCGAGGGCGCGACGTCGGCGACGGGCCGCATCGGCGGCACGGCCCGCAGCACCGCGGCGCGCGCGCCGGCCAGCGTCGGATCGTCGTCGAGGGTCGAGTCCGGCAGGGCCTCGGTGCCGACCACCGCCGTCACCGCTCCGGCCGCGCGCAGGCGCCCGAGCGGGGGAATCCAGATCTCGGTCGCCCGCACCCGCAGGGCCTCGTCCACGAAGTCGGGCGCCACGCCGGTGGCGAGATAGATGCGGCGCTCCGCGGCGCTGTCCATCTCGAAGACCTCGCCGAACACACCCGTCTCGTAGGGCGCATGGAAGCCGAGGCGGGCCTGCGTCCCCGCGATCCGATCGCGACCGTGCAGGAAGACGAGGGTGCAGGCGGAGACGCAGTAATCCGGCACGTAGGTGGTGAGGCCGTGCGCCGCCACGAGGGCGCCGAGCGCCTCGCCCTCGTCGACGAGCCCGCCCTCGCTCGTGAGGTGGAGGCGGGTCACGCCCGGATGCGCGGCGAGGAGCGCGGCGAGGCGATCGGCGCTCCCGCGCGCGAGCGGGCCGGACAGACGGACGTCGCGGCCGTGGGGCCCGAGCGCGATCACCGTCCGGGCGACCGCCTCGGGCCGGTCGAGCAGGCCGGCGAGCCCGCGCGACAGGCCCGGATAGAGCAGAAGCGCGAGGGCGAGCCCGGCGACGGCCGCCCCGAGACGCGCGAGTGTGACGATCCCCCGCCCGCCGGGCCTGCGCGCGAGGGCGAGCATCGCCGCACCGGCGGCCAGCAGTGCGGCGACGGCGGCGGCCGCCGCCAGCCCCACCTGCACCGCCCCCTCGGGATCGACGGGCCGGAAGGCGAGGACGCCCGCGGCGCCGAGGACGAGACCCACCGGCGCCACGCCCCGCGCGCGCCACCACCCCTGCAGCCGCATCGCCCCCGTCTCGCCCCCGCCCCGATCGGACGTCCGTTGCCGGAGCCCGGCATCGCCACCGAACGAGGCAAGTTTCCGACCAGTCGCGGTGTCCCGCCGACCGGCCCTCGGGGGCGGAGGTTATGTGCGGTTAGGACGAGGGACCGGGACATGCGGTCCGGACTTCCGCGCCGGACGGTGAGGCTGGCCGACGGCCGCGCCGTCGTGCTGCGGCGCGCCTCAGTCCTTCAACGGGTCGTGGCCCCAGTTCATCAGGGAGTAGCGCCAGCGCGACCCGGCCTTGTCGGTCTCGGGCCCGCCCTGGGCGAGGTGGCGGCGCACGTAGCCGACGACCTTGCGCATGTGGGCGTAGTCGTCTTCGGTGAGGTCGGCCTTGCGGCGATGCTTGATCTCGACGATGCGGCGCCCCTCGCGGTGACCGACCGATTCGCCCTCGCCGTCCTGGCTCCAGCCGACCGATCGGCTCTCCTCGGTGGCGAGCCAGCGTTCGAGTTCGGCCGGGGCCATGTTCACGGCTTCGCCGAATTCCTTCCAGACGGTCTCGTGGTCGGGCTGGCTCACGTCGGGTCTCCGGGTTCGTGATCCGGAGCCAACGCGACGGCCGCACGGGCGTTCGCCGGCCCGCCTGCGGCGCGGCTGCGGCAAAGGCGCCGTCGGCAGCCTCAGGCGATGATCTTGTCGAGGGTGATGGGGATCTCGCGGATCCGCTTGCCGGTGGCGTGATGGACCGCATTCGCGATCGCGGCCGCCGTGCCGACGATGCCGATCTCGCCCAGGCCCTTCACGCCGATCGGGCTCACCTTGTCGTCGTGCTCGTCGACGAAGATCACCTCGATGTCGTGGATGTCGGCGTTCACCGGCACGTGGTACTCGCCGAAATTGTGGTTCATGAAGCGCCCGACATTGTGGTCGAGCATCGATTCCTCTTCGAGCGCCGCCCCGATCCCCATGACGACGCCGCCCAGGATCTGGCTGCGCGCGGTCTTGAGGTTGAGGATCTTGCCGGCCGCGACGGCGCTGACCACGCGGGTGACGCGCACCACGCCGAGTTCCTCGTCGATGCGAACCTCCGCGAACACCGCCGAATGGGTATAGGCCGCGTAGCGCAGGCTGGTGAGGAGGCTCGGCTTGGCGGTCTCGGTGGCCTCGACGGTCTCCACGCCGCCCGCGTGCATGGCGTCGGCCACCGCGACCCTGACGGAGGGATCGCTCGCCAGCCGGATCTCGCCGTCCACGAAGGTCACGTGGGCGAGATCGGCATTGGCGAGCGGAGACTCGTCGATGCGCCGCGCGAAGGCGAGCAGCTGCTCGGACACCGCGCGGCAGGCCAGTTCCACCGCGGCGCCCGAGGAGGCCGCGGTCCACGACCCGCCCGCAAGCGGCGCTTCCGGCAAGGCGGTGTCGCCGAGCTGCGTGCGCACGCGGCCGATCGGCACGCCGAGCGCGTCGGCGCCGATCTGGGCCAGGATCGTGTAGGTGCCGGTGCCGAGATCGGCCGTCGAGCAGGCGACCTCCAGGCTGCCGTCGATCGAGAGCCGGGCGCGGGCGCTCGACTTCATCATGAAGGCTTCCCAGACGCCGGTGGCCATGCCCCAGCCGATCAGCTCGCGGCCCTCGCGCATGGAGCGGGGCTCCGCCGTGCGCCGCGCCCAGCCGAATCGCGCCGCGCCCTCCGCGTAGCAGGCGCGCAGCGCCTTGGAGGTGAAGTCCTTGTTCTCGCCCTCGTCGCGCTCGGCGTAGTTGCGAAGGCGCAGTTCGAGCGGGTCAATCCCCGTCGCGCAGGCGAGTTCGTCCATCGCCACTTCGAGGGCGAAGACGCCCGTCACCGCGCCCGGCGCGCGCATGTCGGCGGGGGTGTAGGTGTCGAGCTTGGCGAGCTTGTAGCCGAGCGTGACGTTCGGGCAGTGGTAGAGCAGGCCGGACCAGTTGACGACCGATTCCTGGTAATCCTCGAAGGTCGAGGTGCCGGCGACCGCCTCGTGCAGCAGTGCCTGGAGCCGGCCGTCCTCGTCGGCGCCGAGCGCCACCGTCTGGATCGTCTCGGGCCGGTAGCCGAGGGTGAACATCTGGTCGCGGCTGAGCACCACGCGCACCGAGCGCTTGAGGTCGAGCGCGGCCGAGACCGCCAGAAACAGCTGGTATTGCGGGCGCAGGCCCGAGCCGAAGGCGCCGCCCACATAGGGCGAGATCACCCGCACGTCGTCCGGCTTGAGGTTGAACACGCTGCAGACGTAGCCCTGGGTGTTGTTCACGCCCTGGATCTTGTCGTGGATGGTGAGCTTGCCCTCGCCCTCCCACACCACCGTGGTGGCGTGGGGCTCCATCGGGTTGTGGTGCTCCACCGCCTGCTTGTACTCGTGGCGCAGCGTGATCGGCGCGGCCGCGAGCGCGCCCTCGGCGTCGCCGCGCGGGTCCGGCGGCGGCTTGATGCCGGAGCGCTTCTTGGGCGGCACGTAGGCCGCCTCGCGGTTCTTCGCGAGGTCGGTGTTGGGCACCTCCTCCTCGTAGGTCACCCGGATCAGCGAGGCGCCGTGGCGCGCGAGGTCGAAGCTCTCCGCCACCACGAGCGCCACCGGCTGGCCGCCGAAGCTGATCTCGGGACCGTGGAGCGCCCGGAAGGGCGAGCCGGGCGGTGCCACCTGATCGCGGTAATTGTAGTCGAGCCACGCGGTGCGGGGCCGGTTCTCGTGAGTGAAGACCTGGATCACGCCCGGCACCGCGAGCGCCGCCGCCGCGTCGATGGCGCTGATGCGGCCGCGGGTGATCGCGCTCGACACGACGACGCCGTAGGCGAGATCGGCCGCCTTGAACTCGGCCGCGTATTTCGCCGTGCCGGTGACCTTGGCGGGACCGTCGAGGCGGCTCTGCGCGGTGCCGACGTGGAGATTGGTGGTGGCCATGCGGCGGGAGTCCCGAAGCAGGTTTCGGAGAAGCGGTCACGGGTTTCCCAACGAAAACCTGCGACACACCGGCGGTCCGAGCAGACGAAGCGCGGGCGGGCCGCCGCTTCGTCCGCTCAGCGGATACGCTTGTCGGTCTGGGATTGCGGCGTGCCCGCGGCGGCCTGCGCGAGGCCGCGCACGATGGCGCGCCGCGCCAGCTCGATCTTGAAGCCGTTGTGGGCGTAGGGCTTGGCCTCGGCCAGGATCAGGTCGGCGGCGGCCCGGAACGTCTCGGGGCCGGCCGTGCGGCCTTCGAGGCTCCGCTCGGCCTGCGCGTTGCGCCAGGGCTTGTGCGCGACGCCGCCGAGCGCGAGGCGCGCGGTGCGGATCGTCTCCCCGTCCATCTCCAGCGCCGCCGCCACCGAGACGAGGGCGAAGGCGTAGGACAGGCGGTCGCGCAGCTTCAGGTAGGTGTAGTGGCGCGAAAAGTCCCGGTCCGGCAGGTCGACCGAGAGCACGATCTCGCCGTGCGCCAAAGTGGTGTCGCGCTGCGGCTCGTCACCCGGCAGGCGGTGGAACTCCGCGAAGGGGATCGCGCGCGGACCGTTCGGCCCCTCGACCCGCACCGTCGCGTCGAGGGCGGCGAGCGCCACGCACATGTCGGACGGGTGCGTGGCGATGCAGTGATCCGAGGTGCCGAGGATCGCGTGGATGCGGTTGACCCCGGCGATCGCCGGGCAGCCGGAGCCCGGCACCCGTTTGTTGCAGGGCGTGCCCTCGTCGTAGAAGTAGTAGCAGCGGGTGCGCTGGAGCAGGTTGCCGCCGGTCGAGGCGGCGTTGCGCAATTGCGGCGAGGCCCCGGCCAGGATGGCGCTGGCGAGCAGGGGATAGCGCGCCGTGACACGCGCGTCGTAGGCCACGGTGCTGTTGGGCACGAGCGCGCCGATGCGCAGGCCGCCCTCGTGCTCCTCGATGGCGGCGAGCGGCAGCCGGGTGATGTCGATCAGCCGGTCCGGCCGCTCGACGTTGTACTTCATCAGGTCGACGAGGTTGGTGCCCCCGGCGATGATCCGGGCCGCCGGGTCGCCCGCGAGCGCCTGCACGGCCTCGGCGACGCTCCCGGCACGGGTGTAGGCGAAGCGGTTCATTCCGCGGCCTCCCGGCGGGCGGATGACCCGTTCAGGACCGATTCCACCGCGTCCACGATGTTGGTGTAGGCGCCGCAGCGGCAGAGATTGCCGCTCATGTATTCGCGGATCTCCTCGCGGGTGCGCGCGCGGCCTTCCTCGATCAGCGCCACCGCGGACATGATCTGGCCCGGGGTGCAGTAGCCGCACTGGAAGGCGTCGTGCTCCACGAAGGCCGCCTGAACCGGATGCAGCGCGCCGGTCGACAGCCCCTCGATGGTGGTGACGCTGGCGCCGTCCTTCATCACTGCAAGCGCCAGACAGGCGTTCACGCGGCGCCCGTCCACGATCACCGTGCAGGCCCCGCACTGGCCGTGGTCGCAGCCCTTCTTGGTGCCGGTAAGGTCGAGGTCCTCCCGCAGGAGGTCGAGAAGGCTGGTCCACGGGGCGACCTGCAGCTGCCGCCGCTGGCCGTTGATGGTCAGGGTGATGGCGATCCGGTCGCCGGCATCGCGCGTGCCGCTCTCGCTGAGCATGGGCCCTTCCAGGGTGCGGGTCGTGTCGGGCCGGGCAGCGGCCCGGCAGCTCTGCGGTATCCGGAAGGGCGGCGCGCGATCGGCGCGCGACACCGCCGACGGTGCGCCTGTCCGTAACGATTCCAAGCTGCCGAGGTTCCCCGGTGGAGTATCGTTCGCGCCGGACAGGCCCTGCATCGACGGGGCTTCAAGCCCGCGGCGCTCTGGGCTACCCCTGCGCCCAATCCCGCCGGAGGTGCCGCATGCCCGCGCTCGACCCGATTCTCGCCGACATCGACCGCGACCTCGACACGTCGCTGGAGCGGCTCTTCGCCTTCCTGCGCATCCCCTCGATCTCGACCGATCCGGCCTACGCCGCGGAGTGCCGGCGGGCGGCGGAATGGCTGCGGGCGGACCTCGCCGCGATGGGCTTCGAGGCGTCGCTGCGCGAGACCGGCGGCCATCCGGTGGTGCTGGGCCACGCGCCGAAGGCGAACGCGCCGCACGTGCTGTTCTACGGCCACTACGACGTGCAGCCGGTCGACCCGCTGGAGCTGTGGGAGACGCCGCCCTTCGAGCCGCGCCTCGTCACGCTGCCGGACGGGCGCCGGGCGATCAGCGCGCGCGGCGCCTGCGACGACAAGGGGCAGGTGATGACCTTCCTCGAAGCCTGCCGGGCCTGGAAGGCGATCCACGGCGAATTGCCGGTCGGCGTCACGGTGCTGATCGAGGGCGCCGAGGAGGACGGCTCGAAGCACCTGCCGGAATGGGTGGAGGCGAACCGCGCCGAGTTGAAGGCCGACCTCGTGCTGGTCTGCGACACCGGCATGTGGGACCGCGACACCCCGGCCATTACCTCGTCGCTGCGGGGCCTCGCCTATTTCGAGGTGTTCGTGACCTGCGCCGACCGGGACCTGCATTCGGGCCTGTTCGGCGGCGCGGCCGCCAACCCGATCCGGGTGCTCTCGCGCATCATCGCCGACCTGCACGACGCGGAGGGGCGGGTGACGCTGCCCGGCTTCTACGACGGCGTGCGCCAGCCCCCGCCCGAGGTGCTGGAGCGCTGGCGCGCCCTCGACCTGACGCCCGAATCCTTCCTCGGCCCGATCGGCCTGTCCGTGCCCGCGGGCGAGCGGGACCGCATGCTGATCGAGCAGATCCAGTCCCGCCCGACCTGCGACGCCAACGGCATCATCGGCGGCTACACGGGGGAGGGGACCAAGACCGTCATCGCCTCGCGGGCGAGCGCCAAGATCTCGTTCCGCCTCGTCGACGATCAGGACCCCAAAGCCCTGGACAGGAGCTTCCGCGCCTTCGTGCAGGCGCGCATCCCGGCGGATTGCTCGGTCGAGATCGTGACCCACAAGGGCTCGCGGGCGATCGCCCTCCCGTTCGACATGCCGGCGCTCGGCGCGGCCGGCCGGGCGCTCGCCGCGGAATGGGGCACCGCGCCGGTGGCGATCGGCTCGGGGGGCTCCATCCCGATCGTCGGCGACTTCAAGCGCAGCCTCGGCCTCGACACGCTGCTGATCGGCTTCGGCCTCGACGACGACCGGGTGCACTCGCCCAACGAGAAGTACGACCTGCAGAGCTTCCACAAGGGCACGCGCAGCTGGGCGCGGATCCTGGCGGCGCTGGCCGAGGGGACGTGACAGCCAGGGGGCCGAGGATCAGACTGGCCGTGCCGGGTGGAGTTGCGCCATGAGCTTGACCGTCAAGCTGCGCCCGCTGGAGCGCGAGGACCTGCTCTTCGTGCACCAGCTCAACAATAACGACAGCATCATGCGCTACTGGTTCGAGGAGGCCTACGAGTCCTTCGCCGAGCTGGCCCAGCTCTACGAGCGCAACATCCACAACCAGACAGAGCGGCGCTTCATCATCGGCTCGGCGAGCGACGAGCGGGCCGGGATGGTGGAGCTCGTCGAGATCAATCACCTGCACCGGCGCTGCGAGTTCCAGATCGCGGTCCATCCCGCCTTCCAGGGCCGCGGCTACGCCAGGCAGGCGACGCGCATCGCCATCGACTACGCCTTCAGCGTCCTCAACATCCACAAGCTCTACCTGCACGTGGACAAGGACAACCGCCGGGCTGTGGCGATCTACGAGAGCTGCGGCTTCACCACCGAGGGCGTCCTGCGCGACGAGTTCTTCGTCAACGGGCGCTACCGGGACGCGGTGCGAATGTGCCTGTTCCAGCCGGACTACCTCGCCCGGCGCGGCGGCGGCGACGTGCAGGAGCCGGTGCTGAAGACCTGAGGCGTGCCGGCGCGGGACCTCGGGCGCGCTGGCGCGACGGGGCGCAGTTCCGTATGGAGGGCGCCCCCGAGGAGCACCGATCGTTGCGCGAGACCTTCCATATCGAAGTCACCGGGCCCGAGGGCCTGATCCAGCGGACCTCGGTGCGCGTGGCCGGCCTGGAGGCCGCCCGGGAGCGGGCGCTTCGCCTGTTCCGCCGCGCCCGGGTGCCGCAGCGGGCCGGCCCCGCCGCGGAGGCGGTGCAGATCCTCGACGGCGCCGGGCGCGAGGTCTTCCGCTGGAGCGTCTGGGACGAGGGCGGCCTCAGGGCGTGAGGCCGGCCCGACGCTTCGCCGTCAGGCCTTCTTGGCGCGCTCGATGCCTTCGAGGATGAGGCGCTGCGCCTCGGCCTTGTCGCCCCAGCGCACCACCTTCACCCACTTGCCGGGTTCCAGATCCTTGTAGTGCTCGAAGAAGTGCTGGATCTGGTGCAGGGTGATGTCGGGCAGGTCGGTGTAGTTCTCGATCCGGTCGTAGCGCTTGGTGAGGTGGCGCGAGGGCACCGCGACGATCTTCTCGTCCTCGCCGGCATTGTCCTCCATGATCAGCACGCCGACCGGGCGCACGCTCATGATGGCCCCCGGCACGATCGCCCGCGTGTTGGCGACCAGCACGTCGCACGGGTCGCCGTCACCCGACAGGGTGTGCGGGATGAACCCGTAATTCCCCGGATAGTGCATGGCCGTGTAGAGGAAGCGGTCGACCACCAGGGTGCCGGCATCCTTGTCCATCTCGTACTTGATCGGCTCGCCGCCGACCGGGACCTCGATCACGACGTTGACGTCGTCGGGCGGGTTCTTGCCGATGGCGATGGCGTCGAGACGCATGACGAATAGCTCCCCTTGGGGCGCGGCACCCCGTATTCGCCGCTGCTTAGAGACAGCCGTTCGTCAGCACAAGCTTGTTGCGGCGCGATGCGCGCCGCCGCTCTCCGCAGGCGCTCAGGCGAACAGGTACGCGACCTTCGGCAGCACGACGCCGGCGACGCGGTCGGTCGCCTCGGCGATCACCCGCCCGCCCAGGCGCTCGTAGAAGCCGCGCGCGCGGACGTTCTCGGTGAGCGACCAGACGGCGACCCGCGGCACGTCGCGGTCGGCGAGGTCGTTGCGCACGGCCCGGAACAGGCGGGTGCCGTAGCCGAGCCCCTGATAGGCCGGGTCGAGGTAGATCTCGTCGATCTCGCCCTCTGCCGCGAGGGCGCGGTCCCGGCAGCGGCCGTACGAGACGTAGCCTACCACCCTCTCGCCGATGTCGAGCACCACGAGCGGCCGGCCGCGCCCGATCGTCGAGCGCCACCACGCCGGCCCGCGCCGGGCCAGCATACGGTCGAGGGCGACCCCCGGGATGATGCCCTGATAGGCTTCGCGCCACGCCGCATCGAAGACCTGCGACAGCATCGGGGCATCGTCCGACCGTGCCCGGCGGATGCTGGTGACCTGTGTGCGCACGACCTCTCCCCCCACCTCCGAAGGACCGACCGCGCGTCGCTTTGCGTGATCGCGCGAGCCCGTCCACACGATGCGGGAAGGCGGGGAGCAAGTGCAATGCCACGCTGGTTTGCCGGCACCGAAGCGTCCGCATCGTTGCGGAGGCGACACGCGGCTGCTACATGCCGAAACCCTTCAGGAACAGCCGCCGCCCGGCGGGCAGGCCTGCCTGCCCGCCCGTCCTCTCGCCGGTCCGTCGCCCCGCGTGTTCAACCGCCTTCTCCCACCCGAGACCCGCTACGCCCGGCGCATGGCCCGCATCGCGCGCTGGGAGCAGCCGATCAGCGGCCGCCGCGGCCGGATCCGGGCCTGGGCGAACATGCTGCTCGTCGACCACGGCGTGCTGCGCCTCGCCTATCTCAACCGCCACCGGGTGGGGCGGGGCCTGCTCTGGCGCTCGGCCCAGCCGGCGCCGCACGACCTCGCGTGGTTCAAGCGCCGGGGCGTGCGCACCGTGATCTCGCTGCGCGGCGGGCGCGAGCACGGCTCCTGGCAGCTGCAGCGCGAGGCCTGCGAGCGCGAGGGCCTGCGGCTGGTGGAGTTCGTGGTGCGCTCGCGCGAGGCTCCCGACCGGCAGATGCTGCTCGCGGCCCGCGACTTCTTCGCCGGCATCGAGTATCCGGCGGTGCTCCACTGCAAGTCGGGCGCGGACCGGGCGGGCTTCGCCGCCGCCCTCTACCTCGTGCTGCACGAGGGGCGCCCGGTGGCGGAGGCGGCCCGGCAGCTCTCGCCGCGCTTCGGCCATTTCCGCTTCGCCAAGACCGGCATCCTCGACGCGTTCTTCGACCGCTACCGCCGGGAGGGCGAAGCGCGGGGCCTGAGCTTCCTCGACTGGGTCGAGACCGTCTACGACCCGGAGGCGCTGCGGCGCGACTTCCGTCCCGGCTTCTGGTCGGACGTGGTGGTGGACCGGCTGCTGCGCCGCGAGTGATACCGCTTCCGGGAGATCCCTTCCGGAAGCGGTATCAGAAGCCCGCGCGGCGTCTGAGCGAAGCCGAAATCCGCATTGCGAAGCAATCAATCGGATTTCGTATGACCGCTACCCGCGCCGGCCGGGCGGCAGGCGCAGGCCGGGGGCAGGGCGCTCCAGCAGCACCTCGCGGCGGAAGCGCATCAGTCGCGCCGGGCGCCCCCCGGTCTCGGCGCTGATCGCGTCGGTCTCCTCGACCAGCCCCTGCTGCGCCACGAGGCGGCGGAAGTTCTGCTTGTGCAGCCGCACGCCCGAAAGGGCCTCCACCACCCGCTGCAGCTGGCCGAGCGTGAAGGCCGGCGGCATCAATTCGAACACCACCGGCCGGTACTTGATCTTGCCCCGCAGCCGGCCGAGGGCGGTCGCCAGCATCCGGCGGTGGTCGAGCGCCATTGGCTGGCCGGCCGCCATGTCCGGGGCGCCCGCCTCCGGCACCAGCCCAGCCTCGAACAGCAATTCGTAACGCTCCAGCACCCGCTCCTCGTTCCAGCTCCCGGCCACGCCGAAATTGAGCCCGATGCGGTCGAGCCGGCGGCGGCGCTCGCCCGGCTCGGGCGCGGCCCGGGCCCAGGCGTCGAGGCGCCCGGCGAGGGCATCGAGGCCGGCGGGCGGACCCGCGCGCCGATCCTCGTAGGGGAAGTAGCGGTACCAGCCCTGCCACACCGCCTCGGGCGTGCGGGCCGGACGCGCCTCGCGGACCAGCGCCAGATAGGCCACCGAGAGCGCGTGGCGCCCGGCGCCGTCCGGCCCGCGGTTGCGGTCGCCGAAGGTGTAGAGCTGCTCGACGTAGCCCAGCACCTGATCGGTCCGGCGCTCGACCCAGGCGCGCAGGCCGCGCTCCAGCGTCGGGTGGGCGGCCTCCAGGGGACCGGCCGGCAGCCCCTCGGCGCGGCCCGCCGGCTGGCCCGGAACCGGCACCGTGAGCACCCGCGGCTCGCCCTTCGTCGCCGCGATGATGACGGCGGCGAGCCCGACCGACGGCGCTGCGGCGGAAACCCTCTCCGCCTCGGCCTCGACCTGCCCCGACCCCGCCATGCCGCTCCCGCCGTGCTGCCCAGGCTGTTCCACCGCCATCATGCACCGACGCGGTGACCGGTTCGGCGCACGAGACCGAGAAACCACGGTTGCGCGGCCCGCGCCACACAACCGCGTCCGGATGGTGTGGATGAGCCCGCCTGCGTCAGCGGCCGGCGCCGAAGACCCGGACGAGCTCCTGCACCTGGGCCTCGTCGAGGTGGCGCGTCGGGCGATCCCTCAGCAGGGTGACGAGCTTGGCCGTCTCCTCAAGCTCCTCGGCGGCGAACACTGCCGTGGCGAGGTCGCCCGCCGAGACCGCCGGGCCGTGATTGGCGAGCAGCACCGCCGCGTGGCTGCCGTTGAGCGCGCGGATCATCTCGCCCATGCGCGGATCGCCCGGGCGGACGTAGGGCAGGAGCTTCACGCGGCCGACGCGCATGACGACGTAGGGCGTCAGCGGCGGGATGGCGTCCTCGGGATCGGTGTCGGCGAGGCAGGACAGGGCGGTGGCGTAGGTGGAGTGCAGGTGCACGACGGCGCCGGTCCCGGGCCGGGTGTCGTAGAAGGCTTGGTGGAGAAAGATTTCCTTCGACGGCTTGTCGCCGCCGACGTGCCGCCCCGTGCGGTCGAGCTTCGCGATCCGGGCGGGATCGAGGAAGCCGAGGCAGGAATTGGTCGGGGTGATCAGGATCCCGTCCTCGACGGCGACGCTGATGTTGCCCGAGGAGCCGACCGAATAGCCACGGTCGAACAGGGACTTGGCGAATCGGGTCAGGTCTTCGCGCGCTCGGCTCTCGGTCACCGCCGTGCCTCCAGCTGGTCGATGTGATTCGACGGGGTCTCGTCCGTGGCGGTCCTTGCGGCAGGTGAACCGCCGCCCCCCGGGGATCCGGCGCCGGCCCGCAGGGCGGCTGCCCCTCGGCCATCCCGCGCCGCGCCACGTGCCCCGTATCCACCCGATCGCAGATGTGTCAATGGCTTACCATGCGAACGAACCGTCTCCGGGACGGTCCTGCCGAGGGTCCGGAGGGATGTCCGGCGACCTGCCTGCTTGCGGGCCGGAACGGCGCCGGCGAGCCCTGGCAGCACGAGATCCGCCCCGGCCTGACCTTGCCCGGACGCGCGCTCTGGGGTATCAAGCCGCCGGACGTCGAGCAGGCGTAGCATCGCGCTGCTTGCCGCGCGGGCGTAGCTCAATGGCAGAGCCGCAGCCTTCCAAGCTGAAGACGAGGGTTCGATTCCCTTCGCCCGCTCCAGTCTTTCCCGGAACTCTGCGACAGGTGGTCTCGTTCACGAGGGCAACCATCCGGGCCTGATCGGACCGGTCTGCCGCGTTGAGCCGCTGGCGTAATCTTAGGCAGCCTCGCCGCGCACGAGGGCATCGCCGGGTCAGGCTTGCTCCGAGCCGAAGGTCTCCGCGGCCGGTGCTCCGGAGGGCCTTGTCTTGCGGGATCGCCCAACGGCTCCCAGGGCGGCCCCGGGATCGGCATCGCCCCCCTCTCCGCACCCGGCCGCGCGAGACCAGCATCTCCTTCAGATCAGAAGGGGGTGACGAATGATGAACCGGCGTTTAACCATGTGCCGTCCGGCGGGTCGGCAGTGCAATGGCGATGACCCGGGACAGGGAGGCGGATGAGCGGCGGTTACGACGAGCGCTGCGCGGCGGATCTGGCCAATGTCGGCGAGGGCCGAGAGCTGTCCCGCGCGGACCGGGCGTGGCTCGCGCGCGTCGTCACCGGCGCGGTGCGGCCGAACCGCGACAAGCCGCTCTGGGACCTCGCGCACGCCCTGGCGGGGCTCGCCCGGCTGACGGGCGCGGGCGCGGGCCGCGACCTCGTCACCCTGGCGCTCGATCCGCGTCTCGCGACGCCGGAGGCGCTGGCGGCCCGCTTCGCCGGAGCCAGCGCCGGAGCGGCCGCCGCGGATGCTCGCGGCCTCACGCTTGCCGCGCCGCGGCCGTGGCGCACGACCTGGGCCGGGCTCGCGCGGCTCCTCGCCCTCGCCGAGTTCGTGCTGACCGCGGAGGATCTGGCGCAGTTCCCGCTCGTCACCGGCTGGTTCGATGATCTGGCAAAGGAGCCGGACGAGGCCGAGCGGCTCGCCAAGCGCCTCGCCCGTCATCTGGCCGCCTACCGCAGCGACCACCTGCCGCTTCTGGCCTCGGAGCGGCGCTTCCGCGGCATCCTGGGCTTCCTGCGCGGCCGCTCCGCCTTCACGGACGACGACATCCTGGCCTTCTGGCGCGCCGAGATGGCGGCGGGCGAGCGGCCGGGCTTCCGGACCGTAGCCGAGCACTTCGTGACCTTCGAGGCGGCCGCCGCGGTGCGGGAGGGGCTGGACGGCCTTTCCGCCGCCGCCTCCCTCGACGCGATGGAGGGCTGGGAGGAACGCCTCACCGCCTCGCTCTCCGACCTCGCCCAGGGCGAGCCCGCCGCGTCCCTAGCCGACCTGCTCGCGGACCTGCCGGACGGCCCCAAGGTCCTGACCGGGTCCGAGCGCAATGATCTCGCGGACTTGCTGCGCCTCGAACCGTTCCACCGCACGCGCCCGCTGACGGCGTTGCGGGCGGCGAGTTTCGGGCGGGTCCAGTCCGGTCTCGCCAACCGCCTGCGCCGGGGTGGCGGCGGGGCGGATCTCGCCGCCCGTGCCTCCTGCGCCGAGGCGGAGGAGTACCGGGCGCTGGCCGCCCGGGCGGCCGACCTGGCGCACCATCTCGGGCGGATGCTGCGCATCGCCGCCGCCCTGCGGCTCGCCGCCACCGGCCTCGCCGACGACCTCGACGCCGAGGCGCAGGCCGCGCTCCGGGAGGCGGAGGCCGACCTGCGCCGGATCCGCCGGGCCGGATTCGACGACCGCGCGCGGGTGGCGTCAGGGTTCGCCGCGATGGATGCGGCGCTGGTCCGCCTCGCCGAGGAGACCGGCCGCTTCGTCCGGGCGGCCGAGGCCCTGGACCGGCGGCAGGGCCTCGACGCGGCCTTCGCGGCGGACCGGGCGGTCTTCGCGCAGGCCTTCGCGGCGGCCTATGCGGGGGAGGCAGCATGACCGGGACCGACGACGCGGCGCGTCTCCTCGCCGAGATCCACGCGGCACGCGGGCTTCTGCGCGCCTCGGTGCCGGCCGGCGGCCCGACCCATGCGGCGCTCTGGACCCATGCGACCCGCGAGCCCGGCCGTGTGGTCGACCTCGCGGTGGAGCGGGCGATCCGCCACGATCCCGCAATTGCCCGCCGCTACCGGTCGATGCTCGCCGCGCAGGCGCTCGCGCACGCTCCCCTCGCGGTGGCGGCTTCCGACGGCCCCCTGTCCTCCCGGCGGGTCGGGCCGTTCGCGCTCGACATCCTGCCCGCGGAGGCGGATGCGCCCCCGCTCCTGATCCTGCGCGGCGAGGGCCGGATGCCGCGGGTGATCGAGGCGATGCGCGGGGAGGAGGCGGTGCGCCTCGATCTCGGCGAGCCGGTGGACGGCAGCATCGTGCTCGCCCTCGATCCCGCCGTGCCGGAGGCGGAGCGGCTCGGGCGCCTGCTCGGCGATCCCGCCAGCGCGGTCTTCCTGCTGTGACGGCGCCGGTCCGTGCATGACCGGCGAGGCGGCATGACACCGCGATCGGTGCTGGTCGTGGTGCCGACGACGGGCGGGCCGCTGCGGCTGTGCGCGCTGCAGCCGCGCCCCGGGCTGCCGGCCTCGGCGGCCTTCGCGGAGGGCGATTACCGGCCGTTGCCCTGGTCGTCGGATTACGCACGGCTCGCCGCGCCCGGCGGGCCGCTCGCGCGGCTTCCGGGGATGGCGGGCGTGCCGCACGCGTTGCGCCTCTCCGGCTCCTTCGAGGCCGGCCGCTCCTGGGAGGTTCCGGTCTGCCTCGCGCACGGCCTGATCGCGCGGGGTTTGCGCCTCGCGGCCGAGCCGGGCGAGGCCGATCTCGTGCTCTGGGCCACCGGCGCAGTCGACCTCGACCTCGCGATCCAGCCCGGCGACTATGCCCTCCTCGACAAGCTCGCCCGCTCCCGCGACCTGCTCGCCGGGGCACCGCAGGCCGATCTCGCCGTCCTGCTGCCGCAGGGGCCGGAGCGGGAGGAGGCCGAGCGGACGTTCGGCGCCCTCGGGCGCGCCCGCCCGCCCATGTTCCTGCCCTCCGGCTCCGTGCCCGCGGCCCTCGACGCGCTGACCCGGCCGGCGGCGATGGAGCCGGCCGCACCGGGTCGCAGTCGGTTCGCCCTGCCGGCCGCGGTCGCGGCCGGGCTCGCCGTCGCGGCGGCGCTCGGCACGCTGCAGGGCCGCACGCCTTCAGGGAGTCGCGCCGATGAACCGCTCGCGCCGGCCGCGCAGACGGCCGAGGCGGAGCCGCCCGGCCCGCCGGCTCCGGTCCGTGAGACCCCGGCCGCCGCCCCCGTCGTCCTCGTCGAGGAACTGATCGCGCCGGCCCGCTCCTCCTGCCGCCGCGTGGCCTTCGGGGCCGATCCGGCCGAGCGCCGTCCCGTGCCGGCAGAGGGGGAGGGGCGGCTGCGCGCGAGCCGGCTCGCACCGGACCTGTGCGGCCTCGCCTTCCGGCCCGCCGCGCCGGGCGCCCGGATCGAGGTGGGGCCGGAACTGCGCAGCGCCGCCCTGCCCCCCGCTATCCTGCCCGACGGCGCGCAGGCCTACTACCTGCGCGAGGGGTCCCGCCAGAACCTCGTCTACTCCGCCCAGGCTGTCCCGGAGACTGGCCCGCCGTCCGGGGGTCGCCTCACCCACGCGCTGATCCGCTGAGACAGGGGGCGGGCGCCCCCTTCGACGACCCGTCACACGGCCGGCCTAAACGGAAGGCCGGGAGAGGAGGACCACGATGGCCGCACGCCGCCGGACAGGCCGCCCGACGCTCGCCGTGCTGGGCCTGCTGCTGATGCCCTGCGCGGGCCACGCGCAGAGCGTCGGCTTCGATCCGGCCGATTACGGCCGCGCCCAGCTGCCCCTGCGCCAGACCACCGGCGATGCCGCGGCCTATGTCGACCAGAACAAGGGCGCCTTTGAGCCGATCGCCGAACTCGATCCCCGGGACAGCCTCGCCGCCCTGGCACGGCCGGTCGGGCGGGTCGACATCGTGCTGCGCAACGCCCGCTCCGGCCAGACGGTCGGCGCGTCCTGCACGGGCGCGCTCCTGCCCGGCGACTACGTGCTGACCAACCACCATTGCCTGCCGCAGGCCGGCGACCTCACGCCCGTCAAGGCCTCGATCCTGATGGATTACCTCACCCTCGACGGGAAGGGCTCGCGGCGCTTCGACCTAGATCCGCGCCCGGTGGAATTCGACGCGCGCCTCGACTACGCGCTCGCCCGCGTCGCCGGGAACCCGGCGGCCACCTACGGCACGGCCCGGCTCTCGGGCGAGGCGGTGCCGGGCAGCCGCTCGATGCTGGTGATCCACCACCCGCTCGGGCGGCCCAAGGTGATGAGCCGATTCCGCTGCTTCGCCCTGAAGGACCAGCCCGACGGGCCCGACCTGCGCCATCGCTGCGACACGCTCGGCGGCTCCTCCGGCTCGCTGATGTTCGACACCGAGGTGGCCGGTGTCGCGCTCCACAAGGAGGGCGGGCTCGACCCGAAGGACCCGTCGAGCTTCAACAGCGCGACGCGGCTCTCGGCCATCCTCGGCCGCAGCCGCCTGCTCGCCGAGATCGCGGCGGGGCAGAGCCGTCCGGCGGCCGCACCCGCCGCGGCCAGCGCGCAGCCGCCCCCGAGGCCGGCCGCCGACGGCTCTCTCGATCCGGGCCAGATGAACGCGATCCTGCGCGGGCGCTGAGCGGCGAAAACCGCTCTGCGGCGTCCAGGGATGGAGCGAGGGGGGCCGAAGCAAGGCCCGATGGAAACGGGAGTGACCTCATGGCGATCGATGGCGCAGCCGCGCGCGGGCGGGCCGCCCGCATCGGCCTGCTCAAGGGGCTGGGTCTGGGCGTGAGCCTGACCCTCGCCCTCGGCGGCGCCCACGCGAACCCGCTCACCGAGGCGCCGGGCCTGCGCGCGCCCGAGACCGGGGCGCCGGCCCGGGACGAGGCCGCGGAGGCGGCCGAGGCCCGCGCCGCCAACCCGTCGGCCACCGCGATCATCCGCGCGCTCGCCCCGTTCGCGGACGGCAATCCCGGCGCGCCGTCCCGGCCGCTCCGGGTCGCCCCGGACGACGGCGGACCGGCGCTCAGCGTCGATGCCGGTCGCGCGGTCGATCTCACGGTGTTCTTCGCCTACGACAGCGCCCGCCTGACGCCGGAGGCGCGCATCCAGCTCGAACCGCTGGGGCAGGCCCTCGGCTCGCGCCAACTCTCCCGCCACGGCTTCCTGATCGCCGGCCACACGGACGCGGCGGGAACGCCCGCCTACAACCGCCGCCTGTCGCTCGCCCGGGCCCGGGCCGTGAAGGCGCATCTCGTCGAGGTCTACGGCATCGATCCGGACCGCCTGCGCGTCCACGGCTGGGGGCCGAGCCGGCCCCGGGACCCGTCCGCGCCGCTCGCGCGGATCAACCGGCGCGTCGAGGTGAGCCTGATCGCGCCGCGCACCGGCGCCCTGTCCTTCATCGGCCCGGTCGCCGCCGCGGCCTGCGCGCCGCACCACGCCGATCCCCGCCACCGCGTCGTCCTCGACCTCGACGATTTCGACGCCGCCCCGACGGCGCTGCCCTGCGCCGACTGAGCCTCACCCCAGCCCATCCGGAGAAGACCCGATGATTCCACTGCGCACCATCCTGGGCGCCGCCCCGGCGGCCTTCGCCCTGATCCTCGGCCTGTCCGCCGCGCCCGCGCTGGCGCAGGGCAAGCCGAACGTCGTGGTGATGGGCGAGGACGCGGACGAGGATGCGGTGCCGCGCGGCAACCGGATCTTCCAGCGCGTGATCGCCGAACTCTCCGAGACGATGAACCTGCGCGGCTACAACGTCTACGATGAGACCGCGGTGGCGATGGGCTTCACCCAGCCCAACCGGGTGCGCCGGCGCGATGCGGAGCTGATCGAGGTCGCCCGCGCGGTGTCGAACCCGCCGCTCGACGTGGTCGCGATCTTCCAGATCTACGCCTCGGCCTCGAAATCCGCCTATTCCGACATCGTGCGCCCGTCGGTCCGCATTCCGGGACGGCTCCTCAACGTGCGCACCGGCCAGTCGCTCGGCTCCTTCGAGGTGGCGGGCGTGCAGCTGCCGCCCCTGCCGCAGGGCTGCGACCGCGAGTGCCTGCTGGAGCGGGTCGGCGCCGAGGCGAAGACCATCGCGGGCGACGTGGCCGCCGCGCTGACCGCGAAGCTCGACGGGTTCGTGGCGCCCCGCCGCGCCGCCGATGCCGGCCCGGCGCCCCTCGGCGAGGCGCCGCCCGCCGGGGCGGTGGCCGCGCCCGGCACCGAGGCCTGCGGCGGGCTGCCGACCGCCTACGTGGTGCGCCTCAACGGCTTCTCGGCCCAGGAGGTGCAGGCCGCCGAGGAGTACATGGCCGCCTTCCGCTGCTACGAGCACCACCGCCCGGTGCGCTCCGGCGCGTCCGCCGCCGAGTACTGGTACGAGACCCGCTCGGATTCCGCCCGGCTCGGCCGCAACCTGCGCCTGATGCTGGAGCACATGAGCGCACCGGGGCAGGTCCAGTTCTCCGGCAACACCTTCGTTCTCAGCCGCGTCGCCACGCGCTGATACCCCCCTCGCCAGCGGAGTTCGCCCGATGATGCTCACGCTCTCGCGCCGCGCGGCCGGCCGTCTTCTCGCCCTCGCGGTCCTCGCCGGCCTGCCCGCCGCCTCGCGCGCCGCCGAGCCGGTCTTCCCGCCCGCGACCGCGATCGGCCTCGTGCCGCCGCCCGGCATGACGCCCGCCCGGGGCTTCGCCGGGTTCGAGCACCGCTCCGGCGCCTCGATCGTCATCATGGAGATGCCGGCCGAGGCCTATCCGGAGATCAGCCGCAGGTTCACCCCCGAGGCCCTGCGCCCGACCGGCTTCGCCGTGACCGGCGAGGGCGAGGCGCTCGCGGTCGCGGGCGGGGAGGGACGGCTCCTGCGCGGCGCCCAGGCGGCGCACGGGCTCACCTATGCGAAATGGGTCGCCGTGGTGCGGGGCGGGGCGGGCACCGGCCTCGTGACCGTGCAGGTTCCCGAGCAGGCCGCCGGGCAGGTGCCGGGCGAGGCCGTCGAGGCGGCTTTGCGCACCATCGCGTTCCGGACGCCCGCGAGCCTCGACGAGCAGATCGCGACGCTGCCCTACAGCGTCGGCGAGATGGCCGGGTTCCGCCCGGTGCGCGTCGTGATGGGCAATTCCCTGCTCCTCACGGAGGGTGCGAAGGATGTCGATCCGGAGCGGACGCAGCCGATGATCATCATCGCGCCCTCGCTCGGGCAGGCGGCGGTCGCCGCCGGGCAGGAGAGCGCCTTCGCCCGCAAGGCGCTCGGCACCCTGCGCGACCTCAAGGACGTGACGGTGACGGACGAGGACCGCTCGACCCGCGGCACGACCGTGATCGTGCGGTTGCGCGCCAGCGCGACGGACCCGAAGACCGCGCGGCCGCTCGCCGTGACGCAGACCGTCCTGTTCGACGGGCCGCGATACCTGCGGGTGATCGGCATGGCCGATGCCGCTCAAGCCGACACGATCGCCCGCGCCGAGCGCGTCGCCGCCTCCGTCGCCCCGAAGTAGGCGGCGCGCGAGCCCCCGGCGTTCAGCGCAGGCAGGCCCCGTCCCGCCACGCCCCGCCCCCGTCCAGGCAGGCGTCCTGCGCCGCCACGCCGGCGAGCCAGAGCATGGCCGCGATCGCGGCGAGCGCCACCAGCCCCGATCCGACCGCCATCCGCACGCGCCGCGATCCCATGACGTCTCGTCCCCGCCGCGCCGCGGCGCCCGCCTTGCCCACGATGGTCCCTTACCCACGATGGTCCCTTGCCCACGATGGTCCGAAACGCCATGCGCCGTCACCTGAGCTTCGCCGTCCTCCTCCTCGGGTCGGTCCCCGGCGCGCTCATCCAAGGTGCCCTGCAGGGTGCCAGGGCCGAGGACGGCGCCTGCCGCGACCTGCCGGCGCTCTCCGAAGCCCCGCCGCTCGCGGTCGGCCGGGTCGGCGGGTCCGACCGCGTCCACTTCCTCAGGGATGCGGTCGAGCGGAAGGGCTGCCCGGGGGCGTCGCCCGAGTGCCGGGCCCGGGCCTACCTCGTGCCCGGCGACCGCGTGCTGGTCGGGGCGCGGCGCGGCCCGTATCTCTGCGCCACCTACCTCGCGCCCGGCGGCGGAGGACGCACCGATGCAGGCCGGTCCGGCTGGCTGCCGGCGGAGGCGGTGGCGGTCGAGCCGGGCGGAACGGTCGCGCCGGAGGACTGGCTCGGCACCTGGACCCGGGTCGAGGCGACGATCCGGGTGAAGCCGGGCGCCCGTCCGGGCACCCTCGCGCTCAGCGGCGACGCCACCTGGGGATCGGTCGATCCCGAGCGGGTCCGGCGCGGGGCCATCAACATGGGCAGTCTCGAAGGGACGGTGACGCCGTCCGGCGACGCGCTGAGCTTCGCCATGGGGGAGAGCGGCACGCTCCCGGTCGGACAAGGCGACGCCACGGCCTGCAAGGTCTGGATGCGGCGGCTCGGCCCCTGGCTCGTCGACGACAACAACGCCTGCGGCGGCCTGAACGTGAGCTTCCGTGGCCTCTACCGCCGCGCGCCGTAGCGGGGGTCCTCTCCGCTCCTCCATCCTGCACGAAAGAGCCGACCATGAAGGCGATGCTTCTCCTCCTCCCGCTCCTCGCCGGCCTCCCGCCCGCCCGGGCGGCTCCGGCCGGTGGGGAGCCGACCGCCTTGCTGCGGGACTGGGCGGCGCAGAACAGCGCCTGCCGGGGTGGCCGCGGCGACGACCCGCGCACGCAGGAGGCCTGCACGCGGCGCGACGCCCTCGACCGCCGGCTCAATGCCGCGGGCTGGTGCTACGGCCGGCCGGGGGAGGCCGGCTATCAGCGCTCCTGGCAGCCCTGCGCCGGCCGCGCGCCGCGATGAGGGGCGGGGGCGGGATGGACGGCCAACGCCTGCGACGCCTTCTGCTGTTCGGCCCGCTCGCCAGCCGGGGATGGCGGGGCCTCGCGATTGCCGCCGGCCTCGCGTGGCTGCCGGCGCTGCTCTTCGCCACGGGCTTGGCGCTCGCGGGGCTGACGGGCTGCCCGGTGAACGAGGCCGGCGTCCAGCCCTGTCCGGTCGCGGGGTTCGACATCGGCAGCCTCCTCCACGGGCTGACGATGATGGGCTGGATCGTCATCGCCCTCCTGCCGGTCATGCTGCTGACGCTGCTCGCGGGCCTCGCCGGCGCTGCCCTCGCGGTCTGGCGCGCGCGCGGGCGGTCCTGACCGCGCCATCCTCGCCGGCCCCGCGCGCTGACCGCAGCCGCCCGATTCTCCCGCGAACAGGAGCGACCCCATGCGACGCGCCCTCGTCCCCTTCGGCATCCTGGCAGGCCTGGTCGCAGGCTCCGTGCAGGCCCAGCAGGGCGGAGCGGACGCGCCGCCCGGGGTGCAGCTGCCGCCGCTCCGGACGCCCGGCGACGAGAGGGAGCGACCGGCCTCGGAGGAGGGCGCCCCGGCGCTGCCCTTCACCTCGACGGCGGAGCTGCGCGCCCGGACCGTCGCCCGGCACCTGCGGGAGCTGCAGGCCACCAACCCGATCGCGGCGGCCGAGACCGCGCGCGAGATGCGCCAACACGATCACGACGCGATCTTCCGCACCCTGCTCGACGGCACCGGCCTGCGGGCAGGCGATGCCGGGGACGTGCTGACGGCCTTCGTCGCCCTGCAATGGATGGTCGCCAACGACACCCAGGCGGAGCCGAGCCCGGCGGCGCTGCGGGCGATCCGCCGCCAGTTCGTGGCGCCGATGGCGGTGAAGCCGCCGCTGTCCGGGCCGGAGACGCGCGCGGCCTTCGCCGAGCAGGTCAAGCTGCGCGCCGTGCTGCACCATGCCGGCTGGCAGGCGGCCCGGCGGCTCGGCGTGATGCCGCGCTTCCTCGGCACCCTCTCGGGCGAGTTCATCCCGCCGGCCAAGCTGCGCGCCCTCGACATGACGGATGAGGGCTTGGTGGCGAAGGGGCGCGCCCAGATCGCTGACCGACCCCGCCCGGCCGACGATCCGCCGCGCCCCGTGGAGCCGCCCGCGCGCGGCGAGATGCCGCCGGCCGCTGGGCCCGCGACGCCGCTCCACGCCGCCAACTGGGAGCAGGTGGAAGGCGTGTACTTCCGCGCGACCACCGGCGTCGGCGTCGGCGGCATGGTTACGATCGACTACGAGCCGCTGATCCTGCTGCGGGACGGCAGCTACTACGAGATCGACGACGCGGCCCTGGAGGACGTCGATCTTGCGGCCGAGCGGCAGGCCAAGCCCCGCCGCTTCGGCCGCTGGACCCGCTCGGGCGCCGGCTTCGACCTCACCGGCACCGGCGGCAAGCCGATCTCCTACCGCCTGCAGGACGGCAGCTTCTTCAAGGCCTTCCCGGCCGGGGCGGGGGAGACCCTGTCGCGCGGCTATCGCCGGCTCTCGGGCGGCGGCAACAGCGCGCTCGGCGGCGACGTGACGATCGCCGTGTCGAGCCGGTACGATTTCCGGCCGGACGGCCGCTACGGCCGGGGCGGCTCGGTCGGCGCGACCAACTCGGGCGCGACCACCGGCGTCGGCTCCGCGCTCGGGCGGCGCCGCGCCCCCGAGGGCGGCCGCTACGCCCTCGACCGCCACACCCTGACCCTGACGGGCGCCGACGGGCGGGTGCGGCGGCACTTCTTCGCCTTCGGCTCGCAGAACGATCCGCCGCAGCCCGACCGGGACATGATCTTCGTGGGCGACCGCGTGTTCTCGACCGACGATTGAACGCCGCCCCGTGCGACCGGCCGCGCGACGCGCAGCAGGCGGATGTCAGCGCCGGCCCAGCACCCGCGCGAGGGCCTGCGCGACCGCCTCGGCCCCGCCCGTCACGCCCTGGCACGGCATCAAGTAGAGGCGGGCAGCGAGCGGGCCGCGCGGGCGCAGGACGAGCCGGTTGAGGCGGGCGGTCCAGCGGGCGCGGCGGGTCAGCGGCAGGGCGGCGTCGCGCTCCGGCCTCACGGCGAGGCTGAGCATCCCGCTGGCGACGTGGCAGCCCTCCAGGGCCGACCACGGGATCCAGGCCGTGGAGAAGCGACGGTCGAACAGGCCGTAGGCGCTGACCGACAGGACCGGGCCGCGCCGCGTCAGGTCGCGCAGCGCGACGAGGCCGCAGAGGCCGAAGAACGCGATGGCGAGGAGGGCGATTCCCGCCACGACGGGTCCCGGATGGCCGCCTAGCATCCAGGCCCCGGCCGCGACGAACACGCTTGCGCCGAGGAGCAGGCCGGCGAGCGGCCGGCGCGCGACGGGCAGATCGACGCGCCGCTCGTCCGGCGACGGCTCCCGCGCCCCCGTCCGATGCCCCGGGCGCTCGGGACGGAAGGCTCCGGCGCGCGTCATGGCTCCTCCCCGCGATCGCTCGCGCCCCGATCTTCCCGTCCCGGATGCCCGCTGCGTGAGCGCAAGGGGGTCGTCACGCCGGGCGCCGCGGCGTCCCGGCACCGAGCGCACCCAGGATCGCGACGGCGCCGAGCAGCAGGATCAGCACCGACCAGTACTGCATGGGGATCCAGAACAGCGTGTGGCGCCCGCGCAGGATCACCACCTGCCCGGTGCGCGGATCGACGAGTTCCCGGCCCGGCCGATTGTTGAGCCGGGTGCCGACGACCCAGTTCAGCGCGGCGGCGGCCACCCACACGGCGACGACGCCGGTCGGGGTCGGGATGCCGATGCGAGCGAGCGCGGGATCGACGAGCACACCCGCCACCAGCGCCGCGCCCATGATCAGCGCGGCGAGCACGCCCCAGCCGGACCAGATGATCATCCTTGTCTCTCCTCTGCCGGACCGCCGCCGCTGCGCGGGCGACGGGCCGGGCCGAACGGCCCGGCTGGATCTGGCATGGGCGGTCCAGACCCGGTTTCGCGCGCCGCTAGGCCTGACGGGCCGACCCGGCCTCGGCCGGAACCGCCGCGATGCCGGCAGAGGCCGCCCAGGCCGAGAGGTCCAGGCGCCGGATCGCCGCCGCCATCAGGTCGGGGAAGAGATCCGGCGTGCAGGCGAAGGCGGGCACGCCCAGGGCGGCGAGCCGTGCGGCGAGCGCCCGGTCGAAGGCCGGTGCACCCTCATCCGAGAGCGCCAGGAGGGCGACCATCTGCACCCCGGCGCCGACGAGGCGCTGCGCCCGGGCGAGGAGCCCCGCCTCGACCCCGCCCTCGTAGAGGTCGGAGATCAGCACCAGGATCGTGTCGTCGGGCCGGGTGAGGCGCGATTCGCAATAGCCGACCGCGCGGTTGATGTCGGTGCCGCCGCCGAGCCGGACCGAGAACAGCACCTCGACCGGATCGTCCATCTCGTCCGTGAGGTCGACGACTTCGGTGTCGAACACCACGAGACGCGTCGAGACCGCGGGCAGCGAGGCCATCACGGCCCCGAAGATGCTCGAATAGACCACCGAGTTCGCCATCGAGCCGGACTGGTCGATGCACAGGATCACGTCCTTGAGGCTGCCGCGGCTCTTGCGGCCGTGGCCGAGGCGGGTCTCCGGGATGATGGTGCGGTACTCCGCCTGATAATGGCGCAGATTCGCCCGGATGGTGCGGTTCCAGTCGATCTCGGCATGGCGCGGGCGCCGGTTCACGCTCGCGCGGTCGATCGCCCCGTTCACCGCCTGCCGCAGCGGCTCCTCCAGCCTGCGCATCAGCGCCTCGACCACCTTGCGCACCACCAGACGGGCGGTCTCCTTGGTGCGCCCGCCGAGCAGGCCGCGCATGGAGATCAGGGTGGAGACGAGCGAGACGTCCGGAACGACGGCCTCCAGCATCTCCGGCTCGGTCAGCATGCGCTTGAGGTCGAGCCGTTCGAAGGCGTCGCGCTGCATCACCTGCACGACGGAGGCCGGGAAGTAGTCGCGGATGTCGCCGAGCCAGCGCGGCACCGAGGGGGCGGAGGAGCCGAGGCTCGCCCCGCGGTCGGAATCGTAGAGGGCGCCGAGCGCCCGGTCGAGGCGCTGGTCCCGCTCCCCAAGGGCGCAGCCGGTCCCGTCGGCGGGGCCGCCGCCCAGCACGAGGCGCCAGCGGCGCAGGCGTTCGGTCTCGCTCACCGCACATCCTCCTCGGGCGCAGCCCACTCTCGGGTCTCGGAGGCGGGGCCGAGGAGCAGGCGCAGGATCGGCAGCACCCTGGCGGCGCGCTCGGCGTCGAAGGTCCGGCCGGGCGCGGTGTCGCCGGAGGCGCCGCCGCCCGGCCGCGCCAGGGCCTCGCCGATCGCCCGCCGCTCGGCCGGTGCGATCGTCGCGAAGGTGCGCCGCACCAGCGGCAGCAGCTCCGTGAAGGTCTCCTCGTCGAGGCCGCAGAGCCACTCGTCCACGACGGGAAGCAGGCCCCGGCCGTGGATCAGCGCCGTGCCGCTGTGTTCGAGGAAGCCCTCGATCCAGGCCGCCGCCGCGGGCGCCGCCGCGGCCCGCGACAGCGCGAGCCGCATCCGGTCGCCCGCCTCCTCGGCCGCCACCGCGCGGTCGTCGAACAGCAGGCGCACGGCGCGGCCGACCACGCGGCCATGCGCGTGCTCCTGGTCGGCCAGCCCCCGCAGGGCCTCCTGCCACACGGCCGTCAGCTCCGGCTCCTCGATGAGCGCGATGGCGCCCGAGACCGCGACGAGGCGCGCCTTGGCGGCCGCAGCCGCCTCGTCATCGAGGCTCTGGCAGGCCGCCACCAGCCCGGCGGCGACCCGCGGCACCAGCCCCCGCACCACCGCGAGCACGGGCGCCGTATCGGAGGAGCGGACCGAGCCGTAGCGGGCGAGTTCGGCCAGGGGCGGCAGGGCCTCCATCAGGTCGAACACGTCGGCCGAGAGCGCGGCGCGGTCGTTGAGCACCCGGATCACCTCGGCGCCGGCCTCGGCGAGGTCGGCATCGAGCAGCGTGCCGATCAGTCCCGACAGCTCGGAGACGCGGGCGGCGGCGCGGGCGCGCGTCCGCACCCGGCCGGCGGCGGCTTGCGCCACCGTGCCGCCCTCCGCCGAGGCGGCGACCAGCTCCACCACCCATTCGGGCTGCCAGGAGAGGAACCACGCCTCCTTGAAGGTGCCGCGCCCGCGGGCCTGCCGCCTGGTGCCCCACGGGATGCCGATGAGCTGCAACCGGTTGAGGAAATGGCTGCGGGCGAGATCGGTCTCCTTGCGCAGGTCCAGGGTGAGTTCGCCCGCATCCGTCCCGGGTTTCAGGCGCAGGCGCCGGCACTGCGCCTCGAAATCCGCCTCCACCGGCGTCGAGGGACTGTCCGGCGGCGTCGCGCCGAGGCGCTCGCCGATGACGAGCTTGCGGCGGATCAGGGCCATCGGCGCCGGATCGGCGAAGCAGAGCGTCGCCTGCACCGCCTCGTCGAGATCCTCCAGCGAGGGGCGCGCCCGGCCGCGGAAGCCCGCCAGCGCCTCGGCGAGGCGCGCGGCCTCGATCACCGAGGCCGGGGAGGCGTCGAGATCCTCCTCGCGCAGGAGCGCGGCCGCCCGGGCGAGCCAGCGGGCGGCGACGCGGGCCTCGTGGTGCCACAGGGTGTCGTACCATTCCGGCGAGAGCACGCCGGCCCGGTAGCCGCTCGCGGTGGCGAGCCGCTCGTAGGACCAGGGCGCCCAGGCGCAGGCCACCTTGGTCTTGGGGAGCCCCTTCAGGGTCGCCGCATCGGCCGCCGCCTGTCCCTTGGCGTCGTGGCGGGCGAGCGCCGGCCCGTGCCACGCGCCGCAGACGACGGCGATGCGCGCGAAACCGTCCTTGGCTGCCCGGCGGATGGCGGTGCGCATGTGCGCCTCGCGCGCCTCCTCGCCGGGATCGGGCCCGGCGCCCTCGCGCAGGGCCGCCATCGCCTCGGCGATCGCCGCGAAGACGTCGCCGTCCTCGCCGGCCCGGCTCTCCACGAAGGCGTCCCACCAGCGCTCGCCGTCCGGGAAGCCGGCGGCCCCGGCGAGTTCGCCGAGCGGATCGCGCCGGATCGCCGCCGGGGCGGCCGGAACCGCCTCGGCCGCGGAGGCGGCGGGCGCGGCGACGGGCTGCGGAGCGCCGTCGCCGGGAGACGCCTCGCCGTCCGCCCCGAACCCGTCCGCGAGCTGGATCGCATGCGGCAGGTCGATGAAGCGCAGGGCGGCGCCGGCCGCGATGCCGTGGCGCATCGCCACCCATTCGGGCGAGAAGGCCGCGAAGGGGAAGAAGGCGCAGTCGCGCGGCCGGTCCGGCCGGTAGACGAGGAGCGCCACGGGCGGCGCCATCGCGGCATGGCCGGCGAGCGGGATCAGCGCCTCGGCGTCGGGCGGTCCTTCGATCAGCAGGCAGTCGGGCCGCCATGCGTCGAGCGCCGCTCGCAGCGAACGCGCCGAGCCCGGCCCGTGGTGGCGGATGCCGAAGATCCGGATCTCGGGCATCGCGCGGTCAGGCGGTCTCGCGGGCGGCGCGATAGAAGTCCTTCCACTCCGTCCGCTCCTTGACCACGGTCTCGAGGTACTCGCGCCAGACGATGGCATCCTGGACCGGGTCCTTCACCACGGCGCCGGCGATGCCGGAGACGAGGTCGTGGGCGGAGAGGCGGCCGTCGCCGAAATGGGCGGCGAGGGCGAGGCCGCTGCCGACCACGCTGATCGCCTCCGCGGTCGAGAGGGTGCCGGAGGGCTGCTTCACCTTCGCCTTGCCGTCCGCGGTCACGCCCTCGCGCAATTCCCGGAAGATCGTGACGACGCGCCGGATCTGGTCGGCCCCCGGCGGCTCGGCCGGGATCTCGAAGGCGCGGCCGAGGGCGGCCACCCGGGTCTCCACGATGGCGATCTCGGCCTCGATGGTGGCGGGCGGCGGCAGCACCACGGTGTTGAAGCGGCGCTTGAGCGCGCTCGACAACTCGTTGACGCCCCGGTCGCGGTTGTTGGCCGTGGCGATGAGGTTGAAGCCCTTCCGGGCCGGCACCTCCTCGTTCAGCTCGGGGATCGGCAGCGTCTTCTCGGACAGGACGGTGATGAAGCTGTCCTGCGTCTCCGAGGGGATGCGCGTCAGCTCCTCGACCCGGGCGATCCGGCCCTCGTTCATGGCGCGCATCACCGGCGAGGCCACCACTGCCTCGCGGCTCGGACCCTTCGCGAGGAGCAGCGCGTAGTTCCAGCCGTAGCGGATCGCCTCCTCGCTGGCGCCCGCCGTGCCCTGCACGATCAGACGCGAGGTGCCGCAGATCGCCGCCGCCAGATGCTCGCTGACCCAGCTCTTGGCGGTGCCGGGCACGCCGAGCAGCAGCAGGGCCCGGTCGGTGGCGAGCGTCGCCACCGCGACCTCCATCAGGCGCCGCTCGCCGATGTATTTCGGCGTGATCTCGAAGCCGGAGGCCAGCCGCCCGCCCATCAGGTAGGTCACGACCGCCTGCGGCGAGAGCTGCCAGTTCGGCGGGCGCGGCCGGTCGTCGGCGGCGCGCAGCGCGGCGATCTCCTCCGCGAAGGCATCCTCGGCGGCTTGACGAAGCTGGGCGGCTTCTCTCGGCTGCGCGGCTTGGCTCCCGTTGGTCTGCGGCATGTCTCAGGCTCCCTCCGGTCCGGTGAAGTCGCGCCGCATGGCGACGCGCACGTCGAGGATGTCGGCCAAGCCGGCGCATTGGCGGCGCAGGCGCTCGTCGGCATCACCGGGCAGGCGCGCCAGAATGGCGGCGGCCTGGGCGGCGGCGTCCTCGCCCGGCCAGGCCCGCTCGCCGAACCGGTCGATCAGCCAGGTCCGGCCGAGCGCGTCGCGCATCCCGGCCGGGCCGCGGGTGACCGCGGCGAGCCAGTCGAGCTGGGCGAGGGTGAAGCGCTCCGACACAGCAGGCGGCGCATGGGCCAGATGGGCGAGGATCACCTCGACGGCGGCCTTGCGAAACAGGTCCTCGACGAGGCGCTCCCACTCCGCATCGGGCAGGAGGGCGGCCGCCCGCGCCCAGTCGTCGCGCAGCTCGTTCGTCGGCCGAACCCCCGAGAGGCGACCGGAATGGGCCTCGCCCAGCACGGCGGTCAGCGCGCGCGCCCAGTTCGGGTCGTCCTCGCGGCGGACGGCCGCGAGGAACCCTTCGAGGATCGGGGCCGCCCATTCGCCGCGCAGGGCCAGCTCGATCCACAGCCGCGGCGGGTGGTCGGCGAAGGCATGCAGGGGCGTCTGCGCCAGGATCTCCTGCAGCAGGCCCGCCCGCGCCCCGCCCGCCTTCTGCCGATAGGGGCGCGGCTCGATGCCGTCGCGGGCAAGCGCGGGCGCTTCCTCCGGCAGCGTCACGGTCAGCGCATGCGTCGTCCCGCCGAGCAGGCGCCGCTTCGTCTCGACGGCGAGCGCGGTCCTGGCCCGCGCCGCCATGCGCGCGGCGAAGGGCGAGCGGGTGAGGCGGGCCAGCAGCCGCTGCGCGGCCGCCCGCACCCCGCTCGCGCGGTCGTCGAGGCAGGCTTCGAGGAACGGCGCGTCGGCCTCGCCGAGAGTCACGTCGAGCGTATCGACGAGGGTCTGGCGCATCTCCGCCTTCTCGCTCCGGAAGGCCGCCTCCAGGGCGGCGCGGGCGCCGTCCGGGTCCCGCTCCCGGAAGGCCGCGAAGGCGTCCCGGCGCACGGCGGGGGTGCCCTCCGTCCAATCCTGCGCAGGCGGTTCCGGCTCGGCCGCACCACCCGCGCAGGCCCGGTCGAGCCATGCGATTTCGGGGCCGGCGATCCGTTCGATCGGCCGCGGCCAGAGGCTGCGGTACGGTGCGAGCGCCGGGAGCAGCCATGCGGGCGCGCGGATCCCGGCCTCGGCCGCGAGGTCGCACCATTCCTCCAGCCGCGACCGAGCCGACGGGCCGGCGGCGAGGAGGAGGGCGAGGCGCGCGGCCGCCGCGGGCGGGCATTCGGGTCCGGGCAGGTCCCGCGGCGGCACCGGGGTGAGCGCCTCGGCCGCCAACCCCGCCCCGGCGAGGCGGTGAATGCCCTGCGCGGCGAGCCGCGCCAGCAGGCTGCCGGCCGGATCCCCGGCGGGGCCGAGATCGGCGAAGGCCTCGTCCTCCGGGCCGGGCGGGGCGCGGTCGGCGCCGATGAGGGCCGCGGCGAGCGTGGCCTCCCAGCCGTCGGCGGCCGGGGCGGTGGTCCGTGCGACCATCAGGCCGCCCGCATCAGGATCGGCCGCGGATCCTGGGCCGGCACCGCGTAGAGATGGCCCTGCGCCACCAGGGCGAGGACGCCGAGGCCGAAGCCGTCGTAGAGGCCGAACAGGTCGACCGGCTCTCCGGCCGCCACCGCCAGGAGGGCCGGCAGATGCGCATCCGTCCGCAGGGCGAGGCAGCCGGTCTCGTCCCCGACACCGAGGAGGGGCGCCTCCGACGTCGAGCCCGGGAGATGCCCGAACCGCACTCCCGCGAGACGGAGGGGCCAGCGCTCGGTCCAGGGCGCCCGCGCCAGCACCGCGGCGAACCCGTCGAGGGCCGTGCCGATGCGCGTCGCGCCCGCGAGCGGCCCGGCGGGCGAGGGGCCGGCGCGCCCGTCGCGGAAGACGGCGCGCAGGGGCGGCTCGCCCGGCTGGAAGGCGAGCGCGCCGGCGAAGTCCTGGCCCGCCGCCGGCGCGGGCGGCAGGGCTGAGCCGGGCGCGCCGTAATCGACCACCTGGGCCAGGGCGCCGGTGCGGCGCCCGGCCAGCCAGACCGTGCGGGCGGTGAGCTTGTCCTCGTCCTCCACCGCGTGGGCGAGCACGGCCCAGTCATCCGCCGCGTCCGGCCGTGCCGCCATCTCCTCCGCGGTGACCGGATAGCCGACCGCCGCGCGCACGGCCGCCGCCTGCTCGGCTGTCAGATGGTCGAGGCGCCGCATCGCCCCGACGAGGAGGGCGAGCCGGCCGAGTCCCAGCGCCAGCGCCTCCTCCGGCCGGGGCGCGCCTGCGGGCGGCGCCGCGGCGGCGAGGCCCGGCAGGGCGCGCACCCGCCGCGCGAGGCCGGGCGCCTGACCGTCGACGAGGCGGCCGGCCATGCGGTCGAAGACGGCGTAGGGCTCGGCCCGCACCCCCGCGAGGCCGCGCCGCATCAGGTCGCGCAGCCAGAGATCGAGTTCATCGACGGCGGCGGCGACGCGCTCCTTCCGGGCCTGCCGGCGCTTGGCCTGCGCCCTCTCGTCGACCGGCTTGGCGGGCTCGCGCGCCCGGGTCTCCGCCGCCGTGGCGCGGCTCTCCCGACCCTTGGCCCAGGCGGCAACCCAGTCCGGCGGCTCGGCCTCGGGCAGCCGCGCGGCGGCATCCACCAGCATCAACCCCAGCGCGTGCTTGCAGGGAAACTTCCGGCTCGGGCAGGTGCATTTCGAAGCCGGGCCGCTCAGATCCGCGACGGTGCGGTAGGGGCTCGCCCCGCTCCCCTTGATCTCGCCCCAGACGACGTCCCCGGACCGGCCGAGGGCGCTCCATTTGCCGGGCTTGGCCTGATCCTGGCCGGCCTTTCGGCTCGGCGCATCGGGCGCGAGGTCGAGGATCTGGGTGGCGGTCAGGCTCATGCGTCGGGAGGTCGTCCGGCGGGGGGCTGTAGCGCTGCGAGACTCTAGACAACGCAGCGCATGGCGCAAGACTTTCCCGGCGATTTCGGCCTGTCGACCCGAACATGCAGGATGTTTCCAGACGGTATCCTTAAAATTATTTCAGTTTCATGACACCGTTCGGCCTGCAAGGAACGGTCCAGCTTGCTTTGGTGGCCGACTCGTCCTGCCGCATCGTGGCGAAGCGGCCTGCTTCTTGGGGAATGACCGGTTGCGTCGACTCCCGCACGGAGCAATACGCTTCTGCACGAGGACAGGCGCATGCAGGGGGAGGACCCCGAGGGAGGAGTGGTGCAGCCGACCGCGCCGAGCCTGAGCGATGAGCGGACCAGCACGGCGCGCCGGGTGGCGCGCGAGCTGCGCCGGCTGGAGGCGCTCGCCGCCAAGCGCCGGAGGCGGGTGCGGCTCCTGCGCGGCGTGCGCGGGGGCGCCGGCGCCGTCGGCACCCTGGCACTGCTCCTGAAGCTGAAGCTCGCGGGGTCGCTCGCCGTCAAGCTCGCGGTCGCGCTCTCGGTGGGGCTGGTCTTCGCCTGGCCGGCGCTCGGCCTCGCGCTGCTGCTCGTGCTGGCCGCCGTGCTGTGGGTCGCCAGCTTGGCCGACGGGGATGGCGGACGGCCCGGACCCGAGGGTCCCTGGGACCTGTCCTGCGACTGCGCGCGGCGCGAGAAGCGGGCGCTCCGGCTCGCGACCCTGATCGAGCGGCGGCGCTCCTGGCTCGACGACCCGTCGGGCCCGGCGCCGAGCCCGCGGGTCGAGGCGGCAATCCGCCGCCTCAAGCGGTAGGGCGGGCGCCCGCGACGTGCGCGGCACCCGCCCGCCGGCTCACTGCACGACGTTGCCGTCCGGGCCGATCTTGATCTCCTGCGTCTTGTCGGCGAGCGCCACGGTGATCTCGTACACGACGGAGCTGCCCTCGCGCTCCACCTCGGCCTCGAAGGCCTTGCCGCCGGTCTTCTGCTCGGCGATTGCCAGGGCGTCCTTCAGCGAGGTCTTGGCGTTCTGGAAGTCGCTGACCTTCAGCCGGGTGAAGTAGCGCTCGAATGGCTGGTTCTCGGACTTGATCAACGCTCCGGTGTCGGCGTTGATGTAGTGCTCGACCAGCTTGCCGTCCGGGTAGACGACCTTGATCTCCCAATGCGTGGGGGTGCTGCCCTCGGCCTTCTCGAAATCGGCGTCGATGGCGCGGCCCTGACCGCCCTGGCTCTCGGCGGTCGCGAGCGCCTGCGCCAAGCCGATCTTGGCCGCCTTGGCCGCATCGATCTCGTTCATGGCGTTGTCGGTGCGCGCGGCGGGCGCGGCCGGGGCCGTGGGGGCGGGCGCGGTCGGCTGGGGAGCGGTGGTCTGGGGCGCGGCCGTCTGGGCGGTGGCGAAACCGGCGGTGAGCGCCAGCAGGGCGGCGGCGCAGGTCGTACGGGTCAACATGACGGTCTTCCTCTCCGAGCGGACATCCGGGTCCCCCACAACGTGCTTCGCGGAGGTTGGTTGCTCGCCCGGATGCGGACCGCTCGGGCCGGTCCGCCTCAGGCCGGCGCGCGGCGGCGCCGGGCGCGGATGACCCGGTGCAGCACCCGCGAGAGTTCGTCGGCGGCGTAGGGCTTCTGCAGCAGTTCGAACCCGTGCCGTCCCTCCTCGGCCAGCACGTGGCTGTAGCCCGAGGTCAGCAGCACCGGCAGGTCGGGATGGCGGCGCCGGATCTCCTGGCCGAGCTCGATTCCGCTCATGCCCGGCATCACCACGTCGGTGAACACCGCATCGAATCCGCCCGGGCCGGAGAGCAGGGCCAGCGCCTCGTCGGCGTTCACCGCCCACACGGTCTCGTAGCCGAGATCCTGCAGGATCTGGGTCGAGAACCGGCCCACGTCGAGATTGTCCTCCACCACCAGCACCCGCCGCCCGCTTCCATGCTCGGCCGGCTCCTCGCCGCCGGTGGCTGGGCCGCCGTCGATCGGGCAGGTCCCGTCGACCCGCGGCAGGTAGAGGGTGAAGGTGGCGCCCCGGCCGAGCGTGCTCGCCACCGCGACGTCGCCGCCCGACTGCTTGGCGAAGCCGTAAACCTGGGAAAGGCCGAGGCCGGTGCCCTTGCCCACCTCCTTGGTGGTGTAGAAGGGCTCGAAAATCTGCGTGAGCCGGTCCGGCGGAATGCCCGTGCCCGTATCGGTGAGCGACACCGCCACGAACCGGCCGGCACTGCCGGCATGGCTGCGGATCGCGGGCATCTCCGACACCGCCTCGGCCCGGATCGTCAGCACGCCCTCGCCCCCCATGGCGTCGCGGGCGTTCACCGCCATGTTGATCAGCGCCGTCTCGAACTGGCTGACATCGGCCACGACGCAGCACGGATCGCAGGCAAGTTCGGTCCGCACGGTGATGCGCGCGCCCACGAAGGTGCGCAGCATGTCCGTGACGTTGCGCAGCCGCTCGGCCGCATCGAACATCTCGGGCTTGAGGGCTTGACGGCGGGCGAAGGCAAGGAGCTGCCCGGTGAGCTTGGCGGCCCGGTCCACCGTGTCGGAGATCGCCTCGACGTAGCGGGTGCGGCGCTCCTCGGCGAGGTCCGGCCGGCGCAGGAAATCGACCGAGGAGCGGATGATGGTGAGCAGGTTGTTGAAGTCGTGGGCGACGCCGCCCGTGAGCTGACCCACCGCCTCCATCTTCTGCGCCTGCCGCAGCGCCTCCTCGGCCTGCATCAGTTCGGCGGTGCGCTCGGCGACCCGGCTCTCCAGCGTCTCGTTCAATTCGCGCAGGCTCGTCTCGGCGAGGCGGCGGTCGTGGATGTCGATCACCGAGCCGAAATAGCCGAGGAACTCGCCATCCGCGCCGAAGCGCGGGGAGGCGGCATCGATCGCCCAGCGATAGGCCCCGTCCCGGCGACGCAGCCGGTACTCCAGGCGGAAGGATTCCCGCCGCGCGTTGGCCGCCAGGAAGGTCTCGCTCGACCAGCCGCGATCGTCCGGGTGGACGGCATCGAGCCAGCCGAATCCCTCCGCGGTCGCGGGCGTCTGGCCGGTGAACTCGTACCAGCGCCGGTTGAGATAGGTGCAGGCGCCCGACGAATCGGTGATCCAGGACATCACCGGCGCGTCGTCGGACATGGTGCGGAACCGGTTCTCGCTCTCGCGCAGCCGGCTCTCCGCACGGGCCCGCTCCACCGCCGCCCAGGTGCGCTCGGCCACCTCGGTCACGAGCCCGGTCTCGTGCTCGGTCCAGGGCCGCGGCGTGCGCGCATGCACGTAGAGGGCCGCCCGCATGCGCCCGTCCTTCACCAGCGAGGCCGTGATGGCGGCCCGGGTGTCGATCGCGTCGAAGGCCGCGAGGCTTTCCGGGGCGCAGGTGCGCGGGTCGCGGGCCGCATCGGCGACCAGCAGCGGAATGCCGGCGCGCAGGGAGGCCAGCACCTCGGGGCCGAACCCGGCGAGGTCGTGCATGCCCTCGCGCGAGGGCACGCTCCCGTCGGTCCAGTTGCGCCGCGTGGTGAAGTAGCGCGCCGTCTCGTCGACCTCGCCGTAGCCGACCCGGTTGGCGTGCAGGAAGCGGCCGAGCGCCTCCTGGGCCGCGGCGATGATCGCCTGCGGGTCGGACAGGGACCGCAGGCGGTCGCTCAGCTCGATGACGAACCGGTTCCGGCGCTCGCCGAGGACCCGGTCGGTGGTCTCGTGGCCCTGGTTGAAGATGCCGATCACCGATCCGTCCTCGCCGCGGATCGGCGTGATGCTGTAGTTCCAGTAGGTCTCCCGGCGGACCCCCTGCCGGATCATCGGCAGCATCTGGTCGTAGGTCGAGAATCCCGTGCCGGTCTCGACCACGCGGGCGAAGTGCGGCCCGACGACGTCCCAGATGTCCGCCCACACCTCGCGGCCGGGGCGCCCGAGCGCCCAGGGGTGCCGCTCGGCCGGGATCGGCGCCCAGGCGTCGTTGTAGAGGAGGCGCAGCTCAGGCCCCCAGTAGATCGCGGTCGGGAAACTGGAATGGAGGCAGATCGAGAGCGCCGAGCGCAGCGATTGAGGCCATGTCCCGGGCGTCCCGAGCGGCGTCGCGGCCCAGTCGTGGCCGCGGATCAGCGCGCCAAGATCGCCGCCGCCGTCGAGAAAGCCGAGATGCATCGGCCCGCCCGCCTCGACCTCAGCGGCCATCGCGCCCTCGACGCGTGGGGGAGGGACCTGCCGGAGGCGCCGTGCGGGGGCGCGCGGATCCGGAGGGCGTGTAACGTTGCGGACGGGGCCTGACGCACGGCATGCCCGTGCGCTCCCATGCGGGGCGCAGCTTGTCAAACGGTGTGTCCGGTCCCTGCGAAACGGTCGCAGAGGGTCCGGGATGGCGTCACGCCACGGGATTGGCGGAGGCGGGGCGATGACGCGTGCAGCAGGCGACGCGGCGATGTGTCGGCCGGTTCTGCCGGCCCGCATCAATCCTCGGTTTGCGCCGGGGCCTGGGCCAGGACCTTGTCGACCCGCCGGCCATCCATGTCGACCACCTCGAAGCGCCAGCCGCCGATCTCGACGGCCTCGCCGGTGCGCGGCAGACGCCGCAGCGCGTCGATCACCAAGCCGGCCACCGTCTCGTACTCGCGCCGGGCCGGAAGCGGCACGCGCAGCTGGTCGGCCATCTCGTCGACCGGCATGCTGCCGGCCAGGAGCCAGGACCCGTCCTCGCGGCGGACGGCCTCGGGATCCGGGTCGTCCGTATCCGCCCGGAAGGCGCCCGCGATGGCGTCCAGGATGTCGGCCGGCGTGATGACGCCGTCGAAATGGCCGTACTCGTCGTGCACGAGCGCGAAGGGCACGGGGGCCCGCCGCAGCACCGAGAGCGCGTCGAGCGCGCTCAGCCGGTCCGGCACCACCGGCACTTGGCGGATATGCGCCCGCAGGGACAGGGGCCGCCCGCGCATCAGGTCGGGCAGCAGGTCGCGGACCTGGACCACGCCGAGGATCTCGTCCTGCCCCCCCTGGCCGACCGGCAGGCGGGCATGCGTGGTGGTGAGCAGGGTGTCGCGGATCGCCTCGTCCGTGTCGTCGAGGTCGAGCCACGCCACGTCGGTGCGGGGCGTCATCACCCCGCGCACGCTGCGGTCGCCCAGGCGCAGGACCCCGCCGATCATGGCGCGCTCGTGGGTCTCGATGATGCCCGCCGTCTCGGCCTCCGCCACGACCGCGCGGATCTCCTCGTCGGTGACGCCGGCGGGCGCCTCCGCGCCGCGCCCGACCAGCCGGAAGATCGCCCGGGTCGAGGCGTCGAGCAGCCAGACCACCGGGCCGGCCACGCGCGAGACCATCGTCATCGCCGGGGCGACGAGGCAGGCGATGCGCTCCGGGTTCTGCAGGGCGACGGTCTTGGGGACCAGTTCGCCGACGACCACCGACAGATAGGTGATGACGCCGATCACCACGCCGTAGCCGAGGGGTTCGGCGAGCCCCGAGGAGACCCCCCAGGCGCCCAGGAGAGCGGTCAGCCGCTCGCCGAGGGCGGCGCCCGAGAAGGCCCCGGCGAGAACGCCGATGAGCGTGATGCCGATCTGCACCGTGGACAGGAAGCGGCCGGGTTCCTCCGCCAGGGCGAGCGCCGCCCGGGCGCCGGCCCTGCGCTGTTCTGCCAAAACCTGCAGCCGCGGCCGGCGCGCCGAGACCACGGCGAGTTCGGAGAGGGAGAAGACGCCGTTGAGGAGGATCAGGACCAGCGCGACGGCGAGTTCGAACACGGACGGGATGCTCTGGGTGGGGGACGCGGCACCTTGATCGGAGGCCATCCCGGGGTCAATCGGTCGCCCGTGCGCGCGCCGCCGCAGGGACCCGTTTCGCGGCATCCGGCCGCGCCGGCGCGGCGTCGTGCCAGGCATTCCGAACGACAGATCGGCGGCGAGGCCTGCATGCCGCGGTCGCCCGGCGATGGCTCACTAATGAAGGACGATCATCCGCCGGTTGATCCGGCTGCGCCCGGTTCAGGCCCGGTTCAGAAGCCTGGCCGTTTACTGGGGCTCGAAACGTGCAAGGGATGGTAAACGTGAAGAAGTTGGCTCTCTCGGCTCTCGCCGCGGCCGTCGCCGGCTCCCTGCTCGCCGCACCCGCGGCCGAGGCCCGGCCCGGCTACCGCGGCTACGGCCATCATGGCGGATATGCCGGCTACGGCCATCGGGGCTACCGCGGCTACGGCTACCGCCGCGGCCCGAATGTCGGCGGCGCGCTCGCCGCGGGCGCGGCCCTCGGCATCATCGGGGGTGCGATCGCGGCCTCGCAGGCCCCGCGCTACTACTATCCCGCCCCGGCCTACGGCTATTACGCACCCGGGCCTTACGATTACGGCTACTGACGGACCGCAGATGAGCGATCGAAGGGGTGCCCGCGGGCACCCTTTTTCGTGACCGGCCGCCATCGAAGGCGACCGGATCGGAATCACCGCCGCCGGACCGGCGGCGGATCCTAGCGCTTCACCCGGGCGAGCTGCGCCCGCGCCGCCTCCAGCACCTTGGCGGAGGTGAAGCCGAACTTCGTCTGCAGATCCTTGATCGGCGCCGACGAGCCGAAGGTGTGCATGCCCAGGATCGTGCCGGCGCTGCCCGCGTAGCGGTCCCAGCCGATCACCGAGGCCTGCTCCACCGCGACCCGGGCCGTGACGGCGGGCGGCAGCACGCTCTCGCGATAGGCCTCGTCCTGGCGCTCGAACAGCTCCCAGGACGGCATGGAGACGACCCGCACCTTCGCGCCCTCGTCCGTCAGGGTCTCGTAGGCGCCGACGCAGAGCTGCACCTCGCTGCCCGTGCCGATCAGGATGAGATCGGGCGTGCCCTCGCAATCGGCGAGCACGTAGGCGCCCTTGGCGAGACCGGAGGCCGGCGCGTAGCGGCTGCGATCGAGGGTGGGCAGGGGCTGGCGGCTCAGCGCCAGCACGGCGGGCTGGTGCTTGAGGCCCATGATCACCCGGTAGGCCTCCGCCACCTCGTTGGCATCGGCCGGGCGCAGGGTGATCAACCCGGGAATGGCGCGCAGCGCCAGCAGGTGCTCCACCGGCTGGTGGGTCGGGCCGTCCTCGCCGACGCCGATCGAATCGTGCGTGAAGACGTGGAAGATCGGCAGCTCCATCAGGGCCGCGAGGCGGATCGGCGGGCGCATGTAGTCGGAGAAGACCAGGAAGGTCGCCCCGTAGGCGCGCAGGCCCACCAGCCCGAGCCCGTTGACGATCGAGCCCATGGCGTGCTCGCGCACGCCGAAATGCAGGTTGCGCCCGCCCGGCGTGAACGGGCCGAGGGCGGCCTCGCCGTCGAGCTTGGTCTTGTTCGAGGGCGCGAGGTCGGCGGAGCCGCCGAGCAGCCACGGCATCCGGGGCGCGATGGCGTTGAGCACCTTGCCGGAGGATTCGCGGGTGGCGAGACCCTTGGCGTCGGCCGGGAAGGTCGGGATGTCGGCGTCCCAGCCCGCGGGCAGCTCGCCCTTGAGGTAGGTCTCGACCTCGGCGGCGAGGCCCGGGTCGCCCGCGCGCACCTCCGCCATCAGGGCCTCCCACTCGGCCCGCAGGGCAGCGCCGCGGGCGCCGATCCCGTCGCGGAAGTTCTCGTAGACGCCGTCCGGCACGAGGAACTCGGCCTCCTCCGGCCAGCCGTAGGCGCGCTTGGCGCCCTTGACCTCCTCGACGCCGAGCGCGTCGGAATGGGCCTTCGAGGTGCCCTGCTTGGTCGGCGCGCCGTAGCCGATCACCGAATTCACGATGATCAGGGTCGGGCGGTCCTGCGACTGCAGGAAGGTCTCGATTGAGCCCGCCAGCGCGTGCACGTCGTTGGCGTCGGCGACCCGCAGCACCTGCCAGCCGTAGGCGAGGAAGCGCGTCGCCACCTCCTCGCTGAAGGCGAGGTCGGTGTGGCCCTCGATCGTCACGGTGTTGGAATCGTAGATCCAGCACAGGTTGGCGAGGCGCAGGTGACCGGCGATCGAGGCCGCCTCGCCCGAGACGCCCTCCATCAGGTCGCCGTCGCTGCACAGGGCGTAGACGTTGAAGTCGAACAGCGGCCGGTCGCCGTAGGCGAGCCGGTCATTGAGGTAGCGGGCGCCCATCGCCATGCCGACCGAGTTCGCCACGCCCTGCCCGAGGGGGCCGGTCGTCACCTCGACGCCGGTGGTGAAGTGGTATTCGGGGTGGCCCGGCGTGCGGCTGTCGAGCTGGCGGAAGCGCTTGATGTCATCGAGGCTCAACGCCGGCACGTTGGCGCCGTCGCTCGAAGCCACCCCCGCGAGGTGGATGAGGGCGTAGAGCAGCATCGAGGCGTGACCAACCGAGAGCACGAAGCGGTCGCGGTTCGGCCAGGTCGGATGCGCCGGATCGTAGCGCAGGTAGCGGTTCCAGAGGGTGAAAGCGACGGGCGCGAGCGCCATCGGGGCGCCGGCATGGCCGGAATTCGCCTTCTGCACCGCGTCGATCGTCAGCGTGCGGATGGTGTCGATGCTGCGCTGGTCGATCTCGCTGATGCCGGCCTTCTGGGGCGTGTCGGCTGCGCTCATGGGGACCTCGTGTTCAGACGTTCGCGGTCACGACGGACCCGCCGCGTCCTGGCTTCCGGCCCGCTCCATAGCGGGTCCGGTCGCCCGACTGAAGTTCAGAAGCGTGTTGACGAGGGCGACGTGGCTGAACGCCTGCGGAAAGTTGCCGACCTGGCGGCCCGCCACGGGATCGTACTCCTCGGCGAGCAGCCCGACATCGTTGCACACCGCCAGCAGCCGCTCGATCATCGCCCGCGCCTCGGCGCACCGCCCGAGGCGGATCAGGTTGTCGGCGTACCAGAAGCTGCACGGCAGGAAGGCGCCTTCGCCGGCCGGCAGGCCGTCGGTGGTCTGGTGCTCGGTGTCGTAGCGCAGGATGAAGCCGTCCCGCATCAGGTGGCGGCCCACCGCCTCGACGGTGCCGATCACCCGCGGGTCGTCCTGCGGCAGGAAGCCGACATGGGCCATCAGCAGCAGGCTCGCGTCGAGATGGCGCGAGCCGTAGGCTTGCACGAAGCTGTTGAGGTCGGGATCGAACCCCTTCTCGCAGACCTCGCGGTGGATCTCCGCGCGCACCGCGCGCCAGCGCGACACAGTGGCGTCGCGCGCGCCGTTGCGGCTGTGCTTGTCGTAGTAGCGGATCGCCCGGTCGAAGGCGACCCAGGCCATCACCTTCGAGTGCACGAAGTGGCGCCGTCCGTCGCGCACCTCCCAGATGCCCTCGTCGGGCTCGTGCCACACCTTCTCCAGATGTTCGAGGAGCGCGAGGCCGACCCGCACGCCGGTCTCGTCACCCTCCAGACCCCGCTCCTGGGCCTGGAACAGCGCGTCGAAGATCTCGCCGTAGACGTCGAGCTGGAATTGCTGCGAGGCGGCGTTGCCGATGCGCACCGGCCGCGAGTTCTCGTAGCCCGGCAGCCAGTCGAGTTCGATCTCCGGCAGAAGGCGCTCGCCGCCGAGGCCGTAGAGGATGTGCGCCTGTTCGGGGCTGCCGGCCACGGCGCGCAGCAGCCAGTCGCGCCACGCCCGGGCCTCGTCGAGGTAGCCCGCATCCATGAGCGCCAGCAGCGTGAAGGTCGAGTCACGCAGCCAGCAATAGCGGTAGTCCCAGTTGCGCACGCCGCCGATCTGCTCGGGCAGCGAGGTGGTGGGGGCCGCCACGATGCCGCCGGTGGGGGTGTAGATCAGCGCCTTGAGGGTCAGGAGCGAGCGGCCGAGGATCTCGTCCCAGGGCGTGCCGCCCTGGCAGCGCCCCGACCATGCCAGCCAGGTCTCGGTGGTGCGCCGCAACTCCCGGCGCGGCTCGATCGGCGCCGGATCGTCCTCGTGCGAGGGGCCGTAGCTCAGCACGAAGCTGTGCGAGCGGCCCTCGTCCACCGTGAACTCCGACACGGTCGAGCGGCCGACGCCGCGCAGCGGCACACGGGTGCGCAGCACCAGCTTGTGGGGTCCCACGATCGCCCTGAGGTCGTCGTGCTCGTTGCGCGACACCCAGGGGACGGCCGAGCCGTAATCATAGCGCACCACGAAATCCATGCGCATCGCCACGCTACCGCTCAGGCCCTCGACCAGACGGATGAGGTGCAGCCCGTCGTTGACCGGCATGTAATCCGTCACCCGGACGCGGCCGGTGGCGGTCTCGTGCGTGGTCTCCAGCACCAGCGTGCCGGGGCGGTAGCGGCGCACGGCGCGGCTCTGCGGATCGCCGGGGGCGATGCGCCAATGGCCGTGCTGGGACGTGCCGAGCAGGGCCGCGAAGCAGGCCGGGGCGTCGAAGCGCGGCCAGCACAGCCAGTCGACGCTGCCGTCGCGCCCGATCAGGGCCGCGCTGCGCCCGTCGCCCACCAGGGCGTAATCCTCGATCCGCAGCGCCATCTCGCTCCCCGGGCCGACTCGACCGAGGTCGCCTCGGCGCGGCCAGGGCCGCACCGACCGGCATCGCCTCCGTCGACTGCGCATCATGGACCGCCGCGTCGGATGCGAGCGGCCAAGATGCCGAGGGAGATAGGCGGCGGCGGGTCGCGATCCAGCCGTGCGGCGGCTCAGCGCCGCCGGTCGATCAGGTCCAGCACGGCGCCGCCCGCCTGGGCCATGCCCTCGCCGAAGGCCGCCACGTGACGCACCACGTCGCGGCCGGTCTCGACGACGGCCGGCAGCGCCAGGAAGGGGCGCGGCGTCTCGGCCGCCTCGGGCGCGATGGTGACGGCCGCGACGCGCAGGGATTCGGGCCGCGGCGGCGGCCGCACGCCCGCGAGCAGCGGCGCGTCGGGAGCCCGGCGCGGGCTCGCTGCGCGGCGGCGGGCGGGGCTGCGCCCCTCGCCGGCCGATTGCATCTCGTCACGGGCGGGCAGCACCGGCACCGCGTCGCAGATGGCCGCCGGGGCGGCGTGCGGGGCAGCGTGGGCCGGCAGCTCCGGCGCGGCGGCCGTGGCGATCAGCGGGAAGAGCTGCTCGAACTCGATCGGGTAGGGTGCCCGCACCCGGCCGTCGAGGCCGTCCGCCACCACCTGGAAGGGGTCGCCCGAGGGCAGCGGCAGCACGGTCGCGATCGGGCCGGCGGGCGCCCGCGGCGGGGCCTCGCGCCAATAGAGCGAACCGGCGGCGAGGCATGCGACGACGCCGAGCGTCGGCAGCAGCGGCAGGTAGCCGAGCGATGCGGAGCCCCGGGCGATCCCTGCCGCCCGCTCGCGCCGGCCGTCGATCTCGCTCATCGAATCTCACCCTCCGTTGCCGCCTCGCATCACAGTCAGCCGCGGTTTTGCGGCCGAAGCGGGGCCTTTTCTTTGCAGCGATGTTTCTGGCGGCCCGGGACCCGCCGCCACCGCGATGACCGGCTGGTTGACGCGCCGCTCCGGCGCGCCCTAGACAACGGCAATCCGGATGCGCGCTCGCGCGAGCCGGTCCGCACCGGATGCGGCGCCAGCCCTCCGGAAGGGTGGCCGAGTGGTTTAAGGCAGCGGTCTTGAAAACCGCCGTGGGGGCAACTCCACCGTGGGTTCGAATCCCACCCCTTCCGCCAGTTTTCTATCTGAACTATCCGCGGCGGTTTGGTTATTTGGTTTGACGCACAGTCGCCACCAGCTTGTAGCGTCCCGTGTGGGCCTCATCGGCCGGTTGCCTGGGCGGCGATCCTCAGTGCTGCCGCCCCACACTCCCGAAATGGGCCACTCGACCGAGCGTCCGCCGGCTGGCCAGCTTGCCGAGTGCCCCCCCGATCTCGGGCTCGCTGCTGCCATGGGAATCAGGGGCCGGCGTGACCGATGCTCCACCGTTTGGGTGATTCCCTCGCTTTTTGCGTGGATCAGGCAGCCAGGAGGAGCCGGCGGCGGAGAAGCGCGAAGTTGGCGCAGCATCACGGGTTGGCCGAGGCACGGCAGAGCGGCGAGATGGCGATGATGGCGGCTGCGAAGGGCGGAACCGGGCGTGCCACAGGCCGGACATCGCGCATGAGCGCGGCACACATGGGCGCGGATGACAAGGTGATCGGCGCTCCAGGTAACGCTCTCGATGGCGCAGCCCGGCAGGGATGAGGGGAGGGTCATCCCGTCCGTGAGTCAGTCAGCGCCCCCTCCCTGCGGCCGTTCCACGCCAAGGGCGGGGGAACCACCACCGCGAGGCAGGATCAAGCTCCGGGACATGCCTGCGCGCTTGGGGCTTCACTGCGTCCCTGTCGCGCGTCAGCAGGTCCGCGAGTGTCTTGCAGGCGAGCAACTGGGCACCGGCTTGCGCGCCCGTGACCGGCTGAGCCTCCGAGGCATCAAGCTCGTTTCACCATCGCGAATCCACCGCCCGGCCTCTGGCTTGATCGAGATCGCGTCGGGCTCGCGACGGATGACCGGTCCTGCGGACCTGCGCCTGCCAATTGCCGTTCCGCTAGCGGACGGTGGCCATCGGCTTTCCTCGCAGCTGGGACCAGCCGATGCTGAGGAGCTTGTCCGATGCTCACGATAGGGCCTTCGGCCCGGCCATTACGAGAGGAGCTTGTGGCGCACCCGACACGATTCGAACGTGTGACCTTTGCCTTCGGAGGGCAACGCTCTATCCAGCTGAGCTACGGGTGCCAGCCGCGGGCATTCACTAGCGCATGACGCGGCGGGGCGCAACGGCACGGCGGACATTGAATCCGCTCAATGGGATCCGAGCGAGCCCTCCGACGGCAATGGTCACAGGTTCGAATCGTGTCGGGTGCGCCGGGGAGGGGAGGCGGAAGGCCCCAGGGGCCGGCATTGCGCCCCGGATGCGGACGGATTGAGCCCCGGCTGACAGCGTGTGCCGCGCGTCAGCCTCGGCGTTACCTGCCGCTGAAGGTCAGAGGAGGCCGGCAGCACTCAGCAGACGATGCCAATGCCGGCTCACTCCGCCTCGCGGAGCGAGGAGCCTCACGCTGCCGACACCCCGACGACGAACTCATGCACAGCGTGGCGAAGGCGCACCGTCTCGACAGTGACGTCGGAAGCGGAGCGGCGCACGTCGTCGATCGCCTCGGCGGTGCGCTGCATGCCGCCCCGCGCCACGCCCACGCTCGCCCCGACCCGACCCGTCAGCGAGGTCGCGTGCTCGGCATTGCGGCTGATGCTCGCGGTCTCCTGCTCCTGTTGGTGGATCGCCTGGGTGATCTCGGAGGCGAGCGCATTCAGGTCCTCCATGGCGGCGCGGATCGCCTGAATGGCCTGCACGGTGCCGCCGGTTGCGCTCTGGATGCCGCCGACCTGCCGGACGATCTCGTCGGTGGCCCGGGCGGTCTGGTCGGCGAGCGCCTTGACTTCGCTCGCCACGACCGCGAAGCCGCGGCCCGCCGCGCCGGCCCGTGCCGCCTCGATCGTCGCATTGAGCGCGAGCAGGTTCGTCTGCGCGGCGATCTGCTGGATCAGTCCAATCACGTCGCCGATGCGCTGCGCCGCGTCGGCGAGCCCCGCCACCGTCTCGCTCGTGGCGTAGGCCTGGGCCGTGGTCTGCGTCACGCGCTCCGAGGTCTGCTGCAGTCGCCCGGCGATGACGCGGATCGAGCGGTTCAGCTCGCCCGCGGAGGCAGCCACATCCTCGATGTTCTGTCGGGTCTGGTCAGAGGCGCCGGCCGCGTCGGCCACTTGGTCCTGCGTGTCGGCGACGACGCCGGTCAGCGCGTCGGCCGAGGCCGACATGCCGGAGATGCTTTGGTCGACTTGGCCGAGCGCTGCCTGCACCGAGGCCTGGAAGCGGCGGACGTGCTCCTCGACGCGGCGCGAGCGGTCGAGCTGCGCGGCCTGTTCGGCCCCGGCCCGGGCGGTGAGCTGCGTGCGCTCCACAACTCCGTCGCGGAACCCCGCGATCGCGCGGGCGACGCCGCCGATCTCGTCGCGGCGCTCCAGGCCTACGAAGCGAACGCCGACGTCGCCCGCTGCGAGCCGCTCGGCGTCGGCCACGAGGCGCACAAGCGGCCGGGCGAGATTGCTGGCGAGCCACACCGCCCCCGCCGCCCCGGCGAGTGCCGCGAGGCCCGCGACACCAAGGACGAGGGCGATCTCTGACCGCAGCGCCGCGCTGGAAGCCGCGATGTGGGACCGCGCATCGGCATCCGCCGCCGCGACCGCCTTCTCGAGGAGCCCGCGCAGCTGGGAGCTGTGACGGCTCATCAGCTCGGTCGTCGGGATCTCGCGCGCCCTCTGCAGGCCAAGCAGCACCGCGGCATCGGACCGCCAGCGCCCGAACTCGTCCGAGGCGTGGCCAGCGATGTCGGTCATGCCGGGCGAGAGGGAGGAGTCTCTGAGGCGGCCGAGTTCGTCCGCGAGCGTCGCCGCGAGCTGCGTGAACCGCGCCTCGACCGCCTTGGGCTCGACGAAGCCCGTCATGGCCAGCACCTGCCCGAGCAGCTGCTCGCCTTGCTCGAAGGTCTCGCGGGCGCTGCGGCTCGCGGCGTTGGCGGCGAGCGCCGTCTCGGACAGGGCGGCGAGGTCCCGGTGTGCCGAGAGGCTGCGGCTACCGACGAAGCCTGCGAGGGAAGCGGCAAGCCCCAGGAAGGCAAGGAGCGGCAGGAGGATCTTGATCCGGATCGACATGGGGGCTCTCAATTCGGCAGGTTCGGCAGGGCGGTCTCGGTCTTCTCGGCGGTTAGCGCGCGCAGGAAGGCGAGGAGGTCGGCCCGCTCAGAAGTGCTGAGTGATAGAGGGCGCATCAGGGGCGACCTCGAGGGCCGCTCGACGCCGCCCGTCTCGTAGAAGGCGAGAATGGCGTCGAGGTCGGCGAACTGGCCCTTGTGGCCGAATGGGGCTCGATAGGTGAGGTTGCGCAGGCCTGGCGTCTTGAAGGCGTGGCGGGCGAGCGGATTGCTTGGCTCGATCTTTGCCCGGCCAACATCCTCGGTGGGAATACCGATGTCGTGAAATTTGTTGTCGGTGAAGTTCCAGCCGGTATGGCAGCCCGCGCACCCCGCCTTGCTGTTGAAGAGCCGGAAGCCGTTCACCGCCGAGGCCGATATCGCCTGCGCGTCGCCCTCGACCCAGCGGTCAAACGGCGCCCAGCCGGTTACCACTGTGCGCTCGAAGGTGGCGATGGCCGTAAGCAGGTTGTCCTTCGTGACGCCCCTGCCTGGAAACAGTCGGTCGAACCACGTCTTGTATTCTGGGATACCCTTCAGTCGGGCGACAATCTCCGGGAACTGAGCGTTCATCTCCACGTCGGCAGTAATTGGCCCGGCCGCCTGCTCCTCGAGGGTCTTCGCTCGGCCGTCCCAGAACAGGGGCGCGGTCCAGGCCGCGTTTAGCACGGTCGGAGCCTTGCGGGCGAGCGGAGTGTTGGCCGCGCCGATTGCCCCCTTTACCGGGACCTCGTAGCCGAAGGAGGGATTATGGCAGCTGGCGCAGCTGAGATTCTGCGCGCCACTGAGGCGGGGATCGAAGAACAGCATCTTGCCCAGGGTCGCGAGCTGGGGCGAGTAGGGTGTTCTCTCGGGGAAAGGGATGGTTGTGGGCCGTCGATACTGTTGCTTTAGTGCGCTGAGATCAAGTTCGGCCGCCAGAATTCCAGGTAAGCACATGAATGTAAAAATCATAATGGCGCCAAAGGCAAATAGTCTTGATGAATTCATTAGGCTATCCCCCGACGATTTTGTTCCTAACTGCCGTCGTCAGTATTTATAATCAGTAAATACACATGAGGTGGTGCGTTAATTTGCGTTATATCAATACGTTTAGTGGTTGAATGTGCAATATGGAAATCATGCATGCAGGTTGTAAGCCTGCAGCGTGTTGTTCTAGATCGCGCTCGGCGTGCCCTCGACGCTACAAGGCAGGCCTATGCTTTCCGTTCGAGGCGGAAGCCGAAAGAGGCCCGCATTGCACCCCGAGGTGCGGCCGGATTGCACCGCCACTGAACCTGGTGCGCCGCTCGCGGGCGGCATCCATGCTAGTGCATTGACGCATT
>NZ_BPQQ01000043.1 GCF_022179325.1 Methylobacterium isbiliense | reverse complement strand
CGCTCGGGCGCGGCTCTAAGCAGACTTGCGTTGGCAAGCCAACGCTTCGTCCGCTTAGGTTCTTGTTTTTTCGCAGATTTTTATCGCAAAACCGGCGACCACTTTTGCGAAATCTGCTTAGATCAGGCTCCGGAGCCGCGCGGCTGCGGTCCTGGGGCGTGGGGTGGAAGCATGAAAGTCGTGGCCGATCTGTGCATCGTGCCGATGGGGGTCGGCCCCTCGGTCTCGCCCTACGTGCGCGAGATCAAGGCGATCATCGACGCGAGCCCGCTCACCGCGGAGATGCACGCCAACGGCACCAACATCGAGGGGGAACTGGCCGACATCTGCCGCCTCGCCGAGGCGTGCGAGGCGCGCCTGCACGAACTCGGGGTGCAGCGCGTGTTCTTCACCATGACCTTCTCGTCCCGCCGGGACAAGGAGCAGGCGATGGCCGACAAGCTGCGCGCCGTCCAGTAGGCGGTGCTCATTCCAACGGCCCGGGATGCTGACGCATCGTGCCGCTGAGATGTCTCAATTTTTCGACGCCAAATCAAAGATTTGACGAAAAATCGAGAGCCGAGCCAGCGGTCATTTCCCATGACCAATGGTTTCAGGCGGCGCGCGACGGGGCGCCCGCCTCCAGGGGGGCGACGAGCGGCAGGGTCAGCACGAAGCGGCTGCCCTCCCCTGGCGCGGAGGCGAGCGTGATGCGGCCTCCGAGCTGGTGGGTGACGATGTTGAAGGCGAGGTGCAGGCCGAGTCCGGTGCCGCCGCTGTCGCGCCGCGTGGTGAAGAACGGCTCGAAGGCGCGCCGCGCCACCTCCTCGGACATGCCCACCCCGTCGTCGCTGACCGTGAGCACGACCCGGTCGCCGCCGAGCGGCGCGGCGGAAAGCCCGATCGTGCCGCCCTGGCGGTCGCGGAAGCCGTGCCGCACGGCGTTGAGGAAGAGGTTGGTGAGCACCTGCCCGAGCGGCCCGGGGAAGCTGTCCATGACGATCCCGGGCGCGAGGTCGAGGTCGAGCGCCACGCGGCTGCTGCGCAGCTCGGGCCGCAGGCTCGCGGCGATCTGCTCGCAGGTCTGGCCGAGGTCGAAGCGGCGGCGGTTGTCCTGGCTGCGGTCCACCGCGACCTGCTTGAAGGATTCCACGAGGTCGCCCGCGCGCAGCAGGTTGGCGACGAGCTGCTTGCTCGCCTCGCGCACGGCCGCGATGAAGTCGAGGAGCTGCGAGCGGCGCAGCTGCCCCGCCTCCAGGTCCGCGCTCACGGCGGCGCAGCGCTGGCTCAGCGTCGAGGCGACCGTGAGGCTGATGCCCACCGGGTTGTTGACCTCGTGCGCCACCCCGGCGACGAGGCCGCCGAGCGCTGCGAGCTTCTCCGCCTCGATCAGGCTCTCCTGCGCCTCGCGCAGGTCGCCGAGCGTCGCCTCGGCCTGCTCCTTGGCCCGGCGCAGCTCCTCCTCGGCCCGCAGCCGGGCGATGGCGTTCTCGCGAAACACCTCCACGGCCGCCGCCATGGCGCCGATCTCGTCGCGCGCCTCCGCGCCCGGCACGCGCCGGGCGTAATCGCCCGCCGCGATCGCCCGCATGGCGCCGCTCAGCCCCCGCAGCGGATCGCTGATGCTCTTCGACACCGCCATGCCGACGAAGGCCACCAGGGCCACGAAGGCGAGCGCCACCGCGCCGAGCTTGAGGGCCGCGGATTCCAGCGTGCGGTCGAAGCGGGCCTGGGCGGCGTGCTCCACCGCGCGCACATGCGCCGCCATGCCCTCGATCGCCGCGGTCATCGCGTCGGCATTGCCGTCGATCTCCTGCCGCAGCAGGCGCGACTGGGTGGCGAACTCGGCCGCCAGCGCGTCGACGCCGCGGCCGAAGGCGGCCGCGCGCGCGTCGAGCGCCGCGAGCGCCGCGCGCTGCACCTCGCTCGCGGCGAGGTCGAGCATCACCGGCACGGTGCGGCGGATCGCGGCGGCGGCGCGGCGCATCTCGTCGGCCGCCTCGGTCGAGGCCGCGACCTGGAAGGCGTTGGCCGCCAGCATCATCGCGTGGAAGGATTCGCGCGACTTCGCCAGCGGCGGCCAGATCTGCGTCGGGTCCGCCGCGCCCCGCCCCTCGATCATCGCGTAAAGGCCCGACATCTCCCGGGCGGGCTGGGCCAGCCCCGTCTCGTAGGTGTCCTGGATCCGCGCGCGGGTGTCGCGCAGGGCCGAGAAGCCGTCGATGAAGCGCTCCGTCACCTCGCGCAGCCGCTCGGCCGGCGCGGCGATCAGCGGATCGAGCCGCGCCTGCACGCGCAGCCGGCCGATCAGCGTGTCGCGCAGGTCGCCGATGCGGGCGAGCACGTCCGGATGGGCCTGCCCGATGTAGCGGTGTATCAGGGTCTGGAGCCGCTCGGTGTCGCGGTCGAGCTGGTCGAGGAAGCGCTCGGTCTGCCGGACCTGCCGCAGGTCGGCCCAGGCCCGCGCGAGCACCTGCGCCCCGTCCCAGATCAGCAGGATGAGCACGACCGCGAGCGCGGAGTTGAGCGCCGCGATCGCCAGGATGCGCCAGCGGATGGGCCATGCCCGCATGCTGCGCTGCAAGTACCGCCCCTCCATCCGCCGGGTCTTCCGAGCCCTCGCCGCTGCCGTTTGTCCCGGGAGCGGGGGCGCTTGTCAAAGCCGGGCGATGCGGAGCCTCAGCCCCGCGCAAGCCTGCCCCCCTAATCGGCAGGGCGGGCGGTTCGCCACAAGGCACTCACCCGGAGGCTGCGGCAGTGGGCGTTCTCATCGGCTTGGTCATCGCGCTCGGCTCCATGCTCGGCGGCTTCGTGGCGATGGGCGGCCACCTCGAAGTGATCTGGCAGCCCTGGGAATTCGTGATCATCGGCGGGATGGCGGCCGGCACCTTCGTGATCGCCAACCCGATGAAGACGGTGGTGGATTCGGGCAAGAGCATCGTCGAGGCCCTCACCGACAAGGTGCCCAAGCGCAAGGACTACCTCGCGCTGCTGGGCCTGCTCCACGCCCTGATGCGCGAGCTGAAGGCCAAGCCCCGCAACGAGGTCGAGCCGCATCTCGACGACCCGGCCAATTCCGAGATCTTCAAGGCCTATCCGGACGTCGCCAAGAACCAGGAACTGGTGATGTTCATCTGCGACTACGTCCGCCTGATCCTGATCGGCAATGCGCGCCCGCACGAGATCGAGGCGCTGATGGACGAGGAGATCGGCACCCACAAGCGCGACGCGCTCAAGCCCTACGCCTCGCTCACCACGGTGGCGGAGGCGCTGCCGGCGCTCGGCATCGTGGCGGCGGTGCTCGGCATCGTGAAGGCGATGGGCGCGCTCGATCAGTCGCCGCAGATCCTCGGCGGCCTGATCGGCGCGGCGCTGGTGGGCACCTTCGCGGGCATCTTTTTGTCCTACGGCATGCTCGCGCCGCTCGCCATCAAGGTGAAGACCACGCGCGACAAGCAGTCCCGCGTCTACGTCATCGTCAAGCAGAGCCTGCTCGCCTACATGAACGGCGCCCTGCCGCAGATCGCGGTCGAGCACGGCCGCAAGGGCATCTCCTCGGCCGACCGGCCGACCATCGACGAGGTCGAGAGCGCCACCGTCGGCGGCGCCCAGCGCGAGGCGGCCTGACATGGCCGCCCCCGACGTCCGCAAGAGCCTGCTCGAGGGAGGCGGCCTGTCCCTCGACAGGATGCCGATGCTGAGCATCATCTTCGACCGCTTGGCGACGGCCTGCGCCGACAACCTGAAGCACCTCGCGGTCTCGCCGATCTTCTACTCGCTCTCCAGCGTCGAGACCGAGGCCTTCGGCGACCTGCTCGAACCCTACGAGGCGAACGCCGTCGCGGGCATCTTCTATTCGCCGCAATGGGACAGCCACATCCTGGTCGGGCTCGACCGCGACTTCGTGTTCACGATGGTCGAGGTGCTGCTCGGGGCCGACGGGTCCGAGCCCCCGGTCGAGGACGCGCGCAACTTCTCCAGCATCGAGCTGCGCATCGCCCAGATGACGCTGGAGCAGGTCGGCAAGGCGCTCGAATCCGCCTTCGCCCTCGTCTCCGAGACCACGCTGAAGCTGGAGCGGACCGAGACGCGCATGGACTTCGCGATCATCGGCCGGCGCTCGAACAAGGCGGTGGCGGCGAAGTTCCTGCTCCAGGCGCTCAACCGCGGCGGGGAGATGTTCCTCATCATCCCGCAATCGGTGCTCAACCCGATGCGCCAGAGCCTCTCGAAGGTGCTCACCGGCGAATCCACCGTGCGCGACCCGCGCTGGGAGCGCCAGATCGCCGCCGAGGTGAAGAAGACCGAGGTGACGCTGCGGGCGGTGCTGGAGGAGCGCACCCTCACGCTCGGCGAGATCGCCGACCTCCGGATCGGGCAGGTGCTGCCGCTCGACGCGACGCCCAAGAGCCGCGTCAAGCTCGAAGGTAAGGACCAGCCGCTGTTCTGGTGCGAGGTGGGACAGGCGAACGGCGCCTACGTGCTGCGCATCGACGAGGTCATCAACCAGGAAAAGGAGTTCATGGATGCCGTCCTCGCTCGTTGACGCCGTCCTGCTCGGCGCCCTGGTGCTCACGAGCGCCTGCGTGCTGCCGATGTACCTCAAGCTCAAGCGCCTCGACCGCATCCAGGCCGAGTACGGCCGGGCCTTCGCGCAGACCAGCGACGCGCTGCGCCATGCGGGCGAGACGATGCGCAGCTTCGCGGGCGAGGGCCGCGAGATCCTCGTCGCCCTCGAAGCCAAGATCGAGGAGGCCCGCGCCACCCTGGCGGACCTCGAAGCCGGCCGCCGCGCGCTGGCCACGGCCCGCGACCCGCGCGCCTGACCATCCCTGATCCGAGACCCCGCGAGACGCCCCGATGAGCCGGAACCCCTTCGACGATGCGCCCGACCTGTCGGCGGCCCACGCCGACGCGCTGTTCGCGAGCGCGGCCGCCCCCGCCCAGACGAACGAGCCGACCATCGGCTCGGGGCGCAACCTCGATTCGGTCCTGCGCATCCCGGTCCTGATCCAGGTGGTGCTGGGCTCGGCCACCATGCCAGTCGCCAACCTGATGAAGCTCGGGCGCGGGGCGGTGGTGCCCCTCGACCACCGGGTCGGCGAGCCCGTCGACATCATGGTGAACGGGCGCGTCATCGCCCGGGGCGAGGTGGTGGTGGTCGAGGAGGACAATTCGCGATTCGGGGTCTCGCTGACCGAGATCGTCGGCCCGGCCGGCGCCGATACGCACGGCTGAGAGCGGAGCGGGCGGGATGAGCGTTCCGGTCCCGGCGGCCCGCGGTGGCCTTCCGCGCCTGCGCGCGGTGGACGAGGTGGCGACCCTGCTCCTCGCCATGGGCAAGCCCGCCGCCGGCCGCCTGCTGAAGTACTTCGACGAGGACGAGATCAAGCTGATCACCCGCTCGGCGGTGAAGCTCGGGCCGGTGAGCCCGGCCCTGCTCGACAGCCTCGTGGACGCGTTCGTGTCGGAGTTCTCGCACGGGGCGAACCTCCTCGGCACCGTGCAGGAGGTGGAGAAGCTGCTGAGCGGCCTGCTGCCGCCCGAGCAGATCGCCGACATCCTGGCGGAGGTGCGTGGCAACAACACCAAGCGTTCGGTCTGGGAGCGGCTGTCGGGGGTCTCCGAGACGGTGCTGGCGAGCTACCTCGTCAAGGAGCATCCCCAGACCGCGGCCCTGATCCTGTCCAAGATCAAGCCGTCGACGGCCGCCAAGGTCATGGGGCACCTGCCCCAGCCCCTGCGCAACAGCCTGATGCGGCGGATGCTGGCCTTCAAGCCGATCGTCGACGACACGCTCCGCGCCATCGAGAAGATCATCAACGACGACCTGATGGTGAACTTCGCCCGCAACGCCGGGGCCGACACGCACGCCAAGATCGCCGACATCATCAACAAGATGGAGCGCGAGCAGATGGACGACGTTCTGTCGAACCTGACTGAATCGCGTCCGAAATCGGCCGAGATCCTGAAGGGCCTTCTGTTCACCTTCGAGGACATCGTCAAGCTCACGCCCCGCGCGCGCACGACGCTGTTCGACGCGGTGCCGAACGACCGCCTCGTGCTGGCCCTCAAGGGCACGCCGGCCGAGTTCCGCGAGACGATCCTCGGCGCCCTCTCGGCGCGCGTGCGCCGGATGATCGAGCACGAGCTGAACGGCGGCGAGCCGGCCGCGCAGCGCGACGTGCTGGAGGCGCGGCGCACCATCACCGACCTCGCCCTCGACATGGCCGGGCGCGGCGAGATCGAACTCAATGCCGGGGACAGCGATGAGACCTTCGTGCGCTGACGCCCGCGCTCCCGCGCCCTCTCCCGCGCGCCCGGCCCTCGCCCCGGCCGCGCCGCGTTCCCGGGCGGCCCCGCATGGCTGAGGAGGTCGACCACGAGAGCAAGACCGAGGCCGCCACCGAACGGCGCATCCGGGAGGCGATCGAGAAAGGCGACGTGCCGTTCTCGCGCGAGGCGCCGATCCTCGCCTCGGTGGTCGGGCTCCTGATCGTCCTCACCCTGTTCGTGCGCGGCCGCGCCGCGGAGCTGGCGCGCGACCTCGCGCCCCTGTTCGACCATCCGCGCGGCTTCGCGCTGGAGAACGGGCAGGACGCCCTGCTGCTGCTGCAGGGGGTGGCGATGGCCACCGGGCGGTTCCTGCTGCCCGTGGTGCTGGTGCTGGCGGTCTGCGGGCTCTCGGCCTCGGTGTTCCAGAACCTGCCCCGGTTCGTGGGCGAGCGCATCCGCCCGCAATGGTCGCGGGTCTCGCCGCTCGCCGGCTGGAAGCGGGTCTTCGGGCGCCAGGGTCAGGTCGAGTTCCTGAAAGCGCTCTTTAAGTTCCTCGCGATCAGTGTGGTTTCCCTGCTGCTGCTGCGCTCAGAGCAGCACAAGGTCGTGAACGCCATGTCCGTCGATCCCAGCCAGGTTCCGGAACTCATCCTGACGCTGGCGATCCGCCTCGTCTCCGCGGTCTGCATCGCCACGATCGTGCTGGTCGCCGCCGACCTGATCTGGGCGCGGCTGCGCTGGCAGCGCTCGCTGCGCATGTCGCGCCAGGAGATCAAGGACGAGCACAAGCAGATCGAGGGCGACCCGATGGTCAAGGCCCGGCTGCGCTCGCTCGCCCAGGACCGCACCCGCAAGCGCATGCTCGCCGCCGTGCCCCGCGCCACCGTGGTGATCGCCAACCCGACCCATTTCGCCGTGGCCCTGCGCTACGAGCGCGACGAGAACCCCGCCCCTCTGGTGGTCGCCAAAGGGCAGGACCTCATCGCCCTCAAGATCCGCGAGATCGCCGAGGCCAACGGCATTCCGGTGATCGAAGACAAGCCTCTGGCAAGATCGCTGTACGACAGTGTCGAAGTCGACCGGATGATCCCGGCGGAGTTCTACCGCGCCGTGGCTCAGATCCTGTTCTATCTGTTCGCGAGGTCGCGATGATGGCGTACGCCCACGAGCCGACGGCCGGGATTCCGGCGCCCGCCGACCTGCTGGCCGCGGCCGAGCAGGTGTTCGCGACCGAGATCCGCGACTTCATCGCCGAGTTCTGCCTGCTCGACGGCGGCGTGCTGATCGGCTGGGTGCGCGACGACCGGCACGGCAACATCGCCGACCTCGTCGCCTCCTCGGCCGAGCCGTTCTTCAAGGAAGCCACCCTCACCTACGGCGACGCGGCCGACGTGAGCTTCTCCTGGGGCCGCTCGCCGACCGTGATCCTCGACATGGAGTTCGGCACCGAGGCCGTGACGGTCTTCTTCAAGCTCGTCCTCGACGGGCTCTATGTCGGCGTCGCCATCGACCGGATCCTCGGCGTGACCGAGCCCTCCCTCGACCTCGACCGCTTCGCGGTGGCGCTGTCGAACGCCCGTGTCGGGCGGGCCTGAGACACGGATCGCGGTAACCCGCGATTCACCCTGACGGACCCTTGAGCGGGACCGCTACGGCTCCGACGGCGTTGAGCGGGCGACCCTTTCCCCGAGCCGAGGAGCCCACATGGAGGACCTGTCCCCCGCCACTCCCGTGACGATCCGGCTCGGACCGCGCACGATCACGGGCTCCGTCCGGGCGGTCGGCGAGGCGCTGCACTGGCCCGAGGCGCCCGACGCGCCCTCGCGGCGGCTGCGCCACGTGGTGCTCGATCTCGGCGAGGCGGGCGCCCCGGTCGAACTCTGGCTGGCCGAGGAGGAGCCCGGCCTCAGCCCTGCCCCATCACGGTCTTGAGCAGGTCGAGGATGTCGTCGCCGCGGCACGGCCGGGCGATGAACTGCGCTCCCGGCGGCATCCGGTCCGGATCGGGCTGGGCGCGGCCGGACACGATCACGGTGGGCAGGCCCGGGTGCAGATGGGCGGCGGTGCGGGCGAGGTCGAACCCGTCCGTCTTGCCCGACAGCTCGACGTCGGTGATCAGCGCGACGATGTCGCGGCGGGTCTCCAGCAGGCTCAAGGCCCGCTCGGCCGAGGCGGATTGCAGCGCCTCGAAGCCCGCCGCATCGAGGACGTCGCTCAGATCCATGATGGTCAGAGCCTCGTCCTCGACCACCAGCACGACGGGTCGCTCGCTCACACCCCCTACGGTCTCATTCCCCACGATGACATCCTCCATGCGCGCGGCCTTCCGGGTACCGCCCGGGGGCGAACCATGCGGAGGGCTGGACTGGTCTTGCGCCGATCCCCGGCCCGGCGCCGTGCGCCGGCCGATGATCGAAACGAGCAACGGCCGGCTCCGGTTTCCTCGGAGCGCACCGTGGCGCCACCGAAGCGGACGACCTCGCCGACCCAGTTTGGGCAGACCCGCCGGGTTGTCCACCCCGCCCGCGCCCTGCGGTTCCCTCCTGACGCTGCGGCTGCGGCCTTCCTGCCACAGGCCGCCCTGCCCTGCCCGCGCTGCGCGCTTGCGCCCGGCCGCGCGCCCCGCTAGAGGACGGCCTCCCCCCGATGCGGCCGCGAGGCCGCGCCGGCGACGGGACCGGAGAGGTGGCCGAGTGGTTGAAGGCGCACGCCTGGAACGCGTGTATACGGGCAACCGTATCGAGGGTTCGAATCCCTCTCTCTCCGCCATTCTCATGATTGGAAACCTGGCTTGAACCGGTCACGGCCATGCCGTTCAACCACTCGCCAGAACGGCATCGGCGGCACGTTCGGCTGATTGGAGGGCGCCCTCCATGAAGGATCGCCATTCCGACGCGGCCTCCGTTCCCGCGAAATGGATGTTGCCGACCGACGCGAAGAGGTCTGGCGCGGCGGTCCAGCCGCCGAGCCCCCGGCGGCTCGCATAGCCTCCCAGCGACCATGGGTCGGTGGTCCAGTCGATCGATCGGCCGGCAATCGGGGAAGGGATCTCCGAGCCGACGATGGACCGAAGCGACGCCAGGACCCGCTCGATACGCTCCGGCTCGCTGGTGGTCTGCCCGAGGCGACGGCCGCTGGCAGATGTGGAGAACAGGACGAGAGTGCCCGTCCGCCCGTCCGGCAAGGATGCGTCTAGCCCTGCATTGCAAAGCGCCCCCGGGCTCAGGAACGACCCGGACAGCCCTCGCTCCCGCCACCATGGGTTACCGAACACGAGGACCGTCTTGATCACCGAACCGCGCTGATACCCGGCGATGACCCGCTGTCGATCGCCCGGCAAGTGCGGCATGATCCCGATGCTCGCGTAGAGCTGCGGCGGGGTCGTGACGATGAGGCTCTTGGCACGACGGGTGACGTGCCCGGTGTCGACCGCGATCCCGTCCGCATCCTGATGCACGCGCGTCACCGGCGCGTTGAGCACGACTGATGCACCCAGAATTCCCGCGAGATGGCCCGCCAGCGGGCCGGTCCCCTCAGCGAGGAACCATTGCGCGGAATCTGCCTCGCCCTGTCGGCCGCCGACGGAAACGGCTTGTTCGATCAGTTCCTGTGCCGAGAACGTAGCGATCGGGGTGCAGAGCTCTCCCTCGACGAATCCGGCCAGGAAGCGATAGGCCTCATCTGTGAACGCCAGGTCGCGGAGATATTGAGCGGCCGTCCGCGTATCCCGAGCCGCCATACCGGCTCCCCGAACGGTCTCTTGATGTCGGCTGATCCGCCAGTGCATCTGCATGGCGTCAAGTTTGGCCCAGAACGACAGAGGAAGTTGACCGTCTGCCGCGAACCTCGGTGTGGCGGCGGGCGCGCAGTAGATGTCGTCCAGCCTTGTCACGCGCGACGCGCGTCAGGCCAACCTCAGCAACGAGAGCTGCGAGGCGCTTGTGGTCATCGCTGAGGAACTGGGCGCCGTGATCCACCGCATGCCCTGACGGAAGTCTTTCGGTGCGGGCACGGCCGCCAACACGTGAACGCGCCTCCAAGACGGTCACCGACGCGCCACGATCCTTGAGACACCGCGCAGCGGAAAGGCCGGCCAAACCGGCGCCGATCACGACCACATCCACAATCGACATCGTCTGTCCCAAGGCTTCGGTCTGCCCGATCAGGCCGGACGCCATCCGTGCCGGTCACTTGACAGGTACGGTCGAGTGGCATACCTGTCAAGTGACAGGCAAACGGGGGATCAGGTCTTGGTTGATGGGGACAGGACCGGCTCCAACACAGGGGCTGGGGATGCGCCGCCAACGGCATTGCGTGCCCTCGCGTGCCTTCAGGATCTCGCGCTGGAAAAAGGTCTCGACGACGTGTCGATGCGCGATGTCGCGAGGCGCGCAGGAATTTCGCTGGCGGCGCTACAATACCACTATCCGAACAAGGCTGCGCTGCTCGACGCGTTTGTCGTTCAGACGATCAACGGCTATCGAAGGCGGATCGACACCATTCTCGCCGCAAGCCCCGAAGGTGAGCGCTTTACCAATCTCGTCCGGTTCGCCGCGACCGAAACGCTTCAGTCGGATCGGTACGGCGTGCTTGCCATGATTGAGGGCAGGGCAAACCACGACAACGCCGCCAGGAGCGCGATCCGCATGTTCTTTCGATCATACCTCGAAGTCATGCGCGATGCACTTGCTGCCGATGCCCCTGATCTGTCGCAGGCCAAGGCGCTTCTGACGGCGATTGTCGTTGTCTCGATGCTGGAAGGATTGCCAGCTCTCATAGAGCCGGCCGGTAGTCTGGGAGTCGATTGCCATGCCGTGCTGGAAACGATTGTGCGCGTGTCCATGACTCTTCCCGCAGCCATGCCGTAGCGCCGAGGTGAGGCACCACAGTCTGGCGGGGAGCAATCTGACGGGTCAGTTCAAATCCGGTGCAGAATTGTTGCGTCCGATGTCCCATGCTCCGCCACAGTCCCGATAGGAAATCTGATCCGAAGAACCCAGCCCTGACGGGGCTTCGGTCGCCCTGCGGTCACACCCTTCATTGACCGCGGGATCGGCCGGGACGATGATGCGGTCTGACCGTTGCGATCGCGTGGACGTCTTCGGTGCCCGCCGTCCTGAAACAGAAGCCGATCGGGTTGGTGACGAATGCCACCGGGTTCGCCGGACCGCCGGCTGTCCAGGCGCTCCTCGACGCCGGGTTTCACGTCTTGGCGCACGATGCGGCTTTCGCCGATCCTCAGGCCTGGACGCATTTCGCCTCGGCGCGAACCGATCTCGAGCCCATCCATGCTGGCGAGCCCGAGACGATCATCGCGCAGATCCACGAGTCCGGTCGGGAGATCGCGGCCCTCGTCAGCAACGATCACCATCCGGCCCCGAGCTATCCCGTCGATACGGCTCCGCTCGATGAGTTGCGCCGGAACGTCGAGACACTGGTCGAATTTCCCTTCCGGCTGGTTCGGGCGGTCCTGCCTGCCATGCGGCGGCGAGGCGGCGGGAACGTCGTGATGGTCACGTCCAACCGCACGAGATTGCCCTTGTCGGGTGCCGCCTTTCCGGACGCTGCCCGGGCGGCGGCCAACGCCCTGGTGCGGTCTCTCGCGATCGATTGCGCCAAGGACGGAATCATCGTCAACGCGGTCGCACCGAACTTCCTCTACAGCGAAGCCTACTATCCGAGCGCGGTCTTCAAGTCGGGGGAGACCGGCCGCGCCTATGTCCGGCAGAGCGTCCCGGTCGGTCGCCTCGCGGAGCCGCATGAAATCGGCGAAGTCATCGCTTTCCTCGCGACCGTCAAGACACGCTTTCTGACCGGCGCCGTGATCGAATTCTCGGGCGGCTGGCCCTTCGGGCCGCCGCGACCGTCGGTCTGATCCTGCGCCTCCTCCACCGCCGGCCGGGATCCTGGCGAGCCGGCGTCGCCAGCCGGAACCGCGCATCGGCGTGCCGCATGGTGGGGGACGCCGGGAGAGCGATCGACTCCGGTTTCCCAGCCTCGGCCTGCTCCTGTCGGGGCGACAACCTTCCGGGACCGGCTGCCGGGATCCCCGGTGTAGCCCGGCACACGGGTGCTGCGGGGCCCTGCCGACGATCGCCGCTCGCCACCCAACAAAAAACCCCGGCCGCGGGGGCGGCCGGGGTTCCGATCGGGGCTCCTCTGATGAGCCCCGCCGGTCACTCGTTGCGCTGGCCCACCAGCGACAGCAGGAACTGGAACATGTTGATGAAGTCCAGGTACAGCGTCAGCGCGCCGAACACGGACACCTTGGCGGCCGCCTCCTGGTCGAGGTTGCCGTACAGGTACATCTCCTTCAGCTTCTGCGTGTCGTAGGCGGTCAGGCCCGCGAAGATCAGCACGCCGATCACCGAGATGGCGAATTGCAGCGCGCTCGACGCCAGGAAGATGTTCACGAGGCTCGCGATGACGAGACCGATCAGGCCCATCACTAGGAAGGAGCCCATCCCCGACAGGCTGCGCGAGGTGGTGTAGCCGTAGAGGCTGAGGCCACCGAACGCCGCCGCGGTGATGAAGAACACCTGCACCACGCTCGCGCCGGTGTAGCGCAGGAGCAGCGTGGAGAGCGAGGCGCCCATCACCGCCGCGAAGGCCAGGAAGGTCGTGCGCGCGCTCGCGGACGACATCCGGTCCATGCGGAAGGAGAACACGAAGATGAAGGCGAGCGGCGCGAGCGCCACCACCCACATCAGGGGCGTGGTGTAGAGCGTGGCGCCGAACTGCGTCAGGTACGACCCGCCGAGGCGGATGACCTGGCCGGCGGAGTTGCGCGCGGCCTCGGCCGCGACGGTGGTCGTGGCGAGCTTGTTGACGCCGAGCGCGACCAGCGCCGAGACGGCGAGGCCGAGCACCATGTTGTTGTAGACGCCGAGCATGAAGGCGCGCAGGCCCTGGTCGACCTCGACTTGGCCGCGGGCGTAGCCCGTGGGGGCTCCGTATCCGCTCGCGCCGCCCTGCCGGAACGGGCTGTTTTCGAATGCCATGGGAGATTCCTTCGGAAGCTCTCTAGCGTGGGGGTTCCTGTGCGAGGCTCACGCGACCCTCGGACGCCGCAACGGCAGCGTCATGCCGGGAATATGAGAGCCTGGGCGCTCCGGCACAAGGCCCGGCCGCGGCAAAGCCCGGCCGGAACGTCGACGTCCAGCAAGGTCCATCCGCCGCAGGCTGAAGGCGGGATTAAATCCCTCACAGATTTCGTAGGTAGGGCGCCGGCTTCTGACCGAGAATCCGCCAGGTGCCGGCGAGCCCCAGTCCCACCGCGACCAGCACGGCCAGGGCCGCGGCGAGGAGCGCCCCCGAGAGGTCGAGCACGAAATCGACCCGCATCACCTTGGTGACGATGACCCAGGCGGCGAGCGTGCCGGCGCCCAGGCCGAACAGCGCGGTCGCGAGCCCGAGCACGCCGTATTCGAGCGTGTAGGCCCCGAGCAGCCGGGCGCGGGTGGCGCCCAAGGTCTTGAGCACCACGGCGTCGTAGAGCCGGGCGCGGTGGCCGGCCGCAAGCGCGCCCGCGAGCACGAACAGGCTGGTCACCAGCGCCACCCCGCTCGCGCCCCGGATCGCGAAGACGAGCTTGCCGACGATGTCGTTCACCGCATCGAGCGCATCCTTCACCCGCACGCTGGTGACGGAGGGAAAGGCCCGGGCGGCCTCGCGCAGGATCCGCGCTTCGAGGGCGGGATCGGGGCCTTCCGGCAGGGTGAGCGTCGCGAGGTCGGCGTGCGGCGCCCCCCGGAAGGTGCCGGGGGAAAACACCATCACGAAGTTGATGCCGAGCGAGCGCCACTCCACGTGGCGCAGGTTGGCGATCTTCACCGTGAGCGAGCGCCCGAGCACGTTGACGCCGACCGTGTCGCCGACCTTGAGGCCGAGCAGCCCGGCGAGCTGGTCGTCGAAGGAGACGAGCGGGGTCGCGGCCTCCTCGGGCGTCCACCACTTGCCCTGGGTGATCCGCGAGCCGTCCGGCAGGTCCTCCGCGTAGGTGATGCCGCGGTCGCCGTCGAGCACCCAGGCGGCCTCCTCGGGCGCCTTGATCTCGCTCGCCGGGACGCCGTTCAGGGCGGTGAGCCGCCCGCGCATCATCGGCACCCGCTCGATCTTGGCCCGCGGCGCGGCCGCGCCGAGGAACTGGTCGAAGGCCGCCGCGTCGCGGCTCGGGATGTCGAGGAAGAACAGGCTCGGCGCGCGGGCCGGCAACGAGCGGGTGAGCGTGCGCGTCAGGCTGGCGTCGATCAGGCTCAGCGTGACGAGGAGCGTGATGCCCAGCCCGAGCGAGAGCACGATCGAGGGCGTCAGCGCGCCCGGCCGGTGGAGGTTCGCGAGCGCGAGGCGGGGCGCCGTCCGGGCCGGCCGCGGCAGCCGCCGGGCGAGCGCCATCAGGCCGAGGCCCACCCCGCGCAGGAGCGCGAAGGCGAGGCCCGCCGCGAGCACGAAGATCAGCGCCACCTTCCGGTCGAAGGCGGTGAGGAGGGCGAGGCCGACGAGACCCGCGAGGGCGAGGCCGAGCACCGCGAGGTAGCGCGGCCGGGGCCAGCGCCGGACCGGATCGACCGCGTCGCGGAACAGCCCCGAGACCGCGACGTCGTGGGCGCGCCCGAGCGGCCCGATCGCGAAGGCGAGCGCCGTGAGAAGGCCGTAGAGCGCGGCGATCGCGAGGTCGCCCGGCGCGAGGCGGGGGCTGAGCGGCACCGGCAGCACCGCCCTGAAGGCCGCCTCGATCCCGAACGGCAGGGCCGCCCCGGCGAGGAGCCCGAGCGCGATGCCGAGGCCGGCGATCAGCATCACCTGGGTCAGGTAGAGCCCGACCACCTGCCCTCCCGGCGCGCCGAGGCTCTTGAGGGTCGCGATCGAGGGCCGCTTGCGCTCGACGAAGGCCCGCACGGCATTCGCCACGCCGACACCCCCGACCATCAGGGCGGTGAGCCCGACCAGGGTGAGGAACTGCGTGAAGCGCTCGACGCTGCGCGAGAAGCGCGGATCGGCGTTGAGGCGCGAGCGCACCTCCCACCCGGCATCGGGCAGCGTGCGGCGCGCCTCGGCCATCACCTGCTCGATGCGCGCATCGGAAGGATCGGCGAGCTGCACCCGGTAGATCCAGCGGTTGAGGCTGCCGGGCTGGATCAGGCCGGAGGCCCGCAGCGCCCCCTCGGAGGTGAGGAGGCGCGGGCCGAAGCCGATGCCGTTGGCGATCTTGTCGGGCTCGCTCGTGAGCACGGCGCGCAGCACGATCGTCGCGGAGCCGACCGTGATCCGGTCGCCGAGCTTGAGGTCGAGCCGGGCGAACAGGGCCGGATCGGCGGCGGCCCCGAAGGCGCCGTCGCGCTCGGCCAGGAGATCCGCCATCGGCAGGGCGGGCTCGGTGGAGAGCTCGCCCAGCACCGGGTAATCCGGCCCCACCGCCTTCAGCTCGACCAGGGCCGCACCCCTGTCGCCCGCCACCGCCATCGCGCGGGTGAAGGCCACGACCGAGACCCGCCCCTGCGCGGCGAGGAAATTCCGCTCGGCCGGTGCCGCCTCCCGGTGGATCAGGCTGAAGGCGAGGTCGCCGCCCAGGATGCGCCGGCCCTCGCGGGCGAGCCCCTCGGTGAGCGAGCGCGAGATCGAGGAGACGCCCGCGATCGCCGTGACCCCGATGGCGATGCAGGCCAGGAAGACCGCAAAGCCGCGCAGGCCCCCGCGCAGCTCGCGCAGCGCCAAGCGCAGGGTGAGCGGCAGGCGGATGGCCCGGGCGGGCCGCCGGCCGGGAGCGCTCAAGGGGGGCAGGCTGCCGTGCATGATCCGTCCCTCAGGCCAGGGCCGCCGCCTCGATCAGCCCCGAGCGGAGCCGGACCGTGCGGTCGCACAGGCGCGCGAGGCCGGGATCGTGGGTGACGAGGACCAGCGTCGCGCCGCGGTCGCGCTTGAGGGCGAAGAGGAGGTCGACGATCTGCCCGCCCGTCGTCTCGTCGAGGTTGCCGGTGGGCTCGTCGGCGACGAGGATGGCCGGGTCGGGCGCCACGGCCCGGGCGATGGCCACGCGCTGCTGCTCGCCGCCCGAGAGCTGCGCCGGGTAGTGGTGCAGCCGGTGCCCGAGCCCCACCGCGGCGAGTTCCCGTTCCGCCCGCTCATGCGCGTCGGGCAGGTCGGCGAGTTCGAGCGGCAGCGCCACGTTCTCCAGGGCCGTCATGGTCGGCACGAGGTGGAAGGACTGGAAGACGATGCCGATGCGCCGGCCGCGGAAGCGCGCCAGCGCATCCTCGTCGAGGCCCGCGAGGTCGGTGCCGTCCACCACCACCCGGCCCGCATCGGGGCGCTCCAGCCCGGCCATGGTCATCAGCAGCGTCGACTTGCCCGAGCCCGAGGGGCCGACGAGCCCCACCGCCTCGCCGGCCGCGACCGACAGCGAGATGCCCTTGAGGATGTGCACCCGCGCCGCCCCGCGCCCGAGGCTGAGGTCGACGCCATCGAGGGCGATGGCCGGTGCGGTGGCCTTGTCGGTCATGGGGATGAGGCCGATCTGTGGGGCGTCGGGACGACGCGCCGGAGGTGGACGAGGTGAGACGCAAGCACGATCGCGGGACCACCCGCCCGCCCGATATGGTCGGCCGGCTCCCGCTCCGCCAGGATGGCGGCGCGGATCTAGCCCGTCACCGTGGCCGCCTCGCGACGATCCTGGGTCTGTGTGCCTGCGTGATGATGCTGTTCTGTGACTCCTCCCGCGCCGCCGAGCGGACGCTGCGCCTCGTGGCGCTGGGCGACAGCCTGACGGCGGGCTACGGCGTGCCGGCCGGGGCGGCCTTCCCGGGCGTTCTGGAGCGCGCCCTGAAGGAGAAGGGCTTCGATGTGGCGATCACCAATGCGGGCGTGTCGGGCGACACCGCGACCGGCGGGCGCGACCGGGTGGACTGGTCGGTGCCGGAGGGGACCGACGGGGTCATCCTCGAACTCGGTGCCAACGACATGCTGCGCGGCACCGATCCGGCCGTCACCGAGGCGGCGCTGGATGGCATCATCACCCGCCTGAAGGACCGCGGCATCGCGGTGATGCTCACCGGCATGAAGGCCGCGCGCAATCTCGGCCCCGACTACGTGGCGCGCTTCGAGGCGATCTACCCGCGGCTCGCCGAGCGTCACGGCCTCGTCCTCTATCCCTTCTTCCTGGACGGGGTGGCCACCGACCGCAGCCTCGCGCTGCCGGACGGCCTGCACCCGAACGCCAAGGGCGTCGAGCGGATCGTCGCGGGCATCCTGCCCGCCGTCGAGACCTTTTTGGCGCGTCTGCGCAAGGCCCCGTGAGCCCGCCAGGTAAGCCCAGCATGTGAGCCCGCCATGCCGCGCCTCTTCACCGGTCTCGAGATCCCGCCGGACGTCGCGACGGCGCTCGCCGGCCGCCGCGGCGGCCTGCCCGGCGCGCGCTGGGTCGAGCCCTCGGATTACCACATCACCCTGCGCTTCATCGGCGACGTGGATGGCGGCGTGGCCGAGGAGATCACGCAGGCCCTCGCCGAGGCCCGCCCGCGTCCGCCCCTCGCGCTGACCCTCGACGCGCTCGCGAGCTTCGGCGGCGAGCGGCCGCACGCGCTCTACGCCCGCGTGGTGCCGAGCCCCGACCTCGACGATCTCCAGGCCGAGCAGGAGCGTCTGCTGCGCCGCGTCGGCCTGGCCCCGGACACGCGGCGCTTCACGCCCCACGTGACCCTGGCGCGGCTGCGCCGCGAGGCGACGCCCGACCTCGTGGCGCAGTACCTTGCCGTGCAGGGGCCGTTCGCGGCCCTGAGCGTCAGGGCGGAGCGGGTGGCGCTCTACTCCGCGCGGGCCTCGGTCGGCGGCGGTCCCTACGTGGTCGAGGCGGCCTATCCGCTGGCGTGACGCATCGAGGTGGGACGCCCGGCATCCATCGGAACGAGACCGGTCGCAGAGTAAGATCGCGTCGCGCCGGGATTGATCGGGCTCTGCGACGCAACCGACACTATCGTCTCCGGCATGGCTCGATCAAGTTGATGCTCGCAGCGCCAAATGAGCGCATTTGTGCCAGATACAACTCAGAAGACGCGTACGGGAGGATCAGGCACGCGGGCGGGAGCGGGAACCATGCGTTAAATGTCGCAAATTACCGTAAGGAAAGTGATCGTCCCGATCCGGGCTGAACCTTCCGGTGGCGGGGAGCGCGGACGACGAAGGCGTTGCCGGGGGGGCACGCATGGATCATGACGCTGACGGCGCGGGACATCTCCCGGCCGAAACGAGGGCACTCAACGCCACGCTCGCGAGCGCGGTGTTCGCGCCCGACGGCCGCATCCTGCGGGCCAACAACCGCTTTCTGCGCTCGTTCGGGTATGGGCCGGCCGAGATCGTCGGCCGATCGCACGCCGATCTGTGCCATCCCGACGACCGGGCCGGCGGCGAGGTCGACCGGCTCTGGGCGGCCGTGTCGGGGGGCGCCGGCTGCACGATGTCCTGTCGGCGCATGCGGGCCGATGCCACCGCGATCTGGCTGCGCGCGAGCTACACGCCTCTGGCCGGGCCGGACGGGGTCGTCGAGGAGATCGTGCTGCTGGCGGCCGACATCACCGGCGCGCAGCACGAGGAGACGGCCGACCACGTGCCGATCGCGGCGATCAACGCCTCGCAGGCGGTGATCCACTTCTCCCTCGCCGGCACGATCCTCGACGTCGATCCGCTGTTCCTGAGCCTGACGGGCTGCGCGCGCGGCGAGGTCGTGGGCCGTCATCACCGGATGCTCCTCGACCCCTCCGGGTCCGGGAGCGCCGCCGATCAGGCGTTCTGGGCGCGCCTGGCGCAGGGGGAGCCCCCGGCGGGCGAGGTCAGGCTTCTGGCCAAGGACGGACGCGAGATCCGGCTTCAGGCCACCTACACGCCGGTGCGCGATCCCGCCGGCCCGCCCGTCAAGCTGATCGCGTGCGCCACCGACGTGACGGCGGACGCCGCCATGGCGGCAGCCTTCGAGGACGCCAAGCGCCAGCCCCGGCACGATGCGGCCACGGCGCTCCCGAACCGGGTCCGGCTCGCGGGTTTCCTGGCCGCGATGCTCGCCTCGTCCACGGCGCGCCTCGCCGTGCTCTCCCTCGATCTCGACCGCTTCAAGCCGATCAACGACACCTACGGCTACCTCGTCGGAGACCGCGTGCTCGGCGAGATCGCCGACCGGCTGCGGCGGATGCTGCGCCCCGACCAGTTCGTGGCGCGGGTCGGCGGCGACGAGTTCGTGGTGGCCGCTCCCGACTTGACCGACCACGAGATCGCGGACTTCTGTCAGCACATCCTGGCGCTCGTGGCGCAGCCGGTGCTGTGCGAGGCCGGCGAGATCCGGATCGGAGTCTCGATCGGCGTGGCGGTGTCTCCCCTCGACGGCACGACCCCGGACGATCTTCTGCGCAGCGCCGACACCGCGCTCCTGCGCGTCAAGCAGCACCGGCGGGGCTCCTACGGCTTCTTCTCACCCGAGATCAGCGACCAGCTCATGGCGCAGCGGGCGCTCGCGGACGACATTCGGCGCGGGCTGGCGGCCGGCGAGTTCTTCGTGGAGTACCAGCCGCGGTTCGACACGCGCGAGCGGACGATCCGGAGCGTGGAGGCGCTCGTGCGCTGGTCGCATCCCCAGCGTGGACGGATCAGCCCCGCCGAGTTCATCCCCGTGGCCGAACGCTGCGGCCTGATCGGGGCGCTCGGCGGCTGGGTTCTGCGCACCGCCTGCGCGGCTGCGGCGGCTTGGCCCGGGATCGGGGTGTCGGTGAACGTCTCGCCGATCCAGTTCCGCGACGACGGGCTGCTCGGCGTCGTCGCCGAGGCCCTCGCGGCGGCCGGGCTCGCCCCGGAGCGGCTCGAAATCGAGATCACCGAGGGCGTGCTCCTGGAGGATGCCGAGCGGGCGCGGCGCCTGCTCGACGGGCTCAAGGGACTGGGCGTCCGGCTCGCCATGGACGATTTCGGCACCGGCTATTCCAGCTTGATCTACCTGCACAATTTCCCCTTCGACGTCATCAAGATCGACCGGCAGTTCGTCGCCGACATCGAACACCGCCAGAGCGGGAGGGCCGTCGTGCAGGCGATCCTCAGCCTGGGACGGGCGCTCGGCCTCTCGGTGACGGCGGAGGGCGTCGAGACCATCGGCCAGCTCGCGGCGCTGACGATCGATCAATGCAGCGAGGTGCAGGGTTTCCTGCTCGCCAAGCCCATGCCGGGCGGCCACATCGCGGCCCTGCTGGCGCAGGCGGGCGCCGCACCGGATGGCGGTGAGGCCACGCGGGGAGACGAACCGCCGGTGCGAGCGGCCTGACCCGGCACGGAGCAGGGCTCGACGACGCGGCCCATCGAAGGTCCGGCGCAGGATCCGGTCCAGCCTGGGCGGATCCCGCTCCCGGGCGCCGCCCGCGCCGCTACAGCCGCCGCAGGGCCACGCTCTCGATGCGGTGGCTCGCGCCCTTGGCCAGGATCAGGCTCGCGCGCTGGCGCGTCGGCACGATGTTCTCGCGCAGGTTCAGGAGGTTGATGCGCGACCACAGCCCGTCCGCGATGGCGATGGCCTCGTCCTCGTTCACCTCGGCGTATTTGCGGAAGTAGGAGAGCGGGTCGCGGAAGGCGGTGTGGCGCAGGCGCAGGAAGCGGTTGACGTACCAGCGGTGCAGGTCGTCCTCGTGGGCGTCGAGATAGACCGAGAAGTCGAAATAGTCGGAGACGAACGGGATCGCCGTGCCGTCGCGCGGCAGGCGCGCGGGCTGCAGCACGTTCAGTCCCTCGACGATCAGGATGTCGGGGCGGTCCACCACCGTGGTCTCGCCCGGCACCACGTCATAGACGAGGTGGGAGTAGAGCGGCGCCGCCACGTGGCGCTTGCCGGCCTTGATGTCGGCGAGGAAGCGCAGCAGCGTCGGCGTGTCGTAGCTCTCCGGGAAGCCCTTGCGCTCCATCAGGCCGAGGCGCGCGAGTTCGGCATTCGGCAGCAGGAACCCGTCGGTGGTGACGAGGTCCACCTTCGGGGTGTTGGGCCAGCGCGCGAGCAGCGCCTTCAGCACGCGGGCGGTGGTGGACTTGCCCACCGCCACCGAGCCCGCCACGCCGATGATGTAGGGCACCTTGCCCTCCCGCTCGGCCAGCAGGAAGCGCTGCGTCGCCTTGAACAGCCCCTGCGTTGCCGCGACGTAGAGCGAGAGCAAGCGCGACAGCGGCAGGTAGATGGCCACGACCTCTTCGAGCGAGATCGGGTCGTTGAGGGATTGGAGGCGCAGAACCTCGTCGGCGGTCAGGGTGAGCGGCGTGTCGGCGCGCAGATGCGCCCATTCCTCGCGGGCGAAGACGCGGTAGGGCGACAGGTGGTCGGTCGCCTCGTCGAGGCTCGCGGCGAGTTCCGCCTGCGGCCGGGTCGGCAGCGCCGGGCGCTCGTTCACGGGTCTCTCCGCCCGGCGCGACCGCGCGCGGCCTTCTCGGCGAGCCCGCCCTGAGCCGTGCGCCGCTCCAGCTCCGCCATCACGTCCTCCAGCGCCACGCCGCTCCCGGCCAGCACCACCAGCAGATGATAGAGCACATCGGCGGCTTCCGACACGAGACCGGCGCGGTCGCCCTGCACGGCGGCGATGGCGGCCTCCACCGCCTCCTCGCCGAGCTTCTTGGCCGGCTTGCCAGGACCGGCGGCGATCAGCTTCGCGGTATAGGATTCCTCCGGCGGGGCGGCGGCGCGGAGACGCACGATCCGGTCGAGGTCGGCGAGGCTGAAGCGGGTCATGGCATCCGGGCGGGCCGAGGAGGGGTGCCGGGGCTGGCGCACCGAGCCTTGGGGGCGCGGCCGGCCCGGGTCAAGCACCGGGTGAGTGCGGATCCAGCCGCATCGCGAGGCCGGCCGCCGCCATGTGCGCCTTGGCCTGCCCCACCGTCGCCTCGCCGAAATGGAAGATCGAGGCGGCGAGCACCGCGCTCGCATGCCCCTGCGCCACGCCCGCCACGAGGTCGTCGAGCCCGCCGACGCCCCCGGAGGCGATCACCGGCACGGTGACGGCGTCGGCGACGGCCCGCGTCAGCCCGAGATCGTAGCCCGAGCGCATCCCGTCCCGGTCCATCGAGGTGACGAGGAGTTCCCCCGCCCCGCGCGCCGTCATGGCGCGGGCGAAGGCGATCGCGTCGAGGCCGGTGGCCCGGCGCCCGCCATGGGTGAAGATCTCCCAGCGCGGGGCCTCGCCCTCCCCCGAGACGCGCTTGGCGTCGATCGCCACGACGACGCACTGGCTGCCGAACTTTTCCGCGGCCTGCGCCACGAAATCCGGGTTGTTCACCGCCGCGGTGTTGATCGAGACCTTGTCGGCCCCGGCGAGCAGCAGCGCGCGGATGTCCTCGACGGTGCGCACGCCCCCTCCCACCGTGAGCGGCATGAAGCAGGCCTCCGCGGTGCGGCTCACCACGTCGAGCAGGATGCCGCGCGCCTCGTGGCTCGCCGTGATGTCGAGGAAGCAGAGTTCGTCCGCGCCGGCCGCGTCGTAGGCCTTGGCCGCCTCGACCGGATCGCCCGCATCGCGCAGCGCGAGGAACTGGACGCCCTTGACGACGCGGCCGTCCTTGACGTCGAGGCAGGGAATGACGCGGGTCTTGAGCACGGGCCGGTCTCTACTCGAAGCTGTAGGGCCGCGACATCGTCTCGTCCCGGGTGAAGGGAAGTGTTTCGGGGAAGGCCGAAGCGGGCAGTCCCGTTTCGGCGATGGCCTCGAGGCGCGCATGCCTGTAGGCGCGCTCCAGCGCCTCGTCGAGCCGGGGCTTCAGCCCGGGATTGTCGGCGATCACCTCGATCGCGTGCTGACGGTGCGCCGCGATCGATATGGCCCAGCTGCGGCTTCGAAGATTGGGCTGGTGCTCCCACTTCAGCATGTGCAGCAGAACGAGCCGGTAGAAGCTCGCGAGCCGGTTGAACTCGCTGCGGCCCAAGCTCTCGATCTCCTCGGCGAGGTTCTCGCGGTCGAGCGCGGACAGGTCGCCGGCGCGCAGCAATGCCGCCTGCTGCACGGTCCAGGTATAGAAGTCGTCGTCATAGGCCGCGCAGCGGGGCGCGGCGAGAGTCGGTGCAGCCGTCATCGAAGGCATCCTCGCGGCCACCCTATCACGGCGCGCCGCCGCGCGCCTGCGCGGCCCGCCGGATCGCCGCCAGGGCCTCCTTCGGGTCGATGCGCCCGTCGTAGAGGGCGCGGCCCGTGATGGCGCCGGCGAGCAGCGCGCAGTCGGGTTCGAGCAGGCGGTGGACATCCGCGATCGAGGCGAGGCCTCCCGAGGCGATCACCGGGATGCTCACCGCCTGGGCCAGCGCCAGCGTCATCGGGATGTTGAGACCCTTGAGGATCCCGTCCCGGGCGATGTCGGTGTAGATGATGGCGGCCACGCCCGCATCTTCGAAGCGCCGGCCCAGCTCCTCCGCGGTCGCGGTCGAGGTCTTGGCCCAGCCCTCCACGGCGACGCGGCCGTCCTTGGCGTCGATGCCCACCGCGATCTGCCCGGGAAAGCGCCGGGCGGCCTCGCGCACGAAGGCCGGGTCGCGCACCGCCGCGGTGCCGATGATGACGCGGCGGACGCCCTTGGCGAGCCAGCCCTCGACGGTGCGCATCTCGCGGATGCCGCCGCCGAGCTGCACCGGGATCGTCACGGCGGCTAGGATCGCGTCCACCGCCGCCGCGTTCATCGGCGCCCCCGCGAAGGCCCCGTCGAGATCGACCACGTGCAGCCAGGAGAAACCCTGCTCGGCGAAGGTGGCCGCCTGCGCCGCCGGATCGTCGCTGAAGACGATCGCCTGCGCCATGTCGCCCTGCACGAGGCGCACGCAGCGCCCCTCCTTGAGATCGATGGCCGGGAACAGGATCACGAAGCGTCACCGCAAGGCTGAGAGGAGGATCGGACGGCCTTAAGGCCGCCAGCGCAGGAAGTTCGCGATCAGCGCGAGGCCGAGCCGCTGGCTCTTCTCGGGATGGAACTGGGTGCCCGCCACGGTGCCGCGGCAGACGACCGCCGTGACCGGGCCGCCGTAATCGCTCGTCGCCACGACGTCGCCGGGCTCCTGCGGCGCCAGCGCGTAGCTGTGCACGAAATAGGCGTGCAGACCGCCCTCCCCGGTCGGGATGCCGGCCAGCAGCGGCGTGTCGCGGCGGGCGTCGAGCGTGTTCCAGCCCATATGCGGCACCTTGAGGGACGGGTCCGCCGGCGTGATCGGTGCCACGTCGCCCGGGATCCAGCCGAGGCCCGCCGTGATCTCGTGTTCGAGCCCGCGCGAGGCGAGGAGCTGCATCCCGACGCAGATGCCGAGGAAGGGGCGCCCGCGGCGCTGCGCGACCTCGGTCATCGCCTCGACGAGGCCCGGCACCGCGTCGAGGCCGCGGCGGCAATCCGCGAAGGCGCCGACGCCCGGCAGCACCACGCGCTCGGCCGAGGCCACCGCCTCCGGGTCGGAGGTGACGACGATGCGCGTCCGGTCGAGCCCCGCCTCGCGCGCGGCGCGCTCAAACGCCTTGGCGGCCGAGTGCAGGTTGCCCGAGCCGTAATCGATGATCGCGACGCTGCCGGCGCTCACGCGCGCTCCTCCTCGTGCTGGCCCCTCACCGGCGCGGATCCGCCTCGGGGAAGAGCCCCAGGGCCGGGCTCTCCGTCCGGGCATAGGGCGGGATCCGCGGGGCCGGGGCCGGGGCCGGGGGGGGCGCGGCCCGCTCGGCGACCCAGCGGCCGACGAGCTTCACCTCGGCCTCCTTGATGTCGGCGGCCGTCACCGCGTCGCGGATCGGCCGGCCGCGGCGTTCATAGGTCCAGCGCCGCAGCGACGAGGCTTCGAGCCCGATCAGCCACGCGAGCAGCAGCGTGATGACGAAGCCCGCGAGCGGCGACAGGTTCAGCGCGAGCCCGAGCGCCCAGACGCCGACCTCGACGGCGAGCACGAGGAGCCCCGCGAGCCACAGCCGGTGCCAGAAGAACCACAGGGCCGAGAACCAGAAGGCCGGCCAGATGAAGCGGTCAGGCACCAGCTTGGCCCGGTCGAGGGCCTCCGGGCTCCCCGGGTCGTCCGCATCGGCAAGGTGCAGCGTATAGGTCGGCATCGAACGCTCTCCGCGGCGGGTTCGCGAGGCTGGTCCTCAGAGCGAGCCCTTGGTCGACGGCACCCGGTCCCCCTCGCGCGGGTCGATGGCGACCGCGTGGCGCAAGGCCCGTGCCAGCCCCTTGTAGCAGCTCTCGGCGATGTGGTGCTGGTTGTCGCCGTAGAGGGTCTCCACGTGGAGCGTGATCCCGGCGTTCATGGCGAAGGCCTGGAACCACTCGCGCACCAGCTCGGTGTCGAAGGCGCCGATCTTCTCGCGGGCGAACGCGGTGCGAAACACCAGGAAGGGGCGCCCCGAGATGTCGACGGCGACGCGGGTCAAGGCCTCGTCCATCGGCAGGTGCAGGTCGGCGTAGCGGCGGATGCCGCGCTTCGTCCCGAGCGCCTGCGCGAAGGCTTGGCCGAGCGCGATGCCCGCATCCTCGGTGGTGTGGTGCTGGTCGACGTGCAGGTCGCCCTTCACCGTGACGTCGAGGTCGAACAGGGCGTGCCGGGCGAAGAGCTCCAGCATGTGGTCGAGGAAGCCGACGCCCGTGTCGATCGCGGCCCGTCCGGTGCCGTCGAGGTCGATCGCGACGCTCACGTCGGTCTCGGCCGTCCGCCGGCTGACGCGGCCGGTGCGGGAGGGGGTGTCGGTCATCGGTCCTGATCGCGGCGTGGAACGGGCTGCCTTGTAACCGGGCAGCCCGGCCCGGCGCCAGGGGGTTATGCGCGGTTCACAGCACCCGCCCGGCGACCGCGTCGAGCTTGGCCATCAGCGCCGGATCGCGGTGCTCGGGCGGCGTGATGATCGCGCCCTCGAGCGCCCGGTCGGAGCGCGCCGGGCAGGGCTCGTGCTCGGCCGGGAAGTCGCGGGCGAGCCGGCTGACCAGCCGCGCGGCCTTGGCGGCGTTGGCCCGTGCCACGGCGATCACGGCCGAGACCTCGACGGCGTCGTGCTCGGGATGCCAGCAGTCGAAATCCGTCACCATGGCGATCGTCGCGTAGGTGATCTCGGCCTCGCGGGCGAGCTTGGCCTCGGGCATGTTGGTCATGCCGATCACGTCGTAGCCGAGGCTCTTGTAGGTGAGCGACTCGGCGTAGCTGGAGAATTGCGGCCCCTCCATGCAGACGTAGGTGCCGTTCTTGCGCACCGCGATCTCCTCGGCCTCCGCCGCCGCCAGGATGCGGGCCTGGAGGGCCGGCCCGACCGGGTGGGCCATCGAGACGTGGGCGACGCAGCCGTCGCCGAAGAAGGACGAGGCGCGGCCGTGCGTGCGGTCGACGAACTGGTCCACCAGCACGAACAGGCCCGGATAGAGTTCCTGGCGGAAGGAGCCGCAGGCGGAGAGCGCGACGAGGTCGGTCACGCCGGCCCGCTTCAGCGCGTCGATGTTCGCCCGGTAGTTGATGCCGGAGGGCGAGAGGCGGTGGCCGCGGCCGTGCCGGGGCAGGAACACCACGGGCGTCTCGCCGATGCGGCCGATGCGCAGCGCGTCCGAGGGGGCGCCCCAGGGCGAATCGATCCGCTCCTCGCGCACATCCTCCAGACCCGGCAGGTCGTAGACGCCGGATCCGCCGATCACACCGAGCACGGCCTTGGTCATGAGGGTCTCCTTCGTCCCCGCGCAAAAGAAAAGAGGCCCCTTTCGGGGCCTCTCGCTGTCGCCGATCCGGCCTCAGCCCGTCTTGTGCAGCTCGGGCTGCAGCCCGTGCGTCTCGCCGCCGACGTCCGACCAGATCTTCTTCTTCACGTAGTAGAGCAGGCCGGCCAGCACGAGCAGGAAGATGATCGCGCGCAGACCAAGCTCCTTGCGGGCGAGCAGGTGCGGCTCGGCCGTCCACATCAGGAAGGCGGTGACGTCGCGCGAGTACTGGTCGACGGTCTCGGGCACGACCGGCTGGCCGTTGGCGCCCTTCGGGTAGGTCACCTGCCCGTCGCTCAGGGGCTTGGGCATCGCGATGATGTGGCCCGGGTAATACTCGTTGTAGTGCCCGCCCTCCGGCACCTGGAAGCCCTCCGGGGGCGAGTCCTTGTAGCCGTTGAGGAGCGCGTGGAGGTAGTCGGGCCCCTGCTCGGTGTAGCCGACGAAGGGCAGCCAATCGATCACGAACCACAGGCCGCCGCGGCTGAAGGTGCGGGCCTTGGCCATCAGCGAGAGGTCCGGCGGCGCCTTGCCGCCGTTGGCCGCCGCGGCCGCCTGGTCGTTGGGGAACGGCGAGGGCCACTTGTCCGCCGGCCGGCCGGGCCGCTCGAACATCTCGCCCTGGTCGTTCGGGCCGTCCTTGACCTTGTACTCGGCCGCCAGCGCCTTCACCTGCGAGGCCGAGAAGTGCGGACCGCCCTCCTCCGCGAGGTTGCGGAAGCGGACGTAGTGCAGGCTGTGGCAGCTGGAGCAGACCTCGCGGTAGACCTGGAAGCCCCGCTGCAGCTGCGCTTGGTCGAAGGTGCCGAACACGCCCGAGAAGGTCCACTTCTCGCGGGGCGGCGTGGGACCTCCCTCGTCCGCGTAGGCGGCCGTGGCGGCCAGGATCGCGGCCGCGAGGCCGGCCACGAGAGCACGCGTTCTCATCATTCCCTCGATGCCCCTCTTCGGCGTCGTCATCGGCGTCTTGTCCGGGCAGCTTGTACCGGCGTGGAGAAGGGAACGGGGCCGCGCCGGGCGCGGCCCCGGGTGGATCAGCCCTTGGTCGGCGGGGCGGCGGCGGCGCCGGCCGGCATGCCGGAGGCACCGACCTGCTTGCCGGGTCCGGTGACGCTCTCAAGGATCGAGCCCGGGAGGGGCTTGGGCGTCTCGAACAGCCCGACGAGCGGCATCACCAGCAGGAAGTGGGCGAAGTAGTAGAACGTGGCGACGCGCGCCGCGAGCACGTAGCCTCCCTCCGGCGGCTTGGCGCCGAGCCAGCCGAGCAGGAAGCAGCAGGCGATGAACACCCAGAAGAACTGCCGGTAGATCGGGCGGTAGTTCGCCGAGCGGACCCGCGAGGTGTCGAGCCAGGGCGCGAAGGCCAGGATGATCACCGCGCCGAACATCAGGATCACGCCGCCGAGCTTGTCCGGCACCGCGCGCAGGATCGCGTAGAACGGCAGGAAGTACCATTCGGGCACGATGTGCGCGGGCGTCACGCCGGGATTCGCCGGGATGTAGTTGTCGGCGTGGCCGAGATAGTTCGGCTGCAGGAAGATCCAGTAGGCGAAGAACACGAAGAACACCACCACCGCGAACACGTCCTTGATGGTCGCGTAGGGGGTGAAGGGCACCGCGTCCTTGCCGGTCTTGATCGGGATGCCGGTCGGGTTGTTCTGGCCCGTGACGTGCAGCGCCCAGACGTGCAGCACGACGACGCCGGCGATCATGAACGGCAGCAGGTAGTGCAGCGAGAAGAAGCGGTTGATGGTCGGGTTGCCGACCGAGTAGCCGCCCCAGAGCAGGCTCTGGATGGTGTCGCCGACGATCGGGATCGCCGCCAGGATGTTCGTGATGACGGTGGCGCCCCAGAACGACATCTGCCCCCAGGGCAGGGTGTAGCCGAGGAAGGCGGTCGCCATCATCAGCAGGTAGATGATGACGCCGAGGATGTAGAGCACCTCACGCGGGGCCTTATAGGACCCGTAGTAGAGGTTGCGGAACATGTGCACGTAGACCGCGATGAAGAACATCGAGGCGCCGTTGGCGTGCATGTAGCGCAGAAGCCAGCCGTAATTCACGTCGCGCATGATGTGCTCGACGGAGTTGAACGCCTCGCTGGCCGAGGGCTGGTAGTGCATGGCCAGCCAGACGCCGGTGACGATCTGGGAGGCCAGCATCACGATCAGGATCGCGCCGAACGTCCAGAAGTAGTTCAGGTTGCGCGGGATCGGGAAGGCGATGAACGACGAGTGGACGAGGCCGATGATCGGCAGCCGCGCCTCGAACCACTTGGCGATGCCGCTCTTGGGGACGTAAGTCGTGGCGTGTGCGCTCATGAGGACAGCCCGTTGTTCTGGATGTGAGGGGTCAGGCCGTGGCGCCTTCGCCGATGCGCACCTTGGCGTCGCCCTGGAAGGCGTAGGGCGGGATTGGCAGGTTGATCGGGGCCGGGCCGCGGGTCACGCGCCCGACGGCGTCGAACAGGGAGCCGTGGCAGGGGCAGCCCCAGCCCGGATGGCCGCCCTGGTTGGCGATCGGCACGCAGCCGAGATGGGTGCAGTTGCCGTAGGCCACGAGCCACTGGTCGTGGCCCTCCTTGACGCGGGCGTAGAAGGGCGCCGGGTCGATCATCTGGGCGGCCTGGACCGCCTTCATCTCCCCGATCTCCTTCTGAGTGAGACGGCGCACGAAGATCAGCTTGCCGCGCCAGAACACGTTGATGATCTGGCCCTCGGTGATCGGCGTGAGGTCGACCTCGATCGGCGCGCCCGCCGCCACCGTCTCGGCGTCCGGCGCCATCGAGGCGACGAAGGGCCAGGCGAGCGCGGCGGCGCCGACCGCGGCGCCCGCGCCCGTGGCGAGGTAGAGGAAGTCCCGGCGGGTCGTCCCGTGCGGATGCGCGGCGTCGGAGGGGGCGACGGTCGTGGCCAAGTTCCGGCTCTCCCGAGAAACAACGAAGGCGAAGCCCGCAGCAGACCCTTCGGCCATGCGCGAACCACAATCCTGGGGCAGGTTTCGAGGGCGAGACCCCCGGTTCCGGCGGACCGAAGCACCACCCCGAGCGCGCGTGCAATGCGACCGGGCGTCGCCCGCGCGGCCGCTCTCTGCCACGGTCCGGGCCGGGGCGCCAGCATGCCGCGGCGCTTCTGCCCGCCTTTTTGCCCCGCTCACCCGGCCGGAGGGGATGCGGCGGCCCGCGCGTGGCCGAGACGCAGCACCACCACGATGCCGATCAGCCCCGCGGCCGAGATGGCGATGAGGCCCCAGGTGAAGTCGCCGGTGCGGTCCTTGATCGCGCCCACCGCGTAGGGCGCGACGAAGCCCGACAGGTTGCCGATGGAATTCACCACCGCGATGGCGCCCGCCGCCGCCGCGCCCGTGAGGGTCTCGGTCGGCAGCGTCCAGACGATCGGCAGCGCCGCGAAGATGCCGAAGGCGGCGGCCGAGAACAGCACCATCTTGAGGACGGGATCGCCCGCGAGGGCCGCCCCGATCGTCCCGAAGGAGGCGAGCGCCAGCGCCACCGCGAGGTGCCGGCGCCGCTCGCGCTTGGCGTCCGAACGCTTGCCCCAGTAGAGCAGCCCCACCGTGCCGGCCGTGTAGGGGATCAGCGTCACGAGGCCGGTCTGGACGTTGGTGAGGCCGAACGCCTTGACGATCTGCGGCAGGAAGAAGCTGAAGCCGTAGAGCAGCGCCACGGCCCCGAAATAGATCGCCGCGATGGCGAGCACCCGCGGCTCGAAGATCGCCCGCGAGAGGGGCTGGTGGGTGTCGCGCCCGCGCATCGCCTCCTCCTCGGCCATCCGCCGCTCCAGCCACTGGCGCTCGTCGGGGGCGAGCCAGGCCGCATCCGCAGGCCGGTCGGTGAGATAGAAGAAGGTGATTACGGACAGGATCACGGCCGGCGCCGCCTCGATCAGGTAGAGCCACTGCCAGCCCTTGAGGCCGAGCAGCCCGTCGAGTTCGAGCAGCGCCCCCGAGATCGGTGCGCCGACCAGGCTGGAGAGCGGGATCGCCACCATGAAGGCGCTGACGATGCGCGCCCGGTAGGCGGCGGGAAACCACAGGGTGAGGTAGAAGATGATGCCCGGGAAGAAGCCGGCCTCCGCCGCGCCGAGCAGGAGCCGCATCACGTAGAAGCTCGTCTCGCCGCCGATGAAGGCCATGCCGCCGGAGATGAGCCCCCAGGAGAGCATGATGCGGGCGATCCAGCGCCGGGCGCCGAACCGCTCCAGAAAGAGGTTCGAGGGCACCTCGAACAGGAAGTAGGTGAGGAAGAACAGGCCGGCGCCGAGCCCGTAGGCGGTGGCCGAGATGCCCAGATCCTTGTTCATCGTCAGCGCCGCGAAGCCGACGTTCACCCGGTCGAGATACGCGACGAAGTAGCAGACGATCAGGAACGGGATCAGCCGCCGGCTGACGCGGCGGATCGTGCGGGTTTCGAGGTCGGTCATCCGGTGTCGGTCCTCCCGGCCTGGGTCTGCAGCCTTTGTCCGGCGGCCCGGCTGGCGCGCCCCTTGGCGGCGCGCGGGCCGTTTGGCAAGGGCCGGTCTCGAAGGGCCGGTCTCGAAGGGCGGGCCTCGGCCGCAGGGCGACCGCTTGTTCGCGAGGGCGCTTCGGTCTAGTGCTCCCCCCTCTGCGGACGGCGTGTCGCAACGATGGCGGCGCCGGCGCGTTCGACCCTTCGCAATCGATCGAGACCGAGATGGTGAGCCCACGCCGTGACAGCGGGAGCGAGCGCCCGTCGCTCAAGGACGCCCGCATCCTGGTCGTCGAAGCGCGCTACTACGACGACATCGCCGACGAACTCCTGCGCGGCGCCCTCGACGCGATCGCGGCCGCGGGCGCCGAGGCCGAGGTCGTGACGGTGCCGGGGGCGCTGGAGATCCCCCAGACCGTGGCGATCCTGGTCGAGGCCGCCGCGCGGGCGCGCAAGCCCTTCGACGCGGTGGTGGCGCTCGGCTGCGTCATCCGCGGCGAGACCGGCCATTACGACATCGTCGCGGGCGAGAGCGCGCGGGCCCTCATGGACCTGTCGGTGGTGCTGCGCCTGCCGCTCGGCAACGGTATCCTGACGGTCGAGACCGAGGCGCAGGCGCAGGCCCGCGCCCGCGTCGCCGAGATGAACAAGGGTGGGGGCGCCGCCGAGGCGGCGCTGGCGGTGCTCGGCCTCAAGCGCGCGCGGGACGCGGCGCAGGCCGAGCGCACCATCGGCTTCACGCCGCCCCGCCCCACCCGAGACGAAGGAGACACGTCGAGATGAAACCGGCCGAGCGCAGCGGCGCCCGCCTGGCCGTCGTGCAGGCGCTCTACGAGATGGAGATTTCCGGCAAGGGCGTCATCGACGCGCTGGCCGAGTTCGAGGCGTTCTGGATCGGGCAGGTGGTCGACGGGGTCGAGCACCCGCCGGCCGAGACCGCCTTCTTCCGCGACCTGCTGCGCGGGGCGGTCGAGGAGCAGCGGGCGATCGACCAAGCGCTCGACGGCGCCCTCTCGGCCGGCTGGCCCCTGCGCCGGGTCGAGGCCGTGCTGCGGGCCATCCTGCGGGCGGGCGCCTACGAGGTGATCTATCGCCGCGACGTGCCGGTGCGGGTGGCGATCTCGGAATATGTCGACGTGGCGCACAGCTTCTACGGCGGCGACGAGCCGGGCCTCGTCAACGCCGTGCTCGACAAGGTGGCGCGCGCGGCCCGCGCGCAGGAACTCGACGGCGCGGCCCGCGAGGGCTGAGGCCGCGTGTCCGCCCTCCCCCGCCCGAGCGAGGACGATCTGATCGCCCGCTATCTCGCGCCGCTCGCGGGGCCGGGCGGGCTCGGGCTGCGGGACGATGCGGCGGTGCTGACGCCGCGCCCCGGGCACGACCTCGTGCTCACCACCGACGCGGTCGTGGCGGGCGTCCATTATTTTCCCGACGACCCGCCGGCCTCCCTGGCCGTCAAGGCGCTCGGCGTGAACCTGTCGGACCTTGCCGCCAAGGGCGCGGCGCCGCGGGGATTCCTGCTCACCCTCGCGCTCAGCGACGCGTGGGAGGAGGGCTGGCTTTCCGCCTTCTGCACCGGGCTCGGCGAGATGGCCGCCCGCCACGGCTGCCCGCTCCTCGGCGGCGACACGGTGCGGGCTGCGGGGCCGACGCTCCTGAGCATCGCGGCGCTCGGCGAGGTGCCGGCCGGGCGGATGGTCCGCCGGTTCACCGCGCAGGCCGGTGACGAACTGCTCGTCTCGGGCAGCATCGGCGACGCGGCGCTGGGCCTCCGGTTGCGGCGCGAGCGGGACGCCCCCTGGGCTGTCGCGATCGGCGAGGCGCATCGCCGCCATCTCGCGGACCGCTACCTGCATCCCCGCCCCCGGCTCGCGCTTGCCCCGGCGCTCGCGGCCCATGCCCGCGCCGGCATGGACGTGTCGGACGGTCTGGTCGGCGATCTCGCCAAGATGCTGCGCGCCTCGGGCTGCGGGGCCGAGGTCGAGACGGCGGCCGTGCCGCTCTCCGCCGCCGCCGCGGCGGCAACGGCCGAGAACCCCGCTCTCCTGGCGACCGCGCTCACCGGGGGCGACGATTACGAGATCCTCTGCGCCGTGCCCCCGGCCGAGGTCGCGGCCCTGACGGCACGGGCCGCCGCGGCCGGCGTGCCGCTCACCCGCATCGGCACCGTGACGGGAGACCGCGCGCCGCCGCGCTTCCGCGACCGCGACGGATCCCCCCGGCGCTTCGACTCGGGCTCGTTCAGCCACTTCTAGGCAAGACTTTCGTCGGGTCGGGCAGAGATTTTCCCGGCTGCCCTGCGGATGACCCTTTCGCGCCGTTTGCGCTCGCCCGTGAAGTTTGGCACTCAAGGTCGGCTGGCCGGCACGACCGGCGCTTCTGGGGAGGGAGACCCGCAACGGGAGGCCGCTCGCCACCGTGGCCGTCGACACTTGCGGGTCAAGCCCGGCATCAAGGACGGTAGAATGACCGCACTCCTGCTCATCATCGTGGGCGGCCTCTGCGCCGTTGCCTACGGTATCTTCACGATCAACGACGTCATGCGGCGCGACGCCGGCACCCAGCGCATGCAGGAGATCGCGGGCGCGATCGCCGAGGGTGCGCAGGCCTATCTGCGGCGCCAGTACCTCACCATCGCGGTCGTCGGCATCCTGCTGTTCGCCCTGCTCGCCTACTTCCTCGGCCTCAAGGTCGGGATCGGCTTCCTGATCGGCGCGGTGCTCTCGGGCGCGGCCGGCTTCATCGGCATGAACGTCTCGGTGCGGGCGAACGTGCGCACCGCGCAGGCCGCCACGCAGTCGCTGGGCGGCGGCCTCGACGTCGCCTTCAAGTCGGGAGCGGTCACCGGCATGCTGGTGGCGGGCCTCGCGCTGCTCGGAGTCGCCCTCTACTACACCTACCTCACCCGCTATGCCGGCCTCGCGCCCGCGAGCCGCGACGTCATCGACGCGCTGGTGGCGCTCGGCTTCGGCGCCTCCCTGATCTCGATCTTCGCGCGTCTCGGCGGCGGCATCTTCACAAAGGGCGCCGACGTGGGCGGCGACCTCGTCGGCAAGGTCGAGGCCGGCATTCCGGAGGACGACCCGCGCAACCCCGCCACCATCGCGGACAATGTCGGCGACAATGTCGGCGACTGCGCCGGCATGGCGGCCGACCTGTTTGAGACCTACGCGGTGACGCTCGTCGCCACGATGGTGCTCGCCGCGATCTTCTTCTCCGGCCAGACGGCGGTCGAGGGCCGCAACGTGCTGGAGACGATGCTGCTCTACCCGATGGCGATCGGCGCGGCCTGCATCGTCACCTCCATCGTCGGCACCTTCTTCGTGCGGCTCGGCGCCAACCAGTCGATCATGGGCGCCCTCTACAAGGGTCTGATCGGGGCCGGCATCCTCTCCATCGCGGCGATCGCGGCGATCAACTTCGTGATGTTCGGCGGCTTCGCGACGCGCTTCACCACCAACACGGGGGCGACCTTCACCTCGCTCGGCCTGTTCCTGTGCGCGGCGATCGGCCTCGTGATCACCGCCCTGATCGTCGTCATCACCGAGTACTACACCGGCACGAACTTCCGTCCGGTGAAGTCGATCGCGCAATCCTCGGTCACGGGCCACGGCACCAACGTGATCCAGGGGCTGGCGATCTCGCTCGAATCGACGGCGCTGCCGGCCATCGTCATCGTCGGCGGCATCATCGCCACCTACTCGCTCGCGGGCCTGTTCGGCATCGCCATCGCGGTCACCGCCATGCTGGCCCTCGCGGGCGTGGTGGTGGCGCTCGACGCCTTCGGCCCGGTCACCGACAACGCGGGCGGCATCGCCGAGATGGCCGGCCTGCCCAAGGAGGTGCGCAAGTCGACCGACGCCCTCGACGCGGTGGGCAACACCACCAAGGCCGTCACCAAGGGCTACGCCATCGGCTCGGCGGGCCTCGGCGCGCTGGTGCTCTTCGCCGCCTACACCTCGGACCTCGACTACTTCATCAAGAACGCCGACCAGTACACCTACTTCCGGGGCGTCACGGTCGATTTCTCGCTCTCCAACCCCTACGTGGTGGTGGGGCTGCTGCTCGGGGGGCTGATCCCGTACCTGTTCGGCGGCATCGCCATGACGGCAGTGGGCCGCGCCGCCGGCGCGGTGGTCGAGGAGGTGCGCCGCCAGTTCCGCGAAAAGCCCGGCATCATGAAGGGCACCGACCGGCCGGATTACGGCCGCGCCGTCGACATGCTCACCCGGGCGGCGATCAAGGAGATGGTGGTCCCCTCGCTGCTCCCGGTGCTCTCGCCGGTGGTGCTGTACTTCGTGATCCTCGTCATCGCCGGGAAGGGACAGGCCTTCGCGGCGGTGGGCGCGATGCTGCTCGGCGTGATCCTCACCGGCCTCTACGTGGCGATCTCGATGACCTCCGGCGGCGGCGCCTGGGACAACGCCAAGAAGTACATCGAGGACGGGCACCACGGCGGCAAGGGCTCCGACGCCCACAAGGCGGCGGTGACCGGCGACACCGTTGGCGATCCCTACAAGGACACCGCCGGCCCCGCCGTGAACCCGGCGATCAAGATCACCAACATCATCGCGCTCCTGCTGCTGGCGATCCTCGCCCACAGCTGAGGCGATGGCGGGCCGTGCGGCCCGCCATCGTTCTCCACGCCGCCGCTCCGGCGGCCGTGCGTCAGGCCGATCGCAGCGCCGCGTGCGCCTCGGTCAGCCGGGCGGCGTAGCGGGCGATCAGGTCGACCTCGAGGTTGATCCGGTCGCCGGCCCGCCGCTCGCCCCAGGTGGTCACCGCCAGCGTGTGCGGGATCAGCAGCACCGTGAAGGTGTCGCCCTCGACCCCGTTCACGGTGAGCGAGGTGCCGTCGAGGCAGACCGATCCCTTCTCGGCGATGAAGCGCGCGATGGATGCGGGCGCGCGCAGCACGAAGCGGTCGCTCGGCGCCCAGGCGTCGCCCTCCTGGCCCGTCACCGCCTCGCGCGCCACGATCTCGGCGAGCCCGTCGACATGGCCGGTGACGAGGTGGCCGCCGAGTTCGTCCCCGAGCTTCAGGGAGCGTTCCAGGTTGAGCCGGGTGCCCGGCGCCCATGTCCCCGCGGTGGTGCGCGCGAGCGTCTCGGCGGCGACATCCACCGCGAAGCGGCAGCCTGCGCCGTGCGGCTCCACCGCCACCGCGGTGAGGCAGGGGCCGCCGCAGGCGATCGAGGCGCCGAGCGCGATCGAGGCCGGATCGTAGGCGGATGCGATGGTGATGCGGCGCAGGCGCTCGCCGCCGTCCACGGCGGTCACGCGCCCGATATCCGTCACGAGGCCTGTGAACATGGTCAGCTCCGCTCGTAGGCCGTGAAGAGGTCCGGGCCGACCCGCTCCTCGCCGGCGGGCCGCAGCCCGCCCGAGGCGATCAGGGCGGCAAGGTCGGGTCCGACGGCCGGCAGGCCCGGCGCCCCGAGGGGCCGCGCCCCGGTGATGAGGAGGCAGGCATCGATCAGGCCGTCACGCGCCAGCGCATCGGCCAGCGTCGGCCCACCCTCGCAGAAGATCCGGGTGAGGCCGCGCCGCGCCAGCAGGCCGAGGGCCGCCGGCAGGGCGAGGCGCCCAGCGCCGGGCACGCGCAGCACCTCGGCGCCGGCCTCCGCCAAGCGCCGCGCGGCGGCGCCGGGCGCATCCGCGGCGGCGAGGATCAGCGTCGGTACGCGCCGATCCTGCAGGAGGCGGGCCGACGAGGGGGTGCGCAGCTGCGAATCGAGCACGACGCGCAGGGGTGAGCGGCCTTCGAGGCCGGCCAGGCGCACCGTCAGGGCCGGATCGTCGGCCAGCACCGTGCCCACGCCGACCATGATCGCGTCCGCATGCGCGCGCATGAGGTGGATCCGCGCATTCGCGAGCGGGCCGGTGATCAGGAGCCGGCCCGGCCCGCCGGCCGCGAAGCCGTCCGGGGTGCGCGCGAGCTTGAGCTGCACGGCCGGGCGGCTCTCCACCACGCGGGTGATGTGGCCGCGATGCGCGTGCCGGGCCTCCTCGCCGAGCACGCCGACCGTGACGGCCACGCCCGCCTGCCGCAGCCGCGCATGGCCGCGCCCCGCGACCCGCGGATCGGGGTCGTCCATGGCGCTCACCACCCGGGCGATGCCGGCGGCGACGACCGCATCGGCGCAGGGCGCCGTGCGGCCGTGATGCGAGCAGGGTTCGAGGGTGACGTACAGGGTGGCATCCCGCGCCGCCGGACCCGCCTCCATCAGCGCGATGCGCTCCGCGTGCGGGCGCCCTCCCGGCTGCGTCACACCCTGCGCCACGATGCGCTCGGCACCCGGGGGCCCCGCGACGATCACCGCGCCGACGGAGGGATTGGGCCAGGTGCGCCCGAGATGGCGCCGCCCGAGGGCGAGCGCCAGCCGCATGAAGCGCTGGTCGGGGTCGGGCGCGCTCACGCCCGCGACCGGGCGCGCCGCGCCGGCGCCTCCCCGCCCTCCCCCGCCTGCTGCTGGTCAACACCGACCTGCTGGTCGGCACCGACCTGCTGGTCGGCACCGACCTGCTGGTCGGCGCTGAGGCGCCCGAGCAGCTCCTCGAAGTCGCGGGCCTCGCGGAAATTCTTGTAGACCGAGGCGAAGCGCACGTAGGCGACGTCGTCGAGGCCCTTCAGGCCCTCCATGACGAGTTCGCCGATGGCCTCGCTCGTGACCTCCGGCTCGCCCGCGCTCTCCAGCTGGCGGGTGATGCCGCTCACCAGCCGCTCGACCCGCTCCGGCTCGACCGGGCGCTTGCGCAGGGCCACGTCCACCGACCGCTGCAGCTTGTCGCGGTCGAACGGCACCTTGCGGCCGGACCGCTTCACGACAGTGAGTTCGCGCAGCTGCACGCGCTCGAAGGTGGTGAAGCGGCCGCCGCAATCGGGGCAGATCCGGCGGCGCCGGATGGCCGAGGCATCGTCGCTCGGCCGCGAATCCTTCACCTGCGTGTCGAGGCCGCCGCAGTAGGGGCACCGCATCGGCCGCCCAACCTCTCCAAGGCGCCCCGCCCCCGCCCGGGCGGCCACGCGATCTAAACGGGAACGGCCGGGCTCGCTCGCACGAGCCCGGCCGTCCCAAGGCGTGTAATCGATCAGCCGTAGATGGGGAAGCGGTCGGTCAGCGCGCGGACCTCCTGCCCGACCTTCTCCTCGGCGGCCGGGTCGCCCGCCTCGCCGTTGCGGGCGACGCCGTCGAGCACCGTGACGATGAGTTCGCCCACCTTCTTGAATTCGGCCACGCCGAAGCCGCGGGAGGTGGCGGCCGGAGTGCCCAGGCGGATGCCGGAGGTGATGGTGGGCTTCTGCGGGTCGAACGGCACGCCGTTCTTGTTGCAGGTGATGCCGGCCCGCGACAGGGCGGCCTCGGCGGCCTTGCCGGTCACGCTCTTGGCGCGCAGGTCCACCAGCATCAGGTGGTTGTCGGTGCCGCCGGTGGTGATGTCGAAGCCGCCCGAGATGATCGTGTCGGCGAGCGCGCGGGCGTTCTCCACCACCTGCTTGGAGTAGAGCTTGAACTCGGGCTTGAGCGCCTCGCCGAAGGCCACCGCCTTGCCGGCGATGACGTGCATCAGCGGACCGCCCTGCAGGCCGGGGAACACGGCCGAGTTGAACTTCTTGGCCAGCGCCTCGTCGTTCGTCAGGATCATGCCGCCGCGCGGGCCGCGCAGGGTCTTGTGGGTGGTCGTGGTGACCACGTGGGCGTGCGGGAAGGGCGAGGGGTGCACGCCGCCCGCGACGAGGCCGGCGAAGTGGGCCATGTCGACGAAGAACACGGCGCCGACGCTGTCAGCGATCTCGCGGAACTTCGCGAAGTCCCAGTGCCGGGGATAGCCCGAGCCGCCCGCGATGATGACCTTCGGCTTGTGCTCCTCGGCGAGCTTGGCGACCTGCTCCATGTCGATGCGCTGGTCCTCGCGCCGCACCGTGTAGGAGACCGGCTTGAACCACTTGCCCGAGACGTTCGGGGGCGCGCCGTGTGTGAGGTGGCCGCCCGCCGCGAGGTCGAGACCCAGGAAGGTGTCGCCGGGCTGCATCGTGGCCATGAACACGGCCTGGTTCGCCTGCGAGCCGGAATTCGGCTGCACGTTGGCGAAGGCGCAGCCGAACAGGCGCTTGGCGCGGTCGATGGCGAGGTTCTCGGCCACGTCCACGAACTCGCAGCCGCCGTAGTAGCGGCGGCCCGGATAGCCTTCCGCGTACTTGTTGGTGAGAACCGAGCCCTGCGCCTCCAGCACCGCCCGCGATACGATGTTCTCGGAGGCGATCAGCTCGATCTCGTGTTGCTGCCGGCCCAGCTCCTGATCGACCGCGCGGGCGAGTTCGGGATCGACGTCGGCCAGCGAGGCCGAGAAGAACGAGTTCGACAGGGAAGAATTGGCGGTGCCCGCGCTCATGTTGACCTCGACGGTTGAGAGTTTCGCCCCACGGACGGCTTGTTGTCGGTCAGGCCTTCCGCCGGCCGGCTTGTACACGCGGCCGGAACACCGGCCAACGCGGCGAGCCGCCTCGCCGCTCTGGACGAGGTCCTGGTGCGCGGGAGAGTGGCGGTGCGAACGAGCCGGATCGGCGGGCGCCCGAAACGTGACGACCGTGGTACCTGCTCAACCCGTTTTAAGTCAAGGAAGCGAGCGAACAGAAAAACTTAATGCCCCTGCAGAAAAACTTGCGCGGCCTTGATCAGTAATGCGGCGGAGGCGGCTCGGGCGCGGCCGAGACCGGGCGCTCTACCATCTCGCGCAGGCGCTCGCTCAGGCCGGCGACCTGCCGGGTCAGCAGGTCGATGCGCGCCCATTGCTCGGCGACGGTGCGGCTGAGGTCCTCGATCGTGCGCTCCTGATGCGTGAGGCGGATCTCGACCTCGTCGAGGCGGGGAGCGGGCGGGGACGGGTCATCGGGCATGGGATCGGATCGCCGAAATGGGAACGGCCCGGGGTTCGCCCGGGCCGTGTCCGACAGGGTCGAGGAGAACGCGCGATCAGTTGGTCTGATCGTCCTCGTCGGGGTTGAAGTTGCGCGGACCCTGCGCGGCGGCGGTCATCGCGGCCGTGGGGGCGCCGACGCCGTCGCGCTTGTAGATGTCGTCGCGGAACTGCACGAGGCCGTCCGGCGTGGACCACGCGGTGATGTAGGTCCAGTAGACCGGGATCGGCGCCACCGGGCGGGCGTCGACGCGCTGGCCGCCCTGGATGATCGCCTCGATCGTGTCCGGGTTGCCGTTCGGGGTGCCCTGGAGGATCCAGGCAACGTAGTCGCGCACGTTCTGCACGCGCACGCAGCCCGACGACACGAAGCGGAAATCGTCGCCGAAGATGCCCTTGGCGGGCGTGTCGTGCATGTACACGCCGTGCGGGTTAGGGATGTTGATCCGCACGAAGCCCATCGAGTTGAGGTCGACGCCCGGATCCTGGCGGAAGCGGTAGCGGGTCGCCTCGTCGGAGCGCCAGTTGACCTGGGAGGGCGGGATCTCGCGCTCGCCGTCGAAGATACGGATCTTGTTGTCCGTCAGGTACGACGGCTCCTTCTGCATCTTCGGGATCAGGTCCTTCTTGATGATCGAGGCCGGCACGGTCCAGTAGGGGTTGAAGTTCACCTCCTGGATCTTGGCGTTCATCACCGGCGACTGCCGGTCGATCTTGCCGACGCCGGCGGCGTGACGGGTGGCGACGTGGTCGCCCTCCACCGTCTCGACGAGAGCCGCCGGGATGTTGACGATGACGTAGCGCGCCCCGAGGTTGCCCGAATAGGAGCGCAGCCGCACCGCGTTGAGTTCGAGCTGGCGCAGCCGCACGTCGGCCGGCACGTTCATGGCCTGAACGGTCGTGATGTTCATCGACCCGGTCTGGTTGAGGCCGTGCCGGGCCTGGAAGCGGCGCACCGCCGCCTCGACGTAGGAATCGTAGACCGGCGAGGAGCCGGCGGCCGGGTCGAGGTCGCCCGAGACGATCAGGCGCTGGCGCAGGGCCGCGACCACGGGGCTCTTGGTGCCGACGCGCAGGCGCTCGGCGCCCGAGACGGGCTGCCAGCCGCCGCGGGTCACGATGTCGCGGTAGCGCTCGAGCATCTGCTCGGTGGCGGCCAGGGTCTGGGGCGAGAGGATCGGCGTGTTCGAGCGCTGGACCCGCATCGTCGAGGCGGAGTCGTAGTTCTGCGCCCATTCGGCCTGGGGCAGGCCGCGCTCCTCGGCCGCGGCCGGGAGGGCGGCGGCCAGCAGCGCCAGGCCGAGCGAACCGCGGAGGGAAGCGCGTGTCAGCATGGGAGGCAAGCTCGTGATCCTTAGGCGTGAACCTTGGGGAAGGCGGGATCCGTGGGGAAGCAGGATCCCCGGGGAAGGATGAGGGTCGCGGGCATGGTGCCGGTTCGGAGGGGCCGGCCGGCGTTCCTGCCGCGACCGTGTCGAAGTGCCGTTAAGAACCCATGAGGAGCGGGCCAGAATGTGGCGGGGCGGGCAAGCGCTGCCGTGAGCCTCTGGATAGGTGTGGACTGCGGCCCCTCGGCAACAATCGCCGGCGCGGTCGCGATTCGCCCCCGCCTGCGACCGCCGCGACCGTGGCGGAACGAGGGCCGTTTGCGGTAACGAACCCGCCATGAGCACGGAGCGGCATCGGAAGCGGTCGGGGCGCCTGCGCGCGCTCGCGGCCCTGCTCGCGCTCTACGGGCTCGTGCTCCAGGCCTTCCTGGCCGGCCTGAGCCCGGTCCCTGCCGCGGCGGCGGCCGGCCTCATCTGCGCCACCCACCTCCCGGGCGAGGAGGCGCCCGCCCCGCACGCGGCGCATCCGTGCTGCACCGTCTGCTGCCCTGCCCTGCCGCTTCTGCCCGCGCCCGCCGCCGAGGCGGCGTGGCCCGCCCGGCCCGTGCTGCGCGTCCTGTGGCAGCGGCACCCGGGCCTGCCGGCCCGCGGCCCGCCGCAGCGCGCCGCCACCGCCCGAGGTCCCCCGTTCGCCTGAGCGCCGTGCGGCCCGTCCGGGCCGCCTCCACCCGTGCCCTCACGCAAACGGACCCGAACCCATGCGTTCTCTCCTCACGGGCGCCCTCTGCGCCGCCGCCCTCTCGTCCCCCGTCATCCCGTCCCCGGCCCTCGCGCATGCCGTGCTGGAGCGCGGCGAGGCGAGCCCGAACCAGTCCTACCGCGCCGTCCTGCAGATCGGCCACGGCTGCCAGGGCCAGCCCACCACCCGCGTCACCGTGACGGTGCCGGAGGGCGTGATCGCCGCCAAGCCGATGCCGAAGCCCGGCTGGACCCTCTCGACCGTCAAGGGACCCTATGCCCGCGCCTACCCGCACTACCACGGCGAGGTGAGCGAGGGCGTGAAGGAGATCAGCTGGAGCGGCGGCAGCCTGCCCGACGACCAGTTCGACGAGTTCGTGTTCCAGGCCCGGATCACGGACGCCTTCGCGCCGGGCCAGACGGTCTATTTCCCGGTGCGCCAGGACTGCACGGCAGGAAGCCACGCCTGGAGCGAGATCCCGGCGGCCGGGCAGAGTGCGCGGAGCCTGAAATCCCCGGCGCCGGGCGTGCGGATTGCCGCCGCCGCCAAGGCCGCACCGGCCGCCTCTGCCGCGCCCGCCGCGGCCGTCAAGGCGGGCGACCTCTCCATCGTCCAGCCCTGGATGCGCGCCACGCCGGGCGGCGCCAAGGTGGCGGGCGGGTATCTGCGCATCACCAACGGCGGCAGCGCGCCCGACCGGCTCGTCGGCGCCGCGATCCCGCTCGCGGGCCGGGCCGAGGTGCACGAGATGTCCAACACGGGCGGCGTGATGCGCATGGCCCCGCTGGAGTCCGGGCTGACGATCAAGCCCGGCGAGACCGTCGAACTCAAGCCCGGCGGCTATCACCTGATGTTCCTCGACCTGAAGGGGCCGGTGAAGGCGGGTGAGACGATCGAGGGGACGCTCACCTTCGAACGGGCCGGCACCGTGCCGGTGCGCTTCCCCGTCGCGCCGATCGGAGCGGCGGCACCGGGCGGGGCGCCCGCGGCCGCGGCCGACGAACACCACCACCACTGAGGCCCGCCGCCCGCAAGGCGTACGCAGCCTCGCCTCGTCCGCACCGGAGAGGCGGGGCTGCGCGAGTTCGCTCGGCGGGGCGCTGGCCGGGGAGACGAGGCGTGAGGTCGCACGCCCGTCCGGCCGAGGAGCCCCGCGCTCCCCGCGTCATCAACCGCTGCTCCGCCGGCCGCGCCGCGGAGCAGGAGGCGCCGCCATGCCCCGTCCACCCTTCCCCGCCGGGCTCGCGCGCAGCAGGCTCGCCGCGGGCCTGCTGCTCGCGGCAAGCCTCGCGCCTGCCTGCGCCCAGAGCCCCGACATCCTCGCGCTGCCCCAGATCGACGTCGCCGGAACCGGCGGCTCCCTGACCGCGCCCTCCGTTCCCGAACTGCGCCGGACCCTCGAGCGCACGGTCGGCTCGGTCGCCTTCGTGGATGCCGAGGCGATCCAGAACCGCTACGCCAACACCCTGCGCGACGTGCTCAAGGACGTGCCGGGCGTGTACGTGCAGGAGCGCTACGGCCAGGAACTGCGCCTCTCGGTGCGCGGCTCGGGCATCGCCCGCGGCTTCCACCTGCGGGGCCTCGAACTGCTCCAGGACGGCATCCCCCTCAACCTCGCGGACGGCAGCGGCGACTTCTATCAGGTCGATCCGCTCGCCCTGCGTGCGGTCGAGGTCTACAAGGGCGGCAACGCCCTCAGCTTCGGGGCCACGACGCTGGGCGGCGCGATCAACTTCGTCACCCCGACCGCCCACACGGCCTTCGCGCCCACCATCCTGCGCATCGACGGCGGCAGCTTCAACACTATCCGCGAGAACGTCCAGGTCTCGCGCATCGCCGGCCCGGCCGATCTGCTGGTCAACGGCACGATCACCAACTCCGACGGCTACCGCATCCACGACACCCAGCGCACCCAGAATTTCAACGCCAATCTCGGCTACGTGCTGGCGCCGGGCGTCGAGACGCGCTTCTATACCGGCCTCTACCTCACCGACCAGAAGCTGCCCGGGGCCCTGACCCTCCGCCAGGCCCTGACCGATCCGACCCGGGCCAACCCGGCGGCGGTCAGCGGCAACCAGTCCCGCAAGGTCGAGACCGAGCGGATCGCCAACCGGACCTCGTTCCTGCTCGACGTCGGCAAGCTCGACATCGACAGCTGGGCCATCCACAAGTCGCTCTACCACCCGATCTTCCAGGTCATCGATCAGGACGGCTGGACCTACGGCGTCTCGCCCCACTGGGCCGGCACCTTCGAGGTGGGGGGATTCCGCAACGAGACGCTGCTCGGCCTGCGGGCCTTCGCGGGCCAGAACTCAGCCCTGCAGTTCCTCAACGTGGCGGGCTCTCGCGGCGCACAGACCCGCAACACGCTCCAGAGCGCATCGAACTACGAGGCGTACGGCGAGAACCGCTTCTGGTTCCTGCCCGACGTGGCGCTGATGACCGGCGCCAAGCTCTTCTCGGCCAACCGCACCTACAGCGACAAGGGCGGCCTGCCCCTCAACCCGGCGGCACAGTTCGCCAACCGCACCTACGAGGGCTTGAACCCGAAGCTCGGCCTGCTCTGGCAGGTGCGGCCCGACCTGCAGGTCTTCGGCGACGTCACCCGCTCGGCGGACGTGCCGGATTTCTCCGACCTCGTGCAGCAGAACCTCGCCGGCAGCACCTTCGTGCCGCTGCGCGCCCAGCGGGCCTGGACGGTGGAGGCCGGCGCCCGCGGGCGGATCGGCGACCTCGCGCTCGACCTCACGCTCTACCGGGCGGACCTGCGCGACGAACTGATCAACTTCAATCCAAATGCGGGCCTCGGCATCCCGGCCGCGACCTTCAACGCGCCCCGCACCCGCCACCAGGGCGTCGAGGCGGCGGCGAGCCTCGACCTCGCCCGCGGCCTGATCGCGGGCGGAGACGCGCTGACGCTGACGCAGATCTGGACCCACAACGACTTCCGCTTCGTGGCCGACCCGGTCTTCGGCAACAACCGGATCGCCGGGATCCCGCCGGACGTGCTGCGCACGGTGCTGGCCTATACGCGGCCGGGCTTCTCCCTCGCGCCCGCCCTCGACTGGGTCCCGCTCGGCCCGTTCTCCGATCACGCCAACACCCAGCGGGTGCCAGGCTACGCGCTGCTCGGCGTCCAGGCCGCCCTCGATCTGGCCCCCGGCGTCACGCTGTTCGTGGATGCCCGCAACCTCACGGACAAGCGCACCATCTCCGACATCGCCGTGGTGGTGAACGCAGCGGCGCTCGGCCCGGCGGGGCCGGTGTCGTTCTACCCGGGCACGGGCCGCAGCGTGTTCGCAGGCGTGCGGGGCGCGTTCTGAACCTTCGGGAAGCGCCGCCGTTGTCCGGAGGTATCAGAGGAGTTCCGTCATGATCCGGCCGTGGCTTCTCGCTGTCCTCGTCCTCGGCACCCTGGCGGGCACCGCCCAGGCGCAGGGCGTTCCCGGCGGCATCCAGCGCGGTGCCCGCGAGGGCAACCGGGTCGCCGGCCCGGTCGGCGGCATCGTGGGCGGCACGGTCGGGGGCGTGGTGGGGGGCGTCAACGGCGTACTCGGCATCGACCCGGGTCCGCGGGCCTACCGCACCCGCCTGCCGGGGCGGCATCACGCCCGGCACCGGCACCATCGGCACCGCTGAGCCGCGCCCGCCCTTGACCCCGGGCGCGGGCGGGTCCTAGAGCACGGGCATCCCCTTCCGCGGAGTCGCCCGATGACCGACCGTCTGCCCGGCTTCAACACCCTCGCGATCCATGCCGGGGCGGCGCCGGACGCCGCAACGGGCGCCCGGGCGACGCCGATCTACCAGACGACCTCGTTCGTGTTCGACGATGTCGACCACGCGGCCTCGCTGTTCGGGCTGCAGGCCTTCGGCAACATCTACACCCGCATCGGCAACCCGACCAACGCCGTGCTGGAGGAGCGCGTGGCGGCGCTGGAGGGCGGCACCGCGGCGCTCGCCGTGGCCTCGGGCCACGCCGCCGAGTTCCTGGTGATGCACGCCCTGCTCCAGCCGGGCGACGAGTTCATCGCCGCCAACAAGCTCTACGGCGGCTCGATCAACCAGTTCAACCACTCCTACAAGAACTTCGGCTGGAACGTGGTCTGGGCCGACACCGACGATCCGGCCTCGTTCGAGGCCGCCATCACCCCGCGCACCAAGGCGATCTTCGTCGAATCGATCGCCAATCCGGGCGGCGTCATCACCGACCTCGCGGCGATCGCCGCCATCGCCAAGCGCCACACTATCCCGCTCATCGTCGACAACACGATGGCGACCCCGTACCTGATCCGGCCCTTCGAGCACGGGGCCGACATCGTGGTGCACTCCGCCACCAAGTTCCTGGGCGGGCACGGCAACTCGATCGGCGGCCTCATCGTCGACGGCGGCACCTTCCCGTGGGCGGGCGACGACCGCTACCCGATGCTCTCCAAGCCGCGCCCGGAATACGGCGGCATGGTGCTGTCCGAGACCTTCGGCAATTTCGGCTTCGCCATCGCCGTGCGGGTGCTCGGCCTGCGCGATCTCGGGCCGGCCCTCTCGCCCTTCAACGCGTTCCTGATCCTCAACGGCATCGAGACCCTGCCGCTGCGCATGCAGCGCCACTCCGACAATGCCCGCGCGGTGGCCGAGCACCTCGCGCGCCATCCGGCGGTGAACTGGGTGAGCTATCCGGGCCTGGAGAGCGACCGCTACCACGCCCTGCACAAGCGCTACTGCCCGCTCGGCGCGGGCGCGGTCTTCACCTTCGGGCTGAGCGGGGGCTACGAGGCGGGCGTGCGGCTGGTGTCGAACCTCAAGCTCTTCTCGCACCTCGCGAATATCGGCGACACGCGCTCGCTGGTGATCCACCCGGCCTCCACCACCCACCGGCAGCTCAGCGACGAGCAGAAGGTGCGGGCGGGCGCCGGTCCCGAGGTGGTGCGCCTCTCGGTGGGCATCGAGGACCCGGGCGACCTGATCGCCGACCTCGACCAGGCGCTCGCCGGCTGACCCGGACAAGTTCGGTCCCGGCCGAACCCGTCCCAAGTCAAAGGTGGGGCGAAGTATAGCCCGGCCATTGCGGCGCGCTATGTTCCTGTGATTTACTCCCGGGCATCGCGTCGGACGGCCGTGACAGCGGCCCAATGGCGCTGCCGGACGCGACGTCCGGGCGCTCGTCGGATCGGTCTCGAACGTCCGTCAGGCAGACGGCTCCGCGTGACGGTGCCGCCTGCCGCACGTGCGGGTCGTGCAGGCCGTCGGGCGCGTGAGGCCGGGGCGTCTGCGCTGCGATGACACGGATAGAGGCGCTGCTGCACTCCCATCCTCCGCCAGCCGATGCGGCGTCGGCCGCGGAGGCGGCGGCCGAGCGTCTGGCGCGGGCCGAGGCCGTGGCGACGGAGGCCCGGGCCGCAGCGGCCCTCGCCCAGATGCGCGCCGAGATCGCCTGCGCCGAGGCCGCACGCCTGCGGGCCGCCGCGAACGACCAGGGCCGCGCGCTCGCCGAGGGCGAGATCCGCCTCGCCTCCATGGAGGAGCTGAACGGCCGCCTGCGGGCGAGCGAGGCCTTCACCAGCCGCCTGCTCGCGGCGAGCCGCGACTGCATCGAGGTCCTGTCCCTCGACGGGACGGTGCTGTGGCTGAGCGCGGGCAGCGCCGCGGTGCTCGAAGCCGGCCCGGACGACCGCATCCTCGGCAGCGACTGGCGGGCCGTGTGGCCGGAGCCCGCCGACCGCGTCGCCGCCGAACTCGCGCTGGCCGCCGCCCGCGCCGGCCGCACCGGCCGCTTCCGGGCCGCTTCCCCGACCCGGCGCGGCGCGCTGCGCTGGTGGGACGTGGTGCTGACCCCGATCCAGGGCGATGCGGGCGTGGTCGAGCGCGTGCTCGCGGTGGCCCGCGACGTCACCGACGCCCATCACGCCGAGGAGCAGCAGATCCTGCTGATGCAGGAACTCGCCCACCGGGTGAAGAACATCCTGGCGATGGTGCAGGCCGTCGCGACCCAGACCCTGCGCGGCGCCACCTCGCTGGAGGAGGCGGCCACGGCCTTCGGGGGCCGGCTCATCGCCCTCTCCCACGCGCACGACATTCTGATCCAGGGGTCCTGGGCGGCGGCCGACCTGCAGAATGTGGTGGAGGGCGCCGCCGACCTGCATGGCGGGCGGGGGCCGGACCGCTTCCTGATCGACGGTCCGGCCGTCCGCCTCGGACCCCGCTCGGCCCTCGCCCTGTCCCTGATCCTGCACGAACTCGCCACCAACGCCGCGAAGTACGGCGCGCTGTCGCGGGTGGAGGGGCGGGTGAGCGTGACGTGGCGCATCGTCGCCGAGGCGTCCGAGCCCTGGCTGTCCCTGCGCTGGCAGGAGGCCGGCGGCCCGCCGGTGGCGGCGCCCACGCGCAGCGGTTTCGGGACTCGGCTGATCGAGCGCACCCTGGTGCACAGCCTCGGCGGGCGCGCCAGCCTGACCTACCCGCCCGCGGGCGTGGTCTTCTCCCTCTCGGCCCCCCTGCGGGCCGTGCAGGAGGCCTCGGCCTGAAGCATCGGGCCTGAGGCATCGGCACGCGGCCGGTCCGGCTCCGCTTGACCCTGGGGATGGCGCCCCATAGGCAGCAACCACCTGCCGACGTCAGCCGTTGCAACCGATGACATCATCCCCGGATCGATCCGAGCCTCCCGCGGACGAGGCCCCCGTGGTGCTCCTCGTCGAGGATGACGGGCTCCTGCTGATGGAAGCGTCCGACACGCTGGTCGAGGCCGGGTTCCAGGTGGTCGAGGCACCGCATGCCGACCGGGCGCTGCAGGTGCTGGAGAGCGACCGCGAGGTCGATGCCCTGATGACCGACGTCGACATGCCGCTGGGCTCCATCGACGGTCTGGCGCTGGCCCGCCTCGTCGCCCGGCGCTGGCCGTGGATTCCCGTGCTGGTCGTCTCGGGGATGGGCACGCCGGGGCCGAACGACATGCCGGACGGGGCGCTGTTCATCCCGAAGCCCTACGCGCCCTTCGACCTCGTCCAGACCCTGCACGATCGCGTGCGCCGCGCCGCCTGATCCCCGGAACCGACCCGATGCCGTTCGACCCCGCCAGCCTCGCCTTCGCCACCCGGGCGGTCCATGCCGGCGCCGCCCCCGACCCCGCGACCGGCGCGCGCGCCCAGCCGATCTACTTCACGAACGGCTTCGCGTTCGAATCGAACGAGCAGGCCGCCGACATCTTCGCCATGCGGGCGACGGGCTTCTCCTATTCCCGCGGCTCGAACCCCACCGTGGCGGCGCTGGAGCGGCGCGTCGCCTCGCTGGAAGGCGCCAAGGCCGCGGTCGCCGTCGCCTCGGGCCAGTCGGCGATGCTGCTCGTCCTCCTCACGCTGATGCAGACGGGGGACGCCTACGTCTCCTCGGCGCGCCTGTTCGGCGGCTCGCTCGGCCTGATGCGCCGGCTGGAGACCCGCTACGGCCTCACGCCCCAGTTCACCCGCGGGCTGACGCCGGATGATTTCGAGGGCGCCATCACCGAGGCGACCCGGGCGATCGTCTGCGAGTCGATCGTGAACCCCTGCGGCACCGTCATCGACATCGCGGGCGTCGCCGCGGTGGCGCGACGCCACAACCTGCCGCTCGTCGTCGACAACACGCTGGCCTCCCCGGCCCTGATCCGGCCGATCGAGCACGGGGCGGACATCGTCGTCCACTCGACCTCGAAGTTCCTGTCGGGGTCGGGCACGGTGATCGGCGGCATCGTCTGCGATGCCGGCCGCTTCGACTGGGCGGCCACGGGCCGCTACTCCCTCATCACCGATCCCTGGCCGGATTACGACGGTCTGGTGGTCGCGGAGCGCTTTCCCGAGACGTCCTTCGCCACCGCCTGCCGGCTGTTCGGCCTGCGCGACCTCGGCCCCGGCCTGTCGCCGATGAACGCCTTCCTGACCCTCACCGGGATCGAGACCCTGCCGCTGCGCATGGAGCGGCACTGCGCCAACGCCATGGCGGTCGCCGGCTATCTGCGCGCGCACCCGAAGGTGGCCTGGGTGAGCTATCCGTCGCTGCCGGGCCACCCGGGCGAGGCGGTGGCCAATGCCTACGTGCCGCAGGGGGCCGGGTCGATCTTCACCTTCGCCCTCAAGGGCGGCGAGCGGGCGGCGCTCGACTTCATCACCGGCCTCGACCTGATCTCCCACCTCGTCAACATCGGCGAGATCAAGTCCCTGGCGATCCACCCGGCCACGACCACGCACCGGCAGTTGCGCGAGGCGGAGAAGGTGGCGGCCTGCGTCGGTCCCGACACGGTGCGGCTCTCGATCGGGCTGGAAACCGTCGAGGACCTGATCGCCGACGTCGAGCAGTCGCTGGCCAAGCTCGCGGCCTGACCCGAGGCGCGCGGGGCAGCCGGGACGGGCCCTACTCGTCCGCCGCCTCCCGGCTCAGCGCCCTCAGGGCCCCGTGCAGGCTGCGCACATCCTGCTCGGTCATCTGCATGCGGTGCAGCATGTCGCGCAGGTTGCGCACCATCCCGCCGCGCTTCTCCGGCGGGAAGTAGCCGGCCCGGTCGAGGGCGCCCTCCAGGGTCCCGAACAGCGCCAGCAGCGCCTCCCGCGGCGCCGGGGGCGAGCGCATCTCGCCGTCGAACGGCAGCTGCGCGAGGCCGGCGGCGCGGCGCCACTCGTAGGCGACCAGGAGGACGCTCTGCGCGAGGTTGAGCGAGGCGTGCTTCGGATCGACCGGGAAGGTGATGATGGCGTCCGCGAGCGAGACCTCGTCGTTCGACAGCCCTACCCGCTCGCGGCCGAACAGGATCCCGACCCGCTCGCCCGCCTGCTGGCGTGCGGCCACCGCCCGCATCGCCTCGTCCGGCCCCAGCACCCGCTTCATCTGCCCGCGCTCGCGCGCCGTGGTGGCGAGCACGTGATGAAGGTCCGCGATCGCCTCCGCCACCGTGGCGTGGAGGGTGGCGCCGTCGAGGACGTGCGTGGCGCCCGACGCCGTCTCGCGCACGCCCTTCTTGGGCCAGCCGCCCTTGGGCGCCACGAGGCGCAGCTCCGCGAGGCCGAAATTGGCCATCGCCCGGGCCGTCATGCCGATGTTCTCGGCGAGTTGCGGCTCGACCAGGATGACCACGGGACGGGGCGGCGTCGGATCGGACGGTGGATCGGACATCTGATCGGACATGGCGTCGGCGAGGGGGCTGTGCGGGCCGGGACGGCGTGGGGCGCTTCTACGGCCTCGCGCCGCGTCGCGCCACGGACGGAACCGTCACGCCGGCCAAGCGTTGCCATACCAGACCTCCTTAGCCCCGGCCCCCGGCCGGGGCTTTTTTCCGCCCGACCGGTCCCGCCCGGCAGGATCTGGCCGCGGCGGCTTCCCCGTTATGGTGCACCGCGCTATGACCGCGGCTCGGCCGGCTTCGTCAGGCCGGGGCCTCCTGCGGCGCCCCCGGTCCGGCGGCCCGGCACGCTTGCGGCTCACGGAAGGCTGTTCGGTCATGGCGAAGATCAAGGTGGTGAATCCCGTCGTCGAACTCGACGGGGACGAGATGACGCGGATCATCTGGCAGTCCATCAAGGACAAGCTGATCCACCCGTATCTCGACATTCCCCTGGAGTATTATGATCTCGGGGTCGAGCACCGCGACGCCACGAACGACAAGGTGACGGTCGAGGCCGCCGAGGCGATCAAGCGGCACGGCGTCGGCGTGAAGTGCGCCACCATCACGCCGGACGAGGCCCGGGTGAAGGAGTTCAACCTCAAGGAGATGTGGAAGTCGCCGAACGGCACGATCCGCAACATCCTCGGCGGCGTGATCTTCCGCGAGCCGATCATCTGCCGCAACGTGCCGCGCCTCGTGCCGGGCTGGACGCAGCCGATCGTGGTCGGCCGCCACGCCTTTGGCGACCAGTACCGCGCCACCGACTTCAAGGTCCCGGGCAAGGGCCGCCTCACCATCAAGTTCGAGGGCGAGGACGGCACCGTGATCGAGCGCGAGGTGTTCAAGTTCCCGGATGCCGGCGTCGCGCTCGCCATGTATAACCTCGACGAGTCGATCCGCGACTTCGCCCGCGCATCGATGAATTACGGACTCGCCCGCAAGTTCCCGGTCTATCTCTCGACCAAGAACACCATCCTCAAGGCCTATGACGGCCGCTTCAAGGATATCTTCGAGGAGGTGTACCAGAACGAGTTCAAGCAGAAGTTCGACGCCGCCGGCATCATCTACGAGCACCGGCTGATCGACGACATGGTGGCCTCGGCCCTGAAGTGGTCGGGCGGCTACGTCTGGGCCTGCAAGAACTACGACGGCGACGTGCAGTCGGACACGGTGGCGCAAGGATTCGGCTCGCTCGGCCTGATGACCTCGGTGCTGCTCACCCCCGACGGCAAGACCGTCGAGGCCGAGGCCGCCCACGGCACGGTGACGCGCCACTACCGCGAGCACCAGAAGGGCAAGGAGACCTCGACCAACTCGATCGCGTCGATCTTCGCCTGGACCCGCGGCCTGTCGCACCGCGCCAAGCTCGACGACAACGCCGAGCTGGCGAAGTTCGCCACCACGCTGGAGACGGTCTGCATCGACACCGTCGAGGCCGGCCACATGACGAAGGATCTCGCGCTCCTCGTCGGCGCCGATCAGCGCTGGCTCTCGACCACGGGCTTCCTCGACAAGATCGACGAGAACCTGAAGGCCGCGATGGCCGCCTGAGCCGAGACGACCGGGAGCGGCCGCGTCGCAGCCGCCGCTCCCGGGATCAGGCCCCCGCCCGCCGCACGCCGAGCGTCAGGATGGCGGCAAAGCCCTCCCCCTCCTGCGTGACCTGCGCCAGACCCCGCCGCTGCGGGTCGTCCTCGCGCAGGAGCCCGTCGCGGTCGTTGCTGATCCGGCCGCGGGCGGGCCGGCCGCCATAGGCGGGCGACCGGGTCTGGACCGCGGCGTTCGCCGCATCGGGAAAGTAGATCTGCCCGGTCAGGGCGGTGCGGGCGTCGAGGATCACCTTGACGTGGACGTGCGTGGTGCGCCCGGGATACCAGCCCGGATAGATCGTGCGGAAGGTCGCGACGCCCTCCCGGTCCGTGAACTGCGTGCCGCGCAGGAACGTTTGCCCGACCGTCGAGGCCCCCCGGTCGCCCTGGCCCGGATAGCCCGAGTAGCGCCCCTGCGCGTCGGCGTGCCAGACATCGACCCGCGCCCCGGCCAGCGCGCCGCAGGACGGCGTCGCGACGACGCGCAGGCTCAAGCTCAGCGGCACGCCCGGCCGGTCCTCCCGGATGTCCGCCCGCACGAGGCGCGGATCGAGATAGAACGGACCCTCGACGGCCTGCGGCGTCAGCGGGCAGACCTCGGCGGCCGAGACGCCGCGCGGGGCGAGCGTGCCGGCGGCGAGCACCGCGAGCGCGGTCCGGCGGGAGAGGCCCTCGTCCATCGTTACAGCCTCCCGGATCAGTCGACGCCGGTCGGCCCGTCGAGGATCGCCCGGATCCGGCGCACGAGGTCGAGGCGGCGGTAGGGTTTGTCGATCAGCTCGAACTCGCTGCCGCCGGCCCCGGTGCGCTCCAGACTCGTCCCGGCGTCGCCGCTGGTCAACAGCACCTTCAGCCGCGGCTGGCGGCGGCGGGCCTCCCGCGCCAGCACGACGCCGGTCATGCCGCCCGGCAGCGTCAGGTCGGAGAACAGCAGGTCCACCGGCCTGCCGCCGTCGAGGATCTCCAGGGCCTCCCTGCCCTCCGCGGCCGCCAGGATGGTGTAGCCGAAATCCTGCAGGATCGTGCGGGCGAGGGCGGCGACGTCGCCGTGGTCGTCGACGATCAGGATCGTCTCGGTGCCGGACCGTTCCACGCCGCGGCGGCGCGAGGCTCCGGCCGGGCGCTCGTCGGCCTCGCCGGCCGGGAAGATCAGCCGCACGCTGGTGCCCCGCCCGACCTCGGACGCGATCTCCAGCGATCCGCCGGATTGCCTGACGAAGCCCTGGACCATGGCGAGGCCGGCGCCGCGCCCCTCCTCCCGGGTGGTGAAGAACGGCTCCGTCACCCGCGCGAGCACCTCCGGGGGCATGCCGGTGCCCTCGTCCGCCACCGTGATCGCGACGTAGCGCCCGGGCGGCAGCGGGCGGGGCCCCGCATCGTCCTGCGCGACATCGTGGTTCTCGGTGGTGATCGTGACCCGGCCGCCCGCCGGCATCGCCTCGCGGGCGTTGATGAGGAGGTTGAGCAGCGCCACCTCGGTCTGGGTCGGATCGAGGCGGGCGTTGCGCAGGGTCGGGTTCAGCACGGTCGCAACCGTGATCGGTGCGCCGAGGATGCGGCCGGCCAGGTCGCCCATCCCCTCCACGAGGTTGTTGAGGTTGACCGCCCGGCCCTCCAGGCCCTGCTTGCGGGAGAAGGCGAGGAGCTGCTGCGTCAGCGTGGCCGCCCGCTCGGCGGCACCCCGAATGGTCTCCGCCGCCCGCACGAGGCGGCCCGGATCGGCGCCCGGATCGGCCAGGCCGGCCTGCAGGATGTCGGCGTAGCCGACCACGACCTGCAGCAGGTTGTTGAAGTCGTGGGCGATGCCGCCGGTGAGGTGCCCCAGCGCCTCCATCCTCTGCGACTGGCGCAGCGCATCCTCGGCGTCCCGGCGGCGCGACACGTCGATCTGCGAGCCGAAGAAGTACACGAGGTCGCCGGCAGGGTCGTAGACCGGCGAGATGAACAGCGCGTTCCAGAACGAGGAGCCGTTCTTGCGGTAGTTCAGGATCTCCGTCGCGATCTCCCGGCGTTCCCGGATCGCCCGGCGCACCTCGTCGACGGTCTGCAGATCGGTCTCCGGCCCCTGCAGGAAGCGGCAGTTGCGGCCGATCAGGTCTCCCGGCTCGTAGCCCGTCATCCGCCGGAAGGCCTGGTTGGCGAAGATGATCGGGTTGTCCGGCTGGTGCGGATCGGTGACGACCATCGGCATCCGCGCCGTCTCGACGGCGGAAAAGAAGATGTCGCCGCGATGATCGCTCGCCTCCCCCGCCAATCCACGCGCGGCGATCGGGCCGGGGCCGGCCGGCGGCGTGTCGGGCGTCGTCATCCTGTTTCCGCTCCTGCTCGCAACCGCGTTCCCCGGTCCGGATCGAGGTTTCCCTGAGTCTCGGACATGCGGGATACTGCGTCAGGAGGGTGCGCCGATGGAAGACGCCCGCGGCGAAACCCTGCGCCGCCGGCCTCATCGCTGCGTCAGGCACCTCGTACCAACGGTCGTTGTCAACGACCGTTGGTTGCGTTCTCGATGTGTCGCCAAGCCTCTGGCGTGGCATCGACACGTCGAGATGGGTCATCGGCCCCGTCGATCCCGGGCTTGCCCGGGATCGAGATCGATGCGTCCGCATCCTGGGGCGATGGTATCAGGCGTCCTCGGCGGTCGCGAAGGCCACCGACTCGGATTCCGCCCGCTCGAAGGCCTGGATGACGTGCTGGTAGGAGCGCCAAGTCTCGGTGGCGTGATCGACCTCGGCCGGCCGCAGCACGAACAGCAGCATGGAGCGGCCGGTGACGTCGTAGATGTGGCCGATGTCGAACCGCGCGAGATCCTGGGTATCGGACAGGTTGGTGTCGAGCACCCGCATCCAGGCATCGCCCCCCACCACCTCGGGCAGCGTGAACTGCACCATGTCGTGGTAGGCGTTGAACAGCAGCAGCAGGGTCGCCTCCGAGCCGCGGCGGCGGATGCCGCTCGTTTGGGCCCGGCCGTCGAGCAGCACCGCCAGCGAGCGGGCGCCGCCGTCGTTCCAGTTCTCCGGGGTCATCTCGACGCCCGCGGGCGTGAGCCACGTCACGTCCCTGACGCCAAGCTCCTCATCGTAGGCGCCGGTGAGGAAGCGCCCACGCCCCAGCATCGGCATGGCCTTGCGCAGGATCAGCAGGCGCTGGGTGAACTCCGCGAGGTCGCGCTCCTCCGCTCCGATCGCCGTCCAATCGACCCAGGAGATCGCGTTGTCCTGGCAATAGGCGTTGTTGTTGCCCTTCTGGGTGCGGGCGAACTCGTCGCCGGCGAGCAGCATCGGGGTGCCGCGGGACAGGAGCAGCGTCGCCAGCAGGTTGCGCATCTGGCGCAGGCGCACCGCCCGGATCTCCGGATCGTCTGTCGGTCCCTCGACCCCGTAATTGGCCGAGAGGTTGTGCGAGTGGCCGTCGCGGTTGTCCTCGCCGTTCGCCGCGTTGTGCTTCTCGTTGTACGAAACGGTGTCGTTGAGCGTGAAGCCGTCATGGGCGGTGATGAAGTTCACCGAGGCCCAGGGCCGGCGCCCGCGCTTGTTGAACTTGTCGGCCGAGCCGGTGATCCGCTCGGCCAGCGCCGGCAGCAGACCCTCGTCGCCCCGCCAGTAGCCGCGCACGTCGTCGCGGAAGCGGTCGTTCCACTCCGCCCAGCCCGGCGGGAAGCCCCCCACCTGGTAGCCGCCGGGGCCGCAATCCCACGGCTCGGCGATCAGCTTGACGGAGGAGAGCACCGGGTCCTGGCGGCAGGAATCGAGGAAGCCGCCGCCCTCGTCGAAGCCGTAGGGCTCGCGGCCGAGGATCGTCGCGAGGTCGAAGCGGAAGCCGTCGACCCGCATCTCGGTGGCCCAGTAGCGCAGGGAATCCGTCACCATCTGCAGCACGCGGGGGTGCGAGAGGTTCACGGTGTTCCCGGTGCCGGTGTCGTTGATGTAGTAGCGCTTCTGGTCGGGCAGCAGCCGGTAGTAGGAGGCGTTGTCGATGCCCTTGAAGGACAGGGTCGGCCCGCGCTCGTTGCCCTCGGCGGTGTGGTTGTAGACCACGTCCAGAATCACTTCGAGGCCGGCGCCGTGCAGGCGCGCCACCATCTCCTTGAACTCGGAGAAGGCGAAATCCGGCACCGCCGCGTAGCGCCGCGCGGGCGCGAAGAACGAGAGCGTGTTGTAGCCCCAGTAATTCACCAGGTCCTTGTCGAGGAGGTAGCTGTCGTTCACGAAGGAATGGACCGGCAGCAATTCCACCGAGGTGACGCCGAGGCTGCGGATGTAGTCGAGCACCGGCTTGGTGCCGAGGCCCGCATAGGTGCCGCGCAGGCGTTCCGGCACGGCGGGATGCAGCTTGGTGAAGCCCTTGACGTGGGTCTCGTAGATGATGGTGCGGTCCCAGGGAACGTCCGGCTTCTGGTCGCGCCCCCAGGTGAAGGCCGGATCGATCACCCGGCACTTGCGGGTGAACTTGGCGCTGTCGCGCTCGTCGAAGCTCAGATCGTCGCCGCTCTCCATCACGTAGCCGAACAGGGCCGGGTTCCACGTCACCGACCCCACCAGCGCCTTGGCGTAGGGGTCGAGCAGGAGCTTGTTGGGGTTGAAGCGGTGCCCGGCCTCGGGCTCGTAGGGACCGTGGACCCGGTAGGCGTAGATCGTGCCGGGCCGGGCGTCCGGCAGGTAGCCGTGCCACACCTCGTCCGTGTATTCCGGCAGGTCGATGCGCTCGATCTCGGTCTCGCCGCTGTCGTCGAACAAGCACAGCTCGACCCGGGTCGCATGGGCCGAGAACAACGCGAAATTGACGCCGAGCCCGTCCCAGGTCGCCCCGAGGGGAAACGGCTGGCCCTCCCTGATCCGCGAGCGGCGGATGAGGGCCGGCTCGGGCGGCGCGGGTTTCGTCGTGATCTGAACGTTCATGGCGGGGGCCGGTCGATCCGTCGTGAGGGCGCGAAGCCTGACGGTGGGGAACGCATCGGCCGTCGTTCAAGGTCCCGGGGCGCGAGAGCTTTTTTTCGCGTCCGCCGGCCGGGTCAGGGCGGTGGTGCGGAGACTTGGCCGCGCTCGGCCGCCTCGATGGTCTGGCGGGCGAGGTGGCGGGTGATCAGCCCCTCGACCTCCCAGATCGTCTCCTCGACGAAATGCGCCTGAAGCTGGGCGCGGGCATCCGCCGGGTCGAGGGCATCGCGCTCCTGCAGCCGGCGCATGGCTTGGCGCACCACCCCGTAGACGGCCTCCCGCTCTGCACGGGACATCGACGGGGAGACCGCCCGGGCGATCAGGTCGGTGAAGTCCGACACGGCGGCCTCCTTCTCCGCGGTCGCGCCCCGCTCAGAGATTGTGGTCCTTGATGCCCGCGACCAGGAGCTTGATACAGCCCCAGCCCATGAACAGGCAGAAGAACGCGGTGAACAGGTCGTGGCCGCGCTCCGGCATGGCGGCGAAGTGCGGGACGGTCGGCGGCACGAAGGTCGCCAGATAGACGTGCTGCTTGCTTGCCGCGATGCGCGCACGCTCGAGGATCAGGATCGCGGACTCGTTCAGGCGCTCGGCGATGGTGCGCTCGATCTGCAGCTTCTCGAATTCGAGCAGCGCCTTGGCGGCATTGGGCGCGTCGACCGCCACGCCCTCGCTCGCGATCGAGTCCTGCAGCACCTTCATCTGGTGGTCGATCGCCGCGACGTTCGCCACGATCGCCTGGATCGACCGGGACTTCTCGTCGAGCGACGAGGAGCGCAGCACCTGCAGGTCGTTCTCCAGCTTGATCTTGTCCTTGCGCAGCGAGAGCAGCGTGGTGAACGTCGCCTCCGCCGACTTGATCGGATCGATGATGCCCCAGCGGTTGCGGAAGGCGTTGAGGGCCATGTGCGCGCGCTTCAGGCGCTCGCCGGCCTTCTCCACCTCCTCGCGGCTGTGGCGGATCATGTCCTCCTGCGCCCGGGCCGAGATCTGGTTCACCAGGGCCTCGGACCGCGCCACGACGTGCTTGGCGATCGCCAGCGAATCGTCGGGCGTGAAGGCGCGCACCTTCAGGGTGATGATGCCCGAGATCAGATCGATCTGGGAGGTCACGTGCTTGCGCCAGTACTTCAGCAGCTCCTCCACCGGCGTCTCGCCGGAGTAGCGCGCCCAGAAGTCGGCCTCGCGACGCGTGAACATGCCCGCCACGTTGAGCGCCGCCTGGGCGCTCTCCAGCATCGGCTTGCTGCGGATGAACTCGCGGACGATGTAGGTGTCCTGACTGTTGTTCTTCTGGATCAGACCGGAATACTCGTTGAGTCGGACGTCGCCGACCGGCTCGACTTCGCCGCGCACCGCGAAGCGGGCCTCGACCACGTACTGGTCCGAGGCGATCGCGAACAGGTAGAAGGCGATGAGCGCGGTCGGCAGGCCGACGAACAGGCCGAAGCTGCGCGCGAGGCGCACGGCGACCTTCGGGGGCTTGAAATCCTCGCCGGAGGCGGCCGGAATGCGGGTCCAGCGCAGCGGCTTCAGCACCTGCAGCAGGCGCGGACCCTTCGGCGCATCGACAGGCTCGATCGTCTCGGCATCCCGGCGCAGCTCGGGCAGCGTGCGCCGCGCGAAGGCGATGACGCTGCCGAGCCTGTCGCGCCGCTTGACCTCGTCCACGCTCATACCGCTTCGTCCTGCCTCCGTCCGCCCGGCCTCCCGGCCCCGTCATCCCCAGCGCGGAGCCACGGCCACGCTTGGTTGTGCGCTCCTCGTCGGCGAGGGTCAACGAGGCGCACCGTGTGGCTGGGGAGCGGGGCGGGACCGACCCTGCGGGTCCGCCGTGAGGTCCCGGTTTTTTGGGCCTTTTTGATGGCGCGGCCGTGTCGCCAGGGTCACGCGGGGGCGTCCCTGTGGAGGGTGCCGAGCGCGTCTTCGAGGCGCCGCCACGCCGCCTCATCCCCCGGCAGGCCGAAGCGGAGGTGATCCGGCGCGGCCTCGAAGCGGCGCACGAACAGGCCGGCCCGGCCGAGGCGGGCGAAGAGGCCCGGCGCATCCGCGAAGGCGGCGGTGCGAAACAGCCGCGTGCCGCCGACGATCCCTCCCCCCGCCGCCGCGAGGAGACCGTCGAGGCGCTGCGCATCCCGTCCGCGCTCCAGCGCGGCACGCTGCCGCCACCCCGCATCCGCGAGAGCGGCGCACCCGATGGCGATGGCTGGCCCCGACACCGCCCAGGGTCCGAGCGCGGCGCGGATCCGCCCGATCAGCGGGGGCCGCGCCACCGCGAAGCCGAGGCGCAGCCCGGCCAATCCGTAGGTCTTGCCGAAGGAGCGCAGCACCACCGCGCCGGCCGGCACCGCCACGCACAGGCTCTCGACCGGCTCCAGATCCGCGAAGGCCTCGTCCGCGACGAGCAGACCGTCCCGCGCCGCGACCGCGCCCGCGAGATCCGCGAGGTCGGCCCGGCTGTGCGTCCGCCCGTCGGGATTGTTGGGGTTGACCACCACCGCGACCTCGGCCCCGGTCATCGCGGCGAGCGCGTGCGTCTCCGCGACCGCGTGGCCGCCCCGCAGCCAAGCGGCGGCGTGCTCGGCGTAAGTCGGCCCGAGCACCGCCACCCGGCCCGGCGCCCGCAGCCGCGGCAGCACCTCGATCAGCGCCTGCGTGCCCGGGGCGGCGACGACATGGTCCGGCTCGGCGCGATAGGCCCGCGCGGCCTCCTCCTCCAGGCGGCGCAGGGCGGCGGGGTCGGGCAGGCGCTGCCACAGGCTGGCCTCGACGGCCGGGCACGGATAGGGGATCGGATTGATCCCGGTCGAGAGATCGATCCACGGCTCGGGCGCGTCGGGAAAGAGCCGGCGCGCCTCGCCGAGATCGCCCCCGTGCCGGATCGGTCCCTGAGCCGCCATGCCCGCCCTGCTGCATCCGCCCGACAGCCTCCTCGTGCTCGCCCTCGCCCTCGCGGCGGAGGCGGCCCTCGGCTATCCCGACCGCCTCTACAGGGCGCTCGGCCATCCTGTCACCTGGATCGGCCGCCTCATCGCCGCCCTCGACCGCAGCCTCAACCGGGAGGGGGCGGCCCCGGCGCAGCGCCGGGCGGCCGGCCTTCTCGCCCTCGCGCTCGTCCTCGCCGCCACGGCCGCGGGCGCCCTCCTGCTGACCCTCGCCGCGCAGGCGAGCGGGTTCGGGATCATCCTGTGCGGCCTCTTCGCCGCGAGCCTGCCGGCGCAGCGCAGCCTGCACGAGCACGTGGCGCGCGTCGCCGCGGGCCTGACGGAGGGAGGCCTCGCGGGCGGGCGCCGGGCGGTGTCGATGATCGTCGGGCGCAACCCCGAGACCCTTGACGAGGCGGCGGTCTGCCGCGCCGCGATCGAGAGCCTCGCGGAGAATTTTTCCGACGGGGTGGTGGCCCCCGCCTTCTGGATCGGGGCCGCGGGCCTGCCGGGCGGCGCGCTCTACAAGGCGGTGAACACCGCCGACAGCATGATCGGCCACCGCACGCCGCGGCACGCCGCCTTCGGCTGGGCGGCGGCGCGCCTCGACGACCTTGTGAACCTCCCGGCCTCGCGGCTCACCGCGGCGCTGCTGATCGGGGCGGCGCTCCTGCGCCCCGGCTGCTCGGCCCGCGGAGCCATGCGGGCGGTGCGCCGCGACGCGCGCCGCCACCGCTCCCCCAATGCCGGCTGGCCCGAGGCCGCGATGGCGGGCGCCCTCGGCCTGCGGCTCGCCGGCCCGCGCATCTACGGTACCACCCGGGTGGACGACCACTGGATGGGCGACGGCCGGGCGGAGGCCACCGCCGCCGATATCGGGCGCGCCCTCGCGCTCTACCGCACGGCCTGCGGGCTCCTGTGGGGCTTGGTTCTCGCGGCGGCGTTCGTCTCGCTGCGATGATGGGCCTCACCAGCCGGGTGTCAGCCTGCCCTCGTCCTCGGCGGAGGCCGGATGCGCGGCCAGATCGCCCGCGAGGGCGCGCAGCTCCTGCGGCAGGGTGCCGAGCGCCGGGTCGTCGAAGCGCAGCAGCGGCAGGCGGGTCGCGACCAGATCGGCCACGAGGCGGGCCTGTGCTGCGTCCCGCCCCCGCTTCGCGGGATCCCGGTCGCCACGCCCGGCGAGCCACGCCTTGTGGAGCGCGAAGGCACGTGGATCCGGCACAACGATGTCGAGCGGATAGCCTCTCTCGTCGATGATCGTCGTCGTGTGGCGCGGGACATTGACCAGCCAAGCCAGACCGTCGATCTCGACGGCCGTCAGATCATCGCCCGAGGACCCGATCCGGTTGCGGCGGGCGCGCGTCATGCGGTGCTTCGGCGTCGGCTGGATCAGGTCGACCATGTAGCCGTCCGCGTTCGTCGCCCGAAAGCTGCCTGCGCTCGTCGGTGCGAACGAGCGGTCGACCTTGCGCAGCAGGCCGACGAGGCCGGTCGTCGCCACGCCCTCGCCGACCAGCTTCAGCCGGGCGCGGGCATCGAACAGGAGGTCAATGTCCCCGGTGGCGAGCGACGCGCTCGCGATGCGCACGCCGGCCATCCGTTCGTAGGCGTAGAGCGCGTTGGTGCCGACGATCTCGATCGCTCCGCCGAGCAGGCCCGCGTCCCGAAGGGCCCGGACGATCCGAGCCGTCACCTGTGGCACGCGCCCGATGCCCAGCGCCCGGTTCACGGGCGAGAGTGCGTCGAGGCGCCCGGCCAGCCTCGCCACGCGCTCCCGGGTGCTCGATCGGCCGGCCTGGAACTGTTCGTAGGTCTTCTCGGTCTCGGCGTTGCGCGGGCCGATCGACTTCCAGATACCGGATTTTTTCCTGTACAGGTAGTCATGCCCCTGGACGGTCTTCCAGGACAAAGCGCCCGCGAAGCGTTCGTCGAGGTCCTTGCGCGCGAGGCGATACGCCACGAAGACCTGCTCCGTGTCGACCATCTGGCGCACCTGCTCGCCCGTCCAATCGACGTACGGCACCTCAGGGCTCCGCTCGTGATGAAGCAAGGATACGGGAAGTTCCGAACAAGTCATTCAAAAAAAGGAAATTATCCCCTATCGGAGCCAATCAGCCGAAAAAGGGGATAAATGCTATAAAATCAGGAGTTTAAGACGCGGAGGCGCTACCGCCCGGCCAAGGTCAGGTCGGAGGAGGATCCGGGGGCCGGGCGTCGCAGCACCGCCTGGGCGACGAACACCATCACGACGCCGACGAGCAGGCAGGCGGCCAGGAAGAGCATCGGGGTCAGATCGCTGCCGGTGCGGTCGCGGATCCACGGCACGGCGTTCTGGGCGACGAAGCCGCCGAGATTGCCCACCGAGTTGATCGCCGCGATGCCCGCCGCCGCGGTCGCCCCGCGCAGGAAGGTCGGCGGCAGTGACCAGAAGACCGGCTGCCCCGAGAAGATGCCGGCGGCCGCGACGCACAGGCAGATGAACTTCAGGGCCGCCCCCGGCACCACCACGCTGAGCGTCAGGGCGGTCGCGCCGATCAGCGCCGGGCCGGCGATGTGCCACGTGGTCTCGCCGGTCCTGGCGGCGTGGCGCGGGACCCACCAGAGCGCGAGCGCCACCACTGCCCACGGGATCACGTTGAGGAAGCCGTTGACGGTGTTGGACACCCCGAAGCCCTTCACGACGGTCGGCAGCCAGTAGCTCAGCCCGTAGGCGGCGAGCGGGAAGGCCACGTAGAGGAGCGCCAGGATCAGCACGCGCCGGTCGAGGAGCACCCGGAAGGGGTTCGCATGCTCGGTGCGCGGGGTGGCGGCGGCCTCGCGGGCGAGCGAATCGGCGAGCCATCGCTTCTCCTCGGCCGGGAGCCAGCGGGCCGATTGCGGGCCGTCCGGCAGGGCGAAGAAGACATAGACGGCGAGCAGGACCGCGGGCAGGCCGGTCGCCACGAACACCCATTGCCAGCCGCGCAGGGACAGTAGGCCGTCGAGGTCGAGGAGCGCGCCGCCGATCGCCGCGCCGACCGCGTTCGCCAGCGCGCTCGCGATCATGAACCAGCCGACCATGCGCCCGCGGTGGCTCTGCGGGAACCACAGGGTGAGGGCGAACAGCACCCCGGGAAAGAAGCCCGCCTCCGCGGCGCCGAGCAGGAAGCGCAGCACGTAGAACATCGCCGTGCCCTGCGTGAAGCCGAGCAGGATCGTGATGACGCCCCAGGTCGCCATGATCCGGGTGAACCACAGCCGGGCGCCGACCTTCTCCAGCACCACGTTCGCCGGCACCTCGAACAGGAAGTAGGCGACGAAGAACAGGGACGCGCCGAGGCCGTAGGCGGCCTCGCTCAGTCCGAGATCCCCCACCATCTGCAGCTTGGCGTACGAGATGTTCTGCCGGTCGATGTAGGCGATCAGGTACATCAGGCCGAGGAGCGGCATCAGCCGCCGGGTGATCCGCTGCACCGTGCGGGTGCCGAGCGCGTCCAGCTCCTGCTCTGCCATCGGGGGATCCTCCTGAGCCGGCTTGCCGTCCCGGCTTCGCTGCGGAGGTAGGGCCGTCCTCCCTCGGGGGAAGCGCTCCTCAGCTGCGGCGCTGCCCGGCGAGGTTGCCCTTCAGCGCCTCCCAGCCGCGCCACAGCCCGCCGAGGGGGCGCGGCTCGGCACCATCGGCCGGGCGCACCACCACGGTCGCGGTCCGCCCGATCGTGAGCTGGCGGGCCTCGGGCGAGGGATCGAGGGCGATCCGCACCGGGACGCGCTGGGCGAGGCGCACCCAGGCGAAGGTCGGGTTGATGTTGGCCAGCAGGTTCGCACTCGCGCCGCGCTCGCGATCCTCGATGCCGGCGGCCACGCTCTCGACGCGGCCCGAGAGATCCACGCCGCCGCCCATCAGGTGGACGCTGACCGGATCGCCGATGCGGATCCGGTGGAGCTTCGTCTCCTCGAAATAGCCCTCGACGTGCAGCGTGTCGCTGTCGACGAGCGCCATCACGGCCCGGCCGGTCGCCACGTAGGCGCCCGGGCGCAGATCCAGGTTCGTGATGCGGCCGTTGACGGCGGCCCGCACCTCGGAGCGGTCGAGGTTGAGCTTGGCGAGATCGCGGTCGGCCACCGCCTGGTCGTGGGCGGCCCGCGCCCCCTCCTCGGTGGCGAGCGCGGCTTCGAGGCGCTGCTGCGAGACCACGTTGTCGCTGAGCTGGCGGTAGCGCGCGAGGTCGGCCTCGGCCTGGGTGAGCGTCGCCTTGCGCCCGGCCACCACCGCCTCGGCCTGCCGCAGCGCCAGCGCGAAGCGCTCCGGATCGATGCGGAACAGCACGTCGCCGCGCGTCACCGCCTGGTTGTCGCGCACGACCACTTCCCGCACCAGCCCGGAGACGTCGGGGGCGACGCCCACCACCTCGGCGCGCACCCGCCCGTCCCGGGTCCAGGGCGCGTCGAGGTAGTAGTCCCAGAGGGCGACCCCGACGACGAGGGCGACGACGAGGAGCGCGCCGGTGACGGCGAAGCGGCCGAGGAAGCGGAAGAGGCGGGACATGGGAGGGCGGGCTCAGGTCAGGCGCGCGGCCGCGGCCGCGATGGCGCCGAGGCAGACGACGGTCAGGGCGAGATCGAAGAGCGGCCGGTGCCAGACGAAGCGGTAGAGCCCGGCCCGGGCGAGAAGGCGGCGCAGGACGAGGCTCACGCCGAAGGCCAGCACCGCGTAGACGAGCAGGGCCGGCACGAACACGCCGTAGAGGTCGATGTCGGGCATCAGGCCGCCTCCCGCAGCCCGGCGGGATGGGGCTCGTAGGGCGGCGCATCCGGGCAGAGGCCGCGGCGCAGGCCTGCGAGGCCGAGCAGCGCATCGCGCCGACCATCCTGACTCACGTTCTGCCGGTCCTGCAGACCGGACCCGTCCTCCGGACCGGACCCGTCCTGCGGGCCGGAGCCGGGCGCGGCCCCGATCACCCGCAGGGCGGCGTCGATGCCGGCGATGAGGCCCGAATCGGCCGTGCCCGGCGGGCGGCGGTAGTGACGCGCCACGCCGTCCAGCACCCCGTCGAGGAGGCCGACGAGATCGCCCGGCAGGGCGTGGCGGGCGCGGCGCAGCACGACGAGGTTCATGCCGACGCGCAGCTCCGCCAGGGTGTCGACGCGCCGCAGCGCGCTCCCGGCCGGCGCGGCGGCGAGGCGGGGCACGAGAAGCCCGATCCGGTCGAGCATCAGCGACGCGAAGGCGACGCGGTCGCCGCGCCCGCGCCTCTCGGCCGCCCGCGCGAGGTCGCGGCGGTTCGCGGCGAGCAGCCGCCATGCGCCCTGCTGCGCCCCCACCGCGCGGGTGAGCTGGGTGACGAGGGCGGCGATCCAGATGCCGGCGATGAGGGCCATGCTCGAATTCACGAAGGAGGAGAACTCGGCGTTGTAGCGATCCTGGATCGCCAGGAGGGCGTTGCCGTTGACGCCGAGTGCAGTGCCGGCCGCGGCCGTGGCCGGGTTCGCCATCAGCAGGCCGCAGAGCAGGAGCGGCGGTGCGAGCACGAGCGCCAGCGTCACGGCATCGTGCACCCGGGGCAGCACTCCGAACAGCAGCACGCCGGCCCCGACTGCCGCCACCGCCGACCATTGCGCGAAGCCCAGGATGGAGGGGGTTGGGTCGTCCTTGGCGGCGAACAGGCAGCACAGTACCGCCGCCATCATGGCGGCCGTCGCCCCGTCCGGCCACGCGGTGGCGATCCACAAAGCCGTGCACAGGCTCATGGAGACGATCACGCCCAGGGCGGAGCGCAGGGCCATGCCGTGGTCCCGGTGGAGCGGCGCCCTGGCGGCGAACTCGCCCCCGAAGGCGAGATCCTCGCGCAGCGGGCCGCCGCCGCGGGCGACATGCTCCTCCAGGGTGCGGCAATCCCGCGAGAGGGCGACGAGTTCGCGCAGCCGGTCGAGCAGGCTCGCCCGCAGCAGGCAGGCCCAGTCGGGGTTCGGCGGCAGGCCGCGCTCGGCTTCCGCGATGCGGGCCTGCAGGGCGGGCTCGTCCCCGCGCGGGGCGCCGGCCTTCGACCACGCCTCGACGGCGCCCAGGAGGTCGCGCAGATCCCGCGTCAGGCCCGAGACGGCACGAAGCGCCCGGATGCGGTCGTCGAGGGACGAGAGCACCGGCAGCAGCATCAGCATGCGCCCGCGCAGGGTGCGCACCCAGGGCGCGGCGGTGGCCTGGGCCGAGGTGTCGTAGGCGAGGTGCGCGGCCAGGAGATCGATCTCGCCCGCATCCGCCGCGAGGCGCAGGCGCCGTGCCCGCACCTCCAGGTCCTCGGCGCCGCCGGACAGCACCTCCCCGGTCCAGCGGCCGGCCTCCTCCAGCCATGCGGCGATGCGCCCGGCCACCACCGGGGCGACGGATTGCGGCAGGACGAGGCTCGACACCAGGGCGGCGCAGAGGATGCCGAGCGTGATCTCCTCGGCCCGCGCCACGGCGGTGTCGAAGATCGCGGCCGGATCGGTGACGGCCGGGAAGCCGATCAGGGCCGCCGTGTAGCCGGCGAGCATGAAGAGGTAGCTGCGCGGGGTGCGGTCGAGGAGCGAGAGATAGAGGCAGCCCGCCGTCCAGAGCGCCAGCGCCAGGGTGAGCAGTTCCGGCGCACCGACGAGGTTGGGCACCAGCGCCACGGCCGCCGCGACGCCGATCAGGGTGCCGCCGACCCGGTACGCGGCCTTGGCCCGCGTCGCCCCCGCGAGGGCCTGCGCGGTAATGTAGACGGTCGCCATCGCCCAATAGGGCCGCGGCAGGTCGAACCACAGCGCGAGGCCGAGCGCGAGCAGGGCCGCCGCGCAGGTCTTGGCGGCGAACAGCCACGCGCGCCAGGGGGGGACGGGGAGCGTCATGGTGGGCTCCCCGCCCCCGCCGCACCGCCGGGCGCCGGGACGATCCGGAATCGCATGGAGGAGAGATAGTGCGCGTCAGGCCGCCGCCATCCGGGCCGGCCACAGCGCCAGCACGTCGGTGCGGATCTCCCCGAGCCTGCGCAGCGTCACGGCGGTGCCGAGGATCCAGGCGGCGTAGCTCGCCAGCACCGCCAGGGCCGCCCCGACGACGCCGAAGGCGGGCGTGAGGGCGAGGTTGGCGAGCACGAGGACGGTCAGCGCCGCGACGCAGAGGCGGGCATTGAGCCCCTGCGCGCCCGTGAGGGTGAGGAGATGGGCGCTCGGGCCGGCGAGCGCCCGCAGCAACTGGCTGCCGATCAGGATCGCGAGCACGGGCACGCCCTGGCGGAACTCGGGGCCGAACAGGCCGAGCAGCGGCTCGCCCGCCAGCAGGACGACCGCGAGGGCCGCGAGGGTCGCGGCGGTCGGCAGCCGCATCGCCCGGCGCACGATGCGCCGCATGGCCGTGAGGTCGCCGGCCTGGCGGGCCTCCGCGAAGTCCGGTACCGCCATCTGCTGGGTGACCTGCACCACGTAGCCGACGAGCAGCGCGAGCTTCAGGCACAGGCCGAACACCGCGACCTCGGCCGGCGGAAGGAAGGGCGCCACGCACAGGATGCCGAGATCGGCGAAGATGTTGGTGTAGAGCGAGAGCAGCACCAGCGAGCGCGCCTCGGCCCGCCAGCGGCGCGCGAGCCGCCGCTCCGCGCGCCGCGGGCGGCGCCACGCCGGCAGGTGACGGCGCATCAGCCTGAACTGCACCACGGCGATGAGCCCGGTGAGCCCGGCGAAGAGCCCCGTCACCACCGCCCCCGAGGCCCCAGGCATCGCCAGCCCGAGCCCCGCCACCAGCAGGAGGAAGCAGGCCGGCCGCACGATGCCCTCGGGCACGTAGCACAGGCCGAACAGGCGCAGCGCGCCCGCGAGATTGGTGAAGGTGGTGAGGGCGGTGGTCGCCACCACCATCAGGCCGGCGATGACGCCGCAGGCGCGCGTCTGCGGAGGAAGGCCCGGCCAGAACAGGCTGGCCGCCGCGATCAGCGCCCCGAAGGCGAGCGCCGCGCCGAGGCCGTCGCGGACCGAACGGGTCACGAAGGCCGCGAACAGATCCTGCCGGGCCTCATCGCGGTAGCGGACCGCGAAGCGCGGCGCGATCTGCGGATAGCCCTGGGCGGCCACGAGCCCGGCAAAGATCGCGAGGCTCGTCGCCGCATAGAACAGGCCGAGATCCTCGGCGCCGACGATGCGGGCGAGCAGGGCCTGGGCGGCGAAGCCGAAGCCCGCGCCGCCAAGACGCATCGCCGCGAGCGCCGCCGAGCCCCGCATCAGCCGCGACAGGCGGGCGGCCACGGATCGGCCAAGCGGACCGGGCGCCATCTCAGGAAGCCGCGAGCGCGCCGGTGCGGGCCAGGCGACCGCGGCGGGCGCCCACCAGCGCCAGCCAGTTCGCGAACAGGCCCGCGGCGGCCTCCGGCCAGGGCGCGCGGACCGGCGCAGGGCAGGGCGGCGGATCCTCCTGCCCGCCGGGCGCCAGCCGGCCCGCGACATCCGCCAGGCGGGCCGCGACCTCCGGGTCGAAGTAATGGGCGGGCGGATGGGGCCGGTCGGCGCGCTCGCCGTCGCGATAGCGCAGGAGGTCGCGGCGATACTCGCGCGCGAGGCTGTCGGGGTCGTATTCCGGATGCCCCTGCAGGAAGACGAGCAGGCTCGGTCCCGGCTTGACGAACAGGTCGACGCCGGCTTCCTCGGAGCGGGTCAGCACCGCGTAGCCGGCGGCCGCGAGGTCGGCCTCGGGCAGGTCGTTGTAGCGGGAATGCGGCACCGGCAGCGGATCGGGCAGGCCCGCGAGCAGCGGGTGGCGGCCGGTCGCCCGGCAGGCGAACACGCCCGAGCGCTTGGCTGGAAGCCGCCGCCGCGCGATCCCGTCGCGATGCAGCACGGCGGCATGGGCGGCGAGGCAGGAGAACAGGGTCGAGACGGTGTGCTCGGCCGCCCAGTCGATCGCCCGGGTCAGCGCCGGCCAGTAGGGCTCGTCGGGCAGCGAGGCCGCCCGGGGTTCGCAGCCCGTGACGATCAGCGCGTCGAGCCCCGCGCTCTCCATGGCGTCGGCGGGGGCCGAGCGGGGCCCGAGGTAAGCGGCGGCCTGCGGGCCGCGGGCGATCTCCGGCAGGTGAAAGCGCAGGAGGCGTACCCCCGGCCCGAGCAGCCGCGCGAACTGGCGCTCGGTCGCGGCGAGCGCGGCATCCGGCATGTTGTTGAGGAGGCCGACCGTGAGCCGCTCGGGGATCCCGGCGGGGCGCGGGCGCGGTGCGGGCAGGTCGAGGGCGGAGGGATGCATCGCGGCCTCCCGGGGATCACTCGGCGGCGCGGATCAGGCTGCGGCTCGCGGCCGTCAGCGCCTGATCGAGGTCGGCCAGGATGTCGTCGATGTGCTCGATGCCGACCGAGATCCGGATGGTCTCGGGCAGCACGCCCGCGTGGCGCTGCTCCTCCGGCGACATCTGCCGGTGGGTGGTCGAGGCCGGGTGGCAGGCGAGCGACTTGGCGTCGCCGATGTTGACCAGCCGCTTGACCAGGGCGAGGGCGTCGTAGAAGGCGGCCCCGCCCGCGTAGCCGCCCCGCACCCCGAAGGTGAGGAGCGAGGAGGCGCGCCCGCCGAGATACTTCCGGGCCATCGCGTAGTGCGGGCTGTCCGGGAAGCCGGCGTAGTTCACCCAGGCGACGCGCGGGTCGTCGCGCAAGAAGTCGGCCACGCGGCGGGCGTTCTCGACGTGGCGCTCGACGCGCAAAGCCACGGTCTCGATGCCCTGGAGGAGCAGGAAGGCGCTCAAGGGGCTCAGCACCGCGCCGGTGGTGCGCTGGTAGACGCTGCGCGCGCGGGCCGCGAAGGCGCCCGCCCCGAACCGCTCGGCGTAGACGAGGCCGTGATAGGAGGCGTCCGGCTCGCAGAACATCGGGAAGCGGTCCGCCTGCGCCATCCAGTCGAAGCGCCCGCCATCCACGATGATGCCGCCGAGCGTGGTGCCGTGGCCGCCCATGAACTTGGTGAGCGAAGCCACCACGATGTCCGCCCCGTGGTCGAGGGGGCGCATCAGGATCGGGGTCGCGACCGTGTTGTCGACCACCAGCGGCACGCCGCGGGCGTGCGCGACCTCGGCGAGCGCGGCGATGTCGCAGATGTTGCCGGCCGGGTTGCCGATGCTCTCGCAATAGACCGCGCGGGTCTCGCGGTCGATCAGGCGGGCGACGTCCTCGGGCTGGTCGCTGGCGGCGAAGCGCGTGCGGATGCCCTGGCGCGGCAGCACGTGGGCGAAGAGGGTGTGGGTGGTGCCGTAGAGCTGGGGCACCGAGACGATGTTGCCGCCGCAATCGGCGAGCGTCGCGATGGCGTAGTGGAGCGCGGCCTGGCCGGTCGCGACGCTCAGCGCCGCGTGCCCGCCCTCCAGGTCCGCGACGCGCCGCTCCAGCACCGCGTTGGTCGGGTTGGCGATGCGGCTGTAGCGGTAGCCGTCCTGTTCCAGGTTGAACAGGGCGGCGCCGTGGTCGGCGCTGTCGAACGCGTAGGCGACGGTCTGGTAGATCGGCACCGCCACCGCCTTGGTGGTCGGGTCGTCCTCGTAGCCGGCATGGATCGCGATCGTCTCAGGCCGCATCGTCCCGTTCCCCAAGCCTCGAAGCCTCTCCCGGGCCCTGCAAGGCGCGCACCCGCCGATTCCGTGCCGTTCTCGGACAACCGGGCGCCGCCCCGCGGTCGGGACGCGGGCAGACTGGGCCGGCGAGGGTTGCGGCTTGCTTCCCGGGACCCGGGAAAGGCCCGCCGTGCCGGGATAACCGGTCGGCATGCTTGAGGATGTCTTGCGGCGATCGCGGCAAGGCCCCGCGCCGGTCCGGTCGCCGACCGATTCAATCGTTTCTTCAGGCTTCGGCCCCACCTTGGCCCGCACGTCACTGGGGAAGGTGGGAGATCGGGCGCATGGCGGCGGCAGGCGGATCGGCCGTGCGGCAGGGGCAGGTCCCCGCCCCGCCCGGCGGCTGGCTCGGGGCGCTGGAGCGCACGTCCCGGATCGGGACGCAACCGTCCCGCATCCTGCCGCGGGTGATCGACGAACTCGGGGTCGCGCACGGAGCCGCCCCGGCACTGATCGGCGAGACCGAGATCCTGAGCCATGCGGGGCTGGCGGCCCGCGCCCGCCGCTACGCCCGCTGGGCCGTGGCGGCGGGCCTGCGGCCCGGCGAGACGGTCGGGCTGCTGATGCCGAACGGCCCCGACTACATGGCGGCGTGGCTCGGGATCAGCCGGGTCGGTGTCCGGGTGGCGCTCCTCAACACGAACCTCGCGGGGCAGAGCCTCGCCCATTGCCTGTCGGTCGCCGAGCCCCGCCACCTGATCGCCTCGCCGGGGCTGCGCGCCGCCTACGAGGGCGCGGCGGACCACCTCGCCGAGCGGCCCCGGCTCTGGGCGGAAAACCTCGCCGAGGCGCTGGCGCCGTGCGACGACGGGCCGTTCGCGGTGAGCGAGGAGCGGCCCGTCACCCTCGCGGACGCGGCCCTCTACATCTACACCTCGGGCACCACGGGCCTGCCCAAGGCCGCGCGGGTGAGCCACCACCGGGTGATGACCTGGAGCCACTGGTTCGCCGGCCTGATGGCGACGACCCCGGACGACCGGCTCTACACCTGCCTGCCGATGTACCACAGTGTCGGCGGCGTCGTGGCGACCGGCAGCGTCCTCGTCGGCGGGGGCGCCGCGGTGGTGCGCGAGCGCTTCTCCGCCCGGCGCTTCTGGGACGACGTCGCCGCGGAAGGCTGCACGCTCTTCCAGTACATCGGCGAATTGTGCCGCTACCTCCTGGCCGCGCCGGCCCATCCGCTGGAGCGCGCCCACCGCCTGCGGCTCGCCGCCGGCAACGGCCTGCGCCCGGAGGTCTGGGAGGCGTTCCAGGCGCGCTTCGCAATTCCCCGCATCCTCGAATTCTACGCCGCCACCGAGGGCACGCTGTCGCTCTGCAACGTCGACGGCCGGGTCGGCGCGGTCGGCCGGGTGCCGCCCTTCCTGCGGCACTCCTCCCCGGCGGCGATCGTCCGCCACGACCTCGAGACCGGGATGCCCCTGCGCGGGGCGGACGGGCATTGCCTGCGCTGCGCGCCCGACGAGGCGGGCGAGCTCATCGGGCGGCTCAGCCGCGAGGTCGGCGCGCAACGCTTCGAAGGCTACACCAGCGAGGCGGCGAGCGACGCCAAGGTGCTGCGGGACGTCTTCGCCCCCGGGGACGCGTGGTTCCGCACGGGCGACCTGATGCGGGTCGACCGCCAGGGCTTCTACTTCTTCGTCGACCGGGTCGGCGACACCTTCCGCTGGAAGGGCGAGAACGTCGCCACCACCGAGGTCGCCGCCGCCCTCGCGGACGCGCCGGGCGTCGCCGAGGCCGTGGTCTACGGCGTCGCGGTGCCGGGGGCGGAGGGCCGGGCCGGGATGGCGGCCCTGCGGGCGGCGCCGGAATTCGATCCCGCGGTGCTGCGCGCCCATCTCGCCGCGCGTCTGCCGGCCTATGCCCGGCCGCTCGTCCTGCGCCTGTGCGCCGCCTTCGAGATCACCGAGACGTTCAAGCAGAAGAAGCAGGGGCTGGCCGCCGAGGGCTTCGATCCACGGCGGATTGCTGACCCGCTCTATCTCGACGATGCCGCGGCGGGGGCCTACCGGCCGCTGGATGCCGCGCTCTACGAGGCGGTGGTGCGGGGCGAGGTGCGGGTGTGACCGCAGCTCGTCACTGAGCGCACGCCGCATCCCTACCCCTCGTCCGCACGGGAGACGCGACCTCGCGCCTCGGCCGTCGAAGGTGACCCTTGGCCCGGGGATGGCGGCGCGTATCCCACCGCTGTCGCCGCCGCCCGTCGGGCGGCCTCGGCCAGCTCCGTGCTCCAGGCGCCCTCGGCCTCGCGGCGTACGGCCAGGAAGTAGGTCTCCGTTCCGAGCGACAGGAAGGCGAGGCCGAACCGGTCGGCGACCGCGCGGGTGCCCATGCCGGCATCGGCCGCTCCCGAGGCGATGAGGGCCGCGACCGCCTGATGCGTGAACTCCTCCATGCCCGTGGAGGCCAGGGCGCCGGGATCGAGGCCCGCCTCGGTCCACAGGCGCTCGAACCACAGCCGCGTGCCCGAGCCGCGCTGGCGCTGGACGAGCCGCGCGCGGGCGCGCGGCAGGTCGGCGAGCGCCGCGATGCCGAGCGGGTTGCCCGGCGCCAGCATCAGCCCCTGCTCGCGGGAGAACAGCGGGCGGACGGCGAGCCCCGGATCGGCGAAGGCGGCCGCGAAGGCCGAGCCCGGCGCTGCCGCGTGCGCGCCGAAGTGGAACCCCGCCGCCGCGGCGCGCCCGTCGCCGACCAGCGCCAGCGCGTCCAGGCTCCCAGTCGTGACGAGGTCGAGGTCGGGCCGCGCGGCGGCGAGTTCGGCGAGGAGCGGGTCGTGGCTCGCGGCGAGACGCAGCGGCGCGGAAGCCGGCCCGAGCAGGCCGGCGAGGCGTCGGGCGAGGGTCCGCTCCTCGGCCGCGAGCGCGTCGCGGAACGCCCCGAGGCTGTCGCCCAGGGCCTCGCGCAAGCCGTCGCCGAAGGGCGTCAGCACGGTGCCGTGTCCCTTGGTCTTCTCCGCCACCGCCCGGCCCAGCGCCGCTTCGAGGGCGGCGATGCGCCCCCAGACCGCCCGGTAGGACAGGCCGAGCCGAACCGCCGCCCCCTGCACCGAGCGCTCCGCCGCCAGCGCGTCGAGGAGCGCGAGCGTCGGCCCGAGCGACACTTCCGCCCGCCCGTCGGTCCACGATCCCGTCGGGGCGAGCCGCACGCGCATATGCAAGTGGTTTCCTATTGAGTCGGCGGTCCTGCTCATAGCATCAGCGGCCCGGGAGGGGCAGCCGCATGCTCGCCACGCTGCAGGAGACGCTCGCCAAGCTCGCGAGCCTCGACCGGGAGGTCGTGGCGATCGCGTGGCTGTCGCTGCGGGTCAGCGTCTCGGCGGTGCTGCTCGGCTCGTGCCTTGGCATCCCGCTCGGCGCGCTCGTCGCCGTGACGGCCTTTCCCGGGCGCCAGACGGTGATCGGGCTCCTCAACGCCCTGATGGGCCTGCCGCCGGTGATCGTCGGCCTCGTCCTCTACCTGCTCCTGTCCCGCTCCGGCCCGCTCGGGCCGTTCGGCCTGCTCTTCACGCCGGGGGCGATGATCGCGGCCCAGACCGTGCTGGTGGCGCCGCTCGTCGCGGCCCTCTCGCGCCAGATCCTGGCCGACGCCGAGGCGCATCTCGGCGAGCAGCTGCGCTCGCTGCGGCTGCCGCCCGTGCGGCGGGCGGCGGCGCTGGTGTTCGATGCCCGCTTCTCCCTCGTCACCGTCGTGCTGGCGGCCTTCGGGCGGGCGATCTCGGAGGTCGGGGCGGTGCTGGTGGTGGGCGGCAACATCGCCGGCCAGACCCGCACCATGACCACCGCGATCTCGCTCGAAACCCAGAAGGGCGACCTGCCCCTGGCGCTCGCCCTGGGGGCAGTGCTGATCGGGCTGGTGATCGTGCTGAACGCCGCCGCCTCGCTGCTGCGCGCCTACGCGCTGAGGGCCTACGGATGAGCGCCGGCCTCCCCATCATCCTCGACCGGCTGAGCTTCCGGGCGGGCGGGCGGGCGATCCTCGACGGCGCCAGCGCCCGGATCGAGCGGCCCGGCATCACCGCGGTGATCGGCCCGAACGGCGCCGGCAAGAGCGTTCTGCTGCGCCTCCTCGACGGCCTTCTCCCGCCGAGCGGCGGCGCGATCCGGATCGGCCGCGGCGAGCCGATCCGCCGCGCCTTCGTCTTCCAGCGCCCCGGCCTGCTGCGGGCGAGCGCGCGCCGCAACGTGGCGCTTGCGCTCGGCGGCCTGCCTCGTCCGGAGCGGGCCGAGCGGGTGCGGGCCGCCCTCGCCCTGGTGGGACTGGAGGGGCGGGCCGACGACCCGGCCACCAAGTTCTCGGGCGGCGAGCAGCAGCGGCTCGCGCTGGCCCGCGCCTGGGCGGCCGCGCCCCACGTCCTCCTCCTGGACGAGCCGACCGCCAACCTCGACCCGGCCGCCACCGAGGCGGTGGAGCGGGTCGTCGCCGGCATGGCGCGGGAGGGCACCAAGGTGCTGATGGTCTCCCATCATCTCGGCCAGGTGGCGCGCCTCGCCGACGACGTCCTGGTCCTGGCCGCCGGTCGCGTGGCCGAGCACGGCCCCGCCCGCCAAGTGCTGTCCGATCCCCGTTCGCCCGATGCCCGGGCCTACCTCGCCGGAGAATTGCCGTGGACCGCCTTTGCCGCCTGCTGTGCCTGAAACTCGGCTTGGGTTTCGGCCTGGGTCTCGGCCTGAGCCTCGCCGCCGCCCTGCCCCCCGGCGTGGCGCGGGCCGCAGAGGGCATCACCGTCGCCTCCACCACCTCGACGGAGCAATCGGGGCTGTTCGGCCACCTGCTGCCGCGCTTCACCGCGGCCACCGGCATCGCCGTGCGGGTGGTGGCGCTTGGCACCGGCCAGGCCCTCGATGTCGGCCGCCGGGGCGACGCCGACGTCGTCCTCGTCCACGACAAAGACGCCGAGGAGGCGTTCGTGCGCGACGGGGCGGGGGTGAGGCGCGTCCCGGTGATGTACAACGACTTCGTGGTGGTGGGGCCGAAGGCGGACCCGGCGGGCGCGTCCGGCCGCGACGTGGCGGCGGCGTTCCGCAGGATCGCGGAGGCCAAGGCGCCCTTCGTGTCGCGCGGCGACCGCTCGGGCACGCATGCGGCGGAGCTTCGGGTCTGGCGCGAGGCCGGCCTCGATCTCGGGGCGGTGCGGGGGGCGTGGTACCGGGAGATCGGTCAGGGCATGGGACCGGCGCTCAACGCGGCCTCCGCCACCGGCGCCTACCTGCTCGCCGACCGCGGCACCTGGCTCTCGTTCAAGAACCGTATCGACCTCGCGGTCCTGGTCGAGGGCGACAAGCGCCTGTTCAACCCCTACGGGGTGATCCTGGTGAACCCGGCGCGGCATCCGCACGTGAAGGCGCGGGAGGGGCAGGCCTTCATCGACTGGCTGGTCTCGCCGGCGGGCCAGCAGGCGATCGCGGGCTACAGGATCAACGGCGAGCCGCTGTTCAGTCCCGACGCGGCCGGGACGGCGGGGCACTGAGGCTCGGCCGGCCACGCCTGGGCGCCGCGAGGTTCGTCGGCGACGCCCCGGCGGGCCGGGGCGCCGGGTCCGGGTCAGACCGCGATGCGGTCCTCGTCGTCGGCGGGCTCGCGCAGCACGTAGCCGCGGCCCCACACCGTCTCGATGTAGTTCTTGCCCTGGCTGGCATTGGCCAGCTTCTTGCGCAGCTTGCAGATGAAGACGTCGATGATCTTCAGCTCGGGCTCGTCCATGCCGCCGTAGAGATGGTTGAGGAACATCTCCTTGGTGAGGGTGGTGCCCTTCCGGAGCGAGAGGAGTTCCAGCATCTGGTACTCCTTGCCGGTGAGGTGGACCCGGGCGCTCGCGACCTCGACGGTCTTCTGGTCGAGGTTGACCACGAGGTCGCCCGTGGTGATGACCGACTGGGCGTGACCCTTGGAGCGGCGCACGATCGCGTGGATTCTCGCGACCAGTTCATCCTTGTGGAAAGGTTTGGTGAGGTAGTCATCGGCCCCGAAGCCGAGGCCCTTCACCTTGTCCTCGATCCCGGCCATGCCGGACAGGATCAGGATCGGCGTCTTGACCTTGGCGACCCGCAGCGAGCGGAGCACCTCGTAGCCCGACATGTCGGGGAGGTTCAGGTCGAGGAGGATGATGTCGTAGTCGTACAGCTTGCCGAGATCGACGCCTTCCTCGCCCAGGTCGGTGGTGTAGGTGTTAAAATTCTCGGACTTGAGCATCAATTCGATGCTCTGCGCCGTGGCGCTGTCGTCCTCGATCAGAAGTACGCGCATCTCAGGTCCCCAAGCCCTGGCCCTTAAGGGTGAGGCAAGCCCCCGCCGCCCATCCGCCATCGGCCGCTGGCGGATGCCCGTCTGTTTCCGAATCGCGACGCTATGCCATGAGCGTTAACAAAGCCTGATTCACTCCCGCAAGCGTCTTGTATCGCCCTGTTGTGCCGGGAGTTTCGGCGTTGTCGTTCCGTTCTGCCCGCTCTCGCGCCGCGTCCACGACCCTTCTCGTGTGGAATCGGCCTAAGCGATTCCAAAGATTCAAACCTGTGTCGATTGTGGCATCGGCGACACTCACCGGCTGTTCTTGCCGGCAGGCGTCGCCCTCCCTCTCCTGACCAGTGTTAAGGAGAGGGGTAAACGGAAGGTTGATGCGAGGCGGCCGCAGGCCCGGTGCCCACAGCGCCGGAGGAGCTTGTGGCGCCGGCGCGACGGGAACGGGAGCGGCTGCGATGCCGGCGGAGGAGACGGGTCCGGCGGGACGCCTCGCGGCGGCGCGGGCGGTGCTCGACGGCATCGAGGGACTGGAGGTCTTCGGGCGGGTGGTGGCGATCCGCGGCCTCCTGATCGAGGTCGCCGGGCCGGTGGCGGCCATGCGGCTCGGCGGGCGCCTCGACATCGTGGTGGAGGAGCGCGCCGGCCAGGACGGCGTGGTGCCCTGCGAGATCATCGGCTTCTCGGGCGCGCATGCGCTCGCCATGCCGTTCGGCTCGCTCCAGGGGGTCCGCCGCGGCTGCCCGGCCCGGGTGCGGGCGGAGGGGGCGGGCGCGATCCGGCCGAACCGCGGCTGGCTCGGGCGGGTCGTCGACGCGCTCGGCCGGCCGATAGACGGGCTCGGGCCGCTGCCCGCCGGTCCCCTGCCCTATCCGCTCCAGGCCGACCCGCCCCCGGCCCATGCGCGCCGCCGCGTCGGCCCGCCCCTCGATCTCGGCGTGCGCTGCATCAACACCTTCCTGACCATGTGCGCGGGCCAGCGCATGGGCATCTTCGCCGGCAGCGGCGTCGGCAAGTCGGTGCTGCTCTCGATGCTCGCCCGCTACACCGCCGCGGACGTGGCGGTGATCGGGCTCGTAGGCGAGCGCGGGCGCGAGGTGCAGGAATTCCTGCAGGACGACCTCGGGCCGGCGGGCCTCGCCCGCTCCGTCGTGGTGGTGGCGACCTCGGACGAGCCGGCCCTGATGCGCCGCAACGCCGCCTACGTGACGCTGGCGCTCGCCGAGCACTTCCGCGATCAGGGCGCGCAGGTGCTGTGCATGATCGACTCGATCACCCGCTTCGCCATGGCGCAGCGCGACGTCGGCCTCGCGGCGGGCGAGCCGCCCACCGCCAAGGGCTACACGCCCACGGTCTTCAGCGAATTGCCGCGCCTCCTGGAGCGGGCCGGCCCCGGCACCGGGGCGGGGTCGATCTCGGGGCTGTTCACGGTGCTGGTCGAGGGCGACGACCACAACGAGCCGGTGGCGGATGCGGTGCGCGGCATCCTCGACGGGCACATTGTGATGGAGCGGCGCATCGCCGAGACCGGGCGCTACCCGGCGATCAACGTGCTGCGCTCGGTCTCGCGCACCATGCCGCGCTCCTGCGACCCGGCCTTCCTGCCGGTGGTGCGCCGCGCCCGCCGGGTGCTGTCCACCTATGCCGACATGGAGGAGCTGATCCGGCTCGGCGCCTATCGGGCCGGCTCCTCGGCGGAGGTGGACGAAGCGGTGGCGCTGATGCCCGATCTAGAGGCTTTTCTGGGGCAGGGTAAGGAAGAAGCAACCTCCCTCCGCGAAGGTTATCAGCGCCTGGCCGCGATCGTCGGCGGGGCGTGAGCCGGTGCGTCGCCGCTGCCGAGCCCGCGAGCCCTGAGGCGTCCTCGCCGACGCCTCGCGGCGCCGCGGGTCCCTGGCGGCCGGCCGGCGGACGCGGACGAGCGGGCACGCCGTCCCGAGCGCGTGGAGTGGGGAAACGATGAAATCGCGCGAGACGCTCATCCGGCTGCGACGCTTTCAGGTGGACGAGAAGCGCCGGCGCGTCACCCAGATCGAGACGATGATCGCCGACTTCGCCCGCATGGCGGCCGAACTCGACCGCGAGATCGCCCAGGAGGAGCAGCGCGCCGGGATCTCCGATCCGGCCCATTTCGCCTATCCCACCTATGCCCGCGCCGCCGCCCAGCGCCGCGACAACATCCGCCGCTCCGCCAGCGACCTCGATGCCCAGCTCGCCGAGGCCAAGGGCCATCTGGCGGATGCCTTCGAGGAGCTGAAGAAGGTCGAGATCCTCGACGACCGCGAGCGCTCCGCCGAGCGCGCGGTTGAGAGCGCCCGCGAGCAGGCCGACATGGACGCGATCGGCCTCGGCCGCGCCCGGGCCTGACCGCGCCGTCGGCGCGGTGCCGGTCATCCGGCGGAACGCCATGGTCCGGCGGAACGCCATGGTCCGGCGGAACGCCGGACGGGAGTGCGCCCGGCTCCCTCTGCACACCCGGTCCGTCCTCGGATAGAAGGGAGGCGTGGCGCGCGATCCCATCCCGAGAGGCGGACGAACCCGATCCATGCAGGACCTGTCCCGAGACGGCCGGGACGAGCCCGGGCTCGTCGACGCCGAGGCTCATTCGGCCGGCTTCCGCCAGGTCCGCGAGGCGCGCCGTCTCGAACTGGTCGAGGATTACGTCGAGCTGATCGCCGACCTGATCGGCGACGGCGGCGAGGCACGCCAGGTCGACATCGCCGCCCGTCTGGGGGTCGCCCAGCCCACCGTCGCCAAGATGCTCAAGCGCCTCGCCGAGGACGGGCTGGTGCAGCAGCGCCCCTACCGCGGGGTTTTTCTCACCGAGGCCGGCCGCGCGCTGGCCGAGGAGGCGCGCGAGCGCCACCGCATCGTGGAGTCCTTCCTGCTGGCCCTCGGGGTCAGCCCCGACGTCGCGCGCTGCGACGCCGAAGGCATCGAGCACCACGTCAGCCGCGAGACCCTGGAGGCGTTCCGCCGCTTCGTCTCGGGCCGCTCCGACGCCTGAGCGGGCGCGGCCCGCGGCGGGCCGCCTCAGCGCGGCATCAGCGCCCAGTAGTCGAGGTCGAGGATCACCGCCGGGTCGTAGCCCTCCCCAGCCCGGTCCGGGAAGGCGCCGCAGGGCTGGTTCTTGGTCGCGACCGTGCGCAGGCGCAGCGCCCCGACATCGCTGCGGCCGGGCAGGTCGGCCACCGCCAGCACCTCGCTCCAGGCATAGACCGTGTCACCGGCGAACAGCGGCGCCACATGCCGCCCGGCATTGATGCCCGCGATCCCGAAGGCGTTGCCCAGCCCGTTGAAGCTCAGCGCCCGGGCGAGCGAGATCACGTGCCCGCCATAGATCAGCCGGCGCCCGAACCGGGTCTCCTTCACCGCGTGGGCGTCGAAGTGGACCTTGGCGGTGTTCTGGTAGAGCCGGGTGGCGATCTGGTGCTCGGCCTCCTCGACGGTCATGCCGTCGACGTGGTCGATGCGCTCGCCCGCCGCATAATCCCCGAGCCGGTGCGGGCTGCCCGCCAGCGCGGCGTCGTAGGCGTGCGCATCGAGCGCGGGCAAGGCCGCCGCGAGATCGGCGGGCGCCACCGACTTGGCGAGGTGCGGCACCGCCCCCTCCGCGACGGTGGCCTGCGGGTCGCGCTTGCGCACCAGCACCCAGCGGCAATAGGTCAGGACCGCCTCGCCCGCCGCGTCGTAGCCGGTGGAGCGCACGTAGACGACCCCGGTCTGCCGGTTCGAGCTCTCCTTGAGGCCGATCACCTCCGAGACCGACGACAGGGTCTCGCCCGGATAGACCGGGCGCAGGAACCGCCCCTCGGCGTAGCCGAGATTGGCGAGCGCATTGAGCGAGATGTCGGGCACCGTCTTGCCGAACACCACGTGGAACACGAGCAGATCGTCGAGGGGCGCCTGCGGGTAGCCGAAGGCCCGCGCGAAGGCGTCCGACGACTGCACGGCGAAGCGGGAGCCGTAGAGCGCCGTGTAGAGCGACGCGTCGCCCGTGGTGACCGTGCGCGGCGTGGCGTGCCGGATGGTCTCGCCGAGGCGGAAATCCTCGAAGAAGCGGCCCGGGTTGGTCTTCATCGTCGTCCCTCGAAGACGGCTGGTGGGGGCGCGGCCGCCCGGCTGCGCCCCCACCTTGTCGCACTGCAGCAGAGCGGGTGCGAGTGGCCTTTCGTCAACCCCCCACGGCCGCGGCGAGCCGGGCCGCCAGGGCCTCGCCGTCGCCGGCGATGCGGAACAGCTTGGCGCGGGCGCTCGCGCCGGCCGCGAGCGCGACCGACCCGGCCGGGCAGCCGAGGGCCTCCCTCAGCACGTCCCGGATCGCCGCGTTGGCGGCCCCGTCCGCGGGGGCCGCTCGCACCCGCACCTTGAGGACGCAGGAGCCGTCCGCCCGCTCCTCGACCCCGTCGAGGGCGTCGCGTCCGCCCCGCGGGGTGGCGCGCACCCGCACCTCCAGGCCGCCGGCCACCACGCGCCAGGGCCGCGCCATGCCCGCCGCCTCAGGCCAGCGAGGCGAACACCTCGAACATCAGGTTGCGCAGGAAGAACAGCAGCAGCACCAGGATGATGGGCGAGATGTCGATGCCCCCGAGATTCGGCAGCACCCGCCGGATCGGCCGCAGCGCCGGCTCGGTGACGCGGTAGAGGAATTCCCCGATCTGCGACACGATCGGGTTGCGCACGTTCACGACGTTGAAGGCCACGAGCCAGCTGAGGACCGCGCTGGCGATCAGCAGGTAGACGTACAGGGTGATGACGTTGTCGATGAGCCAGAGAAGCGAGCGCATGCGCGGTCCGTAGGTCCTCGTCGCCCGAGAAGGCACGATGTGCGGTTCGAGGCGGGAAGGGAATTGACAGGCTGAAGCGGGCCGGCCTACAAGGCCCCCGCCTCGCCGGGGCTGTAGCTCAGATGGGAGAGCGCCGCAATCGCACTGCGGAGGTCAGGGGTTCGAATCCCCTCAGCTCCACCAACCTCTTCGCCGGAACGGTTTACCGTTCCGAGGCCGAGGGTTGATGGAGGGCGCGAGGCACCTGCACCACGATCGATACGTCTCCGGTTCGGAAGCCGGATCGTCGCTGCGCGTGGTGTGCGGAGTCCGCATCACCGCCTGCGCCACGCCTCGTTCGCGAGCTTGGCGCGCCGGGCAGCATGGTCCCGCGGTCGGCCGTCCGGCCGTGTGCCCGGCTCGACTGGTCGAAGTCGCGCGCGGTGGACGATGTCGTCAGATCAGGCACAGCTGCCGGCCAAGTATCGCCCTGTCGCGGCGCTGCGATTTATGTCGATGCCAAGCTGGAACCGGCGCGCGTGGCGGCCGTTTGCAGTGTGTCGCGCGATGATCGTTGAAATCAGCAACAGGTGAAACGGAACTGATAGTCTCAACACCAGGCGCCCGGTCCGGGTTCTGAACCCCGGCCGGGCGTTCTGTTGTCCAGGCGGCTACGGCGAAGGATGAGCTTCGCGACGGCGGAAGGATGTGGGCCGTCCGGCAGGGGCCGGACGGGCCCGGCGCGGCGGAGCCTCGCTCAGCGGAACAGCGTCAGGATCGACTCGCCCGAGGAATTGGCGATGCTCAGCGCCTGGATCGCCAGCTGCTGCTGGGTCTGAAGCGCCTTCAGCTTGGTCGATTCCTCCTCGATATCCGCGTCCACCAGCGTGCCGACCGTGCGGTCGTTGGCCTTCATCAAGGTGTCGACGAAGCTCATCTGGCCGTCGATCTGGGTCTTGTTGGCGCCGAGCTTGGTGCCGGCATCCGTTACTTTCGCCAGCGCCCGGTCGACCTGGGTGATGATGGCCTTCAGCGCGGTATCGCCGGCGGTTCCCGCCAGACCCGAGATGTCGATGGTGCTCACCGCGAAGCTCGTGAGCCCGTCGATCGTGTCGAGGATGCCGCGGCCCGCCGTGGTGCCGGCCGCCGAGCCGCTGCCGATGCGCGTGTCGGTGGGGGCCGTGCCGGTGCCGAAGCCGACATCGATCAGCGTGTAGGTGGCAGTTGGCGCGACGTTCTGGATGGCAATCTGGGCATTCGTCCCCGCCCCCGTTGCCGTGGTCTGGAAGGTCAGCCGGCCCGACGTGTCGAGGGAGGCCCGCACCTTGCCGGCGAGCGGGGTGACGGCGGTGTCAGCGGCGATCTGGTTGTTGATGGCGTCGAGGAACTCGGTGGTGGTGACCGCCGCGAGGTTCGCCACCGCCGAGGACAGGGTGGTGTTGTTCAGCGTGATCGTCGCGGTGGAGCCGTCGCCGAGCGTCAGGTCGAACTTCACCTCGTTGGTGCCGCCGAAGTTCGCGGTGCCGCCGGTGAAGCCCGCCGTGCCGGTGAGCGACGTGGTGCCGAACACTTGGCCGGACGTCGCCGGGGTGTTCACGCTCGTCGCGTTCGCGTCGTAGAGCTTGATGCCTTTGACGTCGACGTTGATGGTGGAGAAGGCGAGCGCGCCGGCGACGCCGCGGGAGAAGCCGGCGACGACCTGCTCGGTGGCTTGGTAGGCGGGGTTGGTGGGGGCGGAATCGACC
>NZ_BPQQ01000042.1 GCF_022179325.1 Methylobacterium isbiliense | reverse complement strand
CGTCCTGCCCCACAGGCCGGGATCTGCGTCAATATTCACTGTATCCTCCGGCTGACCGAAAGGTCGATGTGGCGAACAATAACGGTGAAGCCAGCGACCGGGCCGGGGCATCACGGCGAAGATGCCTCCGGAACAAGACCCGTTATCTTGAGTTGGTCGCGTGCCTTTGCCTCAGCGGCCAAGATGATCCCTCGGCTGCGCTCATCCTTCGCCGGTCCGGCTGCCGCCGGACCTCCCTTCGTCGCGTACCTGCGTGCCCATGCCCCTGCCCTCGGACGATGCCGGCCATCCCCTGGCCGAGCGCTTCAGAAACTTCATCCGGCAGCAGCCCTTCCCGTGCGTGGGCGCCAAGGCGGCGCTCGGCCGGGGCGGCCTGCGCATCGTCGTCGCCCGCGACATCGCCTCGGATCGCGACGACGACCGGATCTACCCCGCGCTTCTCGCCTTCATCGCGCGCTACCGCGAGGAGCCGGCGCTGTTCCGGAGCTTCGCGGTGGTGTTCGAGGGCGAGGACCCGCTGCCGGAGGAGGCGTTCGAGACGCATCTCTGGGCGCGCGTGCAGGCCTTGTCGGACCACGACAGCCGCGTGGGCCTGCACTACGACCCGCGCGTCCAGTCCGATCCCGGCAACCCGCACTTCTCCCTCAGTCTCGGCGGCGAGGGCTTCTTCGTGGTCGGCCTGCATCCGGGCGCCAGCCGGCCCGCCCGCCGCTTCGCGACGCCCGCCCTGGTCTTCAACCTGCACCAGCAATTCGAGCAGCTGCGCGCCGAGGGCCGCTACGACACCCTGCGGCGCACCATCCTGGCCCGGGACCTCGCCTGGGCCGGCTCGCCGAACCCGATGCTCGCCTCGCACGGGCAGGTCTCGGCCGCGCGCCAGTACAGCGGCCGGGTCGTGGACGAGGGCTGGACCTGCCCGTTCCACCGCAAGGGCGCGGTCGCCCCTGCGGATGGCGACCTCGTCGCCCGGGCGCTGCGCAGCGGCGCCTTCGTGGCGCCCCAGCGGGATTCCCGCCGATGATCCCGGATGATCCCGCCGCCGAGGACGCCGTGCTCGCCCTGGTCTCCGCCCTCCGCGAATCCGGCTACGCCTTCACCACGGTGACGCCCGCGACCCATGCGCGGGTGAACCGGCGGCCCGGGAATGCCGTCGCGCGCTCGCTGCGCGACGTGTTCGGCTGGAGCAGGCCGTTTCGCGCGGATCTGCTGCCGCCCGCCCTCCTCGATCCGATGCGCCGGGCGGGCGCGGCCGTGCCGGAGGGCGACGGCTTCCGGCCGACCCTCCGCCTGTCGAGCCTCGACGGCGAGGTCTTCCTGCATTCGGCCTATCCGCCGCTCGATGCCGACGCGGTGTTCTTCGGCCCGGACACGATGCGGTTCGTGCAGGCGGTGGTCGCGCATCTGGCGGCCCGCCCCGGGCCGGTGCGCCGGGCCGTCGACATCGGCTGCGGTTCGGGCGCGGCCGGCATCGCGATCGCCAAGCGCGCGCCGGAGGCCGAAGTCCTCCTCGTCGACGTCAACGACAAGGCGTTGCGCGCCGCCGCCCTCAATGCGCGGCTGGCGGGCGTGCGCGTCCACCCCTGCCGCAGCGACCTCCTCGCGGATGTCGAGGGGCCGTTCGACCTCATCGTCTCGAACCCGCCGTTCATGATCGATGCCGCCAAGCGCGCCTATCGGGACGGGGGCGGCCGGCATGGGGCGGGCCTGTCCCTGGCGGTGATCGAGGCCGCGGCGGACCGCCTCGCGCCGGGCGGCACGCTGGTCCTGTTCACCGGGGCCGCGATCGTCGAGGGCGCGGACGGCTTCCGGCGGGAGGCGGGCGAGCGCTGCCGGCGGGCCGGGCTCGACTGGTCGTACCGGGAGGTCGATCCCGACGCCTATGGCGAGGAACTCGACGGGCCGGCCTATGCGGAGGTCGAGCGCATCGCCCTCGTGGTGCTCGAAGCGACGCGCCCGGGGCCGAGCGGGGATGCCCGATGATCGCGGACGAGGCGGATTTCCTGCGCGATGCCATCGCCGGCCTGTCCGGGCAGCCGCGCGCGCTCCCGGGCAAGTACCTGTGGGACGAGACCGGCTCGACGCTGTTCGACCGCATCTGCTCCCATCCCGACTACTACCCGACCCATCGCGAGATGGCGCTGCTGCCCGCGGTCGCCGCCGAGGTCGCCGGCCGCGTCGGGCGCGGGGCGACCGTGGTGGAATACGGCAGCGGTGCGAGCCGCAAGATCCGCGCGCTCCTCGACGTGCTGGAGGCACCGGCCCGCTACGTCGCCCTCGACATCTCCTGGGACTTCCTCGTCGCCGCCATCCGGCGCCTGTCCGCGGATTATCCCGCGATCGCCATGCGCCCGGTCCACGCCGACTACTCGCAACCGATCCGGCTGCCGGTCGGCCTCGCGGACGGGCCGGTCCTCGGCTTCTTTCCGGGCACGAGCATCAGCAACTTCGCGCCGGATCAGGCGGTGGCCTTCATGCGGCGGGTGCGCGACACCCTGGGGCCGAGCCGCTTCCTGATCGGCGTCGACCCGACCCGCGACCCGGCGCGGCTCGCCCGCGCCTATGGCGGCTGCGACGGGCTGATGGCCGCGCTCCACCTCAACCTCCTGACGCGGGCCAACCGCGAACTCGCGGCCGGCTTCGATCGCGACGCCTTCCGGCACGAGGCCCGGGTCCTGGAGGCGCCTTTCCGCGTCGAGGCCCATCTCGTCGCCACGCGCGACACCGCCTGCCGGCTCGGCGACCGGACCTTCCACCTCGCGGCGGGCGAGAGCCTCCACACCGACAACTCGTTCAAGTACGAGCCCTCCGCCTTTCAGGACATCGCGCGCCGCGCCGGCTGGACGCCGGAGGCCGTGTGGGTGGACGAGGCCGGAACGTTCAGCCTGCACCTGCTGCGCGGGGCGTGAGCCGACGCCGCTCGGCGTCCCGATCCGGCGGCGCAGGCGACCGGCTGCACGCTCAAGGTGGTCTGCATGTGCGGCCTCGACGCAAGGCTGCGGATCCGGGGGCGTCCGCGCGCCATGCCGGGCATCGCCGGCGTGGATTCCCTGCCGGACCCCATGCAACACGCCCAATGACCGCTGGACTCGGGCGGCGCGATCCGGTCCCATGCCGGTGGCCGTGGCCTGCGCCGTGCATGCCGCGCCTGGACGCCAACGGGGACCAACGGGAATGCGTGCAGGACTGACGAGGCGTGTGGCGGTCGCGCTCGGGGCGGCCCTGGTGCTCAGCGGCCCGGCCGCGGCGCAGGACAAGAAGGTGCTCAAGGCCGTGATGCATTCCGGCCTGCGCATCACCGATCCGATCATCACCACGGCCTACATCGCCCGCAACCACGGCTACATGATCTACGACACCCTGTTCGCCACGGACGAACGGTTCGAGATCAAGCCGCAGATGGTGAAGGATTTTTCCGTCAGCGACGACAAGCTGACCTACACCTTCACGCTCCGGGACGGGCTGAAGTTCCATGATGGCGCGCCGGTCACGGCCGAGGATTGCATCGCCTCGCTCCAGCGCTGGGGCAAGCGCGACGGCATGGGCCAGAAGCTCATGGAATACACGGCGAGCCTGAAGGCCGTGGACGACAAGACCTTCACGCTGACCCTGAAGCAGCCCTACGGCCTCGTGCTCGCCTCGCTGGGCAAGCCGTCGTCGAACGTGCCCTTCATCATGCCCAAGCGCATCGCCGAGACCCCCGCCGACCGCAACGTGCCGGAGGAGATCGGCTCGGGTCCGTTCCGCTTCGTGAAGGCCGAGTTCCAGCCCGGCCTCAAGGTCGTCTACGAGAAGAACCCCGACTACGTGCCGCGCGCCGAGCCGCCGAGCTGGCTCGCGGGCGGCAAGCTCGCCAAGCTCGACCGGGTCGAGTGGATCAACATCCCCGACTACCAGACCGCCGTGAACGCCCTCATCAACGGCGAGATCGACTACATCGAGCAGCCGCCGCACGACTTCCTCGACATCCTCAAGGGCGCCAAGGGCGTCGTCATCAACAACTACAATCCGCTCGGCTTCTCCGGCATGGTCCGGATGAACTGGCTCAATCCGCCCTTCGACAACCCGAAGATCCGGCAGGCGGTGCTGCACGCCGTCAACCAGCAGGACTATCTCGACGCCCAGATCGGCAACCCTGACTACATGCAGCCCTGCCTCGCCATGTTCGTCTGCGGCACGCCGAACGCCACGGACGCCGGCGCGCCGATGAAGCCCGACCTCGCGAAGGCCAAGCAGCTCCTCAAGGAGGGCGGCTACGACGGCCGGCCGGTCGTGATCATGCAGCCCACCGACCTCGCCATCGTGGCGCCGCTCGGCCCCGTCACCGCCCAGGCCCTGCGCGCCATCGGCATGAAGGTCGACCTTCAGTCTATGGACTGGCAGACGCTGGTCGGGCGGCGCGCCAAGCAGGATCCGGTGGACCAGGGCGGCTGGAACATCTTCCACACCACCTGGGTCAACGCCGACATGCTGAACCCGATCGCGAATGTCGGGGTGAACGCCAAGGGCAAGGTCGGCGGCTGGTTCGGCTGGGCGGAGGACGCCGAGATCGAGAAATTGCGCGACGCCTACGCCCGCGAGACCGATCCGGCCAAGCAGAAGGCGATCGCCGCCGAGGTGCAGACGCGCGCCTACGCGGTCGCGACCTACTTCCCCACGGGGCAGTACACCTCCCCGCTCGCGGTGCGCAGCTCCCTCAAGGGCATCCTCCAAGGGCCGGCGCCGGTGTTCTGGAACATCGAGAAGCAGTGAGGCGTCGCCGATGCTCCGGTTCGTCGCAGGGCGGCTCGCCGCGACGCTGCCCGTCATGGGGGTGGTGGCGGTGGTGGTGTTCGCCCTCCTGCGCCTCGCCCCCGGCGATCCGGCGGCGATCCTGGCGGGGGATGCGGCGACGCCCGAGCAGATCGCCGCGATCCGCGCCCGGCTCGGCCTCGACGAGCCGATGCTGCAGCAATTCGGCTCGTGGATCTGGCGCCTCCTGCACGGCGACCTCGGCACCTCGATCCTGTCGAACCAGCCGGTGACGCGGCTGATCGGCGAGCGCATCGAGCCGACGCTGGCGCTCGCCACCACCACGATCCTGTTCGCGGTGCTGGTGGCGGTGCCGCTCGGGGTCGTGGCGGCGTGGCGGCACGGCACCTGGATCGACCGGGGCGTGATGGCCTTCTCGGTGCTCGGCTTCTCGGTGCCGGTCTTCGTGCTGGGCTACCTCTGGATCTTCGGGCTGGCGATGCACCTGAGGCTCCTGCCGGTGCAGGGCTACGTCAGCATCACGCAGGGGTTCGGCCCCTTCATCGAGCGGCTGGTGCTGCCGACCCTGACCCTGTCGGCGATCTACATCGCGCTCATCGCCCGCACCACGCGGGCGAGCGTGCTCGACGTGCTGGGCGAGGACTACATCCGCACCGCCCGGGCCAAGGGGCTTCGCGAGAGCCGCGTGCTCTCCCGCCACGCCCTGCGCAACGCCGCCGTGCCGGTGATCTCGGTGATCGGCATCGGCATCGCGCTCCTGATCAGCGGGGTGGTCGTCACCGAGAGCGTGTTCAACCTGCCCGGCCTCGGGCGCCTCACCGTCGATGCGGTGCTCGCCCGCGACTACCCGGTCATCCAGGGGGTGATCCTGCTGTTCTCGGGGCTCTACGTGCTGATCAACCTCGCGATCGACCTCACCTATCTCTTCTTCGACCCGAGGATCCGCTATTGAGCGCGCCCGCCGCCGCGCCCGCCCGCACCCTGCCGCCGGTCCTGCGCCACCCGGGCGTGCTGTTCGGCCTCGCGGTGCTGCTCGTGGTCCTGGTGGCGGCCCTGGCCGCCCCCTGGCTCGGCACCGTCGACCCGATCCAGCTGCGCCCGAGGCTGCGCCTGCGCCCGCCCTCGGGGGCCGCGTGGTTCGGCACCGACGCCTTCGGGCGCGACGTCTACAGCCGCGTCGTCTACGGCGCCCGGGTCTCGCTCGCCATCGGCGCCGCGGTGGCCCTGACCGCGGTGGTGCTCGGGCTGGCGATCGGCCTCGTCGCCGGCTACATCCGCTGGCTCGACACCGTGGTGATGCGGGTGATGGACGGGGTGATGGCGATTCCCTCGATCCTGCTCGCCATCGCGCTGGTGACGCTCTCGGGCGCCGGCGTGCTCACGGTGATCGTGGCGATCACGATCCCGGAGATCCCGCGCGTGGCGCGGCTCGTGCGCGGCGTGGTGCTGAGCGTGCGCGAGGAGCCCTACGTCGAGGCGGCGATCGGGGCGGGCACGCGCCTGCCGCTGCTGCTGTGGCGCCACGTCCTGCCCAACACCATCGCGCCGCTGATCGTGCAGGGCACCTATGTCTGTGCCTCCGCGATCCTCACCGAGGCGATCCTGAGCTTCCTCGGCGCCGGCATCCCGACCGAGGTGCCGAGCTGGGGCAACGTCATGGCGGAGGGGCGCCAAGCCTTCCAGCTCGCCCCCTGGGTGATCCTGTTTCCGGGCCTGTGCGTTGCCGCCACGGTGCTCGCCGTGAACATCCTGGGCGACGGCCTGCGCGACGCGCTCGATCCGCGCATCGCCCGGCGCGTGGGGGCGCTGCGATGAGCGCGCCGGTCCTCGCCATCCGGGATCTGACGATCCCGCTGCCGCGCCTCTCCGACCGCGCGCACGCGGTGGAGGGCCTCTCCCTGATGGTGGCGCCGGGCGAGATCCTGTGCGTCGTCGGCGAATCCGGCTCGGGCAAGTCGGTCACCGCCCACGCGGTGATGGGCCTGCTCCCCCCGGTGCTCAAGCCGTCGCGCGGCGAGATCCTGCTCCAGGGCGAGGACGTGGTGAAGGCCAGCCCCGCCCGGCTGCGCGCCCTGCGGGGCGGCCGGATGGCGATGGTGTTCCAGGAGCCGATGACGGCGCTCAACCCGGTGCTGCAGGTGGGCGCCCAGATCGACGAGATCCTGGAGGCCCATGCCGACCGGCTCTCGGGGTCGGAGCGCCGGGCCCGCGTTCTCGCGCTGATGCGCGACGTGCACCTGCCCGACCCGGAGCGGATGGCGGGCGCCTACCCGCACCAGCTCTCGGGGGGCCAGCGCCAGCGGGTGATGATCGCGATGGCGCTCGCCAACGACCCCGCGCTGATCATCGCGGACGAGCCGACGACCGCGCTCGACGTCACGACGCAGGCGCAGATCCTGCGGCTGATGCGCGAGTTGCAGGCGCGGCGCGACGCCGGGATCCTGTTCATCACCCACGATTTCGGCGTGGTGGCGGAGATCGCCGACCGGGTCGCGGTGATGAAGGGCGGACGCCTCGTGGAGGAGGGCACGGCGGCCGCCGTGCTGCGCTCCCCCCGCGACCCCTACACCCGCATGCTGATCGCGGCGGTGCCCTCCGCGACGCCGCCGCCGCCCCGGCCGCGCCCGGCCGCGACCGCCCCGGTGCTCAACACGCGGGCGCTGGAGAAGACCTATGGCGGCGGGCTGTTCTCGCGCGCGGGCCGCACCGTGCGGGCGCTCGACGGGGTGACGCTGACGCTGCAGCCGGGCGAGACCCTCGGCATCGTCGGCGAATCGGGCTCGGGCAAGTCGACGCTCGCGCGCTGCGTCGCCCGCTTCGTCGACCCGACCGGGGGCGAGATCCGCCTCGACGGCACCGACATCGCCCCGCTCTCAGGCCGGGCGCTCCACCCCTACCGGCGGCGCGTGCAGGTGATCTTCCAGGATCCCTACCGCTCGCTCAACCCGCGCCGCACGGTCGGGCAGGCGATCACCGAGGGGCCGCGCAACTACGGCCTGCCGCGCGAGGAAGCCTTCGAGCGGGCACGCCGCCTGCTCGACCTCGTGGGGCTCGACGCCTCCGCGCTCGACCGCTTCCCGCACGAATTCTCGGGCGGCCAGCGCCAGCGCATCGCCATCGCCCGGGCACTGGCGATGGAGCCCGCCCTGCTCATCGCCGACGAGGCGGTCTCGGCCCTGGACGTCTCGGTCCAGGCGCAGGTGCTCGACCTGTTCGAGAGCGTGCGCGAGCGGCTGAACCTCGCGATCCTGTTCATCACCCACGACCTGCGCGTGGCCGCCCGCCTGTGCGACCGGCTGATCGTGATGCTGAACGGGCAGGTGGTGGAGGAGGGCGAGACCGCCGCGGTCTTCGCGGCGCCGCGCCACGCCTACACGCGCGCCCTCTTCGCCGCCGCGCCGGGCGCCCACCGGGTGGAGGCGGACCCGCCCGCCGCGAGCGGGGCGGCCGGCTCCTGAAGGCAACGCCGGGCTCGCGCGGGAATGGATCCCGCGCGGGAAGGAATCCCGCGCTCACGCCCGCCGCAGGCGCAGCGCGTTGCCGACCACGAACACGCTCGACAGGGCCATCGCGCCCGCGGCGAAGACCGGCGAGAGGAGCGGGCCGCCGAGGGCGTGGAGCGCGCCCGCCGCGACCGGGATGAGGGCGGCGTTGTAGGCGAAGGCCCAGAAGAGGTTCTGGCGGATGTTGCGCATGGTGGCGCGCGACAGGGCCAGCGCCTCCGCCACGCCGGCGGGATCGCCCCCCATCAGCACCACGTCGGCGCTCTCCACCGCCACGTCGGTGCCGGTGCCGAGCGCGATGCCCACATCCGCCTCGGCGAGGGCCGGCGCGTCGTTGATCCCGTCGCCCACGAAGGCAACCGGGCCGTGGGCGGCGCGCATCGCCCGCACCGCCGCGAGCTTGCCCTCGGGCAGCACCTCGGCCTGCACGGCGTCGAGGCCGAGCGTCCGGCCAATTGCTTCCGCGGTGCGCCGGTCATCGCCGGTTACGAGCGCGACGGCGAGGCCTCGCGCCCGCAGGGCCGCGATCGCCGCCGCGGCGGTCGGCTTCACCGGGTCGGCCACCGCCAGGATCGCGGCGAGCCGCCCGTCGAGGGCGACGTAGAGGGGCGAGCGCCCCGCCTGCCCGAGCCGCGCCGCCTCCTCGGCGAAGGGCGCGACGTCGAGGCCGAGGCGGACCATGTGGCGCGCCGCCCCCACCGCCACCGCCCGCCCGCCGGCCCGGCCCGTCAGGCCGAAGCCCGGCACGGCCTCGAAGGCCTCGACGGGCGGAAGCGCGAGGCCCCTCGCCTGCGCGGCCTCGACCACCGCGCGGGCGAGCGGGTGCTCGGAGCGGGCTTCGAGGGCGGCCGCGTGGGCGAGCGCCGTCGGCGCATCCTGGCCGGGCGCCGCCGTCAGGTCCGTGAGCGCCGGCCGCCCCTCCGTGAGGGTGCCGGTCTTGTCGAAGGCGATGGCGCGCACCCCCTCCAGCGCCTGGAGGGCCGCGCCGTTGCGGAACAGCACCCCGCGCTCCGCCGCCCGGCCGGTGCCGACCATGATCGAGGTCGGGGTCGCGAGTCCCATGGCGCACGGGCAGGCGATGATCAGCACCGCGATGGCGTTGACGAGGGCGAGCCCCAGCGACGGCCCCGGCGCGAGCAGGAGCCACGCCAGGAAGGTGAGGAGGGCGAGCCCGAGCACCACCGGCACGAACCAGCCGGTGACCCGGTCGACCATCGCCTGGATCGGCAGCTTGGCGCCCTGCGCCGCCTCGACCATGCGGACGATCTGCGCCAGCACCGTGTCGGCCCCGACCCGCTCCACCGCGACGTCGAGGCTGCCGGTGCCGTTGACGGTGCCGCCGGTGACCGGCGCCCCGGCGCCCTTGCGCACCGGAACCGGCTCGCCGGTGATCATGCTCTCGTCGACCGCCGAGGCACCCGCCACCACCCGCCCATCGGCGGGCAGGCGCTCGCCGGGGCGCACGCGCACGCGGTCGCCGGGGCGCAGCTCGGCCACCGGCACCTCGGCCTCGGTGCCGTCGCGCAGCAGCCGCGCGGTCTTGGGCGAGAGTCCGACGAGGCGCGCGATCGCCGCGCCGGTGCGGCCCTTCGCCCGCGCTTCGAGGAAGCGCCCGAGCAGGATCAGCGTGACGATGAGGACCGACGCCTCGAAGTAGACGTGGGCGGTGCCGGCCGGCAGGAGCTGCGGCGCCAGCACGGCGACGAGCGAATAGCCGTAGGCCGCCCCGGTGCCGAGCGCCACCAGCGCGTTCATGTCCGGGTGGCCGCGCAGCAGGCCGGGCACCCCGCGCCGGAAGAAGCGGCGCCCCGGCCCCCCGAGCACCAGGGTGGCGAGACCCGCCTGCAGGGCGGCGCCCCAGCCCGGGGCGAGCAGGGCGTGGCCCACGAGGTGCGCCCCCATGTCGAGGACGACGACCGGGAGCGACAGGATTCCGGCCCAGATCAGATCGCGGCGCAACGCGTCCGCCTCGGCGGCGCCCGCCGGCGCCTGCGGGCGGGTCTCGGGCAGGGGGCGCAGGGCGTAGCCCGCCTGTGCCACCGCCTCCTCCAGGGCCGCCGCCGTGACGAGACCATCCGGATGGCGCACGCTCACCCGGCCGGTGGCGAGGTTGGCGCTCGCCTCGCGCACCCCCGGCACGGCGCGCAGCACCCGCTCGACTCGGCCCGTGCACGACGCGCAGGTCATGCCCTCGACCACGAACGCGTGCGTGCGCTCGGGGATGGCGTAGCCCGCCTCCGCCACCGCCTCCGCGACGGCACCCGGATCGTTGTCGGGCGCGAGGTCGAGGGTGGCGCGGCCGGTGGCGAGGTTCACGGCGACGCCGGAGACGCCCGGCACGGCGCGCAGCACCCGCTCGACGCGGCCGGTGCAGGACGCGCAGGTCATCCCCTCGACGGGAAGGCTGAGGCGGCGGGCGGGCGCGGTCATCACGGTGGATCCTGGCTCACCCTCGCATGTGGGAAGCGGCGAGGCGAGGCGGCACGGTGGCTCCATCGCGGCACCCCTGCGCCGCGAACATGGTTTCGCCGCGCTGGCGCGGGACAGCGCGGGCATGCGATCGAACCGAACGACGCGGGCGCCCGGCGCCCGCACGGCCCTGCCGGCGATGCTCTTCTGCGCAGCCCTGGTGCCCGCGCCGGCCCAGGCCCATCCGCACGTCTGGGTGCAGGCCCGCACCGAGATCGTGCTCGACGAGGCCAAGTCCCTGGTGGCGCTCCGGCTCGCCTGGACCTTCGACCCGGCCTACTCGGCCTTCGCGGTGCTCAATCTCGACTCGCGGCGCGACGGCGTGCCCGACCCCGAGAAGCTGGCGGAGCTGGCCCGCAGCCGCGCCCGGGCGCTCGGCGAGAGCGGATCCTTCGTGCAGGCAAAGCTGAACGGGCGCTCCCTGCGCCTCGCCGCGCCGAGCGAGGCCCGCGCCGCCTATCGGGACGGGCGCCTCACCCTCTCCTTCACCCTGGCGCCGGAGGCGCGCGGCGAGGCGGTGCGCACCCTCGTCCTCGCCACGCTCGATCCGGACTTCTACGTCGCCTTCGGTCTCCCGCCCGAGGCCGATGCGGTGCGGCTCACGGGCGGTCCTGCCTGCCTCCTCAAACTCACCCGGCCGGCCCGAGAGGCGCGCGAGGGCGAGCAGATCATCCCGGATGCGGAGGCGACGGCCCGCCCGGCCGCCGCGGCGGCGACGGGGGCGGATTACGCCGGGCGGGTGCTCGTCGCCTGCCCTTAAGCATCATGCGCCGAAGCGGCCACCGGTTCGGCGGCGAACATGATGCCCCATCAGAGCCTCAGCAGAATCGCCCCGTGCGCTTCTGCTGAGGCGGTCCTTCGGCGACAAATCTCCGGGCACAGCCCTGCCGCTGCCCTCCGCGGAAGGCTCGCACGAAGTCGAGGGACCCATCATCGGAGGCGTGGCAAAATCGGTCCGCTGCGTTCCCAGAGGAATGCCGCGCGTCGCGTCCCCAGGCGCGATGATGTCCGGTCGATCGCGGACTTCGCCTTAAGGCGCCTCTAACTGTGCCCTTCGGAATACTACGTAGACCGTGGATCCGACTTGGACGGTGGAATCGGGTTTGATAGGTCGGAACCGATGCAATTCTGCAGCAAGGAATTCGACTATGGCAAGGTACTTCACTGCCGTCTGTGCCGCCCTGATCGCGGCCTTCACCCTCTTCGGAACTTCGGTCGAGGCGAATGCCCGCTGCAGCCGGTGCGGTCCGGTGGCTCCGGTCTACAACTATCGGACCGTCAACAAGATGGTGAACAAGATCCAGTACCGGAACGTGCAGCGCACGCACTACGTGCACAAGACACGCCACATCTACAACATCACCCGCGTCCGGCCGATCGTGCGGGTGCACACCGTCACGCGCGTTCACCACCACACCGTTCCGGTCATCCGCAACGTCAGCGTGTCCCGGGTGCAGCACCTCCCGGCGCACTACGTGCACACCAACAGCGTCCAGAACGTCTACCACGGCTGCGGCTGCCACTGAGTCGGCGCGTCCGGATGCGGCGGCGTCCGGTCCCCGCATCCGGTCGATTCCGTCAATCGCGACTGGCCGTCCTGGGCCCGGCCTCCAGACAGGCCTTGGGGCACAATGCGGGCCGCCCGAGCAGCCGCTTGAGCGCGGCTTGCGGATCGACCGCGCACAGCTTGCTCAGAAAGGTCCTGTCCTCGCTGCCGAGACCCGGGATGCGGCAGGAGGCGAGCATGGTGCGCTCCGCCTGGCCCCACAACGCCGCGACGGCGGCCCTGGTCTCGGAACGTTTCAGCCCGGTCCAGGTCGGAGGATCGGTCGCGGCGGCCTCGATGTATAGGGCGACGAAGCTCATCAGCGCCGCGAGACCGTCGCGGTGGGACACCTGGACGGTCGGATCGTGCAGGGCGTCGAGCGCCAGCGCCGTGTCGAGGTCGTGCGTATAGGCGTTGAGTTCGTCGAGCAGGTAGCGGACATCCTCCGCGGAGGTCGCGCGTCCCGGGCGCAGGTAGGTCGCCACGAACAGGCTCGGCCGGAACTGCCGCGCGATCCGGGCGGGCGCGAGCAGCGTGGTGTCCTCGGGCGGTCGCTTGACCGACCCGCCGCCGACCAGCGGATAGGCGTCGGCGTCCGCGGTGATCATGTGGACGGATTCGTGCACCGCGGTCGGAAGACCGTACTGCGCATCATCACAATCGATCCAGGTGCGGAAGAAGGCCTTGTCCGCGACCTGCTGGAAGATCGCGTAGCCGTTCGGCGATGCGGCCTTCAGGATGTCGACGGCCTTGGCCCGGCAATCCCCGGCCGCGGCCGGTCCGGCGAGCAGGAGCGCGATGAGCGGCAGGACGAGCCCGCAGAGCGCTGGTCGGACGATCATCGGCGGCTCCCGGCATCCCTCCGAACACGGATGGTGCCGCCGTCATGGTTAAGGAACCGTCTCGCCACCGCTTGGCCGGGAGCGTGCGGCCGCCGGCTCCTCGGGCAGGGCCGGGATCGCGGCCCGGAAGGTCGCCCCCTGGCCCGGCTCGCTCTCGATGGCGAGCCGCCCGCGGTGGCGGTTGAGGATGTGCTTGACGAGGGCGAGGCCGAGGCCGGTGCCGCCCTGCTGGCGGCTCGACGCGGCGTCGACCCGGTAGAAGCGCTCGGTCAGCCGCGGCACGTGCTCGGGGGCGATGCCGGGGCCGTCGTCGCGCACCGCCACCTCGATCTGGGCTTGGCGGCCCTCCGCCCCCGGCAGGCGCGCCACCGCGACCTCCACCCGGCCGCCGCCGTACTTCACGGCGTTCTCGACGAGATTCTCGACGAGGCGCAGGATCTCGTCGCGGTCGCCGAGCACGCGGTGCGGCCCCTCCCCGGCCATCAGCGTGACGCGCACGCCGCGCTCCAGGGCGAGCGGGTTCAGGGAATCGACGATCTGGCGGACGAGGGGCACCACCTCGACGGGCGTGGTCGGGGGCACGTGGGCGCGCAGCTCGATGCGCGAGAGCGAGAGCAGGTCGTCGATGAGCCGCGTCATGCGCAACGCCTGCTCGCGCATGATGCCGAGGAAGCGCTCGCGCGCGGCCGGATCGTTGCGGGCCGGCCCCTGCAGGGTCTCGATGAAGCCGAGCAGCGAGGCGAGCGGGGTGCGCAGCTCGTGGCTGGCATTGGCCACGAAGTCGACCCGCATGGTCTCCAGGCGCTCGGCCGAGGTGAGGTCGCGCAGGAACAGCACCACGTTCGGCGGGCGGTCGGATCCCGCCGCGTCCTGCATGGCGCCGATCTGCACCTCGAAGGTGCGCTCGGTCGGCACCCGCGGCGCGTAGATGGTCTTGAGCGGCCCGCCGGTGTGGAGCACGGTGGCGATGCCGTCGAGCACCGCCGGATCGCGCAGGGCGAAGGAGAGCGGGTATTTCGCCCGCAGGGTCGGCAGCAGGGCGCGGGCGGCGGCGTTGGCCTCGATCACCAGCGCCCGGCGGTCGATCAGGATCACCGGGTCGGGGATGTTGGCGAGCAGGGCCTCGGCGAGGCTGTGGCGGGCCTCGCGGGCGGCCTCGGCCCGCGGCCGCGGCGCCGGCCCGCGCGGGCTCGCCAGCCATCCGCCCAGGAGCACGGCACAGCCCGTGCCCGCGCAGAGCCAGGGATCGACGCCGCTTCTGAGGACCGCCATCGCGAGGACGAGGAGCCCGGCGACGAGCGCGCCGCGCCACGCCGCCCGGTGGGCGCTCGGACCGGGACGGCCGGGATCGAAGGGCACCGCTCAGCCCGCCGGGCCGCCATCGGCCCCGTCGTCGTCCGGGGCCTCGCGGGGGGTGAGACGGACGCGCTTGGCGATCTCGTAGGCGCCGAGCGCCGCGAGCGCGACCACGAACGGGACGAGGTAGTAGCAGACGCGGAAGAGCAGCAATGCGCCGAGCACCGACTCGCGCGGCAGCCCCGAGAGGGCGAGCAGGATCGTCGCCTCGAAGACCCCGAGCCCGCCGGGCGCGTGGCTGGCGATGCCCAGCATCGCCGCAACCACGTAGATCGCCAGGAAGGTCTCGAAGCTGACCCCGTGCCCGGGCGGCAGCAGCACGTAGAGCACGCCCGCCGCCGCGCAGACGTCGCCCGCCCCGACCAGCATCTGGCTCAGGGACAGGCCGAGCCCCGGCAGTTCGAGGCGCCAGCCCTTCACCTTCACGCTGCGCCGCTTCACCGTGACCCAGGCGAGATATGCGAGCACCCCCGCGAGCGCGGCGAGGCCGAGCCCGAGGTTGAAGCGCGTGCTGGTGTAGGTGAGGCGCGTGAGCGGCTCGGCCTCGCGCAGCAGGCTCAGGCCGAGCACCGCCCCCATGCCGAGCCAGAAGGTGAAGCCCGCCACGATGGTGAGGGCCGCGATCCGCCCCGGGCTGAGGCCCTGGCCGGAATAGATCCAGTAGCGGATGGTGCCGGCGGTGAGCAGCGGGAAGCCCAGGTTGAAGCTCACCGCGTAGCTCGTGAACGAGGCGAGCGCCGTGGTCCGGTAGGGCACCCGGATGGCGAGCTGGCGCAGCGCCAGCGCATCGTAGCAGGTGAGGAACAGGTAGCTGACGCAGACGAGCAGGATCGCGAGGCTGACCTGCTCGACCGTTGCCGCCGTGAAGGCGGAGCGCAGCTCCGACCACGTCACCGTCGAGACGAGTTCGTACAGGACCCCCAGCGAGATCAGGAAGAGCACCGCGCTCGCCGCGGTGCCGATCCAGGCGTAGCGCCGCCGGCGGCGGCCGGACCTGTCGCCGGGCTCGGCGCCGACGGGCGGATCGCCCGGATCCTGTCCGGCCGGATCGGCGTCGCGCGGCGGCGCGGTCGGCGCGGCCCGGGCGAGATGCTTGTCCTGCGTGGCGAAATTCATGTCGTCGGCGTCCGACTCCGCTGGCCGCCGGCCGCGCTCCCGTCGAGGACGGTGTGCGCCGCCGGCACCTTCGGCGGCACTCCGACCGAGCCCCGCTTGAGACCGCCATTTAGGCGCTCCCGGACGCGATGGCCAGACGGACGGGAGGGCAAGGCGCCGCGGCGAGGCGGCGGGCGGCCTCGGTGAGGCCGGCGCGGATACGCGCGGGCACGGTCGGACTGGTGCAGACGTAGGTCGGGCTCGGATGCGGCACGCCGATGACGGCCACGCGCGGGCGCGCGGCAGCCAGCACCGGCGCGAGCGTCTGCGCGACGCGGCCGGCGAGCACCGCGACGGCGAGGTGCGGCATCAGGTCGAGGAGCGGGACGAGGTAGGGGACGGCCTGCCGGATCTCGCCGGGGCGCGGCGCGCGGTTGCGGGCGCCGGGGGCGTGGATGACCCAGGGCACCGCGTTCCAGATCAGCGTCTCGGCGCGCGCGATGCCGGCCTCGGCGAGGAAGCCGAAGAGGTTGGCGGCGGTGCCGGTGGGATTGTCGCGGGAGACGAAGGCCGTGCGGGCGATGCCGGGGCCGGGGGTTTCGAGGAGCAGCAGCAGCCGCGCCGCAATGCCCCCGTCGAGGGGATCGGGCTCGGGGACCGGCGCCTCGCGCTCGGCCCGGATGCGCTCGGCCAGGGCGCGCAAGGGGGCGAGGTGGGGCGCTTCGAGGAGCGCGCGGCGCGCCGCGACGGCCGCCGGATCGGCGAGGGCTTTGGGGCGGGCGGGCGGATCGGTGCCGACGAGCGGCGGGAGGGCGGCCGGCTCACGCATGGGCCGGTGCTGCGCCGCGCCCGCGCTTCTCCTCGATCGGTCCGCGCCCCTTCGCCCGCCTGCCGGTCATCGCGCCCTCCCGCGCCGAACCGGGCCAACGGCCGCGCACCGGCCCCGGTTTCACCGCGAGCGTGTCAGGGCGAGAACCGCGCCCCCAGGCTGTAGGCGTCGCCCCGGAAAGTCTGGCGCACGTAGGTGAGGGTCTCCGGACCCCGCCAGGTGCGACGCTCGACCGACAGGCAGGCGCCGCCGGCGGGAAGGCCGAGGGCGCGGGCGAGGCGCGGGGCGGCGTTGACGGCGGTGATGCGGTGCTCGGCCTGGGTCCAGGGCACGTGCTGCAGCAGCCACGTGCCGGGCGGCACCGCCGTGAAATCCGCCTGCGCGGCGGCGGGCACGGCCGCGAGGCTGATCAGCCTCTCCTCGTAGGCGAAGGGGCGCCCGTCCGCGAGGTGGCGGCAGGTGAGGTCGAGAAGGGCGAGGCCCGGCATCAGCCCCGCGGCCGGGGGCTCGTGGGCGCCGGATTCCCGCGTGCGCCGGTCGATCAGCTCGAACGCATAGGCCTCGCCGCGGCCCTGGATCTCAGCCGGAATGTCGGGGATGCGCAGCACCGCCGATTGCAGCGCGGGCTGGGCCACGAAGGAGCCCGCGCGGCGGCGGCGCTCGATCAGTCCCGCCTCGGCGAGACCGGCCAGCACCTTGTTCACGGTCATGCGCGAGCAGCCGTAGAGGGCCGACAGCTCGGATTCGAAGGGGATGCGGTGCCCCGGCGGCCACTCGCCGGAGAGGATCCGGGTCTCGATCTCGCCGCGGATGCGCTCGCCCAGCGTCGCGGCCCGGCTCATGCGGCGAGCCTCGCGAGCGTCGCCCGGAAGCGCGCCGCCACCGCCTCGCGGGCCACGTGGCGCCCGTCCGCGACCACGCGGCGCCCCGCGCGCCAGACCTGCTCCACCCCTCCCTCGCGCGCGGCGAAGATCCAGCCGTCGAGCCACGCATCCCGGCTGCGCGCCGCGAGCGCCGGATGGTCCGGGTCGAGGGCGATGATGTCGGCGGAGTGCCCGACGGCGAGGCCGCCCGGCGCGCCGAGCGCCTGGCCCCCGCCCGCGAGGCAGGCCTCGATCAGCGCCCGCCCGGTCGACGGATGCGCGGGCGTCGCCGCGACCGCGCGGGCCTGCCCGGTGAGGCGCTGGGCGTATTCGAGGAGCCGCAGTTCCGCGGCGGCCGAGATCAGCACGTTCGAGTCGCTGCCGATCCCAACCAATCCCCCCTCCCCCGCGAAGGCGGCGAGCGGAAACACGCCGTCGCCGAGATTGGCCTCGGTGATCGGGCAGAGACCCGCCACCGCCCCGCTCGCCGCGAACCGGCGCCGCTCCGCCGCCGTCATGTGCGTGGCGTGGATCAGGCACCAGCGCCGGTCGACGCCGGCCCGGTCGAGCAGCAGCTCCACCGGGCGGGCGCCGGTCGCGGCCAGGCATTCCTCGACCTCCCGCACCTGCTCGGCCGCGTGGATGTGGACCGGTCCGCCCTCGGCCAGCGGCAGGATCGCCGCGATGTCGTCCAGGGTCGCGGCGCGCAGGCTGTGGGGGGCGATCCCCACCACCGCATCGGGAAGCTCCGCCACCGCCCGGCGGCTGTCGCGCATCAGCGCGGCGAACCCGTCGCGGTCCGACAGGAAGCGGCGCTGGCCGGGGCTCGGCGGGGCGGGCGGGGCGCCCCGCCCCGGCCCGAAGCCGCCATGGGCGTAGAACACCGGCAGCAGGGTGAGGCCGATCCCGGTGGATTGCGCGGCGGCGGCGATCCGGGCGGCCATCTCGGCGCGATCGGCATAGGGCGCCCCGGCCGGATCGTGGTGCAGGTAGTGGAACTCGCCGACACGGGTGAAGCCCGCCTCCAGCATCTCGACATAGGCCTGGGCGGCGATGGCCTCGGCATCGTCCGGGTCCATGCGGTCGACGAAGCGGTACATCACCTCGCGCCAGGTCCAGAACGAATCCGGGCCCGGACCCCGGGTCTCGGCGAGGCCCGCCATGCCGCGCTGGAAGGCGTGGCTGTGCAGGTTGGTCAAGCCCGGCAGGCCGATCTCTGCCCTCTCGTCGCCCGCCGCCGCCGGCACGCCGCGCGCGACGGCGGCGATGCGCCCGTCCGCGATGGCGAGGGCGACCCCCTCGGCCCACCCGTCGGGGAGCAGGGCGGAGCGGAACCAGAGCCGTGCCATCGATCGCCCTCCGGTGCGCGCTGGACAAGGCTTCGCGCGGCCGATTATGTCTATACATACTCGACGCACGAAGCCACCGGGCCGAAGGGGTGACCCCATGCAGTGCGACCGCATCTGGCGCGGAGCCCGTCTGGCGACCCTGGCGGCGGACCGGCCCGGCCTCGGGATCGTCGAGGACGGGGTGGTGGCGGCCCGCGACGGCCGCATCCTCTATGCCGGGCCGGCCGCGGAGGCCCCGCCGCTCGATGCCCCCGAGATCGTGGCCTGCGAGGGCCGCTGGATCACGCCGGGCCTGATCGACTGCCACACCCATCTGGTGTTCGGGGGCGACCGGGCGCAGGAATTCGAGGCGCGGCTCGCGGGGGCGACCTACGAGGAGATCGCGCGGGCGGGCGGGGGCATCGTCTCGACGGTGCGGGCGACCCGCGCGGCGGCGCCCGCCGATCTCGTGGGAAGCGCGCTGCCGCGCCTCGACGCGCTCCTCGCCGAGGGCGTGACGACGGTCGAGATCAAGTCGGGCTACGGGCTGTCGCAGGAGGCGGAGGCCGCGAGCCTGCGGGCGGCGCGCGCGCTGGGCGAGGCCCGCCCCGTCGCGGTGACGACGACGTTCCTCGGCGCCCACGCGCTGCCGCCGGAGGAGGGCGACAAGGACCGCTACATCGCACGCGTCTGCGACGCGATGCTGCCCGCGATGGCGCGGGACGGGCTCGCCGACGCGGTGGACGCCTTCTGCGAGGGCATCGCCTTCTCGCCCGAGCAGACGGCCCGGGTGTTCACGGCGGCGCAGGCGCTGGGGCTGCCGGTGAAGCTCCACGCCGACCAGCTCTCGAACCTCGGCGGCGCGGCGCTCGCGGCCCGGTTCGGGGCGCTCTCGGCCGACCATCTCGAATACGCGGACGAGGCGGGCGCCGCCGCGATGGCCCGCGCCGGCACGGTGGCGGTGCTCCTGCCGGGCGCCTTCTACTTCATCCGCGAGACCAAGGTGCCGCCGGTCGACCTCTTCCGCCGCCACGGCACCCGGATGGCGCTCGCCACCGACTGCAACCCCGGCACCTCGCCGCTGACCTCGCTGCTCCTCGTCCTCAACATGGGCGCGACGCTGTTTCGTCTCACGGTCGAGGAATGCCTCGCGGGCGTCACCCGCGAGGCGGCGCGCGCGCTGGGGCGCCTGCCCGAGACCGGCACGCTGGAGGCCGGCAAGTGGTGCGACCTCGCGATCTGGGACATCGCGCGGCCGGCCGAGCTCGTCTACCGGATGGGCTTCAACCCGCTGCACGCCCGCGTGTGGAGGGGCCGGTGAGCGCGGTCGTCCTCACCCCCGGCGCGGTGCCGCTCGCCGCCTGGCGGGCGATCCTGGCGGGCGCTCCGCTGCGGCTCGACCCGGCCTGCGCGCCGGTGATCGCGCGCGGCGCCGAGGCCGTGGCGGCGATCGTCGCGCGGGGCGAACCCGTCTACGGGATCAACACCGGCTTCGGGAAGCTCGCCAGCGTGCGGATCGCGGCGGGCGACCTCGCCACGCTCCAGCGCAACATCGTGCTCTCCCACGCCGCCGGGGTCGGCGCGCCGATGCCGGTGCCGGTGGCCCGGCTGATGATGGCGCTCAAGCTCGCGAGCCTCGCCCAGGGCGCCTCCGGGGTGTCGCCCGACACCGTCGCGCTCCTCGACGCGATGCTGGCGCGGGGCGTGACGCCGATCGTGCCGGAGCAGGGGTCGGTCGGCGCCTCGGGCGACCTCGCGCCCCTCGCCCACATGACCGCCGCGATGATCGGGGTCGGCGAATGCGAGCACGAGGGCGTGCGCCTCCCGGCCGGCGAGGCGCTGGCGCGGGCGGGCCTCGCGCCCGCCGAGCTCGGGCCGAAGGAGGGGCTCGCCCTCCTCAACGGCACGCAGTTCTCCACCGCCTACGCGCTCGCGGGCCTGTTCGGGGCGGAGGACCTGCTGCGCGCCGCGCTGGTGGCGGGGGCTCTCTCGGTCGACGCGGCGCGGGGGTCGGACACGCCGTTCGATCCGCGCATCCATGCCCTGCGCCGCCATCGCGGGCAGATCGAGGCGGCGGCCGCCCTGCGCAGCCTGCTCGCCGGCTCGCCCATCCGTGCCTCCCATCTCGTCGGCGACGAGCGGGTGCAGGACCCGTACTGCCTGCGCTGCCAGCCGCAGGTGATGGGCGCCGCCCTCGACCTGCTGCGGCAGGCGGCCGCCACCCTGGAGACGGAGGCCAACGGGGTCTCGGACAACCCGCTGATCTTCCCCGAGACGGGCGAGGCCCTGTCGGGCGGCAACTTCCACGCCGAGCCCGTGGCCTTCGCGGCCGACATGATCGCGCTCGCCGTGTGCGAGATCGGCTCGCTCTCGGAGCGGCGCATCGCGCTCCTCGTCGATCCGGCCCTCTCCTCCGGGCTGCCGGCCTTCCTCACCCCCCGGCCCGGCCTGAACTCCGGCTTCATGATCCCGCAGGTGACGGCGGCCGCCCTCGTCTCCGAGAACAAGCAGCGCGCCCATCCGGCGAGCGTCGACTCGATCCCGACCTCGGCGAACCAGGAGGACCACGTCTCTATGGCCGCGCACGGGGCGCGGCGCCTGCTGCCGATGGTCGAGAACGCCGTCGCGGTGGTGGGGATCGAGCTGCTCGCCGCCGCGCAGGGCTGCGACTTCCTCGCCCCGCTGACGTCGAGCGCGGCCCTGGAGCGGGTGCGCGCGCTGGTGCGGCGGGCCGTGCCGCATCTCGACGAGGACCGCTACGTCCATCCCGACATCGCGGCGGCGGCCGACCTCGTGCGCAGCGGCGCGGTGGCGAGAGCGGCGGGGGGTGGGCTGCCGACGGTCGGCCTGGGATCGAGCGCATGACACCCCCCTGGCTCACCCTCCGGCAGGGCACGGCGCCCCTCGTCGTCAGCCTGCCCCATACCGGCACCGAGATCCCGGCGGAGATCGAAGCCGGCCTCGTCTCGCCCTGGCTCGCCCGCAAGGACGCCGACTGGTTCGTCGACCGGCTCTATGATTTCGCCGACGATCTCGACGCCACGATCGTCCGCACGGCGATCTCCCGCACGGTCATCGACGTGAACCGGGACCCGTCCGGGGCCTCGCTCTATCCGGGGCAGGCGACGACGGAGCTGTGTCCGACCACCACCTTCGACGGCGAGGCGCTGTACCGGGACGGGCAGGCGCCAGAGGCCGGCCGGCGGCGCGCGACGTGGTTCGACCCCTACCATGCGGCGCTCCAGGCCGAGATCGCCCGGCTGCGGCGGATGCACCCCCGCATCGTCCTGTACGACGCGCACTCGATCCGCTCGGAGATCCCGCGGCTGTTCCCGGGCCTGCTGCCCCATTTCAACATCGGCACCAACGGCGGCGCGAGCTGCGATCCCGGGCTGCAGGCCGGGATCGAGGCGATCTGCGACGCGACCGGCCTGTCGTGGGTAAGCAACGGGCGCTTCCGCGGCGGCTACATCACCCGCGCCTACGGCCGGCCCGGCGACGGGGTGCACGCGGTGCAGATGGAACTCGCCTGCCGGGCCTACCTCGCCGAGCCGGTGGGACCGGTCGGCCCCGGGACGTGGCCGCCCGCCTACGATCCCGCCTACGCCGCGCCGGTCGCGGCGGCCCTGGCACGCGTCCTCTCCGCCTGCCTCGCCTTCGGAGCCCGCGCGCCATGAGCCCCAGCGACACGCCCCGCATCGACAACGCCCGCATCGTCCGCGCCCCCCGCGGGACCGACCTCAGCGCCAGGAGCTGGCTCACCGAGGCTCCGCTGCGGATGCTGATGAACAACCTCGATCCGGACGTGGCCGAGCGCCCGGGTGACCTCGTGGTCTATGGCGGGATCGGCCGGGCGGCCCGGGACTGGGCGAGCTTCGACCGGATCGTCGCGGCCCTGCGCGACCTCCACGAGGACCAGACGCTGCTGGTGCAGTCGGGCAAGCCGGTGGGCGTCTTCCGCACCCATCCGGACGCCCCGCGGGTGCTGATCGCCAATTCCAACCTCGTGCCGCACTGGGCGACCTGGGAGCATTTCCACGAGCTCGATCGCAAGGGCCTGATGATGTACGGCCAGATGACGGCCGGCTCCTGGATCTACATCGGCAGCCAGGGCATCGTGCAGGGCACCTACGAGACCTTCGTGGAGATGGGCCGGCGCCATTACGGCGGCGACCTCGGCGGACGCTGGATCCTGACCGCAGGTCTGGGCGGCATGGGCGGCGCGCAGCCGCTCGCCGCCACGATGGCCGGCGCCTCCTGCCTCGCCGTCGAGTGCCGGGCCTCCAGCATCGAGTTCCGCCTGCGCACCGGCTACGTGGACGTGCAGGCCTGCGACCTCGACGAGGCGCTGGCGCTGGTGGCCGAGTCCGCCCAGGCGCGCACCCCGCGCTCGGTGGCGCTGCTGGGCAACGCCGCCGAGGTCTTCGCCGAGATCCGGCGCCGGGGCGTGCGGCCGGATTGCGTCACCGACCAGACCTCGGCGCACGACCCCGTCAACGGCTACCTTCCGGCGGGCTGGAGCGTGGCCGAATGGGAGGCGCGGCGCGAGAGCGACCCCGCCGGCGTCGCGGCCGCCGCCAGGCGCTCGATGGCCGAGCAGGTGCGGGTGATGCTCGGCTTCCACCGGGACGGCGTGCCCACCGTCGATTACGGCAACAACATCCGCCAGATGGCCCTGGAGGAGGGCGTCGCCGACGCCTTCGCCTTCCCGGGCTTCGTGCCGGCCTACATCCGCCCGCTCTTCTGCCGCGGCATCGGGCCGTTCCGCTGGTGCGCGCTCTCGGGCGACCCGGAGGACATCTATCGCACCGACGCCAAGGTGAAGGAGCTGATGCCGGACGACGCGCATCTCCACCGCTGGCTCGACATGGCCCGGGACAAGATCCGGTTCCAGGGCCTGCCGGCCCGGATCTGCTGGGTCGGCCTCGGCGACCGGCACCGGCTCGGCCTCGCCTTCAACGCGATGGTGCGGAGCGGCGAGCTGAAGGCGCCGATCGTCATCGGTCGCGATCATCTCGATTCCGGCTCCGTCGCCTCGCCGAACCGCGAGACCGAAGCCATGCGGGACGGCTCCGACGCCGTCTCGGACTGGCCGCTCCTGAACGCCCTGCTCAACACCGCCTCGGGGGCGACCTGGGTGTCGCTGCATCACGGCGGCGGCGTCGGCATGGGCTTCTCGCAGCATGCCGGCATGGTGATCGTCTGCGACGGCAGCGAGGCCGCCGACCGCCGCCTGGAACGGGTGCTCTGGAACGACCCGGCCACCGGCGTGATGCGCCACGCCGATGCGGGCTACGAGGAGGCCCGGGATTGCGCCCGCGCGCACGGGCTCGCGCTGCCGAGCCTCGGCTGAGGCAGCGGCGGACGCAAAGGCCGACGCCCGGGCCGGGAGGAGCACCGGACCTGCGCCGGTCGGCGTGCGGCATGGCGGGCGTGCGAGGATCGCGCCTGATCGTCATCCGCCCGCCGCGGTCCGATGGGCGGCCTGACTTCGGTAAGGACGATTCGCCCGGAGCCTCCGGGGTCGGCGTCCGGCGCCCTCGACGTGCGTCAATTGCGCCTGCCTCACCCAAGGGTTTCGACTTTAGCGAGCCGATCCACACGCGATACGGCGTCAGAGTTTCTGAGTTATGCGAGTGTTAACTTGGCTTGTGCCAGAACTTCTCTCCCCGACCCTTCGTCAGGCGGCCCGACCAGCCATGAAATTTGGTATCCGCTCCCACCTCTATGCCGGCTTCGGCTGCCTCTCATTGATCACGGCGGGCCTCGGCGGCTTCGCGCATCATCAGCTCGGCTCCGTCGCCGACCAGTACACGGAGCGAAGCCGCCTCGAAGGCATCGCGCGCGATATCCTGGCGATCAACGGGCTGGCTGCCCGCCTCGCCGCACAGGCCGAGGAGTATCGCGCCACCACCAAGCCCGCCGGGCTCGCGGCGCTCGGCGAGACGCGGCAAGCGATCGAGACCCTCGCCGATCGCCTCGTCCGTGAGGCCGTGTCCCCAGAGCGGCGCACCCTCTACGAGCGCCTGCGCGGCACGGCCGCGGAGCTGAAGGGCGATGTGCAGCGCCTCGGAGCCGCCGGGACGGCGAGCGTCGAGTGGCGGGAGAAGCTGGTGAAGGGCGGCGAAGCGCTGACGCAGGCGACGAACGCGCTCCTCGCCGAGGTGCGCCAGCGGGGCAACGACGCGCAGGAGGTCCAGGCGGCGACCCTGGAGAACACGATGCTGCTCGTACGCATCTCCAACTGGCGCTTCCTCGCCACGCGCGATCCGTCGGGACCGGCGGCCTTCAAGACCAACGTAGCCCGCGCCGAGGCTGAGCTCGGGACGATGCGCAGCCTCGATTCTAGAAACTTCTTCGGGCCGAGCCTGACGGCCGTCGAGCAGGCGCTCGCGGCCTACGTCGTCGCTTTCCAAGCCACCGACCGCGCCATGAGCGAGAGCCGGTCGATCGACGACACGGCCATCAAGCCGCGGGCCGCGGCGGTCGAGCAGGAGGTGTCGGCCGTGCGCGCCCATATCGAGGCGGCCGTCGCGGAGATCATCGCCCGGACCACCGCGGAGGTCGAGCGTGCCCGCGGGATCCAGCTCGGGCTGATCGGCGCCCTGCTCCTGCTCGGCGTGGGGCTCGCCGCCGTGATCGCCCGCAGCATCCTGCGACCCATCGCCGGCATGACCATCGCGATGAAGCGCCTCGCCGAAGGCGACACCGCCGTGGCCGTGCCCTCGCGGGAGGCGCGGGACGAGATCGGCGAGATGGCTCAGGCCGTCGAGGTGTTCCGTCAGAACGCGATCGCCCGCCTCGACCTCGAAGCCGCGCAGGCCGCCGAGCAATCGGCCCGCCAGCGCCGCGCCGACCGCGTGGACGCGCTCGTGCGGAGCTTCCAGCAGAGCGTCGCCGCCTCCCTCGAGGTCGTGACCTCGGCGGCGACCGAACTCGACGCCACCGCCCGCAGCATGACGGCGGTGGCCGACGGCACCAGCCGGCAGGCCCTCGCCTCCAGCACCGCGGCCGAGGAGACGGCGGTCAACGTGCAGACGGTGGCCGCCTCCGCCGAGGAGATGGTGGCTTCGCTCCAGGAGATCGAGCGGCAGGTGCTGCGCTCGAACGAGGTGGCGGGCGACGCCGCCCGGGAGGCACAGGCCACCGACGCGGCGATGGCAGGGCTCGGCGAGGCCGCCGAGCGGATCGGCGCGGCGGTGACGATGATCTCGTCCATCGCCGGCCAGACGAATCTGCTGGCGCTCAACGCCACGATCGAGGCGGCGCGGGCCGGGGAGGCCGGCCGCGGCTTCGCGGTGGTGGCCGCCGAGGTCAAGGAACTCGCCACCCAGACCGCGCGCGCCACGGAGGAGATCGGCGGCCAGATCGCCGCGATCCAGGCGGCCACCGGTCAGGCGGCGGGCGCGATCCGGCAGATCGGGCGCACCATCCTGTCGATCAACAAAATCACCGGCACGATCGCCTCCACGGTGGTCGAGCAGACGGCCGCCACGAACGAGATCTCGCGCAGCGCCACGCAGGCGGCGCAATGCACCCAGGCCGTCTCGGCCACCATGGCCAAGGTGCTGGCCGCCTCGGACGAGACCGGCAGCGCCGCCGGGCAGGTGCTGTCGGCAGCGGCGGACCTCGCGACGCAGTCGCTCGCGGTGAAGCGGGAGGTCGACCGCTTCCTCGGGGCCATCCAGGCGGCGTGAGCGCGGCCCGAAGGCCGGGTGTCCCGGGCGGCCGCGCCGTCCGGGGTCAGTCCCTCTTCGGCTTCGCGCCGGCCACCGCGGCCTGCGGCTTCGCGTCCGCCTTGGGCTGCGGCTTGGCGGGCCTGCCCGCCGCGGCCTTGGGGCCGGCCGGCTTCTGGGCCGCCGCCTTGGGTGCAGGCGCCTTGGATTCAGGCGCCCTGGGAGCGGCGGTCCTCGCAGCAATGGGCTTGGCGGCCGGCGTCTTCCTGGCTTCGGCGATGACCTGGCTGTGCGGCGCCGCCGCGTAGGCGGAGGCCGGCGCGGGCGGCGTGGGGCGGGTGCGGGCGAGGAGCTTCGGCTGGGGCACCGTGGCGCCGGTGGCCGCGATGGCGCGGCTCGGGGCGGGCTTGAGCTTGGCGGCCTTGGCACGCGGCGCCCGGGCGGGGGTCTCGGTGTCGGGCTCGTCGGTGGCCGCGACCGCGCTCTCCGCCGGATCGCGGCCGGTCCAGACCAGCACCGGCTGGAGGGGAGCCCGGGGCGGCAGCGCCCGGCCGCGCAGCTGGGCGCTGTTCATGGTGGCGAAGGCGAGCGCCGCGGCCGGCGGCGAACTCGCGGCCATGAGCTGGGCGTTGGCGTTGTCGCCGGCCGTGCCGGCGGTGAGCGCCGAGGAATCGGCGTCCGTCGGCATCGGCTTGCTCTTGTCGCAGATGTAGGGCCGCATGTCGGGCGGCGCGGCGGCCTGGGAGGGCGGCAGGTCGGTGAGGCCCGGGCCGCCCCAGCCGCTCTGGCCGAAGCCGTAATCGAACAGATCGGCGGCCTTCAGGTCGCGCTCCCGGGCCTTCGGCTGTCCCATCACGACCGTGATGATACGCCGCCCGTTGCGGGTCGCGCTCGCCACCACGTTGAAGCCGCTCGAACAGATGAAGCCGGTCTTCATGCCGTCGACGCCCGCGTAGCGTCCGAGCAACCCGTTGTGGTTGGCCATCACCCGCCGGCCGAACTGGATCGCCGAGATCGAGAACAGCTCGCGGTGCTCGGGAAAGTCGCGCAGGAGCGCCCGCCCGAGAATCGCCATGTCGCGGGCGCTGGTCCATTGCCGGGGATCCGGCAGGCCGTTCGGGTTGAACCAGCGGCTCTCGCGCATGCCGAGCCGCTGCGAGGCCTCGTTCATCAGGGCGGCGAAGCCCTCGACCGAGCCGGCCAGCCCCTCGGCGATCGCCCAGGACACGTCGTTGGCCGACTTGACCATGATGATCTTGAGGGCGTTGTCGAGGGTGATCTGCGTGCCGGGCTTGAAGCCCATCTTGGAGGGCGGCTCGGCGGCGGCCTCGGGCGTGACGGTCAGGAGCTGGTCCATCGAGGCCCGGCGCTGGCGCACGAGGTCGAGGGCCACGTAGGCCGTCATCAGCTTGGTGACCGAGGCCGGGTACCACGGGTCCGTGCCGGCCTGGTTGTAGATCACCTTGCCGGTCTCGACATCGACCACGAGCATCGGCTGGGTCACGGCCCCGGCCGCTCCCGCGGCCAGGAGGCCGGCGAGCCCGAGCAAGGACCCGAGCAAGGGCCCGGTCAGCCGCGCGAGCGGGGCAGGTTTCGTCATGCGTCGCATCCCCGTCGGGCTCCGGTTCCACACGGCGCCCGGCGCGCTCCGGCCCGTCGGGCTCCGGATTGCGCGCCGCCACGGCGGCACCGTACGGCCGTCCGACCGCAAGTGTAGGGCAATGGCGACGCTTTTGACAGCATCGCCGCACCACGCTTCAACGCGCGATCCGTGGCGGGAGCATGGCGGCGTGCCGCCGCGCACCTGCGCCGCACACAGGCCGCGGCGGGATGCGGTTGCGCGCGAGGCTCCCCATCTGGCAGGGCAGGACGTTCCCGGATCAGGCCCCGGGCCGGAGACCCGATGAGCTACGCCGTCAAGGAGATCTTCCACACCCTGCAGGGCGAGGGCGCCCAGGCGGGCCGATCCGCCGTGTTCTGCCGCTTTACCGGCTGCAACCTGTGGAGCGGGCGCGAAGCTGACCGGGCCGAGGCGGTCTGCCGCTTCTGCGACACCGATTTCGTGGGCACCGACGGCCCCGGCGGCGGCCGCTTCGCGCAGGCCGAGGCGCTGGCAGAGGCCATCGCGGCGGCCTGGGGCGGCGGCGCGAGCGGGCGCTACGTGGTGTTCACCGGGGGCGAGCCGCTGCTGCAGCTCGACGCCCCCCTGCTCGCCGCGGTGCGCGCGCGCGGGTTCGAGACCGCCGTCGAGACCAACGGCACCCAGGAGGCGCCCGAGGGCATCGACTGGATCTGCGTCAGCCCCAAGGCGGGCGCTCCCTTGCGGCTCACCCGCGGGCACGAGCTGAAGCTCGTCTACCCCCAGGCCGGGCTCTCGCCCGAGGACGTGGCGGGGCTCGACTTCCGGCATTTCTGGCTCCAGCCGATGGACGGGCCGGACCGGGCCGCGCACACCCGGGCCGCGGTCGCCCATTGCCTGCGCGACGCCCGCTGGCGGCTGAGCCTCCAGACCCACAAGATGATCGGCATTCCCTGAGCGCGGTTTCGGCCGGCGCGGGGGTGATGCTATGGGGCTCCCGACCGCGCGGGGACCGCGCCCCACCGACGACATCGGCCCATGAAGATCACCCAGGCCTTCACGTTCGAGGCCGCCCACCGGCTGCCGAACGTGCCCGAGACCCACCGCTGCCACCGGATGCACGGCCATTCCTACCGGGTGGAGCTGCAGCTCGACGGGCCGGTCGACCCGCACACCGGCTGGGTGGTCGACTTCTTCGACGTCGAGAGCGCCTTCGCGCCGCTCCTCGCCCGGCTCGACCACCATTGCCTCAACGAGGTGCCGGGGCTGGAGAATCCCACGGCCGAGCACATCGCCATCTGGATCTGGGACCGCGCCCGCCCTGCCCTGCCGGCGCTGTCCTCCGTCAAGGTGTTCGAGACGCCGATGTCGTGGGCGGAGTATACCGGGGCGTGAGGCCGAAGCGGCCGGCATCCGGCTTGCTGGACGAGGGGATCCGGCCGGCGCCGCCGTGACGGACCCTGCGAGCCGCCGCGCCGGGAGCCCGGGCCGAACCCCCGTGTCGGGAGAGGGACGATGGACGACACCGAGGGCGCGCTGGTGCTCTTCTCCGGCGGGCAGGATTCGGCGACCTGCCTCGCCTGGGCGCTCGACCGCTTCGCGCGCGTCGAGACGCTCGGCTTCGATTACGGCCAGCGCCACCGGATCGAACTCGACTGCCGGGAGCGGCTGCGGGCGGGGCTTGCCGATCTCGATCCGGATTGGGCGGCGCGGCTCGGGCCGGACCATACCCTGCCGCTCGGGGTGCTGGGCGACATCTCCGAGACCGCGCTCACCCGCGACGGCGCCATCGCGTTCGCGGTGAACGGGCTGCCCAACACCTTCGTGCCCGGCCGCAACCTCGTCTTCCTCACCTTCGCGGCGGCGCTCGCCTACCGGCGGGGCCTGCGGCATCTCGTGGGGGGCATGTGCGAGACGGATTATTCGGGCTATCCCGACTGCCGCGACGACACCATCAAGGCGCTGCAGGTCGCCCTCAACCTCGGCATGGAGCGCCGCTTCGTGCTGCACACGCCGCTGATGTGGCTCGACAAGGCGCAGACATGGCGCCTGGCGCAGGATCTCGGCGGGGCGGCGCTGGTCGATCTCATCGTGGAGGAGAGCCACACCTGCTACCTCGGCGAGCGGGGCCAGCGCCACGCCTGGGGCCACGGCTGCGGCACCTGCCCGGCCTGCACGCTGCGCGCCCAGGGCTACGCGCGGTTCAGGGCTGCCTGAGGCGCGCTTGTGCCGGGGGGCGCCCTCGCGCAAAAGGAACCCAAGCACGCGCAGCGGCCGCGAGAGGCCGCCGGGAGGAGACCGCGCCATGACCGCCTGCATCGTCGGCTGGAGCCACACGCCGTTCGGCAAGCACGACGCCGAGACCGTCGAGAGCCTCGTGGTGCGCGTGGCCGGAGAGGCCCTGGCGCATGCGGGGATCGGGGCCTCGGACGTCGACGAGATCGTGCTCGGGCACTTCAATGCCGGCTTCTCGCCCCAGGACTTCACCGCCTCGCTGGTGCTGCAGGCCGATGACGGCTTCCGCTTCAAGCCCGCGACGCGCGTCGAGAATGCCTGCGCCACCGGCTCGGCGGCGGTCCACCAGGGCATCAAGACCATCGAGGCCAAGCGCGCCCGGGTGGTGCTGGTGGTCGGCGTCGAGCAGATGACGCGCACGCCGGGTCCGCAGATCGGCGCGAACCTCCTCAAGGCCTCCTACCTGCCGGAGGACGGCGACACGCCGGCGGGCTTCGCGGGCGTGTTCGGCGGCATCGCGGCCCGCTACTTCCAGCGCCACGGCGACCAGTCCGACGCGCTGGCGATGATCGCGGCCAAGAACCACCAGAACGGCGTCGCCAATCCCTACGCGCAGATGCGCAAGGACCTCGGCTTCGACTTCTGCCGCACGGAATCCGAGAAGAACCCCTTCGTCGCCGGCCCCCTGAAGCGCACCGACTGCTCGCTCGTGTCGGACGGCGCCGCCGCGCTGGTGCTCGCCGACACCGAGACGGCCCTGCGCATGCGCCGCGCCGTCGCCTTCCGGTCGACTGCCCACGCGCAGGACTTCCTGCCGATGTCGAAGCGCGACGTGCTGCGCTTCGAGGGCTGCGCGGCGGCCTGGGCGCAGGCCCTCGGGCGCGCCGGGATCACCCTCGACGATCTCTCGCTGGTCGAGACGCACGATTGCTTCACGGTGGCCGAACTCATCGAGTACGAGGCGATGGGCCTCACGCCCGAGGGCCGCGGCGCCGATGCGATCCGCGAGGGCTGGACCCGCAAGGACGGCAAGCTGCCGGTGAACGCCTCCGGCGGGCTCAAGGCCAAGGGCCACCCGATCGGCGCCACCGGCGTGTCGATGCACGCGCTCTCGGCGATGCAGCTCTGCGACGAGGCCGGCGGGATGCAGATCCCGGGCGCGACGCTGGCCGGGGTGTTCAACATGGGCGGCGTCGCGGTGGCGAACTACGTCAGCGTGCTGGAGCGCATCAAGTAGGCCCATCCGGAGGCCGGGCGCGCCGCCCGGCACGCCGGCCGTGACGGCCTTCCTCCTCCTGCTCCTCGCCTACACGATCAGCCAGTTCGACCGCGGGTTCCTGGCCATGGTCGCGCCCGATCTCGGGCACGACCTCGGCCTCTCGGCCTCGGACCTCGCGCTCCTCTCCGCCGCGTGGTTCCTGGCCTTCGCGCTGGGCCAGGTGCCGAGCGGGCTGTGGCTCGACCGGTTCGGGCCGCGCCGCACGGTGGCGGGGCTCTTGATGCTGGCGGCCTGCGGCACGGCGCTGCTCTGCGTCGCGCAGGGCTTCGCGGCCGGCCTGACCGCGATGGCGCTGATCGGGTTCGGCTGCGCGCCCGCCCTGATGGGCAGCCTCTACCTGTTCGGGCGGCTCTACCCGCCCGAGCGCTTCGCCATGCTGTCCTCCCTGATGATCGGGCTCGGCACGGCGGGGGACCTGCTCGGCTCGACGCCGCTCGCGCTCGCCACGCAGGCGTTCGGCTGGCGGCCGATCCTCGCCGGGCTCGCCGGGGTCACGGCGCTGAGCGCGCTGCTGATCCTGGGGCTGATCCGCGACCCGCCGCGCCTCGCCGAGCCCGGGCGGACCTCGTTCCTGCGCGGCTATCTCACCGTCGCGGCGATGCGCCCGCTCTGGCCGATCTTCCCGGTGGTGTTCGTCAGCTACGCGGTGGTGATCGCCACGCGCTCGCTCTGGGTCGGGTCGTATCTCGGCAGCGTGCACGGCTTCGACGCGCTGGCGCGCGGGCACGGCGCGCTGGCGATGAGCGCCGCCATGGCGCTCGGGGGCATCGCCTACGGGCCGCTGGAGCGGCTGGTGCGCGACCCCAAGGCGACGGCGCTCGCCGGCTGCCTCGTCACGGCGCTGGCCTTCCTGGCGCTCGGCCTCCTCGGCGGCGCCTCGGCGCCGCTCGCGGTGGCGCTCCTCGCGCTGATCGGCGGGGCGGGCCTGAGCTACGCCATCCTGATGGCGCATGCCCGGCGCTTCCTGCCGGCGCACCTGCTCGGGCGCGGCGTCTCGTTCATGAACATCCTGTTCATGGGAGGCGCCAGCGCCGCGCAGGCGCTCTCGGCCGCCTTCGTGCTCAACGCCGAGGCCCTCGACCCGGCGAGCCTGTACGGGCGCCTCTTCCTCGCCTTCGGGCTCGCGCTGCTGGCCGCGAGCGCCGTCTACGTCCGGGCGCCGCGGGCGCCCGCCCTGGGAAGCCTCACCCCGGATCCCGGCCCGCCTCCGCCGGCGTCCGCGCCCGGAGCGCCAGGGCGTGCAGGCCGCGCGTGAAGGCCTCGGCCAGGAGCGCGTTGACGATCCGGTGACGCTCGACGCGGCTCTTTCCTTCGAAGGCCGCCGACACCACATCCAGTCGGAAATGGGTCTCCCCGCCCTCCCGCCAGCCGGCATGCCCGGCATGCTGGTGGGATTCGTCCACCACGCTGAGCGCGGTCGGCCGCAAGCCGTCCTCCAGCGTCGTCCTGATCCAGTTGCTCAATGCCATCCGGATTCGTCCTCTCCCGGGGACCGGATCCCGCGAGCGCCGACGGCGCCCGTGTCAATCCGTTCCGTCCGGCCTGCGGCATCAGGCCCGACGCCCTTGTGCCCCGGCCGAGCCCCCTCATAATCGCCTGACCATGGATCTCAACTCGCCCCTGTTCGACCGCATCCGCATCAAGCCGACCTGCGAGGACGCCGCGGGGTCGACCGGACCCGCCTGCGAGCGGCCGGGCTGCACGCAGCCGGGGCTCCACCGCGCCCCGAAGGGCCGCCGGCAGGAGGGCCAGTACTGGCGCTTCTGCATGGAGCACGTGCGCGAGTACAACGCCTCCTACAATTACTTCGCGGGCATGAACGACGCGGCCGTGCAGGCCTTCCAGAAGGACGCGGTGATCGGCCACCGGCCGACCTGGGCGATGGGCGTGAACGGCGCCGCGCGCGAGGCCGCGAGCCCGGGCGCCAAGCCCGCCGCGGGGAACCGCGACTGGGACTACGTCGATCCCCTGGGCATCCTGCGCGCGGCCGGCGTCGCGCCCGACCGCCCCGGGGCAAAGCGGGCGGAGCCGCCGCGCCCGCGCCACTCGGCGCCGGTGCGCAAGGCCCTCGACGTGATGGGGCTCGACGAGAGCGCGGACGCGGCCGCCATCAAGGCGCAGTACAAGGTGCTGGTGAAGCGCTTCCACCCGGACGCCAACGGCGGCGACCGCTCCTTCGAGGACCGGCTGCGCGACATCATCCGGGCGCACGACACGCTGCGCGCCGCCGGCCTGTGCTGAGGCACGCCGCCAGGCACGGAACTCGCATCGGCCCTGCGGCGGCGGGGGTCGAAAAGGATTGCCGGTATCCTATATCGGGGTCGTTGGCACGTTTGCGCCGGCTCCCCCAGAACGATAAGGAAGGCGGCGCCAGCCGGCACCTCCGCGCCGTCGCGACATCCGCAGTGGGCCGCCTCCGTGGCCCCTGCCCCGACGAGGCCCCGTATGCTCTCTGAAGACAGACCAGCCGCCCTTCCGGACATGAAGGTGTCCGTGCGCCAAGTGTTCGGGATCGACTCGAACCTCGAAGTGCCCGCCTTCTCGGAGACCGACGAGCACGTTCCCGACCTCGATCCGGACTACATCTTCGACCGCGACACCACGCTCGCCATCCTGGCCGGCTTCGCCAGGAACCGCCGGGTGATGATCACCGGCTATCACGGCACCGGCAAGTCGACCCATGTCGAGCAGGTGGCGGCGCGCCTCAACTGGCCGTGCGTGCGCATCAACCTCGACAGCCACGTCTCCCGCATCGACCTTGTCGGCAAGGACGCCATCGTCCTCAAGGAGGGCAAGCAGGTCACGGCCTTCCAGGACGGCATCCTGCCCTGGGCGCTGCAGAACAACGTGGCGCTGGTGTTCGACGAGTACGACGCGGGCCGCCCCGACGTGATGTTCGTGATCCAGCGCGTGCTGGAGGTCTCCGGCCGCTTGACGCTCCTCGACCAGAAGCGCGTGATCCGGCCCCATCCGGGCTTCCGCCTCTTCGCTACCGCGAACACCGTGGGCCTGGGGGACACCTCCGGTCTCTATCACGGCACGCAGCAGATCAACCAGGGCCAGATGGACCGCTGGTCGATCGTCACCACGCTCAACTACCTGCCGCACGACCGCGAGGTCGACATCGTCCTGTCCAAGGCGACGCATTACCGGACCGAGGGCGGGCGCGACATCGTCAACAAGATGGTCCGCGTCGCCGACCTCACCCGCAACGCCTTCATCAACGGCGACCTCTCGACCGTGATGAGCCCGCGCACGGTGATCACCTGGGCGGAGAACGCCGACATCTTCAACGACATCGGCTTCGCCTTCCGGGTCACCTTCCTCAACAAGTGCGACGAGCTGGAGCGCGCGCTGGTGGCCGAGTTCTACCAGCGCTCCTTCGGCAAGGAGTTGCCGGAGAGCGCGGTCAACGTCGCGCTGAGCTGACCGAGGTGCCCCGATGGCGGATCCGGTCCTGAAGGAGAGGCGCGACGAGGCCGATCCCGCCGGGGATCGGGCCGTCTACGAGCGGGACACCTACCGGTGGGCGCTGGAGCAGGCGGCGCTGATCCGCGCCCGGCACTTCGAGGATGTCGACGCGGAGAACGTCGCCGAGGAGCTTGAGAGCTTGGGCAAGAGCCAGCTCGCGAAGCTGCACAGCATCCTGCGGGTGCTGGTCATGCACATGCTGAAGTGGGACCAGCAGCCCGAACACCGCACGCCGAGCTGGATCTACTCGATCCGCGAGCAGCGTCGGCGCTTCGCCCGCCTGATCGAGGACAATCCCAGCCTGAAGCCCCGCCGCGAGGCCGCCCTCGCGGAAGCCTACGAGGAAGCGCGCCTCTGGGCCGCCGACGAGACCCATCTCCAGCCGGAGGATTTTCCGGACGGCTGCCCCTACACCTGGGACGACCTGCTGGAGCGTCCCTTCGACCTCGATTCCGTGAAGAAGTAGCCGGATGGCCATCTCCAACCGCAAGCCCGGCGAGAAGCGCGAGCCGGCCGCCGAGCCGCTGAAGCGCTCGCTCGCCGGAACGCTCCGGGCGATCGCCCGCAAGCCCGAGATCGAGGTCACCTTCGCCTCCGACCGGCCGGCCCTGACCGCCGACAAGGCGCGGCTGCCCGAGCCGCCGCGCAAGCTCGGCGCCCAGGAGGTGGCCATCCTGCGCGGCCACGCCGACTCGATGGCGCTGCGCCTCGCCTGCCACGACGCCGCGGTCCACCGCCGCCTCGCCCCCGAGGGCGCCCCGGCCCGGGCGGTGTTCGACGCCGTGGAGCAGGCCCGCGTCGAGGCGATCGGCTCGCGCCGCATGGCGGGCGTGGCCTCCAACCTCACGGCGATGCTGGAGGACCGCTACCACCGCGGCGGCAAGTACGAGGACATCACCGACCGGGCCGACGCGCCGCTCGAAGACGCGGTCGCCCTGATGGTGCGCGAGCGCCTCACGGGCCAGAAGCCGCCGGAGGCCGCGACCCGCGTCGTGGCGCTGTGGCGCGACTTCATCGAGCAGAGGGCGGGGCGCAACCTCGACGGGCTGCTGGGCAGCATCGAGAACCAGCGCGCCTTCGCCCGCTCGGTGCGCGACCTCCTCTCCTCCCTCGACATGGCGGACGACGCGCCCCTCGATCCCGAGGACGACGAGAGCGAGGACGAGAACGAGGCGCAGGAGAACGAGCAGCAGGCCGGCGAGGGCGAGGCCGAGCAGCAGTCGCAGGGCGACCGCGCCGAGGTCGAGGTCTCGGACGAGGCCTCGGACGACCTCGACGAGGGCGCCACCGAGGCCGCCGACGCGCCTTCGGGCGAGCTGCCGGACGATGCCGAGGACGCGGATTCCGAAGAGGCCTCCGAATCCTGGCGCCCGCCGCCCCAGCGCGTGAACGAGCCCAAGGGGCCGGATTACCGGGTCTACACCGCGAAGTTCGACGAGGTGATCCACGCCGAGGATCTGTGCGACGCCGAGGAGCTGACGCGCCTGCGCTCCTACCTCGACAAGCAGCTCGCCCACCTGCAGGGCGTGGTCGGGCGGCTCGCCAACCGGCTGCAGCGGCGCCTGCTCGCCCAGCAGAACCGGGCCTGGGAGTTCGACCTGGAGGAGGGCCAGCTCGACCCGGCCCGCCTGCCACGCATCGTCATCGACCCGTTTCAGCCCCTCTCCTTCAAGCAGGAGAAGGACACGAATTTCCGCGACACGGTCGTCACGCTGCTGCTCGACAATTCGGGCTCGATGCGCGGGCGCCCGATCACCGTGGCGGCGACCTGCGCCGACATCCTCGCCCGCACGCTGGAGCGCTGCGGCGTCAAGGTCGAGATCCTCGGCTTCACGACGCGGGCCTGGAAGGGCGGGCAATCGCGCGAATCCTGGCTGCAATCCGGCAAGCCCCCTGCTCCGGGGCGCCTCAACGACCTGCGCCACATCGTCTACAAGGCCGCGGACGCCCCCTGGCGGCGGGCGCGCAAGAACCTCGGCCTGATGATGCGCGAGGGCCTGCTCAAGGAGAACATCGACGGCGAGGCGCTCGATTGGGCGCACAAGCGCCTGCTCGGCCGTCCCGAGCAGCGCCGCATCCTGATGGTGATCTCGGACGGTGCGCCGGTCGACGATTCCACCCTCTCGGTCAATCCGGGCAACTACCTGGAGCGCCACCTGCGCTGGGTCATCGAGGACATCGAGACCCGCTCGCCGGTGGAGCTGCTGGCCATCGGCATCGGCCACGACGTCACCCGCTACTACCGCCGCGCGGTCACGATCATCGACGCGGAGGAACTCGGCGGGGTGATGACCGAGAAGCTCGCGGAGCTGTTCGACGAGGGCGGGGCGGGCGAGCCGATGCCGCGCCGGGCCGCCGGCGGGCGCCGCTGAGCGGCGGCCGGGCCCGCCGCGCTCCCGGCAGGTCCGGCCCGCGGCGTGTCCTTGACGTTGCCGGCAATCCTCAGTAGACGCGGCGGGTTCGCGGGGCTCGTTTCGGGCCCCGCGGCTTTTTCAGCGCACCCGCGAACGGCCAACGGCCGGTCTGTCGTCCCGCGAGGGAAGAGGAGGGCGCGTTCCTCGCACGATCGTTCCCGAGAGGACACGCGATGTCAAAACGAGTTCAGGCGAAGCACAAGCTCGATCGCCGCATGGGCCAGAACATCTGGGGCCGCCCGAAGAGCCCCGTCAACCGGCGCGAGTACGGCCCGGGCCAGCACGGACAGCGCCGCAAGGGCAAGATGTCCGACTTCGGCACGCAGCTGCGCGCCAAGCAGAAGCTCAAGGGCTACTACGCCAACATCACCGAGAAGCAGTTCCGCCGCTACTACGCCGAGGCGATCCGCCTGCGCGGCGACTCGGGCGAGAACCTGATCGGCCTGCTGGAGCGCCGCCTCGACGCGGTCGTGTACCGGTCGAAGTTCGTGGCGACCCCCTTCGCGGCCCGCCAGTTCGTGAACCACGGCCACATCAAGGTGAACGGGCGCCGGGTGAACATCCCGAGCTACCTCGTGAAGCCGGGCGACGTGATCGAGGTGAAGGAAGCCTCCAAGCAGCTGGAGGTCGTGGTCGTGGCCTCGCAGCTCGCCGAGCGCGACGTGCCCGACTACATCGAGGTCGATCACGGCAAGATGACCGCGCGCCTGACCCGGATCCCGGGCCTCTCCGAGGTGCCCTATCCGGTGCACATGGAGCCGAACCAGGTCATCGAGTTCTACTCGCGCTGATCGGCCCCAGCGGGTCTGTTCGAGGGCGGGTGCTCCCGGCGGGGCGCCCGCCCTTTTTCGTGCCTCTCGTCCGGCCCGGCCGTCAGCGCAGCGCCGCGAGGACGTCGGTGCGCACGGCGGCCGGGAGCGCGACGAGTTCGCCGTGGATCGGCTCGCGCCGGTTGTAGGCGGGTGGGCGCCCGGCGAGGTCGAGGATCGCGCCCCCGGCCTCCCGCAGGATCAGGTCCGCGCCGGCGAGGTCCCAGTCGCGGGCATCCGACGAGATCAGGCCGAGATCGACATCCCCCTCGGCGACCCGCGCCACCCGCAGCGCCAGCGAGGGAATGCGCTTCACCCGCACCAGCGCATCGGCCGTCCCACCGAGGCCGAGGCCGCGTTCCAGCTGGTCGACCATCGGCTTGGGACCGGCCACCCGCGCCCTGGCGAGCCCGGCCATGTCCGAGACCCGGATCGCCTCCCCGTTGCGGAAGGCCCCCTGCCCCGCCGCCGCCTCGTAGACGAGGTCCGGCACCGGCGCGGCCACGAGGCCCAGCACCGGCTCGCCGTGGGCCAGCAGCGCCACCGCGATCGACCAGTCGGGATCGCCCGACAGGAAGGCCCGGGTGCCGTCGATGGGATCGACGATCCACACGAGGTCGTGCTCCAGCCGCACGGGATCGTCGCGGGTCTCCTCCGAGAGCCACGCGGCGCGCGGCGCGATCTCGCTCAGGCGGACCTTCAGGAAGGCATCGACCTCGACATCGGCCTCGGTGACCGGCGATCCTCCGGCCTTGTTCCAGATCCGGGCGCTGGTGTGGGCACCGGGCCGGAAGAACGGCAGCGCGAGGCGCGCCGCTTCCCGGACCGTGGTCCGGACCTGGGCGAGCAGGGCGCGCACGTCGTCGGTGGGGGACATGTCGGGTCGCAGGTTTCGAGAGAGACGGTGACGGCCCACGGCGACGGTCCGGGCTGGTCCGGACGGCCGTGCGCAGAGCGGCGTCCGTTGTAGGCCGCCCGCCGCGCCGCCACAAGGACGCGACGATGCGTCATCTCGGGATGAATGGAAAATGGCCCGCGCCCGGACAAGGAAATATTGAGCATCCGGAGCGGGACCGGCCCGCCAACCATCGCTTAACGCTGCCTTTTAAGGCGTTCTGAGCCGACAGACGGCACATTGGCCTCAACCGCGGACGGTCCGTCAGAGACCGCCGCCTCACGCATACAGGGCGTCGAGCAGAATCATGGTCACGAGACTCCCCGTCCCCCACCGGCAGGCCGTCGCGCAGAGCAGGCGCGACGGCCTGCCCAGCCTCCACCGCGGCCCGGTCCAGGTCGAGCCCTCGCCCCTGCCGGTCATCGGCCGCCTGCCGGGCGCGGGCGTGGCCGCGAGCGTCGCCCTCTGCCTCGACAACGAGGCCAGCGATGCGGCGGGCGAGGATCGCTTCGCGATCCTGCTGCTCGACAAGGGCGGCGATCCGCTGATGCGGCTCGGCACCCACGGCGATGCGGACGTGGTGGCGGTGTGGCGCCGTCTCGGTGCCGAGACCGGCCTGCCCCTGCTGGTGATCCAGGAGGACGGCACGACCACGGCGATGGGCGAGCAGGTCGGGCGCGTGAAGCTCGGGGCGGTGCGCATCCGCCGCCGGCACGGGCTCCTGAGCGGGCGGCGTCCGCGCTTCCTCTGCCGCCGCAAGACCGGCCGCCTGCCCCTGAACCCCGCCGTGCACCGCAACGAGGACCGGCTCACCGACGCCCGCGTCTGACCGGTCTCAGGCGAGGCCCTGCCAGATCGCGTCGAGGGCGAGCCCCGCGAACAGGATCAGCCCGGCGTCGCGGTTCGACCGGAACAGCCGCAGTGCCCGCGCGCCGTCGCGCGGATCGAGGCGCCAGACCTGCCAGGCGAGGTGGGCGCCGAAGGCCAGCACCCCGAGGAGGCCGAGCAGGCCGATGCCGGCAAGGAAGAGCGCGATCCCGATTCCGGTCAGCGCGAGGCCGAAGCAGGCCGCCACCGCCTCCCGGACCCGGGAGCCGAAGAAGCGCGCCGAGGACTTGATGCCGGCGATCTCGTCGTCCTCGATGTCCTGCACGGCGTAGATCGTGTCGTAGCCGACCACCCAGGCGATCGTCCCCGCATAGAGCCACAGGGCCGCGGGATCGAGGCGCCCCGTGAGCGCCACCCAGCCCATCAGCGCCCCCCAGGCAAAGGCGAGGCCGAGCACGAGCTGGGGCACCGGCATCACCCGCTTCATGAACGGGTAGATCGCCACCGGGGCGAGCGAGGCCAAGCCGACCACGATGGCGGTACCGTTGAACTGCAGCAGCACCGCGAGGCCGACCAGCGCCTGGAGCACCAGGAACGCGAGGGCGTGGCGCACCCGCAGCCGCCCCGAGGGGAGCGGGCGCAGCCGCGTGCGCTCGACGCGCGCATCGAGGTCGCGGTCGGCGATGTCGTTGTAGGTGGAGCCGGCGCCGCGCATGGCGACGGCACCGATCAGGAACAGCACGAGGTGCCAGGGATCCGGACCCGGCCGCCCCACCGCCACCGCCGCGAGCGCCGCCGACCACCAGCAGGGCAGGAGCAGCAGCCACCAGCCGATCGGGCGCTCGATCCGGGCGAGGCGGAGATAGGGCCGCAGGGCTTCCGGCGCGTGCCGGTCGACCCAATGGCCGCGCACCGCATCGGCGACCGGCCTGTCCGGCCGGCGGGGAGGACCGTCCGTCGTGGGCAGGCCGAGCCTCACAGGGCTCCCTGCGGCAGCTTATAGCTGCCCGACAGGCCCGGACCGCCCAGCAGGCCCCCGCCGCTGTTGTTCTGCGCCTGCTCGCGGGCGCGCTTCTCCATCACAGCCTGCTGCTGGGCCGCGTTGCAGATCTTGCTGCGCAGGCCGGTCACCTTGGTGTGGTCGGCCTTGAAGCCCTCCGCGAACGAATCCGGGATCGAGCACCAATCCTTGTTGGCGGTGATCCACTTGAGGCCCGTGGCGCCGTTCGCCTGGAGCTTGGTGAACATGCTGCAGGCCTGGGCCGGGGTCATCCGGTTCTTGGCCTGCGAGGAGGCGTTGACCTTGGCGACGATCTCCTTGCGCTCGAGCAGGGTCTTCTGGATCTCGGCGCAATCGGCGCTCTGGGCGCGCGCGCCTCCCCCGAACCCCGCTGCGAGCAGGCTGCCGGCCAGCAGCGCCATGGCTCCCCGGAACATGCGATCCATCCTCATTCCCCTCGTCGGCCCCTATCACGGCGGTCCGGGCTGCGCGAAGCGCCGCAGCCGGCCCGGCGCCGGTCGTCCCCAAACGGATTCTTGCTGCGCCCGGCTAACGTGCCGGTTCTGCACAGGATTGTGGCGGCTTTGGCGCGGAGCGCCGCACCGAAGCCCGGCGGGCCGCCGATTGACAGGCCAGCCCCGCTCGGCGAGCAGGGCGCATGGCGGCCTATGATTTTGACGCGCCCCGGCTCTACCTCGACGTGCCGATGCGGGCGGGCGTACAGCACAGCCTCGACCGCGCCCAGGCGAACTATCTTCTCGGCGTCCTGCGCCGGGCGCAGGGCGACCGGGTGCTGGTGTTCAACGGACGCGACGGCGAGTGGGTGGCGGAGATCCGGCCCACCGGCCGCAAGGCCGGCGATCTCGTGCTGCGCGAGCAGGCCCGTCCCCAGACCCAGGCGGGCGACCTGCACTACCTGTTCGCGCCCCTCAAGGCCGCCCGGCTGGACTACGTGGCGCAGAAGGCGGTGGAGATGGGCGCGAGCCTGATCCAGCCGGTGATCACCCGCCGCACCCAGGGCGACCGGATCAAGCACGAGCGCCTGGCCGCCAACGCGATCGAGGCCGCGGAGCAATGCGGCATCCTGACGATCCCGGAGATCCGGGAGGCCATCCCGCTGCCGGCCGCCCTCGCGGCCCTGACGCCCGAGCGCCTGCTGGTCTTTTGCGACGAGGACGCCCCCATCGTCGATCCCGTCGCGGCCCTGCGGCATGCGGCTGCGGAGCAGGGCGGGAACGGCGGTCCTCCGCTCGCCGTTGTGATCGGACCCGAGGGGGGTTTCACGCCGGAGGAGCGCGCCCTCGTTCTCGATCGCCCCAACACCGTGCGCCTCTCGCTCGGTCCGCGCATCCTGCGGGCCGACACGGCGGCTGTCGCCGTGATGGCGCTGGTGCAGGCCGTGCTGGGAGACGGCCGCGGCGGCTGAGATCGCCCGCAGGATCGCCGCTCAGCCGCCCCGGCCCATCGACGATGGCGCCTGAAACCAGCAGCGGCGCCGGGTTCGAGCCCGGCGCCCCGCTCCGTTCCGTGTCCGGAGGTGATCGCGCATGCATGCGGAGTTCGCGTTCTGCATCGAGGAGGACGCCTTTCTCAACGACGCGGAGAAGCGCGATGCGGCCCGGTCCCGGGTGCGGGACTTCCTCGCCCGCTGCCGGCGCGACTTCCCGACCGCGCGCCACGACCTGATCGAGCCGCGCGTGATGTGGGCGACGCCGCCGCTCGCGGATTTCGGGGAGGCGCGACGCCGTCTCGGGGCGTTGCGCGGCGGCATCGGCGCGCTCGCGGCGGAGCGCGGCCTTGCCGTGATGGCCGCCGGCACCCATCCGATCGCCCTGTGGAGCCGGGTGCGCCCGCGCCAGCAGGGCGTGCAGGACCGGGTGCAGCGCGACCTGCAGATGGTCGGCCACCGCACGGTGGTGTGCGGCCTGTTGGTGCGCATCGCGCTGCCGGAGGGCATCTCGCGGCTGGGTGTGATGAACCGCCTCCAGCCCTTCCTGCCGCTGCTGCTCGCCCTCTCCACCTCCTCGCCGTTCTGGCAGGCGCAGCGCACCGGCCTGATGGGCTACCGCCTCGCGGCGGCGCGGGAGATGCCGCGCAGCGGCCTGCCGCCCTATTTCGCGGACGAGGCCGATTACGCGCGCTACCTCGACGTGCTGATGCGGGCGGGCGCCATCGACGACCTCGCCCATGTCTGGTGGGTGATCCGGCCGGCGCCGGACGCGCTGTCGCTCGATCTGCGGATCGCCGACAGCTGCACGCGGCTCGACGACACCCTCGCCATCGCGGCGCTGGCCCGCTGCCTCGTGCGGCGGCTCGTGCGCGACCCGGACCTCAACCGCGATCTCTCCGGCGCCACGCACGCGATCACCGCGGAGAATTGCTGGCGGGCGCAGCGCTACGGCATCCACGGCAGCTTCCTCGGCGAGGGCGAGACCGCCGCCCGGCCGGTCAAGGCGGTGCTGGCCGAGGTGCTCGCGCTGGTCGCCGAGGACGGCGCGGCGCTCGGCTGCACGGCGGAACTCGACCTCGCCCGCTGGATCGTGGCCCGCGGCACCAGCGCCGACCGCCAGCTCGCCCTCTACACGGAGGCGCAGGGGCGCGGCCTGTCCCAGCGCGAGGCGCTGATGGCCGTGGTCGACTGGCTCGCGGCCGAGACGACCGGCACGGCGCCGACGCGGCATTGAGTCCGATCCCGGCGGCCCGCGGTCGGGATCGCCCGTCGGGCGACGTCCGCGGCGGTCCGCCCTTGCCGAAGCCGCCTCACGCGGCCGGCTCGGCGAGCCCCACCGCCGCCAGCGCGAAGGCGTAGATCAGCGCCACCTCCTCCAGGCGGTCGAAGCGGCCGGCCGCGCCGCCGTGGCCGGCCTCCATGTTGATGCGCAGCAGGACGGGGCCGCCGCCCGTCATCGTCGCGCGCAGCCGCGCCACCCACTTCGCCGGCTCCCAGTAGGTCACCCGCGGATCGGTGAGCCCGCCGAGCGCCAGGATCGCCGGATAGGCGCTCGCCCGCACATTGTCGTAGGGCGAGTAGGACAGGATGGTGTCAAAGGCCGCCGGGTCGGCGCCCGGGTTGCCCCATTCGGGCCATTCGGGCGGGGTGAGCGGCAGGTCGCCGTCGAGCATCGTGTTGAGCACGTCCACGAAGGGCACGTCGGCGACGATGCCGGCGAAGAGGTCGGGCGCGAGATTCGCCACCGCCCCCATCAGCATGCCGCCCGCGCTGCCGCCATGCGCGACGATGCGCCCGGCGCTGGTGTAGCGGGCCTCGGCCAGGGCCCGCCCGCAGGCCACGAAATCCGTGAAGGTGTTGGGCTTCTTCTCGCGCTTGCCGTCCATGTACCAGCGCCAGCCCTTCTCGGTGCCGCCGCGGATATGCGCGATGGCGTAGACGAAGCCGCGATCGACCAGCGAGAGCGGGTTCGTGCGGAAGGCGGCCGACATCAGGCTGCCGTACGAGCCGTAGCCGTAGAGCAGGAGCGGGGCCGAGCCGTCGAGCGGCGTGTCGCGGCGGTGCAGGAGCGAGATCGGCACGCTCTCGCCGTCCGGCGCCGTGGCGAACAGGCGGCGGGTGACGTAGGCGGCCGGGTCGTGGCCGCTCGGCACGTCCTGGCGCTTGCGCAGCCGGCGCGCCCGCGTCGTGACATCGTAATCGTAGGTCTCGGCCGGCGTCGTCATCGACGAGTAGACGAAGCGGATCTCGTCGGTGTCGAAGGCGTGGCCGGGCAGGAGGCCGAGCGAATAGGCCTCCTCCGCGAAGGCGACCGCGTGCTCGGCCCCGCTGAGCGCATCGCGCACGATCAGGCGCGGGCGGGCATTCTCCAGTTCGAGCCGCACGAGGTGGCGCGCCAGCACGTGCTGGAAGCGGATCATCACGCCGGGACGATGCGGGACGAGGTCGCGCCACTGCGACCGGCCGGGGACGGCGAGCGGAGCGACCATGAGCTTGAAATCCTCCGCCCCGTCGGCGTTGGTGAGGATGAACAGCTCGTCGCCCCGGTGCTCGACCGAGTAGATCAGGTTCGCGGTGCGCGGCTCGACCGTGCGGGAGGCGGTGCCCGGTCGGGCGCGGTCGATGAGATGGACCTCCGCCGTCTCGTGGTCGTTGGCCGTGATGGTCAGGAAGGCGCCGGACTGCGTCTGGTCGATGCTGACGAAGAAGCCGGAATCCGGCTCCTCGTAGACCGTCTCGTCGTCGCTCTGGGGCGTGCCGAGGCGGTGGAGCATCACCTTGGCGGGGCGGTGGTTCTCGTCCACCGCCACGTACCAGAAGCCCTGCCCGTCCGCGCTCCACACCGCGTCGCCGGTGGTGGCGATGATCTGGTCCTCGCGGTCGGTCCCCGTGGCGAGGTCGCGCACCCGGATGGTGTAGAGTTCCGAGCCCTTGGTGTCGGCGCTCCAGGCCATCAGCGCGTGGTCGTCGGAATGGGCCGCGTCGGCGAGGTCGAAGAAGGCGAGGCCCTCGCCCTCGCGGTCGCCGTCGATCAGGATCTCCTCGCCCGGGCCGCCGAGCCGGTCGACCGGCAGGTCGGCGATGCCGGCGCTCGGGCGGCGGCAGACCAGCGGGTGCTGCCCGCCCTCGCGGTGGCGCGTGTAATAGGCGAACGGCCCGTCGACGTCCGGCACGCCGCCGTCATCCTCGCGGATCCGCCCGCGCATCTCGGCCACCAGCGTCTTGCGCAGGGCGGCCGTGCCCTCCAGGGCTTGCGCCGCGTAGGCGTTCTCGGCCTCGAGATAGGCGCGGATGTCGGCCGGCAGGGCGCCGGGATCCTTCAGCACCTCGCGCCAGTTCTCCGCCTTCAGCCACGCGTAAGGGTCGACGACCGTGCGGCCGTGCACCGTGAACGTGTGCGGGCGGGCGGGTGCGATCGGCGGGGAGGCGGCGGGGCGGAGGGAGGTCGTCATGCGGGGCACCGGCGGAACAAAGGATCCCTGCCATGTGCCGCCGCGGCCCGGCCGGGGCAACCCTTCCCGGGCGCTCCAAGCGCGCCAAGCGCGCATCGCCGCGGGAGACGGGCCTCAGGCCGCCTCGGAGACCCGGGCGGCGTCCTGGCGGATGCGCTCCATCATCGCGCGCGCGCCGTTCGAGCGCTGGGCGGTGAGATGCTCCGAGAGGCCGAGCCTCTGGAACAGGCCGAGGGCATCGGCCTTGGCGGCGTCCTCGGCCGTGCGCCCGTCGAAGAAGGCGATCAGCACCGCGACCACGCCCTTGGTGATGTGGGCGTCGCTGTCGCCCCGGAAGTGCAGGCGCGGCGCGCCGTCCCGGCGGTCGACCGAGGTGTCCAGCCAGACCTGGCTCACGCAGCCGCGCACCTTGTTGGCCTCGGTGCGCGCCTCCTCGGGCAGGGGCGGGAGCTTGCGGCCGAGTTCCATCAGGTACTGGTGGCGGTCCTCCCACTCCTCCAGGAACGCGAAGTTATCGACGATCTCGGCGATGGGGGGCAGCATGGGCGGGGCGGTTTCCTGAGGTTCCGCCGGGATATAGGCACGCGGCGGGCCGGCCGCCAGCGCCGTCAGCGGACGGGCGGCAGGACGAGGGTCAGGGGTGCGGCGGTCGTGGCCTCGCCGGAGACCGCGATCTCGGCCTGCGCCGCATAGGCCGCGATGAGACGCGGGCCGAGCTTGGGCGGCGCGGCGGGCCCCGATCCGGCCCCGAGGCCACTGGCGACGATGGACACGCGCAGCGGCTCGTCCGCCGCCCCGGCCGGGACCGTGACCGCGGTGTGGCAGGTCGTGCCCTCGGCCGTGGCGTCGAGCCCTTCGGCCACCACTTCGGCGAGGATCATGCCGAGCGCGTTGGCGGTGCGCGGCTGGAGCAGCGCGCTCCGCTCCGCCTGTACCGCGATGGCGATGCGGCCGGGGCGGCGCAGCTGCATCAGCCCCTGGGCGAGCCGCGTCAGGTAATCGCCGAGGTCGATGCTGGCGATGTGGGGTGCCTCGTGCAGGTGCTGCTGCACCAGGGCGATGGCGCGCACGCGCTGGCCCAGGGCGTCGAAGGCCGGGCGGCACTCGCCGGGCGCGGCGCGGCCGTAGAGGCCGATCAGGCTCACCATCACCTGCAGGTTGTTGCGCACTCGATGGTAGACTTCGGCGAGCAGCGCCTCCTTCTCGGCAGCGGCCTGGGCGGCGTGCTCCTCGGCCCGGCGCCGGTCGGTGATGTCGAAGCAGGCGCCGCAGAAGCCCTGGAAGGTCCCCTCCTCGAACAGCGGCGTGCCCTGGCCGAGCATCCAGCGGAAGAGGCCATCGTGGCGGCGCAGGCGGTACTCCGCCGTGAAGCTCGCGGCGTTCGCATGCGCGGCCGCCAGAACGGCATCGTGATCGGCGCGGTCCTCGGGATGCACGCCGTCGCGCCAGCCGTATCCGCCCTCGACGTCGGCGGTGCGGCCCCGGAAGGCGATCCAGGCGGGATTGACGTAGATGCAGTAGCCGCGCGGGTCGGTTCGCCAGATCGGAAGCGAGGCTCCCTCGGCGAACGAGCGGAAGGCCGCGCTCACCCTGGAGCCGGCGCTGCCCGTCCCCTCCGGTGATGGCGTTTCGACGGCCATGCGCGTCCCACTCGTTCCTGCCCGCTCCACCACGGGAGCGCGGTCAACGTGCCGAAACGGTCCCCGTTCCGCAGGGAAGGGCGGCCCGTCAGCGCTGATTCAGGGCGAACCGGCCCGGACCGACGGCGGCGATCATCAGGAGGGCGCCGATGATCGAGACGTTCTTCATCGCCTGGATCTGGTTCATGCGCACGGCATCGCCGGTCATCGCCCAGAAGTTGTGGAAGTAGACGATCGTGGCGGCCGTGAACAGCGCGAGCAGCACGGCCGCGCTGCGGGCGAAGAAGCCGAGGGCGATGAGCAGGCCAAGGCCGAGTTCGGCCGCGATCGTCAGGTAGGCGAGGATCTCCGGATAGGGCAGGCCCTTGCCGGAGATGGCGCCCGCGACGCCTGCCGGGTTCATGATCTTGCCGAAACCGGACCAGAGGAAGATCGCCACGACGAGGATGCGGGCAACGGCGAGGATGAGGTTCGACATGGTCCCTCCGGGTGCGTCGCCCCGGAGTGGATCGGCACGGTCGAACGGTCAAGCCGGAAGCGACGCATCATGGGGGAAACGCCACGGCAGCGGCATCACGCGCCGCACCGGCCCCGTCGGCGGTCGGCGCCCTAGCGGGCGCCGGTCCAGTCCGAGGGATTGCCGCGGATGCTGCGGGCCTGCATCGGCTCACCCGGGTTGTAGCGGGTCAGGTCGGCGGCGCGGGCGGAGATCCAGTCGGCGTGCTGGCCGATCGGCGTGACGGCGGTGAAGCCGCCGCAGGCGGTGCGCACCCGTCCCTGCTGGGCGGCGCCGCTCGACCAGCTCACCACGCCGACGAGTTGATAGCTGCCCGGGCCACCGCGCAGAATCGGGCCGCCGGAATCGCCGAGACAGGCGCCCGCCCCCGCCGTCTCGGCGAGGCTGCGCTTGTCGGCCACGACCGTGACGGTGTTGGCGACCTGCAATTCGCCGAGGGAGACGAGCCGGGCCTGCCGCAGCACCCGCGCGGTGCTGCGCTTGTTCTCGGCGACGACGCCGTAGCCCGCGATCGCCACCGGCTCGCCCGCCGCGATGCCGCCGCCCGAGCGGGCGGCGAGGGGCTGGAACTCGGGGCCGAGCCGCTCGCTGAGCTTGAGGATCGCGAGGTCGGTGCCGGGCTGGTCCTCCGGCGTGGTGCCGGCCACGAAGTCCGGATGCATCGCCGCCGCAATGGCGCGCAGGCGGCGCGAGCGGAACGAGCGGTCGGTGACCACCACCCAGTAGCCGGCCTTGTGCATGACGCAATGCGCGGCCGTGAGCACCAGATCGGGGCCGATCAGCGAGCCGGAGCACATCTCGCCGGTGGTGCTCTCGATGCGCACCACGGAGCTGCGCAGCCCGTCCGGGTCGCGCGTGATCTCGCCCTGCACGACGGCCCGGGCAGCGCCCGGCCAGAGCAGGGGGACGAGGCCGATCGCGGCGGTGGCGAGGAGGGAACGGAGGCAGATGACGGCAGCGCGCATGGGAGAAAGTGTGGAGCCTTTGGCTACGCTCGACAAGGGAAGTCTCGCGCAACGGCCTCGGTTCCGCGATCTTCCGCACACAGCGTCAACGAACCACTTCACGATCCGGTCATCGCTGGAGGAGCCCGTCTTTCCGGGAGTCAGGCCGCTCCGGCGTCACTCCCAGCGCGCGGCGGCCCCCCAACCGGCCAGGATACGGTCGATCCAGGCCCGCTGTGGCCCCACGAGCACGCCTTGCGAGAAACCACCGCAGCCCTTGGCGCCGCTCGTCCAGGTGGTCACCGCGACGACCCGTCCGCCCTCCCCGATCGGCCCGCCCGAATCGCCCTCGCAGGCGCCGACGCGGCCGTCCCCGGCCCTGAGCCAGACCAGGATCCGGCTCGGCCCGTAGGGCTCGACCACCGGCAGGTCCGCCGTCCGGAAGGTGCCGCTGCTGCGCGCGTCGCCGGGCCGGGCGACGCCGTAGCCCCCGAGCGACAGGCTCGCGCCCGCCCGCGGCGGCGTCTCGCCGAGGACGGCCGCCGAGAAGCGCGCCGGCAGCGGCGTCGCCGGCCGCATGAGCGCGAGATCGATGGAGCGCCGCCGCCCGCTGATCGCGCCCGCGTCGTAGCCCGGATGCACGCTCACCCCCGCGAGCGGCACCAGGACGGGCGCGCCCGCCTCGTCGCGAAAATGCACCCGGTGCTCCGCCGGCCCGGCCGCGCAATGGGCGGCCGTCAGCACCGCGTCGCGGGCGAGGACGACGGCGCTGCAGACCCCGCCGCGCGAGGACAGCACCATCACGCTCGCGCCCGCGAGCGGACTGGCCGGGTCCTCGCGCCCGCCCGTGACGGCACGGGCCTCGGTCGCCGCGGCCAAGACCAGCAGCGCGGCCGTCAGATGTCTCGCGACCATTCCCATCCCTGCGACGACGGCCTCACGGTCCGTGCCGGGCGGACGCCCGGGCGCTGCCGCGCGTACTCGGCTGCCATACCGTCCTCGTCAAGGACGAGCGACCCGAGCGCGAGACCGCGCTCCGACATCTCGCACCAGTCGCCCCGGGGGCATCGCATCACTGGGCGCGTCGCCTCAGGGGTGAACGGCGAGCACGTCCAGAACGGCCGCCTCCGAGGCGAGGCAACCGGTGCAGACGGAGGCGATCGCCCGGCGCGCCCGGGCGGTGACCCGCGCCTCGAAGGCCTCGCGGGCCGCGACGGCGCGCCGGGCGGCCTCCTCTGCCGTGTCCTCGTCGAGTGCCAGGGTCGCCCCGCGCGGCTGGATGCGCAGGACGAGGGGCGTCTCGGCCTCCTGCGCGACGGCCTTCTGCGCGACGGCCTTCTGCGCGACGGCCGCGGCGCAGCCGAGAAGGATCAGGAGACCGAGGGCGGGGCCGCGACGCGCTCTCATCCGGACGGACCCCTCCCCTTCTCGCCTCGCGGCGAATCACCCCAAACCGACGCCCCCACCGTCCGGCCGCAGGGTTAGCCGATCCCTAACCCGCGGCGCCCCGGTCAGTACCCCAGCGCGCTGCCGTCCTTGCGCGGGTCGGAGCCGGCGGCGAGTACGCCCGTGTCGTGGTCGATCCAGATCACCTGCCCGCCGCCGAGCGGACCCGACGGGATGACGCGGTGGCCGCGGGCTTCGAGGGCGGCCGCCAGGGCGGGCGAGACACCGTCCTCCAGTTCCACGCCGCCGCCATAGGCGAAGCTGCGGGGGGCATCGAGCGCCTCCTGCACGTCCAGGCCGCGGTCGATCAGGCCGGTGAGCAGTTCGACGTGCCCCATCGCCTGGTAATGCCCGCCCATGACGCCGAAGGGCGCGACCGCGCGGCCGTCCCGCATCAGCAGGCCGGGGATGATGGTGTGCATCGGGCGCTTGCGCGGGTGGATGGTGTTCGGGTGGCCGGGCTCGACCCGGAACGAGAAGCCGCGGTTGTGCAGCAGCACCCCGCTCTCGGGCGCCAGGATGCCGCTGCCGAAGCCCTGGAAGATCGAGTTGATGAGCGAGATCGCGTTGCCGTCCCGGTCCACCACGCAGAGATAGACGGTGTCCTTGTGGGCCGTCTCGGGCCAGAGCACGGGTTCGGCGGCGCGGCCCATGTCGATGGCGCCTCTCGCCCGCGCGCCCCAGGCCTCCGAGAGCAGGTGCTCCACCGGCACGCGCGCCACGACCGGATCCGCGAACAGCGCGTCGCGGTGATGGTAGGCCTGCTTGCAGACCTCGGCGAAGAGGTGGACGCGGTCGATCTCGGACAGGCTCCCGACGTCGAAGCCGGAGAGCACGTTGAGCATCATCAGGGCGGCGAGGCCCTGCCCGCTCGGGGGGCATTCGAAGACGTCGTAGCCGCGATAGCGCGTGGCGATCGGCACCACCTCCTCGGGAGCGGCCTCGGCGAAGTCGTCGAGGGTGTGCAGGCCGCCGAGCGCCCGCAGGCGCCCGACGATGTCCTCGGCCACCGGTCCTTCGTAGAAGCCGCGCGGCCCCTCGGCGGCGATGCGCCGCAAGGTGCGGGCGAGCGCCGGGTGGCGCATGATCGTGCCGGCCCGCGGCGCCCGCCCGTCCAGCAGATAGGCGGCGGCGGCGTGCGTGTCGGAGGCGACGCGCTCCACGTTGCGCGCCCAATCCCAGGCGACGCGGGACTGCACCGGGTAGCCGTCCTGCGCGTAGGCGATGGCGGGCGCGAGCAGGTCGCCGAGGGAGCGGGTGCCGTAGCGCTCCAGCAGCCACGCCCAGGCGCCGACGGCGCCCGGCACCGTGACGGCGTGGGGCGAGGTCGGGGTGATCGAGAGCCCCCGCTCCAGGTACCACGCGTCGTGCGCGGCGGCCGGGCTGCGGCCCGACCCGTTGAGGGCGACCGGGCGCGCCGCCCCCTTCGGCAGGTAGAGGGCGAAGCAGTCGCCGCCGATGCCGGTCATCAGCGGATCGACCACGCCCTGGACCGCGACGGCCGCGATGGCCGCGTCCACGGCGTTGCCGCCCGCGCGCAGCACCTCGATCGCGGCGAGCGTCGAGAGCGGATGGGAGGTCGCGACGGCGGCGTTGGCGGCGTAGACGGGCGACCGGCCCGGACGCGAGAAATTCCTCATCGGCGGTTCCTCATGGACGAATCCTCATGGGCGCACAGTCCTCGTCTTGTGGTTCACGGCGTCCGGGCCTCCGACCCGGATCGCGCCCCGCGCGAGGCCGGGGCCGGTCCTTCCGGCCTCAATCGAACTCGCGGGCGCGCTCGGCCATCATGGCGCGGAAGGCCGGTCGCGCCTGGCAGGCGTCGAGCCAGCGGGCGACCGCCGGGTGCCCCGCGAACAGAGACGCCTGCCCCTGCGCGTAGCGGAAGACTTCCGCGAGGTTGAGGTCCGCCACCGTGAAGCGCCCGCCCACCACGTGGCCGCCGCCCTCGTCGAGCGCCGCCGCCAGCACCGCGAAGGCGCCGCCCACGGCCTCCACCGCGTCGGCCACCGCGGCGCGGTCGCGCGCGCTCGTCCCTTCCCCGTGCAGGAGGATCGGCAGCGTGTGGGGCTCGCATTCGGTCGCCGCCCACAGCGTCCACATGGTCATCAGGCCGTCCTCGCGCAGATCGGCGGGCGCGAGCGGACCGCCGTGGCGCTTGGCGAGGTAGAGGTTGATGGCGAGCGACTCGCACAGGGTCACGTCCCCGTCCGTCACCGCCGGGATGCGCCCGTTCGGGTTGATCGCCCGGAAGGCCGGCGAGGCGGTGTTGAGGGGTGTGTCGGGCGCGTCCGGATCGGACAGGCGGTAGGCCTGGATCACCGGCACGCGCTCGTAGGCGAGGCCGAGTTCCCGGGCGAGCCAGTCGGTGCGGGAGGCGCGGGAGCGCAGGACGCCGTAGATCGTCAGCACGGTCTTCCTCCTGTCCGGCCCTCGACGCGCCGGCCCTGCCTTCTCGCATCCGGCCCCGCTCAAGGCCAGCGCGGGTTTGACCCGGATGCGCCCTCGGCCCAGTCTGACGGGCAGGGAGGGACGAGGCATGCCGGTGTGGATCGAGGCAGCCCTCAACGGGCCGTGGACGCGGGCGCGCCAGCCGCGCATGCCCCTCACCGTCGCGGAACTCGTCGCCGACGGCATCGCCTGCGCCCGGGCCGGGGCGGCGATCATCCACCTCCACGCCTACGATCCGGCGACGGGCCTGCAGAACGACGATCCCGACAGCTACGCGGCGATCATCGAGGGCATCCGCGCGGTGGAGGACGTGATCGTCTATCCCACCCTCCCCTTCGTGCAATCGGCCGACGCCTTCCGGCCCGGGGCCGTCGAGGCGCGCTACGCCGCGGTCGAGGCGCTCGGCCGGCGCGGCCTCCTCGAATGGGGCGTGGTCGATCCGGGCTCGATCAATCTCGTGACCCTCGCGGAGGCGGCGCAGGCGCAGGCGGGCTCGGTCTACCTCAATCCCGGGGAGCACATCCTGCGCGGCCTCCACCTCGCGGCCGAGCACGGCTTCGTGCCGAGCTACGCCATCTACGAGCCGGGCTTCCTCCGGCTCGGCGCCGCGCTCGCCCGCGCCGTGCCCGGCTGCCCGGCCCCCGTCTACCGCTTCATGTTCTCGGACGCCTTCACGTTCGGCTATCCGCCTCGGCCCTACGCGCTCGACGCCCAGTTGCGGCTGCTCGCCGACGCGGCGCCGGGCAGCCCCTGGATGGTGGCCGGCCTCGGGGTCGACATCCGCCCCCTCGTGGCGGAGGCGGTGGCGCGCGGCGGCCACGTGCGGGTCGGGCTCGAGGACGCGCCCTTCGGCACCGAGACCCCCAACCCCGCGCTGGTCGCGGAGGCGGTCGCCCTGGTGCAGCAGGCCGGCGGGCGCCCCGCCACGGCCGCGGAGGTCCGGCAGGCGCACCCGGCCGCCCGTCCGCCCCGCTGAGCGCGCTCAGCCGCCCGGCAGCAGCGTACGCCGGGCCCGCCTCTTCTGGAGCCACAGGAAGGTCGAGAAGGCGAGGGCGATCACCAGCAGCGACACGCCGGTGGTGAGGGTGCCGAGCGCGTAGATCTCGGGCGTCGTCACGGTGGTGGTGAGGCCCTGGAGTTCGAGTGGCAGGGTGTTGCGCCCGCCGATCGCCTGGCTGGTGCGGGCCAGTTCGTCCCAGGAGAGCGTGAAGCCGAACAGCGCGACGCCGACGAGGGAGGGCAGGATGATCGGCACCACCACGTGGACGAGCGTGCGCGGCCCGTCCGCGCCGAGGTCGCGGGCCGCCTCCTCGTAGGCGCGGTCGAAGCGGTTGAACACCGCGAACATGATCAGCAGCCCGAACGGCAGGGTCCAGGTCAGGTGCGCGCCCAAGCCCGAGCTGAACAGCCCCATCACGGTGCCGTGGTCCTGCAGGAGGCTCCAGCCCGTGGCGGCGGCGAGGGCCTTGATGGCCTCGTCGAGGAGCCGGAATTCGAGGCCGATGCCCAGGGAGACCACGATCGAGGGCACGATCAGGCTGGCCACCGCGGTGTAGAACAGCAGCCCCTGGCCGCGGAACCCCTTGCGGAAGGCGAGCCCGGCGAAGAAGGCCAGCGTGACGGTGAGGACCATCACCACGAGGCCGAGCGCGACGGAGCGCCGGAACGCCGCCCAGATGTCGACCACGCCGAGCCCCGCCCACAGGCGCGAGAACCAGTGGGTCGAAACGCCGTTGAGCGGGAAGGTCAGCCCGCCCTGCGGCCCCTGGAAGCTCAGGACCAGGATGGTCAGAGTCGGCCCGTAGAGGAACAGCACGAACAGCGCGAAGAACGCCGCCAGCCCGTAGAACGAGAGGGAGCGGGGACCGTCGCGCCGCATCACAATTCCCGCCGCAGGTCGATCAGCCGGGTCAGGCCGGCGATCACCAGGGTCACGGCGCCGAGCAGCACCACGGCGTTCGCGGCGGCGGCCGGAAACTGCAGGTAGCTCATCTGCACCTGGATGACCTTGCCCACCGAGGCGATCTGCTGGCCGCCCATGACGCCCACCGTGACGAAGTCGCCCATCACCAGGGTCAGGACGAAGATCGACCCGATGGCGATGCCGGGCTTGCACAGCGGCACGATCACGGTCCAGAGGGTCTGCCAGTCCGAGGCCCCGGCATCCCGCGCCGCCTCCAGGAGCGAGCGGTCGATGCGCATCATCGAGTTGAAGATCGGCACGATCATGAACACGGTGTTGAGGTGCACGAAGGCCAGCACCACCGCGAAGTCGGAATAGAGTAGCCCGTCGATCGGCGCGCGCGTGAGCCCCAGCGCCATCAGCCCGTCGTTGACGAGGCCGTTGCGGCCGAGCAGCGGGATCCAGGCGATCATCCGGATCACGTTCGAGGTCCAGAACGGGATGGTGCAGAGCAGGAACAGCACCGTCTGCATCGCGCTGGAGCGCACGTGGAAGGCCACGAAATACGCCACCGTGAAGCCGATGCCGAGGGTGAAGGCCCAGGCCAGCAGGCAGAACTTCAGCGTCGACAGGTAGGTGCGGAACGTGGTGCAGAGATCCCCGCCCGAGAAGCAGCCCTCGAACACGTCGGCGTAGTTCTGCAGGGTGAAGGACGGGATGATCTCGTACTCGTTGTACTCCCAGAAGCTCACCATCAGGGTGAGGGCGAGCGGCACCGCGAAGAAGGCCAGGAAGACGAGCGCCAGGGGCGCCGCCTGCCAGTAGGCGAGGCGCCGCTGGCGCCGCGCCTGCGCGGCGAGCCCGGGCGCCGCGGCGGGGCGCGCCGCCGCGGCCGCGGGCACCGGCATCGCGCGCTCGGAGGCGAGGCTCATGCGGCGATGAACTCGTTCCACTTGCGGATCATGTAGGTGTTCTCGTCCATGACCGAGTTCCAGCAGGCGACCGCGCCCATCCGCTGCTCGAAGGAGCCGCCGTCGCGCAGCGACCCGGCCTTCTCCATCACGGTGCCGTCCGGCGCCTTGATGTCCTGAGCAGCAGGCTTGCCCTCCATCCAGTAGGCCCACTCGTAGGGCTCCATCTGGGCCTTGGCGGTCTCCAGCACCGCCGAATAGTAGCCCTGGCGGTTGAGGTAGGCACCGGCCCAGCCCGACAGGAACCAGTTGATGAAGTCGTAGGCCGCGTCGAGCTTGCGGCCCGAGAGCGTCTTGGGCAGGCCGAAGCCCGTCGCCCAGGCGCGGTAGCCCTCCTTGAGCGGCTGATAGGTGCAGGCCACGCCCTGCGAGCGCACCTTGGTGACGGCGGGCGACCACATCGACTGGATCACCGTCTCACCGGACGCCATCAGGTTCACGGATTCGTTGAAGTCCTGCCAGAAGGCCCGGAACTGGCCGGCGCGCTTGGCCTCGATCAGCACCTTCATGGTGCGGTCGATCTCCGCCTTCGTCATGTTGCCCTTGTCGGGATAAGTGTAGTCGCCCATCGCCTCCACCACCATGGCGGCATCCATGATGCCGATCGACGGGATGTTGAGGATCGAGGCCCGGCCCTTGAATTCGGGATTCAGCAGTTCCTTCCACGAGCTGATCGGCCGCTTGATCAGGTCGGGCCGGATGCCCAGCGTGTCGGCGTTGTAGGTGGTGGGGATCAGGGTGACCCACTCGGTGGGCGAGGTCGCAAACTTGGTGGAATTCTGCCCTTCCAGGTAGAACACCTTCTTGGGCGCGGTGCCCTGGTCGCCGATCTTCTTGCCGTTGACCTCACCCTTGGTGAAGACCGGGGTGATCTTGTCGGCGTTCTTGATCCGGCGCGCGTCCATGCCGACGAGGTTGCCCGACGGCATCAGCTTCTTGAGGCTGAAATACTCGGAATCGACGATGTCGAAGGAGTTCGGCTGAGTGACGACGCGCTTCGAGACCTCGTCGGTGACGACCGGGATGTACTCGATCGTGATGCCGAGGTCCTCCTTCACCTTGCGGGCGATGTCGCCGCTCTGGTTCACGGCGGTGCCGAGGTAGCGCAGCGTCACGGGCTCGGCGGCGAGGATTGCCGGAAAGCCGGTGATCGCTTGGCTGCCCGCGGCGCCCGCGGCGCCCGCGAGCAGGGAGCGGCGGGTGAGGCCGGCTTGGGTGCGTGAATCGGTCATGGTCCCTCCCTCTGGTGTCGGTTCAGGCGTCGAGCCGGTGGGCCTCGCCGGGCTGCCAGCCGAGCCGCACCGTGTCGCCGGGCCGCAGCGGCCGGGCCGCGAAGGCGCGGTCGCTGAGGATGGCGGTGAGCGGCGTGCCCGCATCGGTGACGAGGTCCGGCGCGGTGAGGCCGAGATGCACGGCGCTGCCCTGGTACTCGACCGCGACGACCTGGGCCGCCACGGCCTCGGGTCCGGCCTCCGGCCCGAGCAGCATGCGGTCGGCGCGCACGGCCACGCGCCGGTCGGGCAGCGTGATCACGTTGTGGCCGCCGATGAAGCGGGCGACGAAGGCGGTGGCCGGCCGCTCGAACACGGTGCGCGGGTCCGCCGCCTGCTCGATGCGGCCGGCATTCATCACCACCACGAGATCGGAGAGCGCCATCGCCTCCTCCTGGCTGTGGGTGACGTGCACGAAGGTAATGCCGAGTTCGCCCTGCAGCCGCTTCAGCTCCGTCCGCATGCGCACGCGCAGGAAGGGGTCGAGCGCCGAGAGCGGCTCGTCGAGGAGCAGCACCTTGGGGCTGGTGACGAGGGCGCGCGCGAGCGCCACGCGCTGCTGCTGGCCGCCCGAGAGCTGCGCCGGGAGCCGCTCGGCGAGGGCCTCCATCTGCACGAGGCGCAGCATCGCCTCGGCGCGACGGTGCCGCTCGGCCTTGGCCACGCCGCGCATGCGCAGCCCGAACGCGACGTTGTCGCGGCAGGTGAGGTGGGGAAACAGCGCGTAGCTCTGGAACATCATGGCGGTGCCGCGCTCGGCCGGCGCGAGGTCGCCGACCGCGCGCGGCCCGATCACCACGTCGCCGGCGCTCACCGTCTCGTGGCCGGCGATCATCCGCAGCGTCGTGGTCTTGCCGCAGCCCGAGGGGCCGAGCAGGCAGCAATAGGAGCCGGAGCGGATCTTCAGGTCGATGCCGTCCACCGCCGTGGTGGCGCCGTAGCGCTTGGTGAGCCCGGCGAGTTCGATGTCCATGCGCGCTCTCCCTCCGCCCGGCCGAATAGCAAGGCTCAGGCCACGACCGGCGTGGCCCCCGCGCCGCAGCCCGCCGATTTGCCGCGGCGCCCCGATTGCAATGCCGGCGGCGATCCGCTAATGCCCCTCGCGTGTTCGGCGCACCCGCCGCGGTTCCTCCGCGCCGGCGTCCGAACCCGGTTCGCCGTTGTAGCTCAGTGGTAGAGCGCGTCATTGGTAATGACGAGGTCGGGAGTTCAATCCTCCCCAGCGGCACCATTCCAGCCAGATGCTGAACCGAAGCGCTGCCCGTCAGGACATCCCCTGCGGGATCAACCGGCTTGTGGACCTGTCCACCGCGGGGTTCTGCACGCCTGGGGCGCACCCGCTTGTGCCGCGCAGGCCACGCTCCTGCGAGCGGGGAGGCGGCAGAGACCCTTGCGGCCTGGCACGCCCACCCGTCGTGTCCGCGGGCGGTGCAGGCTCGGCCCTTGATCCTCTCACGGTCGGGTGAGTGCCCCTGGCAGCGGGCTTCCGTTAGACCTTGAGATCGACGAGCCGGCCCTGGCCGGCGGGAGGCGGGGGCGAGGCGGAGGCCGCGACCATCCCGGCGACCGCCTTCCCGGCGTCGATCTGCTGACGCGCGACGGCGATGCCCACCTGTTGCGAGAACGAGGCGGCCAGCATCTGGACGGACTGCGCGGCGATGGTGCTCATGCGTCACCGTAGCGAGCACCCGGTGAAGGAGACGTGACCGCGGCGCCTCGCTCCGGACCGGAATCCGCCTCATGGCCGTGGGCGGCCGCGTGGCACCCCGGAGGGGCCGCCAGGACGCCACCACGCTGCCATCGGATCCCGCTCCAGGTCTCCGATGGCTCCGCATCGTCGTCGACGAACCGGTATCCACCTCGTCGGACGATGCCTTATGCCGAAGGGGTCCGCGCCGAAGAGGTCCCGCACATGCCCGCCCCCAAGCCCGCCGTGCTCTTCGTCTGCCTGGGCAACATCTGCCGCTCGCCGCTCGCCGAGGCGGCGTTCCGGCAGGAAGCCGCGCGGGCCGGGCTCGAGGCACATGCCGATTCCGCCGGCACCGGGGATTGGCATGCCGGCGAGCCGCCCGACCGGCGCGCGCAGGCGGTGGCGCGGCGCCACGGCATCGACATCGCGTCCCTGCGCGCCCGGCAGGTGGAGGCGGCCGACTTCGCGCGTTTCACCCACATCGTGGCGCTCGACCACGACAACCTGGCGCGGCTCGAACGGATGCGCCCGCCGGGCGGCGCCGCGGTCTCGCTCCTCCTCGACCACGTGCCGGGCCGCGCCGGCGAGGCGGTCGCCGACCCGTATTACGGCGCGCAGGCCGGGTTCGACGCGACCTGGGCCGATGTCACTGCGGGCGCCCGCGCCCTGGTGGCCAAGCTGCGGCGATGAGCGCGCTCGCCGCAGCCGCGGCCGCCCGGCTCGGGCGGCGGCTCGTGGACTGCGCGCCGCTCGGCGGGGGCGAGCTGTCGCGCCTCGTGAGGATCCGGCTCGACGACGGGCGCGAAGCGGTGGTGAAGGACGGCCCGGACCCGCCCGCCGAGGCCGCGATGCTCGACGCCATCCGGCGCGCCGGGGCGCCGGCGCCCGCCGTGCTCGCCGCGGAGGCGGCGTTCCTGGTCATCGAGTGCCTGCCCGCGGACGGCCGTGAGGCCGATGCCGATCTCGGCCGCGCCGTGGCGCGCCTGCACGCCGCCACCGGCCCAGCCTACGGCTGGGCGCAGGACTACGCCTTCGGCCCGGTGGCGATCGGCAACGGCTGGAGCGAGGACTGGCCGGTCTTCTGGGGGGAGCGGCGCCTGCTCTGCCACGGCCCGCATCTCGATCCCGCGCTGGCGCGGCGGGTCGAGGCGCTCGCCGCCGCCCTGCCCGACCGGCTTCCCGCCCGCCCGCGCCCGGCCCTGCTCCACGGCGACCTCTGGGCCGGCAACGTGCTCTGCGCGGGCGGGCGGGTGAGCGGCCTGATCGATCCGGCCTGCGCCTACGGCCACGCCGAGGCGGATCTCGCCATGCTGGCCCTGTTCGGCCGCCCGGGCCCGGCCTTCCACGCCGCCTACGGCGAGGCCGAGCCCGGCTTCGCCGAGCGTCGGCCCATCTATCAGCTCTGGCCGGCGCTGGTGCATCTGCGGCTGTTCGGAGCGGGCTATCGCGGCCTGGTCGAGGGGCTGCTCGCCGCCGCGGGCGCGTGAAATCGGCGCGCGGCCCCGCTATCACGGGGCGGGGAGCCGTCTGCGTCCCGGCCGCGGGCCCGGGCGACGGACGGCCACGCGGAGGACACGCCATGCCGCAGTTCATCAACGCGCGCGACACGGTCGTCACGGACGCCATCGAGGGCCTGCTCGCGGCGAGCGGCGGGCGCCTCGCGCGGCTCGACGGCTTTCCCGACATCCGCGTGGTGCTGCGGGCCGATCCGGAGCCGGACCGGGTGGCGGTGGTGTCGGGCGGCGGCTCGGGGCACGAGCCGGCCCATGCGAGCCTCGTCGGGCCGGGCCTGCTGAGCGCGGCGGTGTGCGGCGACGTCTTCGCCTCGCCGTCCGTCGATGCGGTGCTGGCCGGCATCCTGGCGGTGACCGGGCCGGCGGGGTGCCTGCTCGTCGTCAAGAATTACGCCGGCGACCGGCTGAATTTCGGCCTCGCGGCCGAGCGCGCCCGGGCGGCGGGCCTGCGGGTCGAGACCGTGCTCGTCGCCGACGACGTGGCGCTGCCCCAGGCCACGCAGCCGCGCGGCATCGCCGGCACGCTGTTCGTCCACAAGGTGGCGGGCCACGCCGCGGCGTCGGGCGCGCCCCTGGAGGCGGTGGCGGATCTCGCCCGCCGCACGGCCGGGGCCGCGCGCTCGCTCGGCATCGCGGTCTCCACCGCCACCCTGCCGGGCAGCGAGCCGAGCCGGCGCCTCGCCGGGGGCGAGGCGGAACTCGGGCTCGGCATCCACGGCGAGCCCGGCATCGAGCGCATCACGCTGCCGCCCGCCCGGGACCTCGCCCGGCTGATGGCCGAGCGGCTCGCGCCCGCGCTCGGCGGGGCGGAGCGGCTGGCGCTCCTCGTCAACAATCTCGGCGCGGCCACCGCGCTCGAGATGCAGGTGCTCACCCGCGCGGTGCTCGACACGGATCTGGGCCGGCGCGTGCGCCTGCTGCTCGGGCCGGGCCCGGCCATGACGGCGCTCGACATGCACGGCGCCTCGCTCTCGTTCCTGCCGCTCGACGACGCGCGGGAGGCCGCCCTCCTGGCGCCGGTCGCGGTGCCGGCTTGGCCGCGCGCGGAGGTCGTCGCGCCGGCCGATGTCCGGCCGCTGCCCGCGGGGCTGTCCGGCGAGACCTTCGCGCCCTCCCGCGACCCGGCGGTGGCGGGCCGGATCGCGGCCGCCGCCCGGGCGCTCGTCGCGGCCGAGGAGGCGCTCAACGCGCTCGACGCGCGGGTGGGGGACGGCGACACCGGCACCACCTTCGCGGGGGCGGCCCGCGCGGTGCTGGCCGGCCTCGACGGGCTGCCGCAGGCCGAGGCGCCCGCCCTCGCCCGGGCGCTCGCGTGGCGGATCGGGCGCGCGGCGGGCGGATCGAGCGGCGTCCTCGCCTCGATCTTCTTCTCGGCGGCCGGCCGCGCGCTCGCGGCGGGCGCGGACTGGCCGGCGGCGCTGGCCGAGGGCGTGGCGCGGGTGCGGGCCTACGGGGGCGCCGCACCCGGCGACCGCACGCTCCTCGACGCCCTGGTGCCGGCCGTGGCGGCGCTGCGCACGGACGGGCTCGCGGCGGCGGCCCGGGCCGCCCGCGAGGGCGCCCGCGCCACCGCCACCATGCGCCGCGCCGCCACCGGGCGGTCGAGCTACCTCGCGGAGGAGGATCTCGCGGGCGTGGAGGATCCGGGCGCCGCGGGGGTGGCGGAGGTCTTCGCCGCGCTGGCGGCCGAGGCGGAGCGGGCGCCGTCGGGAGCCTGACGGCGCCCGCTCAGTTCACCTCCACCTGCACCACCCCCGGCACCGCGCGGAGCGCGCCCGCGATCTGCGGGGTGGCCTGGTAGCGGTCCCTCAGGCGGATCTCCACCTCGCGCTCGCCCTCGTCGAGGATCAGGATCAGCGAGACCTCGCCCTCGCCGCGCATGGTCAGGCGCTGCTGCACGCTCGGGATCGGGCGCTCGTCGCGCAGATAGATGCGCATGCCCTTCTGGTGGCGGGCCACCGCCTGGTCGAGGGGCTCGCAGGTCTGGATGCGCGCGCGCACGTCCTCGCCCTCGGCGCTGGCCTGGAGCTGCAGGGCGAGCGCCCGGCCGGGCTCCAGCAGCTCGCGGTAATGCTGCAGCCCCTCCGAGAACACGATGGCCTCGAAGTGGCCGGTCTGGTCCGAGAGGTTGACGATGCCGATCTTGTTGCCGGTCTTGGTGCGCCGCTCCGAGCGGTCGAGGACGGTGGCGGCGACGCGCCCGACCGTGTTCCCCGCCCGCACCGAGCGGCAGAACTCGGCCCAGGTCTGCACGCGCAGCTTCTTCAGGAGGTCGCCGTACTCGTCGAGCGGGTGGCCCGAGAGGAAGAAGCCGACCGCCTCGTACTCCTTCTTCAGCCGGTCGGCCGCCGGCCAGGGATCGTAGGCGGGGATGCGCAGGTCGACGCAGGCCGCCGCGACGCCGCCGAACATGTCGGTCATGCCGACGCTCTCGGCCTCGACCAGCCCCTGCGCGAGGCGCAGCATCGGCTCGATCGCCGCGAAGGCGCGCGCCCGGTCGGGCTCGATCTCGTCGAGGGCGCCCGCACCGACGAGGCTCTCCAGCGTGCGCTTGTTGACGAGCCGCGGGTTGAGCCGGCGGGCGAAGTCGCCGAGGTCGCGGAACGGGCGGTCGCCGCGCGCCTGCACGATCGCCTCGACGGCGGCGCGGCCCACCCCCTTGATGGCCGCGAGCGCGTAGCGGATCGTGCCGTCATGCACCTCGAAGGTGACGCCCGAGCGGTTCACCGAGGGGGGCTCGACCTTGATGTCGAGGCGCTGGGCGTCCTGGCGCAGCTCGGCGAGCTTGTCGGTGTCGTCGAGATCCTGGGACATCGACGCCGCCAGGAACTCCACCGGGTAGTTCGCCTTCAGGTAGGCGGTCTGGTAGGTGATCAGCGCGTAGGCGGCGGCGTGCGACTTGTTGAAGCCGTAATCCGCGAACTTGGCCAGCAGATCGAAGATCTCGTTCGCCTTGCCCTTGTCGAGGCCGCGCTCGGTCGCTCCTTTGAGGAAGCGGTCGCGCTGGGCGTCCATCTCGGCCTTGATCTTCTTGCCCATGGCGCGGCGCAGGAGGTCGGCGTCGCCAAGCGAGTAGCCGGCCAGGACCTTCGCCACCTCCATCACCTGTTCCTGGTAGACGATGATGCCGAAGGTCTCGGCCAGGATCGGCTCCAGCTTGGCGTGCGGGTACCACGCGGCCTCGTTGCCGGCGTCGCGCCCGAGCTTGCGCTCGCAATAGACCGGGATGTTGGCCATCGGGCCCGGCCGGTAGAGGGCGACCAGCGCGATCAGGTCCTCGAAGCGGTCGGCGCACATCTCGACGAGCGCCTTGCGCATGCCCGCCGATTCCACTTGGAACACCCCCACCACCTCGCCCTTGCGCAGGCGCTCGTAGGTGCGTTCGTCGTCGATGGGCAGCGCCGCGAGGTCGATGGTGATGCCGCGCTTGGCGATGAGGTCGGTGGCGCCGCGCAGCACCGTCAGGGTCTTGAGGCCCAGGAAGTCGAACTTCACGAGACCCGCCTGCTCCACCCACTTCATGTTGAACTGGGTGACGCGCATGCCCGTCTTGGGGTCGCGGTAGAGCGGGACGAGCTGTTCCAGCGGCCGGTCGCCGATGACGACGCCCGCCGCATGGGTCGAGGCGTGGCGGTGCAGGCCTTCCAGCTTGCGGGCGATCGCCATCAGCCGGGCGACGACCGGCTCCTCCTCCATCGCGCTCTGGAGCCGCGGCTCGCCCTCGATCGCCTGGGCGAGGGTGACGGGATTGGCCGGGTTCTGCGGCACGAGCTTGGTGAGCTTGTCGACCTGCCCATAGGGCATCTCCAGCACGCGGCCGACGTCGCGCAGCACGCCGCGGGCGAGCAGCGTGCCGAAGGTGATGATCTGCGCGACCTGGGGCTCGCCGTAGCGCTCCTGCACGTACTGGATCACGCGCTCGCGGCCCTCGACGCAGAAGTCGATGTCGAAGTCCGGCATCGAGACGCGCTCGGGGTTGAGGAAGCGCTCGAACAGCAGGCCGAACTTGAGCGGATCGAGGTCGGTGATGAGGAGTGACCACGCGACCAGCGAGCCCGCGCCGGAGCCGCGGCCCGGCCCGACCGGGATGTCGTTGGCCTTGGCCCACTTGATGAAGTCCGAGACGATCAGGAAGTAGCCCGGGAACTTCATCTTGGTGATGACGTCGATCTCGTAGGCGAGGCGGTCCCGGTAGACCTGCGCGGTCAGCCCCTCGGCCGGCCCGGCCGCGGCGAGGCGGCGCTCCAGGCCCTCCTCGGCCTGCCGCTTCAGCTCGCCCGCCTCGTCCACGAAGGCCGCCGCCTCCGCAGGGGCGTGGCCGGCGGGCAGCCCGAAGCTCGGCAGGATGGGCTTGCGCGTGCGCACCCGGTAGGCGCAGCGCATCGCGATCTCGACGGTGGCCTGGAGCGCATCGGGCAGGTCGCGGAACAGCTCCGCCATCGCCGCGCGGGTCTTGAAGTCGTGGCGGGGCGTGAGCCGGCGACGCTTCTCGTCCGAGACGAGGCGGCCCTCCGCGATGGCGAGCAGGGCGTCGTGGGCCTCGTAATCGTCGGGCTTGGCGAAGAACGGCTCGTTGGTGGCGACGAGCGGAAGGCCGCAGCGGTCGGCCAGCGCGATCAGCTCGGCCTCCACCGCCCGCTCGTCGGGCAGGCCGTGGCGCTGGATCTCGACGTAGAGATGGTCGCCGAAGGCGTCGGCGAGGAGCGCGAGGCGCTCGGCCGCATGCTCCGCCCGGCCCGCCCGCAGGCAGGTGTCGAGCGGCCCGGTGAGGCCGCCGGTGAGCGCGATCAGGCCCGGGGCGCGGTCCTTCAGGGCGCTCGCCGCAACCCGCGGCGCCTCGCCGAGCGGCCCGTCGAAATAGGCGCGGCTGGCGAGGTCGAGGAGGTGCCCGTAGCCCTCCTCGTCCTTGGCGAGCAGCACGAGGTTCGGGGCCGGCGCCGGTCCGCCGCGCTGGCCGGGCTCGGGCGCCTCGAACGCCACCGAGAGCTGGATGCCGGCGATCGGCTGGATGCCGAGCCCCGCCGCCTTCTCGGAGAATTCCAGCGCTCCGAACAGGTTGTTGGTGTCGGTGAGCGCCAGCGCCGGCTGCCGGTCCGCCGCCGCCGCCTTGGCGAGATCGGCGATCTTCAGCGCCCCCTCCAGCAGGGAGTAGGACGAGTGGGTGTGCAGGTGAACGAAGCCGACGTCCTTGAGAACCCGCACCGGCGATGCTCCGCGAATCGAGGCCGGGGCACGCCCGGCCGGAGCCGCCAAGGTTCGCAGGTGCGAGAGCGGGAGTCATCCGGGCGGCCGGCCACAGCCGATCGGAATTCACAGCCCATGATCCCGGCCGCCCGGCGGGGCGCCGCACGGCGTGCCCAGCAAAAATTGCTGCCGAATGCGGAACCCGGCCGGACGGCTCGCGTTTCGCCCGCGCGAGGCTCCCCGGAGCTCGCACGGTCGGGTGCCGGAGGCGCTCTCCGGCACCCCTCATTCTCGCATTGCTCAACCAAGAGGATGTGATCATGAGGACCTTCGACGTATCTCCCCTGTATCGCTCCACGGTCGGCTTCGACCGTCTCTTCGAGTTGCTGGATCAGACGGCCCGCGTGGAGCCGCTCGCGAACTGGCCGCCCTACAACATCGAGAAGACCGGCGACGACCAGTACCGCATCACCATGGCGGTGGCGGGGTTCGCCGCGGACGAGATCGATCTCACGCAGCACGACACGACCCTCACGGTCGCCGGCCGCAAGCGCGACGGCGAGGGCGAGCGCCAGTACCTGCACCGGGGCATCGCCGGGCGCACCTTCCGCCAGACCTTCAGCCTCGCGGACCACGTGAAGGTCACGGGCGCGACCCTGGAGCACGGGCTGCTCGCGATCGAGCTGGTGCGCGAGGTGCCCGAGGCGCTCAAGCCGCGCCGCATCGCGATCGCGGCCGGCACGACCCGGCTCGGACAGGACAATGCCCCGGCCCAGATCGAAGGGCAGGTCAGGGCGGCGTGACCGGAGCCGGCGCCGGGGCGGGGCCCCCCCGGCGCCCCGACCGGCGAGAGGGAGGTGATCCATGCAACAGGTCATGCCGGCCTCGGGCCGGACCGGGCCGATCGAGGCGGCCGGGACGCCGCCCTCCGTCATCGAGGGCTGGACGGACCTTGACGAGCCCGGCGACGTCTTCCGGCATCCCCGCGACGTCCTCGCGCATCCGGGACTGAAGGCGGAGGAGAAGCGGGCGGTGCTGGCGGCCTGGGCTTCCGACGTCCACGCGGTCGAGACGGCCCCGGCGCTGCGCCGCCTGCCCGGGCGCCTTGCGGTGACGGTGTCGGTGGACGAGGTGCTGGCGGCCCTGCGGGTGCTCGACGGCGCGGACCGGGAGGAGGCGACCACGCTGCGCCCGCCGGGCCGCGTCGCACGCCTTCGCCGGCTCCGGAGCCGGCCGGCGCGAATGCCAGACTGGCCGGCACGGTTCGAGATGCGGCGGGACGCCCTGCTGCGGGCCTATGTCGAACCGCCGGGGCCGGGGGCGGGGCCGCCCTGGCGCCTGTACGGTCCGGAGACGCCGCTGCGGCCGTGAGCCGGTGGGAGGCGATGCGGGTAAGTGCTTCGCTCCGGCGTGCGGAGCCGAGGCTCCGCCGCGCGGCCGGACGAGACCGGTTCCGGAAGGAATTGTTCGGGAGCGCTCTCAGCCGATATAGGGCCACGCCCGCAGCGGGCAGCTCGTCTCCGGCACGGGGGCGGGCTCGGCCGCTTCAGCCGGGCGGACCGCCGGCTCCGCGGCGGAGAGCACGGGCGCGAGCTGGCTCCAGCCGATCAAGACGGCGGCGGCGGCGATAATCCGGATGATGTTGAGCACGACCTCTATCCCGTGCGCGATCGCTGGTGACCGATGAAGGGCCGAGCTTAGGCCGGACTGGTTGCCAAGAGATTGGCCGGAGATCGGCCGAGCGATGGCGCCTCGCACACGGCACGCGGGAGGTGCAGAATCGCCACGGTGCGACTCGCCGGGCGGCCGCGTGCCGCTATGTCCTCTCGCCTCGACGGAGGAGACGCAACATGGCGACCAAAGCACGGCGGCGACCATCGTGGAAGAAGCACACGCGCCGGCCGAAGCCCGAGGCGAAGCCGCTCACCCGGAAGATCGCCGATGCGGCGGCGGACGTCGCCGGCAAGGCCCGGGATGCGATCCGCAGCACGGTGGAGAAGGTGACGGGCTAACCCGGGGCGGTCACACCCCGTAGGTCACGCCGGTGAGGTCCTCGGACAGGTCCCACAGCCTCCGGGCGGCGTCCCGGTCGCCGGCCTGGGGCGCGATCCTGGCGATGCCGGGCGCGCCCCGCGCCTCCCAGACCCCGTCCGGGCCGTAATAGCGCCCGCCCTCGGCCTCCGGCGCGGTCGCGGCGAAGAGGAGCGGCAGGGCGCCCTGCGCGGCGCTCTGGCCGATGAGGCCGAAGATGGCGTGGCCGGCCATGCGCGCGAGCGCGCCGGCCCGGTCGCCACGCCGGACGATGTCGGTGCGGGCGATGCCGGGATGGGCCGGCACCGACCGGATCGGCGAGCCGGCCCCGCGCAGCCTGCGGTCGAGTTCGAGCCCGAACATCAGCATGGCGAGCTTCGATTGCCGATAGGCGCCCTGGGCCGAGTAGGCATGGCGCAGCTGCAAGTCGTCGAAGTGGAGGCGGGCCGAGCGGTGGGCGATGCTCGCCACCGGCACGATCCGGGTGGCGGCGGATTGCACCAGCGCGGGCAGCAGCAGGCCGGTCAGGGCGAAATGGCCGAGATAGTTGGTGGCGAGCTGCCGCTCGAACCCGTCCGCGCTCTCCTCGCGGCGCGGCACCGAGGCGATGCCGGCGTTGAGCAGCAGCACGTCGACCGGCCGGCGCTTCTCGTGCCAGCGCGCCGCGAACTCCCGGACCGAGGCGAGGCGCGCGGTGTCGAGGGCGCGGAACTCCACCGCGGCGGCCGGATGCGCCTGGCGGATCGCCGCCATCGCGCGGTCGGCCCGGGCGGCATCGCGGGCGGCCAGCACGACCCGGGCGCCCGCCCGCGCGAGCGCCAGCGCCGCCTCGTAGCCGAGGCCGCTCGTGGCGCCGGTGACGATGGCGAGCCGGCCGGCCTGCGGCGGGATCCGGTCGGTGGTCCATGCGGAGGCGGGCATGGGCGAACAAACCCGCAGGCCCGCGGGGCGTTCCCGGCGCGGCGCACCCGGCCTCAGATCTCGTACATCAGGCCCGGCTCACCGACGGCCGGAGCCGGCCGGCGGACGAACAGGTCGGGCCGGTGGCGCGGCCCGGACGGGCAGATGACGCAACGGCGCGTCATGCGGTCGTAGAGACGCTTCACCGTCGCGCTGGCGGTGGCCACGAACAGGAACGGCAGCAGGGCGTGCACGAAGGCCGCCAGGGCCGCGCCGAGCAGCGGCACCGCGTAGCTCAGCGAGGCGCGCATGTGCTGCGTGTAGGTCTCGCCGAGCGAGGCGGGATGCTCGGTGAAGAGGTGCGTGAGCCGCATGGTCGATTCTCCGCAGTCCAGCTTGGATTCATCATCGGTGAAGCGAATACAAGGCCAATTTGGCTCATGCGGTGTGAAATCTTACGCCGCCGGGAGCACGCGGCCCGGCACCGCGGCGCGGTGGCGGGCCGGCGCATCGGCAGGAGTCTCAGCCCCGCTGCACCTTGGCGAAGCGCTTGAGCAGCCGCTCGCGCCGCAGGCGCGACAGGCGGTCGGTCCAGAACACGCCATCGAGCTGGTCGATCTCGTGCTGCAGGCAGGCGGCGAGGAAGCCGCCCGCCTCGGTCTCCCGGGCCGAGCCGTCGAGATCCTGGTAGCGCACCCGCACCCGGGCGGGCCGCTCCACCTCCTCGTCCACGCCCGGCATCGCCACGCTGCCCTCGCGGTGGCGGGCGGTCTCGGGCGACGCCCAGACCACCTCCGGGTTGAGGTAGGTCACCGGCGCCGCGTCCAGCGCCGGGTGGATCACCGCGAGGCGGATCGCCCGGCCGACATGGGGGCCGGTGAGGCCGATGGCCTGGACGGCGGTGAGGGTCTCGTGCAGATCGCGGGCGAACTCCGCCGTCGCGGCGTCGGCGGCCGAGGGCGGCACCGGCCGGTGCAGGCGCGGATCGGGGTAGCGCAGGAGGGCGAGCGCCGGCACCGCCCGCCTCAGCGCGTGCGCCAGTCGGACGGCCACATCCCGGACCGCTCGACCCCGACCACGAGGATCACCACGGCGAGCGTGATCGCGATCACCACCAGGATGTTGCGCCCCGGCACCCCGCGCGCGACGAGGAACAGCACGAGGAGGAGCGAGACGACGGAGATGGCGAGGTCCATGAGGGGCTCCCTGGCGGCGCGGTCGCGCGCGGGCGGCGATGGTCAGCGCTGCGGCGGTGCGATGCCCGACGGCCGCAGCGCGGCGAGGACGCGGCGCAGCCGCAGCCGCCAGGGATCGCGCCCGGTGCGGGCGAGGTCCCGGCCGCAGGCCCGGGCGGTCTCGGGGCCGAACTGAAAGGCGATCTCGGTCGACTCGGCGATGCGCAGGGCGAGGGCCGGCCTCTGCGGCGCCACTTCGCCGGCCGTCCAGCCGAGCACCGGAAAGAAGCAGTTCTCCACCACGGTGCCGGGCTCGACCGGATGCGCCACATCCGCGCAGACCGAGGCGGTGGCCAGAAGGGCGAGCCCGAGTTCCGAGGCTTCCGCGGCGCTGAGGCGGACCGGGTAGTCCCGCGGGCCGAAGCGCACCACGAGGTCGAGGGCGTCGGTGCCCGCGGCCACCACCGTGAAGCGCACGTCCGCCGGGGGAGCAACCTGCGATCCCATGGGGGAGCAGCCTTCCGCGCGCTGGCCGACGCGTCCGCCGGCCGGACCACCTTGCGGACGCATAGCGCCGCGCTTGCCCCAGACGCAACCCCGGGCTCAACGCCCGGGTGCGGCGGGGACGTTCGCGGCCTGCCGCCCGTCCGCCGCGCGGGTGCCCACGCGCTGTCCCTGGCGCAGCAGCTCAATATGCGAGGTGGCGACGCGGGCGCCTGGCTTGAGGCCGCGCAGGATCGCGGTCTGCTCGCCGTAGGCATCGCCGGTCTCGACCGGCGTCATGGCGACCGTGCCGTCCTCGCCCACCGTCCAGACGATGCGCTGGTCGAGCTGCGAGGAGAGCGCGATGGTCGGCACGAGCAGCTTCTCCTCCTGCCCGACATGCACGCGGGTGCGCACGAACGCGCCGGGCAGGAAGCGCTCATCCGCGTTCTCCAGCCGCGCCCGCACGAGGCGGCGCGCGGTACGCGGATCGAATCGGTTGTCGAGCCGGTAGATCTCCGCCCGCCGCTCGGGCTCGGAGGCGCCGCTGGTCACCCCGATGGAGGCCGTTCCGGCCTGCATCGCGCGGCGCACGGCCTCGGAATCCTCCGCCGACAGCGCGACCTGTACCTCGATCGGCTCGATCTGCACCACGCTCACGAGTTGCGTGGCGTTCTCGGTGACGAGGTCGCCGAGATTGACCTCGGACAGGCTGGAGCGCCCGTCGAAGGGGGCGCGGATCACCGCGTATTCGAGATTGAGCTTCTGGCGGGCGATGGCGGCCTCCGCCTCCTGCACCCGGCTGCGGGCGACCGCGCGGTTGCTCTCCAGCTGCTGGTAGCGCTGCTCGGAGGCGAAGCCCTTCTCGGCCAGGGTCTCGGTGCGCTGCACCTCCACCTCCGCGAAGGAGAGCTGCGCCTGGGCCTGCTCGCGCTGGGCCTCCGCGGTTCTCAGCGCGACCTCGAAGGGACGGGGATCGATGCGGAACAGCACCTGCCCCTTCCGGACCGGCCCGCCCGGCTCGAAGGGCCGCTCCACCACCACCCCGGTCACCCGGGGCTGGAGCGCCGCGTCGCTGTTGGAGACGATCACCCCCGTGTAGGAGAAGGCGATGGGCACCGTCTCGGTGCGGGCCTGCGCCACCGTCACGTCGAATTCGGGCCTGGCCGCGTTCCCGGCGGTGTCCTTGGCAGCCTCCTTGCCCGGTTCCTGGCCCGGCTCCTGGCCCGCCGGACGGGCGCCGAGCCAGCCGGCCACCGCGGCCGGCAGCGCCGCGCGCAGGCCCTCCGGCAGCGGGCGGCCGGCCAGGAGCCACAGGCCGGCGCCGGCCAGCACGAGGCCGAGCCCAGCGAGCCCGGCACGAATCCATGAACGCACGCGGTATCTCCCCGACGAGGGCAGCAGAGGAAGGGGCGCAAGGCCCGCCGGCCGGCCAGCCGCCGCCCCTTGGGGAACTCGCCCGGGGGCGAGACGTTGCACGGCCTTGTTGGCCCACACCTCAATTGCGCGCGAGTTCATCCGCTGGCTGCGCGCGGGAACGCCGAGGCCGGGATGTTCGCCTATTTCGTCGACCGCCCCGTCCTGGCGGGCGTGATCTCCGTGCTGATCACGCTGATCGGCGGCGTCGCCGGCCTCGCCCTGCCCATCGCCCAGTTTCCCGAGATCGCGCCGCCGATCATCAACGTCCAGGCGACCTATCCGGGCGCCACCGCGCAGCAGGCCTACGAGGCGATCGCGATCCCGCTGGAGCAGGAGATCAACGGCGCCCAGAGCCTTCTCTACATCAGCTCCACCAGCAACTCCGACGGCAGCGTCAACCTCGACGCCACCTTCGAGGTCGGCTCCGACCTCAACGCCGCCGCCGCCGAGGTGCTGACGCGCGCCCAGCGCGCCGAATCCCGCCTGCCCGAGGCCGTGCGCGCCCAGGGGCTGGAGATCACCAAGAGCACGCGTCAGCGCCTGGGCAACGTGGTGCTCTACAGCGACACCGACACGTACGACGAACTCTTCCTGTCCAACTGGGCCGAGACCCAGGTGATCAAACCGCTGCGGCGGGTGACCGGCATGGGCCGGATCGTGAACTTCTCCAACAAGCGCTACGCCATGCGCATCTGGCTCGACCCGGCCCGCATGGAGGCGCTCGGCATCGCGCCGAGCGCGATCACGGCGGCGATCGAGCAGCAGAACGCGCAAATCACGGTCGGCTCGCTCGGCCGCGAGCCGGTCGAGGCCGCGCCGGCCTTCGAATTGCAGATCGTCACCAAGGGCCGCCTCACCGAGGCGCGGGAATTCGCCGACATCGTGATCCGCGCCAACCCGGACGGGTCGGTGGTGCGCGTGCGCGACGTGGGACGGGTGGAGCTCGGCTCCGAGCAGTACGGCAGCCGCTCGACCTTCGACAACAAGCCCGCCGCCTCGCTGGGCCTGTTCCAGAACCCGGAGGCCAATGCCGTCGAGGTCATGCGGGGCGTGCACGCCACCATGGCCGACCTCGCCCAGCGGTTTCCCCCGGGGCTGAAGTACAAGGTCGCCCTCGACCGCACCGACTTCGTCCGCGCGGCGATCCACGAGGTCTACAAGACGCTGTTCGAGGCGATCCTGCTCGTGGTGATCGTCACCTACGTCTTCCTCCAGAACTGGCGGGCGACGCTGATCCCGGCCATCGCCGTGCCGGTGGCGCTGGTGGGCACCTTCGGGCCGATGGCGGCGCTCGGCTTCTCGCTCAACACCCTGAGCCTGCTCGGGCTCGTCCTGGCGGTGGGCCTCGTGGTCGACGACGCCATCATCGTGGTGGAGAACACCGAGCGGCTGATGCGCGAGGGCCGGCCGCCGCGCGAGGCGGCCCGCGAGGCGGTGAACGAGGTCGCCGGCCCGGTCATCGCCACCACCCTGGTGCTCGCCGCGCTGTTCGTGCCGGTGGCCTTCATCCCCGGCCTCACCGGCCAGCTCTACAACCAGTTCGCGCTCACCATCGCGATCTCGGTGCTGATCTCGGCCGTGGTGTCGCTGACCCTGACCCCGGCGCTGTGCGCGCTCCTGCTCAAGCCGGGCCACGGCGACGACCGGGCCCGCTGGCGCGCGCCCCTGCGCTGGTTCAACCGCGTCCTCGACCGCGGCGCGCAGGCTGCGGCCTCCTCCACGGCGGCGCTGTCGCGGCGCTTCGCCGTTACGGCGCTGGTCTTCCTGGGCTTCGCCGGCCTCACCGTCTGGCTCGTCTGGCAGCGCCCCACCGCCTTCGTGCCGCAGGAGGACCAGGGCTACTTCTTCGCCGACATCGCGATGCCCAAGGGCGCCTCGGTCGCGCGCACCGCCGAGATGGTGCGCAAGGTCGGCGAGGCGGTGCTGGAGAATCCGGCCGCCTCGAACACGATCGGGGTCGCGGGCCGCGGCATCCTGGCGGACGTCACCGCCCCCTTCTACGGCTTCCAGATCCCGACCCTGAAGCCCTGGGACGCGCGCGAGGCCACGGTCACGGACGTGATCGCGGCGCTGCGCCGCCAGTTCAGGAACCACCCGGACGGGGTGCTGCGCATCGTCGACCCCTCGCCGCTGCCGGGGCTCGGCAACCGCGGCGGCCTCACGGTGGAACTGCAGGACCGCAGCGGCGAGGGGGGCCTGCGCCTGGCCCGCACGGCCGACGCCTTCATCGCGAAACTGAAGGAGCTGCCGGAGATCGGCGGGGCCACCGCCACGACGAGCTACGGCGTGCCGCAGCTGCGCCTCGACATCGACCGGGCCAAGGCCGAGCAGCTTGGCGTGAGCCTGCAGAGCCTGTTCGACGCGCTCGGCACCTATGTCGGCTCGTCCTTCGTCAACCTCTTCAACCGCTTCGGCTTCGTCTACCAGGTCTACGTCCAGAGCGAGGCGCAGGGGCGGCGCACCCTCGACGACCTCCAGCGGCTGACCGTGCCGAACAACCGCGGCGAGCCGGTGCAGATCGGCTCCCTCGTCACCGCCCGGTTCGTCAGCGGGCCGACGGCCGTCCTGTCCTACAACACCTACCCGGCGATCGAGATCGCGGTGGAGACCGCCGACTCGGCGAGTTCGGGGGCGGCCATCGCGGCGGTGGAGAGGCTCGCCGACACGGCGCTGCCCACCGACTTCGCGGTGGAATGGACCGAGGTCGCCTACCAGGAAAAGATCGCGGGCGGCTGGGCGCCGCTGATCTTCACCCTCGGCGTGGTGATGATCGTGCTCCTGCTCGCCGGCCAGTACGAGAGCCTGCGGCTGCCCTTCGTGGTGGTGCTGGCAACGCCCCTGGCCGTGTTTGGCGCCGTCGGCGCGCTCGCGCTGCGCGACCTGCCCCTCGACATCTTCGGGCAGATCGGCCTGCTGCTTCTGGTCGGGCTCGCGGCCAAGAACGCGATCCTCCTCGTCGCCTTCGCCAAGGAGCGGCGCGAGGCGGGCGAGGAGGCGCTGCAGGCGGCGCAGGACGCCGTGCGGCTGCGCATCCGCCCGATCCTGATGACCTCCTTCGCCTTCATCCTCGGCGCGGTGCCCCTCGCCATCGCCAGCGGGGCCGGCGCCAACGCGCGCATCTCCATCGGCACGGTGGTGATCGGCGGCCTCGTGGTGGCGACCGTGCTGACGCTCCTGGTCACCCCGGTCTTCTACGTCGCGGCCGAGCGGCTGGGATTCCGGCGCCGGCGCGCCGCGCCGCAGGAGGTGCAGAAGGAGGCGCCGCAGCCGGCGGAATGAGCTACCGCGGGGCCGTCGCGACCGCGATGTCGTAGTGCAGAACCTCCTCGCGGGTGCCGAGCGATTCGTAGAGCGCGATGGCCGGATCGTCGCCGTGATCGGCCTGGACGAACACCGCCCAGGCGCCGCGCTCCGCCGCGATCGCGCGCAGGCGGGTGATGAGCGCGGTGGCGATGCCCCGCCGCCGGTGCTCCTGCGCGACGGCGAGGTCGTAGAGGTAGACCTCGCGCCGTGCCCGCTCGAGCTTGTCGAGTTCGTAGGCGACGAGCCCGCCCGCCACCGCCTCGCCCGCGAGCGCCACCAGCACGACGATGTGCTCCCGGCCGAGCAGCCCCTCCAGGTAGGCGTCGTCCGGCGGCGCCGCACCGTAGGTTTCGGGCTCCGCGAAGGCCGTCCCGAACAGCGCGTTCAGGGCGCGGGCCGGGGCGAGGTCGGCGGGGCCGAGGCGGCGCAGGGTGACGGGGGGTGCGGACATGGCGTGGGCCTCGACCTGACACGGGGGCGCCTTCGGCCGGAGCGGCCGCGCGGGTCCATCCTTCCCGCCCGGTTTGGCGTGCGGATGGCAAGCGCGCGCAGCAACCCCTCTCCCGTCCGGGCTGGCAAATGCACAGTTCGGGTCCTGCGGGTGTCTCCTCTCCCCGCACGCGGGGAGAGGAGACGTCTGCGCCTCATGCGGCGAGGTGGAGGGCACGGCCGAGCCGGAGGCCGCCTCCGCACGCGCGCCTTCAGGCCGCCCGGCTCTCGAAATCGATCCGCGGGTCGATCCAGCTGTAGGTCAGGTCGGAGATCAGGTTCACCACCAGCCCGACCAGCGAGAAGATGTAGAGGTTGGCGAACACCACCGGGTAGTCGCGGTTCACGATCGACTCGAACGACAACAGGCCGAGGCCATCGAGGGAGAAGATGGTCTCGATCAGCAGCGAGCCGGCGAAGAAGGCCGAGATGAAGGCGCCCGGAAACCCCGCCACCACGATCAGCATGGCGTTGCGGAAGACGTGGCCGTAGAGCACTTGGCGCTCCGAGAGGCCCTTCATGCGCGCGGTGAGCACGTATTGCTTGCGGATCTCGTCGAGGAAGGAGTTCTTGGTGAGCAGCGTCGAGGTCGCGAAGGCGCCGAGCGCCATCGCGGTGATCGGCAGCGTGATGTGCCAGACGTAGTCCGTGACCTTGTGCCAGAGCGAGAAGCTCTCCCAGCCCTCGCTGGTGAGGCCGCGCAGCGGGAAGATCTGCACGAAGGAGCCGCCCGCGAACAGCACGATCAGCAGGATGGCGAACAGGAAGCTCGGGATCGCGTAGCCGATGATGACCACCCCCGAGGTCCAGACGTCGAAGGACGATCCGTCCCGCACCGCCTTGCGGATGCCGAGCGGGATCGAGATCGCGTAGGAGATCAGCGTCATCCACAAGCCCAGCGTGATCGACACCGGCAGCTTCTCGCGGATCAGCTGCAACACCGAGACGTCGCGAAAATAGCTCTTGCCGAAGTCGAACCGGGCGTAATCCCAGATCATCTTGGCGAAGCGCTCGTGGGCGGGCTTGTCGAAGCCGAATTGCTGCTCCAGCCGCTTGATGAAGGCGGGATCGAGTCCTTGCGCGCCGCGGTAGCGGGAATTGGTCTCGCCGCCGCGGGGCGCGGCTTGGCCGCCGCCGAGGTCCCCTCCCCCGCCGGTCACGCGCGACATCGCGGAGTTCTGGCCCTGGAGCTGGGCGAGCACCCGCTCGACGGGGCCGCCCGGGGCGAACTGCACGATCACGAAGGAGATCAGCATGATCCCGAGGATGGTCGGGATCATCAGCAGGAGCCGGCGCAGGATGTAGTGGGCCATCGTGTCCTATCCGCGCCCGATCCGCCGCGCCTTGGCGGCGTCGTGCCACCACAGGGCCGGGGCGCCAAGCCCGTATTTCGGCAAGGCGGCCGGGCGGCCGTAGATGTCCCACAGGGCGAGCCGGTGGGTGCCCGAATACCACATCGGCACCCAGTAGCGGCCCGCGCGCAGGCAGCGGTCCAGGGCCTTGCAGGCGACCGTGAGGTCCTCGCGGCTCGTCGCATCGGCGATGCGGTCGAGCATGGCATCGACGGCCGGATCGCCGATGCCGGCGAGGTTCTGCGAGCCCGGGGTGGCGGCGCTGCGGCTGCCGTAGACCTCCCGCAGGGCCGCGCCCGGCGTGACCGAGCCGCCGAAGCGCGCGGCCACCACGTCGAAGTCGAAATCCTTGAGCCGCGACTGGTACTGCGCCGGATCGACGATGCGGGACGAGGCCCGGATGCCCAGGAGCGAGAGGTTCTTGATGAAGGGCTGGACGTGCGGCTGGAACACCGGCGTCGAGTCGAGGAACTCGAAGGCGAGCGGCTGGCCGCCGGGCAGCCGGAGCTGGCCGCCCTCGCGGGTGCAGCCGGCCTCGCGCAGGAGCGTGTCCGCCCGGCGCAGCAGGCTGCGGTCCTGGCCCGAGCCGTCCGAGCGCGGCGGCACCCAGGGCTGGCCGAACACCTCGTCCGGCACCTTGCCGCGGAAGGGGTCGAGGAGCGCCAGTTCCGCTGCGGAAGGCATTCCCTCCGCCTTCAGGTCCGAGTTCTCGAAGAACGAGGCCGTGCGCGTATAGGCGCCGTACATCAGGTTCTGGTTCGTCCACTCGAAGTCGAAGGCGAGCCCGATCGCCTCGCGGATCCGGGGGTCCTTGAAGACCGGACGGCGCAGGTTGAACCACCAGCCCTGCGTGCCCGAGGGGGTCGCGTCCGGCACCGTCTCGCGCCTGACCCGCCCCTCGGTGGCGGCCGGGAAGTCGTAACCCGTTGCCCAGACCCGGGCGGTGAATTCCTCGCGCCACGTGAAGGCACCGGCCTTGAACGCCTCGAACGCGACGTCGCGATCGCGGAAGTACTCGTAGCGGATCTCGTCGAAGTTGTTCTGGCCGGCATTCACCGCGAGGTCCGCGCCCCAGTAGTCGCGCACCCGCTCGAAGGCGATGAAGCGGCCGACCTCGAAGCGCCCGACCTGATAGGGGCCGGAGCCGAGCGGCGCTTCGAGGGTCGAGGCCTCGAAGTCCCGGGTGCGGTAATAGGCCTCCGAGAAGACCGGCAGTTCGGCGACGATCAGGGGCAGGTCGCGGCTGCGGCCGGGCGCGAAGGTGACGGTGACGGCCTCGTCCCCCTCCGGCACCGCCTCGGCGACGTCGCGCAGCACCTGCGCGATGCGCGGATGGCCCTTCTCCTTGAGAATCCTGATCGAGAAGGCGGCGTCCCGGGCGGTGAGGCGCGAGCCGTCGTGGAAGCGCGCCTGTGGGCGTAAGGAGAAGCGGTAGGCGAGCCCGTCCGGGCTGATGCGCACCGAGCGGGCGATGAGGCCGTAGAGGGCGTCCGGCTCGTCGAGCGCCCGGGTCATCAGGCTGTCGAAGGTCAGGTCGAGGCCGGCGGCGCCGTCGCCCTTCAGCACGTAGATGTTGAGCGTGTTGAAGGTCTCGAACGACTGATTGCCGGTGGTGGTGGCGATCTGCGTCGAAAAGGTGCCGCCCTTCGGCGCCATCGGCTCGACGTAGTCGAAGCGGGCAAAGCCCGCCGGGTACTTCAGGTCGCCGAAGCTCGACAGGCCGTGCCGCTCCTCCCCGGAGGCCCGCGCGGCGCCGGGCCGCCCGAGGGGCAGCGCGGCGGCGGCAGCGCCGGCGAGCAGCGCGCGGCGGGTGGGGCGCCGGCTCATCGGGCGACCCCGGTCTTGGCGGCGAGCGCCTCGTCGTACCACCACGTCCAGGGGAAGCCCGAGCCGCCGTATTGCGGCAGGGTCGAGGGCCGCGCGAAGCGGTTCCAGCGCAGCGTCCGGCTCACTCCCGAGGCCCATTGCGGCACCACGTAATCGTGGGCGAGGAGCACCCGGTCGAGCGCCCGCGTCGCGGCCACGAGCTCCGCCCGGTCGCCCGCGAAGATCACCTTCTCGATCAGGGCATCCACCCCCGCATCCTTGATCCCCGCGAGATTGCGCGAGCCCGGCCGGTCGGCGGCGGCCGAGCCCCAGAAGTCGCGCTGCTCGTTTCCCGGCGAGAGCGATTCCGCCCAGGAATTCAGCGCCAGCGCCTCGAATTCGAAGCTGCGCACGAGGTTCTGGTACTGGGCCGGATCGACCACCCGCAGGGTGACGCGGATGCCGAGGCGTTCGAGCTGGGCGCGGTAGGGCAGCACCACCCGCTCGGCGGCGTTGTCGTAGCCGAGGAACTCGATCGTGAGGGGCTGGCCGGCGGCATCGACCATCTGGCCGCCCTTCTGGCTGTAGCCGGCCTCCTGGAGCAGCCGCACCGCCTCGCGCAGGTTGGCGCGCAGCGCCTCGGGGCTGCCGTTGACGGGGTTGCGGTAGGGCTCGGTGAAGACGCGCGCGGGAATCTTGTCCTTCACGCTCTCGAGGATCTCGCGCTCGCGCCCCTCGGGCAGGCCGGAGGAGGCGAGTTCGGTGCCGAAGAAATAGGAATCGACCCGCTTGTAGAGCCCGTAGAACAGGGTGCGGTTCATCTCCTCGAAGTCGAAGGCGAGGTTGAGCGCCCGGCGCACCCGCGGGTCGGCGAATTTCTGGCGGCGCAGGTTGAGGGTGAAGGCCTGCATGATGCCGCTGCCGCGCGAGGGAAACTCCTCCTTGAGGATCCGCCCCTCCCGCACGGCCGGGAAACCGTCGTAGGCGGTGGCCCAGTTGCGGGCGATGTTCTCGGTGCGCCAGTCGAACTGGTCGGCCTTGAACGCCTCGATCAGCACCGTGGCGTCGCGGTAGTACTCGTCGCGCAGCGTGTCGAAGTTGTAGCGGCCCTTGTTCACCGGGATGTCGCGGCCCCAGTAATCCGGCACGCGCTCGTAGGTGACGCTGCGCCCGGCCTCGAAGCGGGCGATGCGGTAGGGGCCGGAGCCCAGCGGCGGCTCCAGGGTCGTCTCGGTCGGGTTGCGGGGCCGCCCGCTCGCGTCCTTGCCCTCCCACCAGTGCTTGGGCAGCACCGGCATTTGCCCGACGATCTGCGGCAATTCCCGGTTGCCGGTCTCCGAGAAGGTGAAGCGCACCTCGCGCTCGCCCAGGGCCTCGGCCTTCGTCACGTTCTGATAGTAGAACGCGTATTGCGGGCTGTTGGCCTTCAGAACCCCGAACGAGAACACCACGTCTGCGGGCGTCAGCGGCGCCCCGTCGTGCCACTTGGTCCCGGGGCGCAGCCGGTAGGTGACGCTGCCGAGATCCTCGGCCACCTGCACGCCCTCGGCCAGGAGGCCGTAGGAGGTGAAGGGCTCGTCGCCCGCCTCGGTCATCAGCGTGTCGTAGACGAGCGGGACCTGGCTCTCGAGGTCCCCCTTCACGCCCGCGACCACGAGGTTGAAGTTGTCGAACGAGCCCTGGAAGCCGAGGCGCAGCAGGCCGCGCTTCGGCGCGTCCGGAGCCGCGTAGTCGAAATGGGTGAAATCGGCCGGGTATTTCGGGCTGCCGAGCAGCGACAGGCCGTGGCGCCAGGGTGCATCGGCGGCCCCGGCGGGGCCTGCGGCGAGGCACAGGAGGGCGAGGGCGGCGAGGCGACGTGCGATCAAGCGAGCAGATCCTCCGGCTGGCCGGCGCGAGGGCCGGTCTCGTCGTGGGTTCGCCCCTGTTGTAGGTCTGGCCGGTCCGATCCGCCAACCGGACCGAAGCGCACCCCCCGCCCCGCAGACCCTCTCCGGGTCGGGCGCAGGCCACCCCCTCGTCCCGGGTGTCGCCTTTGGGCCGTTGCGGGGATGATGTAGGCTCGTCGGGACGGAGGGCCTCATGGCCGACGCCGCCCACCAGCCTCATCCCCTGACCATCGCCGATTACGACCGGTTCGTGGAGGCGCAGCACGACGACCGCGAGTGGCAACTCGTGGAGGGCGGGCTCGTGATGATGGGCCGTCCGACCGAGAACCACGAGCAGATCGCGGGCAATGTCGGTGCGCCGCTGAAGCTTGCGGATGGATGCCGCGGGCTGCCGGAGCTACCAGGGCGGCTTGCGCGTCCAGCGCTCCAGCGACAGCCGCGGCAAGGACAAGTCGAAGCCCGATATCGTGGTCCGGTGCGGACCACGGCAGAACCAGACCTACGTCACCGATCCTCTCGTCGTGGTCGAGGTGCTGTCGCCCTCGACGATGGACCACGACAGGGGCGGGAAGCTCAAGTTCTACAAATCCTTGCCGACGCTCCGCCACATCGCCCTGGTCTACCAGGACCAGATGCGGGTCGAACACTACGAGCGGACGGAGGAGGGCTGGCGCCTCGACGTCCTCGTCTCGCCGTCCACGGTCCTGCGATTCGATGCGGTCGATTTCGAGATCGAGCTCGACCGCATCGACTTCGACGTGGCGGTACTCCGGCCGATCATGGACACCGGCTACACGCGCTGAAGCCGGTCCGGCCAGCGACGCTCGATGGGACGGTACGACCCGGCCGGCACCCTTACGTGCGGGGCGGCGCCAGACGCAGAGAGCGCCGGCACGGGGCCCGGCGCTCTCCTCACGGTAGATGGTGCCGGCGGATGGTCCGCGGCAACCCGGATCAGTTCAGCACGACGACCTTGGCGCCGACCCTGACGCGCTCGTAGAGGTCGGTGACGTCCTCGTTGGTCATGCGGATGCAGCCCGACGACACCGCCTGCCCGATCGTGTCCGGCTCGTTGGAGCCGTGGATGCGGTAGAGCGTGCCGCCGATATACATCGCGCGGGCGCCGAGCGGGTTGTCGACGCCGCCGGCCATGTAGCGCGGCAGGTCGGGGCGGCGGGCCAGCATCTCCTTCGGGGGCGTCCAGGACGGCCACTCGCGCTTGGCCACCACGGTCTTGGTGCCCGACCACGTGAAGCCCGGGCGGCCGACGCCGACGCCGTAGCGGATCGCCATGCCGTCGCCGAGCACGTAGTAGAGCCGCCGCTCCGAGGTCGAGACCACGATGGTGCCGGGGGCGTAGCGGCCGGTGAAGGGCACGAGTTCGCGCGGGATGGGCGCGACCTGCGCCTGGGCCGTGCTGCCGGCGGCCTGACCTTGACCGTAATACCCGGGCGCGCCGTAGACCGGAGCGCCGTAGGGCCGGCTCGCGTAGTAGTCTTCGCCGGGGTTGACGTCGAAGGGGTCGTAGGGCGCGGCCTTGACCGGGGCCGAGGCGAGCACGCATGCACCGAGAACGCCCGCGAGGGCGGCAGTGAAGATCTTCATGGCCGGATGCCTTACCTCAGCAATTACCTTTGCAGTTAAGAATGTCGCTCCGCCACTTTGGTTCCGCAAAATCGCCACGCTTTGTGCTGCGGCGAACAACGGAGGCGCCGGAACGGTTCACGACTGCTTGACCGGTCCGCGCGGATGCTGCCGTGCGCGGGCACACCTTGGCCGTAAGCGGGCCTCGTCCTGCCGGAGACAGGCCCGGGACGAGGCTCCGCCGGCAGCGGCTCACGCCCTGCCGCCCGGATGGGTGCCGGACGGCCAATGGCTTCGAGCGGGCCGGCGGCCCGGCCTTGCCGGGTTATCCCAGCCTAGGCCGAACGGAAGGTCGTCAAAGCCCCGCGGCGCTGTCAGAATCGGGACGGGCGGAGTGTGCGCGGCTCGCGGCCTGGCCGGACCTCTCGGACGTGGCGCGTCGAGAGCACCACCCGGCATGACCGCTGCCGCGCACGAGCGGAAGTGCAGTCATGGTGACCCACAGCGAGTTGGTGGACCGCGTCTACGAGGCGGCGATGCTGCCCGAACTCTGGCCGTCGGTGCTGGCGGACCTGTCGCGCTTCGCCGATGGCGACGGCGCGCTGCTGTTCACGATCGACGGGGGCGACTTCCGCTACGTGGCCTCGGACGGCCTCGACGCGACCGTGGCGGAATACGTCGCCGCGGGCTGGCCCGCCCGCACCGACCGGGCGGCCCGGCTGTTCGAGCGCCAGCACGCCGGCTTCCTCACGGATCTCGACGTCTATACGCCCGCCGAGATCGAGGATGAGCCGGTCTACCGCGACTTCCTGCGCCCGCGCGGACTCGGCTGGGGAGCGGCGAGCGCCATCGTGGTGCCCACCGGCGACTGCCTCGTCGTCGACGTGGAGCGCCGGCACGCCAGGGGACCGGTGCCGCCCGAGGCGGTGGCGCGGCTCGACCGCCTGCGCCCGCATCTCGCGCGTGCCGCCACCCTGTCGGCGCGGCTGCGGCTCCAGACCCTGCGCGGCGCCGCGCAGGCGCTCGACACGCTGGGCCTGCCCGCCGTGGTGCTCGGCGGCCAGGGGCAGATCCTGGCGATGAGCGAGACCTGCGAGGGGCTGCCCCCGGGGCTCCTGACGGAGGGCCGCCGCCTCGTCCTCGGGGATGCGGGGGCGGACCGGCTTTTTGCGCTGGCCCTCGACGGCCTCGGCCACGAGGATCGTCCGAGCGTGCGCTCGATTCCGCTGCCGGCGGGCGAGGGCCGCGAGCCGATGATCCTCCACGTGGTGCCGGTCCGGCGGGCGGGGGCCGACCTGTTCGCGGCAGCCTCCAGCCTCGCGGTGATCACGCCGCTGACGCGCAAGGCCCCGCCCTGCCCATCCGTGCTGGAGGGCCTGTTCGACCTCACCGGCGCTGAGGCCCGCGTGGCGCGGGGCATCGCGGCCTGCCGCACCGTCGAGCAGATCGCGGGCGAGTTCGGCCTCTCGCGCGAGACCGTGCGCTCGCAGCTCAAGGCCGTCCTGGCCAAGACCGGGCTGAGCCGCCAGTCGGAGCTGGTGGGCCTCCTCGCGGCCGGCACGCTGCCGGGCGTGTTCTGAGCCGCGGCACCCCGGGCGCCCCGGTCCCGATCTTCCGCCGCTCCCCGTTCCCGGGTCTGCGGCCGCGGCACCGCGCCGTCCGCCGGAGGCTCAGCGCCGGGCCGGGACTCCCGCCGCGTGCTTCGCCGAAACCAGGATGACAACACCGTTGCGGCGGCGGTGAACCGGGCGCCTGCCCGGTCTTCGTGGCTCATGCGCCTGTCGTCGGTACCGCCCGCGGGGATGAAGGCGATCCGGGCCATGACCTTGCCATGATGGCGCCGCGCCGCGAGAGGCCGCTCCCGCCTTCTTGCCCGGGGCGGCATAGAATCGATCCCGCTCAATGCTGGCTTCTCCCAAGGAATCATGAGCAACGGCGATTGACTTAAGGTCGTCATCACCCATTTGGGTGAAATGCGGGACTGCGCGGATCAACGATCGCGCGGGCCCGCATGACGCCGGCGTGACGAACGGGCCGGCGTTCCCAAGCGAGCACCGAAAGGTGCCGTGAACTGCGGGATCAAGAGGACTGGGTACATGACGGCAGAGAAAACCGTGCAGACGGACACATTCGTCTCCCTGGCGAGCGATATCGTCTCGGCGTATGTCGCCAAGAACGCCGTTCCGGTGGGCAGCCTGCCGGAGCTGCTGAGCTCCGTGCACGGCGCCTTGCGGTCCCTGGGACGGGACGGGGCTCCCGCCGCTCCGGAGAAGCCCGTTCCGCCGGTGGCGATCCGCAAGTCCGTGACGCCGGACTATCTCATCAGCCTGGAGGACGGACGGCAGTACAAGTCGCTCAAGCGCCACCTCGCCACCCGCGGTCTCACCCCCGAGCAGTACCGCCAGAAGTGGGGCCTGCCGCCGGACTACCCGATGGTGGCGGCGAGCTACGCGGCGCAGCGCTCCGACCTCGCCAAGAGCATCGGTCTCGGCCAGAAGCGCCGCCCGGCCGCCTGAGCGGGTCGCGGACGAGGGCCTGCACGGCCGCTCCGCCGCACCAGCGACCTCGGCAGGCGAGCGTGGCTTGCCGAGCCGACCGCCGTCATGACGCCCGACCCGGTCGGGCGGTATGACGCAGAGGCAGACCCGCCCCCCGTCCCGGTCACCAGATCTCGGCATCCGAGCCGCCGGAACCACCGCCCTCGGCTGCAGGCTAACCCGCAATCGCGGTCCTTCCATCCCGCCTGCCGCAAGATCAACGGCGTATCCTCCGCCGCCGAGATGCCTCCGAGTGCCGCGCTCGATTGCCGCTGCGCGCAACGGCCCGACGAGCACGCACGAAGCCCCTGTCTGCCGCAGCGTCAACCATTCCGATAACGTTAGGTCCTAGAAGCGGTCAGACGCGACGGTGTCGGAGGATGCCGTCGGATCTGGCGGATGGGACACGGCGGTGTCGGAACGGGCGTGCGGGCGTCGGGGGCGATCCTTCGGACGCGATCGAAAGGGGTCCATCCTCGCCATCCTCGGCGTGGCCTTGCCCGTGCTCGTCATGCTGGCCTTCGGCACCGTGGAATACGGCACGCTCCTGCACCGGCGCGCCACGCTGCAGACCGCCGTGGACGAGGGCGTGCTGGCGGCCGGCAACATGCTCAAGCTCGCCAACACCCTGGATCCGGTGGTGATCGCAGCGGCGACCCACGTCATCGCCCAGCGGGCCGCGACGCCGCCGGACCGCAGCGCCACCATCAGCGTCCGGGTGCTCGATCGGCGCACGAGCGTCGAGGCGCAGGTCGAGGAGACGGTCCCCTCCCTGATGGGGCGCCTGATGAACCTCCCCAACACCACCATCGTGGTGCAGGCGAAGTCGCAGCTCGTGGGCGCGTTGCGGCTCTGTCTGCTCGCCCTCGACGACCAGACCCGGGACGCGTTCCTGCTGCAGAAATCCGCGCAGGTCACCGCGACCACCTGCTCGCTCTACTCCAACTCGCGGCACGCGAGCGGCCTGGCCGGGCGCCACGACGCCACGGCGCGGGCGGCCTCGATCTGCTCGGCGGGCGGCTTCGACGGCAGCAAGGCCAGCTTCCAGCCGTCGCCCGTGACCGGCTGCCCCTCGCTCGGCGATCCGCTGAAGGACCGCGCGCCGCCCCGCGCCGAGACCTGCATCAGCGTTCCGGCATGGCTGAACCCGAAGGGACAGGCCGGCAACACGGTCACGGAATCCGGCTCGCTCGACCCGGGCACCTATTGCGGCGGCCTCACGGTGACCGACACCGCCGTGGTGACGCTGCGCCCCGGCATCTACGTCATCAAGGACGGCCCCCTCCTGGTGACGAAGTCCGCCAGCATCTCCGGCCAGGGTGTCGGCTTCTACTTCATGGGGAACAGGGGAGGCATGCTGCTGGGCAAGAAGACCACGATCAGCCTGACGGCGCCGGTGAGCGGCCCGATGGCCGGCCTGCTGATGATGGAGGAGCGCACGGTGGTCGATCCACGGCCCCTGGCGGTCGATCTGACGGAAGCCTTGCCGCCCCCGCCCGCCCCCGTCGAGGCCCCGCCGATGCGGGAATACCGGATCATCAGCGACAATGCCCGCACGATGCTGGGCACCATCTACCTGCCGGCCGGCCGCCTGATCATCGACAGCAGCAAGCCGGTGGCCGACCAATCCGCCTACACGGTGATCGTGGCGCGGATGATCCATCTCTACGAGGGGCCGAACCTCGTCCTGAACGCCGATTACGCGGGCACCTCCGTGCCGGTGCCGCCCGGCGTCGGGCCGAGAACCGGCACCATCGCGCTGGCCCGCTGAGGCGGGACGTCAGCCCTTGTCGCGCATCAGCCGCGCGCGGTCGCGCTGCCAGTCCCGCTCCTTGGCCGTTTCGCGCTTGTCGTGCAGCTTCTTGCCCCGCCCCAGGCCCAGCTCCACCTTCGCCCGGCCGCGGTCGTTGAAGTAGATCTTGAGCGGGATGACCGTGTAGCCCTCGCGCTGCGTGGCGCCCAGGAACTTGTTGATCTGGCGCCGGTGCAGCAGCAGGCGGCGCGGGCGCTTGGTCTCGTGGTTGAAGCGGTTGGCTTCGAGATATTCGGGAATGTAGGCGTTGAACAGGAAGAACTCGTCGCCGGAGGGGCCGGCATAGGCCTCGCCGATCGTCGCCTTGCCGCCGCGCAGGGACTTCACCTCCGTGCCGGTGAGCGCGATGCCGGCCTCCACCGTGTCGGTGATCTCGTAGTTGAAGCGGGCCTTGCGGTTGTCGGCGACGACGCGGCGGCCGGGTTCGGGCTTGGGGGCCATGCAGGCTGTCTGTCTCGGGCTGTCTGTCTCGGGCGGGGCGCTCAGGCGTTGGCGAGGCCGGCGTGGCGCAGGGCGGCGTCGACGAGGCGGCGCGTGCCCTCCCCCACCGGCACCATCGGCAGGCGCACGTCCTCCTGCATCAGGCCGAGGCGAGCGAGCGCGTACTTGGCCGGCGACGGGTTGGTCTCGGCGAACAGGTGGGTGTGGAGCGGCATCAGGCGGTCCTGAACCGTGAGCGCGGTGCGGTACTCGCCCGCGAGGCAGGCCTCCTGGAAGTCGGCGCAGAGCCGGGGCGCCACGTTCGAGGTCACCGAGATGCAGCCGTGGCCGCCATGCGCCATGAATCCGAGCGCCGTCGCATCTTCGCCAGAAAGTTGGACGAAGTCTTCTCCCATCGCTTGGCGCTGAAGGCTGACGCGGGCCACGTTGGCGGTGGCATCCTTCACGCCGACGATGTTCGGCAATTCGTAGAGCCGCTGCATGGTGTCGACACTCATGTCGATCACCGACCGGCCGGGGATGTTGTAGATCACGATGGGAATGCCGATCGCGTCGTTCACCGCCTTGAAGTGCTGGTACAGCCCTTCCTGGGTCGGCTTGTTGTAGTAGGGCGTGACGATGAGCACAGCGTCCGCCCCGGACTTCTCGGCATGATGGGCGCGCTCGATCGCCTCGGCGGTGGAGTTGGAGCCGGCGCCGGCGATCACCGGCACCCGCCCGCCGGCCTCGTCGATGCAGGCCTCGACCACGCGGTCGTGCTCGGCGTGGCTCAGGGTCGGGCTCTCGCCGGTGGTGCCGGTGGGCACGAGGCCGTGGGTCCCGTTCTCGACCTGCCACGCCACGAAGGCCCGGAACGCGCCTTCGTCGAAGGCACCGTCGCGGAAGGGCGTCACCAGGGCGGTGAACGAGCCGCGGAGGCGCTGCGAAATCTGCGTCGACGTCATGCTGCTGGTCCTCGCCCGGACGGGGCTGCTGCCGCCGGCGCGCTGTCCCGCAGCCGGCGACCGAGACATAGGCCGTCGCCCCGCGCGGCGCAAACCGCAACCGCTACGGTTAATGCGTTCTTAACGCGACGCTTCCACGATGGCGTGTCCGCTCTCGATCGGGGGAACGACGACCATGCAGCTCTCGCCTGAGCGCCGCCGCCTCGCGGCCCTGGCCCTCCTGGCCACCGGTACCGCGATGGCGGGGGTCTGCGGCCACCGGGTCTGGGCGGCCGGCCCCGCAGCCCCGGCCGCCGAGGCGCCCGCGTCCGTGGCGGCCGCTGCGGCGGCGAACTCCGCGCAGGAGCCTCGTCAGGAACTCGGCCAGGAGATCGGCCAAGAGATCCGCCAGGAGATCAGCCGGGAGTTCCGCGACGGGATCGGCGAGGAGGTCGCGGGCGCGCTGCGTGCCGGCGTTCCGCCGGAGGCCCCCGCCGCCAAGGTCTCCACCACCAAGGCCCTCCCGGCCGAAGGCCGGCCGTCCGGCGGCCTGCCGGCGGGAACGACCGCCTACGCCTCGGCCGATCCCGAGGCGCCGATCCCCTTCCCCGGCCCGGACCTGCCCGTCACGCCGCCGGCCCCGGTCCCGACCGTGCCCGATCCGGGCCGCCCGACCCCTGCGGTCGAGGTCGACGCGCCGGCCCTGCGCAGCGCCATCGAGGCCTATCGCCGGGGTCAGGTGGACGAGGGCGACCGGCTCCGGGACGGCTTCCGGGATCCCGCCATCCGCAGCCTGCTCGACTGGGTGGCGATCCGTGCCGGAGCCGGCATCGGCTTCGAGCGGATCGTCGGATTCATCCGCGACAATCCGGACTGGCCGGTCGGCGGCATGATGCGGCGGCGGGCCGAGGAGGCGCTGCTGAGCCAGCGCAAGTCCCCCGGCCTGGTTCGGGCCTACTTCGCCACGCGCAAGCCCGGCAGTGCGCCGGGCAAGTTCGCGCTCGCCCTCGCGCTCAAGGCCGAGGGCCTGAACGAGGATGCGGCTTCGCTGGTGCGCGACCTCTGGCGCGAGGAGAGCTTCGGCCGCACCCTCGAACTCAAGGTGCTCGACGCCTTCCCGGGCGTCGTCACGGAGATCGACCAGCGCTACCGCATGGAGCGGGCGCTGATGAAGGAGGATTGGGAGGCCGCCGGCCGGGCCGCGACCTATGCGGGCAAGAGCTACGGCACGCTGGTGCGCGCCCGCCGCGCCGTGGAGGCAAAGGCGTCGAACGCGCAGAGCGCCCTCGACGCGGTGCCGCCGAGCCTGCGCAACGACTCCTCCTTCCTGTTCTCCCGCGCCCAGCTGCTGCGCCGGCTCGACAAGCCGGTGGAGGCCGCCGCGATCCTGCTCGCCGCCCCGCGCAACCCCGAGGTGCTGGTCGATCCCGACGAATGGTGGATCGAGCGCCGCATCGTCGCCCGCAAGCTCCTCGATGCCGGCGATGCCAGGACCGCCTACGCGGTGGTGGCCGGGCACAGCGCCAAGGTGGTGGAGAAGCGCATCGAGGCGGAGTTCCACGCCGGCTGGATCGCCCTGCGCTTCCTCGACGACGCGGCCCTCGGCGCCAAGCACTTCGCGGCCGCCGCCGAGGTGGCGGAGACGCCGATCTCGGTGGCCCGCGCCGCCTACTGGCAGGGCCGCGCCGCCGAGGCGATGGGCCGCGAGGCCGAGGCGAGGACCTTCTACGAGCGCGCCGCCGCCCTGCCGATCGCCTATTACGGGCAGCTCGCCCGGGCCAAGCTCGGCCGCAGCGACTTCGCCCTGCGCCACCCCGGCACGCTGGAGGGCGCGGCGCGCGCGGCCTTCGACAACCGCACGGTGATCCGGGCGCTGCGCCTGCTCGCCGCCGCCGGGCTCAAGGAGCAGGCGCTGCCGCTCTACATCGACCTCGCCCAGCGCCTCGGCGATCCGGCGGAGCTGAACGCGCTCGGCGACGTCGCGGTGGCGGACAACGACCCGCGCGCGCTGGTGGCGCTCGGCAAGGTCGCAGTGCAGCGCGGCCTGCCGCTCGACCCGCACGCCTACCCGACCATCGGCATCCCGGCCTACGAGGCCTCGGCGGCGGTGCCGCTGGTGGAGAAGGCGATGGTCTTCGCCATCGCCCGCCAGGAGAGCCAGTTCGACCCGCGGGCGCAATCCGGGGTCGGCGCGCGCGGCCTGATGCAGATGATGCCGGCCACCGCCCAGCGCACCGCCCGGCGGGTCAGCGCCGCCTTCGACGTGGGCCGCCTCATCAGCGATCCGGCCTACAATGCCCGCCTCGGCCACGCCCATCTGGGCGAGCTGATGGAGGATTGGCGCGGCTCCTACATCCTCGCCTTCGCCTCCTACAACGCGGGCGGCGGCAACGTGAAGAAGTGGATCGACGCCTACGGCGATCCCCGCAATCCCGGCGTGGACCCGGTGGACTGGGTGGAGCGGATCCCCTTCACGGAGACCCGCAACTACGTCCAGCGCGTGACCGAGAACCTGCAGGTCTACCGCAACCGCCTGGACGGCAAGAGCGCGCTCCTGATCCAGGACGACCTGCGGCGCGGCGCGAAGTAGCGCCCGCCCCCTACTCCGCCAGCAGCTTCGTGGTCTCGCGGAACGGGTGGGCCGGATAGGTGCCGATGATCCGCAGCTCGCGGGAGAAGAACGCGAGTTCGTCGAGCGCCCGGCGCAGCGGGGCCTCCTCGGGATGGCCGTCGACCTCGGCGTAGAACTGCGTCGCGGTGAACTGGCCCTCGACCATGTAGCTCTCGAGCTTCGTCATGTTGACGCCGTTGGTGGCGAAGCCCCCGAGCGCCTTGTAGAGCGCCGCCGGCAGGTTGCGCACGCGGAAGACGAAGCTCGTCACGGTGGGGCCGCTGTCGGGCGGCGGCGGGGCCGGCTCGCGCGCGAGCACCACGAAGCGCGTGGTGTTGTGGGCCTCGTCCTCCACGTCCTCCTCCAGGATCGCGAGGCCGTAGATCTCGGCGGCGAGCCGCGGCGAGAGGGCGGCCCGGGTCCGGTCGCCGCTCTGGGCGACCTCGCGCGCCGCGCCCGCGGTGTCGCCCGCGACCACGGCCTTGAGGCCGAGGCGCCGGATCAGCCGGCGGCACTGGCCCAGCGCGTGGACGTGGCTGTGCACGGTCCGGATGTCGCCGATCGCGGTGCCCGGCAGCGCCATGAGCTGGAAATGGATCGGCAGGAACTGCTCGCCGACGATGTGCAGGCCGGAGGCCGGCAGCAGGTGGTGGATGTCCGCCACGCGGCCCGCGATGGAGTTCTCGATCGGGATCATCCCGAGCTGCGCCGTGCCGTCCACCACCGCGGCGAACGCGTCCTCGAAGGTGGCGCAGGGCAGCGGCGTCCAGTCCGGATAGGCGTCGGCGCAGATCAGGTGCGAATTCGCGCCCGGCTCGCCCTGGTAGGAGATGACGTGGCTCATCGGAGGAGACTCTCGGGGCTGTCGCCCGGTGGATCAGTTGAGGCGCCGCGCGGCCAGCACGGCGCGGGCGCGGTCGAGGTCGTGGGGCGTATCGACGCCGAGCGGAACGTCGTCCACCAGCACGGCATCGATGCGCAGGCCCGCCTCCAGCGCGCGCAGCTGCTCCAGCTTCTCGCGCTGCTCCAGCGGGCTCGGCGGCAGGGCGACGAAGCGCTCCAGCGCCCGGCGGCGATAGGCGTAGAGGCCGATGTGATGGTAGAGCGGCCCGTCGCCCCAGGGGGCGGTGGCGCGGGTGAAATAGAGGGCGCGCAGGCGGGTCGGCGTGAGCCGGGTGCCGACGAGCTTGACCACGCTCGGCTCCATGCGCTCCTCCTCCCGCACGATCTCGGCGCAGAGCGTGGCGATGTCGACCGCCTTGTCGGCGAGGGGCGTCACGGCGGCGGCGATGATCGCCGGATCGATGGTCGGCAGATCGCCCTGCACGTTGACCACCACGTCGTGGCGGCCCTCGGGATCGATCACCGCCAGCGCCTCGGCGAGGCGGTCCGAGCCCGAGGGATGGTCGGGCCGGGTCATCACCGCAAGGCCGCCCACCGCCTCGATCGCGGCCACCACCGCCGGGGTGTCGGTGCAGACCACCACCGGTCCGACCCCGGATTCGATCGCCCGGCGCCAGACATGCACGATCATCGGCTCCCCCAGGATGTCGGCGAGCGGCTTCTCGGGCAGGCGGGTGGCGGCCAGGCGGGCCGGGATCAGGATCAGGGGATCGGACATGCGAGGGAGCGGGATTCCGCGGGATCGTTCTGAACCGGGGGCTCCATAGAGCATTTCCGTCCGGTATGGACACCTCGTCCGCACAGAAATTCGCGCCGGCGCCATGCCGCTGGACGGCGCTGCGACCAACCGACAGGGTCCTGCACCATTGTCAACGTCATCGCAGAACGGCTAAGCACCCGCGCGAGTTCGCACCGCGCGGCCCTGCGGCCGGTCCTGCATTCCTCACCCGCCTACGAGGCCCTGCTCGTTCGAGCACCGGAGCTGCCGAGACATGGATTCCTTCGAGCTTAACAAGATCGCCGGCGCCGTGCTGGGCGCGCTGCTCCTCGCGATGGGCACGGGGTTTCTGGCCGAGTTGATCTACAAGCCGAAGCCCGCGGGCGACCGCGGCTATCCGCTGCCGGCCGCGCAGGAGACGGCGGGCGGCGCCCCGGCGGAGGCGCAGAAGGAGGAGCCGCTGCCGGTGCGGCTGGCCAGCGCGGACGCCACCAAGGGCCAGTCGGCCGCCAAGAAGTGCGCCGCCTGCCACAGCTTCGACAAGGGCGGCCCGAACAAGGTCGGCCCGAACCTCTACGAGGTCGTTGGCCGCGCCAAGGGCGGCCACGAGGGCTTCAACTACTCGGCCGCGCTGAAGGCCAAGGGCGGCGAGTGGACCTACGACGACCTCGACCACTTCATCCGCGCGCCGAAGGGCTACATCTCGGGCACCATCATGGCCTTCGCCGGCGTCTCCTCCGGGGCGGAGCGGGCCGACATCCTGGCCTACCTGAAGACCCTCTCGGACAAGCCCGTGGAGTTCCCCAAGCCCTGACCCCCGAGCCCTGACGGGCGAGGCGGCCTGCATCGCAAGGCCGGGCTGTCGCCCGGCCTTCGTCGTTTCGGGCAGGGCCCTGCGCGCCGCCTTGCTCGCGCCGAAAACCGGGCGATGATGGGCCGGATGCGGCCGCGCCCGGCGGGGCGCCGCAGCAGGAATTCCGGCAGGACGGCGCCACGCGCCGGGCTGCATCCGCGAGGTGGCTCTCCGTGTCGCTCCGTTCGCTCGGCTGGCTTACCGGCCTTCCCGTTCTCGCCGGTCTCGGCTTGGCGACCGTGCCGTGGATCGAGCCGGGTCTCGACCGGGACCTGACCGCCCCGGCCGAGGCCGTCGCGACCGCCACGTCGGGCGAGGCGGGCGAGCCGTGGCTCAGGATCGAGCGGCGCGGGCGCGACCTCGTCGCGCTCGGCGACGCGCCGACCCCGGCGGAGCGCGACGCCGCCCTCGACCGCTTGGCGGACCTGTCGGGACCGCGGCGGATCATCGACCGCGTCGGCGTGATCGGCGAGCAGAGCCCCTTCGTCTGGAGCGCGGCGCGGCGCGACGACGACCGCATCGACCTCCTGGGCTACCGCCCGGCCGAGACGCGGCGATCCGTGCTGACGGAGCGCTTCGGCGCGATCCTGCCCGAGGGGGTGACCCTGCGCGACCATGCCCGCGCGGCCCGGGGCGCGCCGGCGGGTTTCGCCGAGGCCGCCGACTTCCTGCTGCGCCAGGTCGTCCGCCTCGGCCCGGGTGCCACCGCGAGCCTGCGCGACCGCACGCTCACGCTGCAGGGCGAGGCGGCGAGCGTGGACGCCTACGAGGCGGTCCGCGCCGATCTCGCGCGCCCGCCCGCCGGATTCGTGCTCGGCGACGGGGCGCCCGAACCCGCGACCGTGAAGCCCTTCACCTGGGCGGCGGCCCGCGCGCCCGACGGCAGCATCCGGCTGTCCGGCCACACCGTGTCGGAAGCCGAGCGGGCGGCGATCGTGGGCGCGGCCCGGGCGCTGGCGAACGGCGCGCCGGTCGAGGATGCCATGCGCACCGCCCGCGGCCTTCCCGCCGGCGTCGATGCGCGGGCGCTGACCGAGCGGGCCTTCGCGGCGCTGGCGCTGGTGCGCGACGGCAGCGTCGCCCTGGAGGGCTCGGCCCTCTCGGTGCGCGGCGCGGCCATCGACGCGCAGGCGGTGCAGGAGGCGGATGCCCTCACCACCGGGAGCCTGCCGGACGGCGTCACCCGCGGCAGCGTCGACCTGACGGCGAGTCCCGTCTCGCCCTACGTGGTCGGCATCCGGCGCGCCGGCGAGACCGTAACCCTCACCGGGCACCTGCCGGACCCTGCGAGCCGCGCCGCCCTCCTCGCCGCCCTGCGTCCGCACTTCTTCGGGGAACGCATCCTGGACCGCACCCGCCTGGCCGAGGGCGCCCCGCCCGATCTGGTGCGGGCCCTGCAGGCCGCGGCGGCCCCGCTCGGGCAGCTCGCGGCCGGCGAGGTCACGGCAACCGACCAAGTGCTGCGGATCGCGGGCGAGAGCCTCTATCCCGAGAGCGCGCGCCGCCTCTCGGGCACCGCGGACCGGCTCGCCCCGCCCGGCTGGCGCGCCGAGATCGCCGTGAAGGCCCGGGATGCGCCGGCGCTGCTCGACGACGCCGCCTGCCGCACGGCCTTCGACGCGCGGCTCGCGACCCCCACCGTCCGCTTCGCTCCCGGCAGCGCCGACCTCCAACCGGACTTCTACCCGCTGCTCGACGACCTCGCGGCCCTCGCCCGCTCCTGCCCGGACGAGCGCATCGAGGTCGCGGGCCACGTCGATCCGCCCGGCACCGCCCCGCCGCCGGTCCCGAAGCCGCCCGCGCCAGCGGCGCCGAAGGGCAAGGCCGCCAACGCGAAGAAGCCCGACCCCAAGGCCGCCGAGAAGGCCGGCGAGGAGAAGGCCGCCGAGGCGGCGATGCCGGATGTGGGCCTGCCGCAGCGGCGCGCCGCCGCGATCGTCGACTACCTGCTCAAGGCCGGCGTGCCGGCCCAGCGCGTGGGGCCGGGACCGGCCGAGACCATGGCCGAGCGCGGGGCCGTGGCGTTCGCGCTGTCGAGGGCGCGGTGACGCTGCTCGTCGCCCAGCTCTGGCCCGCCGCCCTGGCCGCGCTGCTGCTCGGCCTCGCGGTGGGCTGGTGGTTCGGCTGGCCGGGCGACCGCGCCGCCCACGCCGCGGCCGTGCTGATCGCCGCGGGCGCCCTCGTCCTCGCGGCGGTGGCGGGCGGCGCGATCGTGCCCGGGGAGCCGGGCCTGTGGGTCGAGACGGCGGCCCTGCTGCTGGTGCCCTACGCCATCGGCTGCGTCGCGGGCGCCGCGCTCCTGCGGCGCGGCCCGGCCCCGGAGGCGCCGCGCCGCCCGGACGGGGCCGCCAAGGGCTGAGAACGCGCCGTTTGCACGCGCTGCCCGGCGCTGCTATCCCGCAGCGCGGCTCGCGGCGAGAGCCGGACGGGAGCGGCGGATGGCAGCGCGGCGGGGCGAAGCGCGACGACGGCGGGACTGATCCGCCGCCCGTCCCCGTTCCGATTGCGCGAGCTTCGTCCGTGAGCAGCCTTCCCCTCGTCATCCGTCCCGAAACCACGCGCGACGCCGAGGCGATCGAGCGCCTGCACGAGCGCGCCTTCGGCCCCGGCCGCTTCGCCCGCACCGCGTATCGCCTGCGCGAGGGGGTGAGCCACCTGCCCGCCCTCTCCTTCACGGCGCTCGTCGGCACGCTCCTGGTCGGGTCGGTGCGCGTTTCGCCGGCGCGGGCCGGCGGCTCCCCCGCGCTGGTGCTGGGTCCGCTCACGGTCGACCCGGCCTTCGGCAGCCGCGGCATCGGGGCGGCGCTGACCACCGCCTCGATCGAGGCTGCGCGCGCGCAGGAGCACCGGATCGTGCTGCTCGTCGGCGACGCGCCCTACTACGCCCGGTTCGGCTTCCGTCCGGTCCCGCCCGGGCGCCTGACGCTGCCGGGTCCGGTCGACCCCGCCCGCCTGCTTGCGCTGGCGCTCCGCGAGGGCGCGCTCGACGGTGTGTCGGGCGCGGTGGTCGGGGGAGCTTGAACGCACCCTGCGTCGGCACGCCTGAGAGAACGAACCGCTTCGGCAAGAGGTCAGGCGCGCCCGCGCCGCCCCTCGGCGAGCCACATGGCGAGCACCGCGGCGGTGAGGAGCGCCAGGGCCACGAGTCCGAGCGCCAGGGGATAGACCGAGACGCCCCGCACCACCGCGCTGTCGCTCGGCCGGAAGCCGATCCACTCGGCCCCGGCGAGCCGGCCCGAGCGGGCGATCTGGAGCCGCGGCACCGTCGCGGCGCCGCCGGCCTCGGCGAGGCGACGCACCGAGCCGCCCGTGGCCTCGGCCACCGGGCGCAGCCGCTCGGTGTCGCTGAACACGTCCACGAGTTCGCGCGGATTGGCCGGGCCGACGCTCACGAAGGTGACGAGGCTGCCCGAGCGCAGGGTGTGCAGGCCGAGTTCCCCCGCCTCGAAGGCGGTGGCGAACAGGCCCGGCTTCTCGGGATCCAGGGTGAGCGTGCGGGTCGTGCCGTTCGGCGCCGTGACGGTGACGGGCTCGGCGGAATCCGACATGGTCTGGCGCTCGACGCGCACCTCGCGGCCGTGGCCGGTGGCGGCGGCGCGCAGCGCCTCCTCCTCCAGCGCCGGCTCCTTCATCAGCCAGTGGCCGAGGCGGCGCAGCAGGTCGAGATGCGGCCCGCCCTCCTGGTAGCCGCGCGCCCACAGCCAGGCGTGGTCGGAGAGCAGCAGGGCGACCCGGCCCTTGTCCTCGCGGGACAGGGCCAGGAGCGGCAGCGCGTCGGCGCCCGCCATGATCGGGGTGATGCCGGGCCGCACCGCCGCCCCGATCACCCGCAGCCAGTCGCCCCAGGCCGGCGGGTTCGCCTCCGAGCCCGGCAGGTCCCGGGTGACGGGATGGCGCTGGCCGCTGCCCGTGAGGGCGGCCTTGTAGGGCCGCTCGACCACGCGCCCGTTCGGCTCGCCGGGCAGGATCGCGGACAGCCGGGTGCGCGCGAGGCTCGCCGCGGAGGCGAATTCGGGTCCCGCCGCGATCAGCAGCGCCCCGCCCTCGCGCACGTAGCGCACGATGTTGTCGAAGTAGCTCGACGGCAGCACGCTCTGGTTGGCGTAGCGGTCGAAGATGATGAGGTCGAAATCCCGGATCTTCTGCTGGAACAGCTCGCGGGTCGGGAAGGCGATCAGCGAGAGTTCGGAGATCGGGGTGCCGTCCTGCTTCTCGGGCGGGCGCAGGATGGTGAAGTGCACCAGATCGACGTTGGCGTCGGACTTGAGCAGGTTGCGCCACGTGCGCTCGCCCGCATGCGGCTCGCCGGACACGAGCAGGACGCGCAGCTTCTCGCGGATGCCCTCGATGGGCAGCACCGCCCGGTTGTTGGCGGTGGTGAGTTCGCCCGGCAGCGCCTCGGCCTCGATCTCCACCACGTTGGGACCGCCGTGCTCGATGCGCAGGGTCAGCGCGAAGGGGCGCCCGGTGCGCACGGTCTGGCGGGCCACCTCCTCGCCGTCGCGGCGCACCGTCACCACGGCCGAGCCGGTGCCGCCGCGCTCCATCACCTCGGCGCGCACCGTCTGCTCGCGCCCGACGATGCCGAAGCGCGGCGCCTCGATCAGGCGGATCTGCCGGTCGCGCTCGTCCGGCCGGCCGGTGACGAGGACGTGCAGCGGCGCCCGGAAGCCGAGGGCCGCCGCATTGGCCGGGATGTCGTGGACGACACCGTCCGTCACCATGACGACGCCGGCGAGCCGGTCCGGCGGCACGTCGGCCAGGGCGTTCGAGAGGGCGGTGAACAGCTTGGTGCCCTCGTCGCTACCGGCCTCCGGCACCTCGATGAAGCGCGGCTCGATCTCGGTGAGGCCGCCGAAGCGGCGCTGCAACTCCGCCCGGACCTGATCGGTCATGGCCGGCCGGTCGCCGAGGCCCTGGGAGCCCGAGCGGTCGATGACGACGGCGGCGATGTCCCTGACCGGCTCGCGCTCCTCCTGGACCAGCGACGGGTTGGCGAGCGCCGCCAGCACCAGGGCGAGGACGAGGACGCGCAGCAGCGCCACCGGCCCGCGGGCGAGGAACGCCACCACGCCGAGGAGCACGATGACGGCGGCGAGGCCCCAGAGGACCGGGACCGGGAGCAGGGGCGAGAGGCTCAGGCTCAGCATGGGGACACCTCAGCGCCTCGACGCCGCCGCCCCACGGGGCGCGGGGATCGCGAACCTCATTGCCCTAGCCGCTCCAGCAGGGCCGGCACGTGCACCTGATCCGCCTTGTAGTTGCCGGTGAGCGCGTACATCACGAGGTTGACCCCGCCCCGGAAGGCCATCTCGCGCTGGCGCGGGTCGCCGCCGACCACCGGATAGAGCGCCTCGCCGCGGCGGCCCACCGCCCAGGCGGAGGCGAGGTCGTTGCCGGTGATGACGATGGGCGAGACGCCGTCGCCCGCCCGGGCCGGGCGGCGCTCGGCGCCGTCGCCCGCGGGCGGCAGGGCCTCGACCCAGGTCTGGCCGTTGGCGTAGCGGCCCGGGAAGCTGTCCACGAGGTAGAACGCCTTGGTCAGCACGTGGTCGCGCGGCACCGGCTCCAGTTCGGGCACTTCGAGGGTCGCCAGCATCCGCTGGAGATAGAGCCCCTCCGGCGTCGGCGGCCCCCCCGACCGGGCGGTCATGGCGTCGCGGGTGTCGAACACCACGGTGCCGCCGTTCTTCATGAAGGCGTCGATGCGCCGGATCGCGGCCTCGCCCGGCTGCGGCCGGCCTGGGACGATCGGCCAGTAGATCAGCGGGTAGAAGGCGAGTTCGTCCTTCGCCGGATCGACGCCCGCCGGATCGCCGGGTTCGAGGGCGGTGCGACTCGACAGCATCTGGGTGAGGCCGGCGAGACCCGCCCGGCTGGTCTCGTCGACGGCGGCATCGCCCGTGATCACGTAGGCCATGCGGGTGACGAGGGCGGATTCGATGCCGTTCGGCCGGTTGGCCACGGCCTCGGCCGCGCGGACCGGGTCCGGCGCGCCGGCCAGGACCATCGGCAGGACCAGCGGCAGCAGCAGCGCCGCCGTGGCGGGCCGGCGCCAGCGCGCCGCCATCAGGCCGAGGAAGCCGCCGAGCCACAGGGTCGCCAGCGTGTCGAGGGCGAGGAGCCCGAGCGCCAGGAGGAAGAGCGGGCCGCGCAGGTCGCGCATGCGTGCCTGTTCGAGGCCGCCGAAGCGGGCCGATACCAGGGGCGCGTAGTCGAGGGGGCGCAGGCGGTCGTCGGGCCTGAGCGCATTGACCGCGAGCCCACCGTCGGGCGGGCCGTAGAAGCCCGGCGGATGCTCGGCCGTCGCGCGCTCGGTGTAGGTGGCCGGCACCGCGCGGGCGGTGGCGGGCGGGGCGACGAAGGCCCCGAACCCGTCGAGGACCAGGCGCGGGGCCAGCACCGGCGGCGGCCCGGCCTGCGGGCCGCCCTCCAGCGGGGGATTGGTGCCCGCGAGCGCCACCGTGCGGCGCAGCATGTCGAGGAAGAGACCGGAGAGGGGCAAGTTCGACCACGTGGTATCGGCAGTGACGTGGACCAGCACCAGCAGGCCCTCACCCCGCTTGGCGGCCGTTACAATCGGCGTGCCATCCTCCAGCGCCGCCCAGGTCTTGCGCGCGAGGTCGCCGTCCGGCTCGGCCAGGATCTGGCGGCGCACGCCGATATCGGCCGGGGGCTTGAGGCCGGAGAAGGGGCTCTCGGGGGCGAAGGGGGCGAGCGTCTTGGGGCTGTCCCACGAGAGGGCGCCGCCGAGCACCCGCCCGCCCCGGCGCAGGCGCACCGGCACGAGGTCGTCGCTGCCGGCCGCGAGGCGCGGGCCGGCGAAGCGCAGCAGGAGCCCGCCCTTCTCGACGAAGCGGCCGACCCGCTCCAGCGTGGCCGGGTCGAGGGCGCCGACATCGGCGAGCACCAGCACCGAGACCTGCGCATCGAGCATCTGCCCGACCGATTCCGCCACGCCCTTGCCGCCGCGCGGCTCCTGCACGTCTGCGAAGGGCGAGAGGGCGCGGGACAGGTAGTAGGTCGGCGAGAGGAGCGGCTGGGCCTGGTCCGCCGTGCCGCCGAACACCAGACCGACCCGCCTGCGGCGTCCCCGCTCGTCGGCAAGCGTCACGGCGGCGGCCGAGCGCTCGCCCACGATCTCGAAGCGGGCGATGGCGTTGCGGATCTCCACCGGCAGGTCGAAGCCCACCTCGGCCTCGGTCGCCCCGCCCGTAAAGGCGAAGGGGCCTTCGGCGAGCGCCAGCCCCTTGGCGTCGACCGCCCGCACGGCGCCCGCCTCGCGGCCGTTCGCCTCCGCGCGCACCACGCGCACGCCGATGCGCCCGCCGCTGCCCTCCGGCCCGGCGAGCGCCAAAGCCGCGGCGCGGTCGCCCTTGAGCACCGTGAGCGCGGCCGCGCCCTTGGCCGCGGCCTCCGCGAGCCCGGCGGGAAAGCGCCCGGCCTCCGCGCCCCCGACCCCGTCGCTGATCCAGACCACGGCACTGCCCGGCGCCCGTTCCAGGAAGGCCGCGATGGCCGGCAGGTGCGCCTCGCGCTCGGCGAGGTGGGGCTGCGGCCGCACGGCGCGCAGGCGCTCCAGCGCCGGCCCGGGGCCGGTCGCGTCGAGCCCCGCGGGCGCGGTGGCGGTGGGCAGGAGCGCCACCGGCCGGCCGGCGCGGGCCGCCGCCTCGATCTCGTCGGTGGCGATCCGCACCCGGTCGCGCCAGTCCTGCGCGGCGGTGGCGCCGTTGTCGAGGATGAGGAGCAGGGGCGTGCGCCCGTCGCCCAAAGCCGGGGCGGCCGGGTTCCAGACCGGCCCGGCCACCGCCAGGATCAGGCAGGCGGCGGCCAGAAGGCGCAGGATCAGCAGCCAGGGCGGCGTGCGGGCCGGCGTCTCGCGCTCGGGCAGGAGGTCGGCGAGGATGCGCAGCGGCGGGAAGTCGATCCGGCGCGGGCGCGGCGGCGTGACCCGGAGCAGGTACCACAGGGCCGGCAGCGCCAGGAGGGCGCCGAGCGCGAGCGGAGCCGCGAAACTGAGGGGCAGGCCGAGCATGCGGTGAACCTCCCTCAGCCCGCCGCGCGGGCGGCGACGAGCGTCACGAGACGCAGGGCCGCCTCGCTCGCCGGGCGGTCGGTGCGGTGGAGACCGAAGGTCCAGCCGTGGCCGCGGGCGATCTCCGCCAACGCGTCGCGATGGGCCTGGATCCGCGCCCGATAGGCGCTGCCCCAGGCCGCCGCGTCGCCGACGCGCAGCGACAGCCCGGCTTCGAGGTCGTGCAGTTCCGCCTCGCCCGCGAACGGGAAGGTTTCCTCCACCGGATCGACGATCGCCACGAGGTGGCCCCGGCAGCCCGCCCCGGCGATGCCGGCGACCGCGGCCCGCACCTCGTCGAGGGGCGAGAGGAAGTCGCCGATCAGCACCGCCTCGTCGAACCGCGCCACGGGAGCGCGCGGCGGCAGATCCTCGTCGAGGCCGGCGGCGTCCGCGGCGAGGGACTCGGCCACCCGCTCGACGATGGAGCGGGTGGCCTGCGGCCGCGAGAGGCCCAGCAGCCCTACCCGCTCGCCCGCCTCCACGAAGGCGTCCGCGAGCGCGAGGCCGAGCACGAGGGCGCGTTCGACCTTCGGGCAGAGGGCCAGCGAGGAGGAGAAGCCCATCGAGGCGGAGCGGTCGATCCAGAGCCAGACGTTGTGGGCCGCCTCCCACTCGCGTTCGCGCACGTAGAGCCGGTCGTCGCGGGCCGAGCGGCGCCAGTCGATGCGGCCCGCCGCCTCCCCGGCCACGAAGGGCCGGAACTGCCAGAAGCTCTCGCCCGGGCCGGCGCGGCGGCGCCCGTGCAGCCCGTGCGAGAGGGTGGCGGCGACGCGGCGCGCCTCCAGGATCAGGCGCGGCATCCGCTCGGCGAGCGTCAGCGCGCTCTCGGTTTCCCGCCGTCCGGGGGAGCGTCCGCCGGGGCTGAGGACGCGGGTCGATGCCATGCGGCTCTCAGAGCCGCGCGGTCAGGCGGCCGACGAGGCCCGGGATGGTCTCCCCGTCCGCCCGGGCCGCGAAGGTCAGCGCCATGCGGTGCTTGAGCACCGGCTCGGCGAGCGCCGCCACGTCGTCCGTCGAGGGGGCGATGCGGCCCTGGATCAGGGCGCGGGCGCGCACGGCCAGCATCAGGGCCTGGCTGGCGCGCGGCCCGGGTCCCCACAGCAGCTTGCCGGCGATCTCGGGGGCGCCGCCCTCCGGCCGGGCCGCGCGCACGAGGTCGAGGATCGCGTCCACCACGCCCTCGCCCACGGGCAGGCGCCGCACGAGGCGCTGGGCGGCGAGCAGCGCCTCGGTGGCCATCACGGGCTGGGGCCTGTGCTCCTCCGCGCCCGTGGTCTCGAGCAGGATGCGCCGCTCGGCGGCGCGGTCGGGATAGCCGACGTCGATCTCCAGCAGGAACCGGTCGAGCTGGGCCTCGGGCAGCGGGTAGGTGCCCTCCTGCTCGATCGGGTTCTGGGTGGCGAGCACGTGGAACGGCCGCGGCAGGTCGTGCCGGTCGCCCGCCACCGAGACGAAATGCTCCTGCATCGCCTGCAGCAGCGCCGACTGGGTGCGGGGGCTGGCGCGGTTGATCTCGTCGGCCATCAGGAGCTGGGTGAAGATCGGCCCGCGCACGAACCGGAACGAGCGGTGCCGGTTCTGGTCCTCGTCGAGGATCTCGGTGCCCAGGATGTCGGAGGGCATCAGGTCGGGGGTGAACTGCACCCGGCGCGCATCGAGCCCGAGCACGGTGCCGAGCGTCTCGACGAGCTTCGTCTTGGCGAGGCCGGGGAGGCCGACGAGCAGGCCGTGGCCGCCCGCCAGGATGGTCACGAGGGCGAGATCGACCACGCTCTCCTGGCCGAAGATCACCTGATGGATGGCCTCGCGGGCGCGCCCGACGGAGTCCAGGCAGGCTTCCGCCGCGGTCACGATGCCGTCGTCCAGGGTCGTCGCGGTGGCCGGCGCGCTGCCGTGTGTCATGCGGGTGTCCTCACCGATCAGCCTCGTCCACGGACCCGCCCCGATCCGCACCAGACCCGGGAGTGTGGAACCCTTGTCCCCCGCGGGCAAGGTCGGCGAGACGACGCAGGCCGCGCTGGGCGCCGGGCATCGGCCCGCGGGACGTCGCGCGGTGGAGCCGTCGAGCCCGCGCCCGCCTCCGTTCCCGAGGGAGATGCATATGCTCCGAAAGACCACAACTTGCATCACCTAAGGGTATTCGGAGGCATTCGCACCGGTTCATCCGACGGAATGTTAACCGCCACATCCTATTCGTCGGAGCGGGAGGGCCTCGTCTTGCAGTGCGATCCGAACCAGCATGCTGCACCGCGGTGGCGTCTGACAGCATGGCTTGCGGCACCCGCCACGACCGTCGAGGCGGAAGTCGCGGCCGAGTTGCGGGCCGGCATGTTCCGGCGGCTGGAAGCGGTGCTGGCGAGTTCGGTCGCCATCGCCCTCGTCGCGGCCCTCATCATGCTGCGCCACCCGGGTTCTCTCGTCTGGGCATGGTCCGCCGCCACGCTGGCGATCCTGCTCGTGCGGGTCGCGGTGGTGATCGCCGCCATGCGGGCCGCCCGGCGGCACCTGCCCCGTTGGGGCTCCGTCCTCACCGACATGTTCATCGTGACGGGCATATTCCCCAATGCCGTGCTGGGACTCGATGCCTTCCTGTGCTTCGCCCTGCGGGACCAGGATCTCGCCCTCGTGGCGGGACTCGTGGCGATCGCGGTGGCCACCTCGCAGAGCGGCCACAGGCCGGGCTCTCCCCGCCTCAACACGGTCTACGCCTGCCTGACCATGATTCCGCTCGCCGCCGGGTTGGTCGTGAGCGGCAACCTGCTCCTGTGCGCTTGCGGCCTGATCCTGGCGCCGATCCACCTCATGACTATCGCCAACATCTCGCGGCATCTCCACGAGGATTTCGTCGCGACCATCATGGCGCGGGTGGAGAACCGGCGGCGCGCCCTCCACTGCGCCCTGACGGGCCTGCCGAACGGGGCCTGCTTCCGGGAGACGCTCTCGGCCGCGCTCGGCGCGGCCGGGCCGCAGCGGCCGGTCGCCGTGCTGTGCCTGGACCTCGACGGCTTCAAGGGGGTGAACGATGCCCTGGGCCACCCCGCGGGAGACGACCTGCTGCAGCAGGTGGCTGGCCGGCTGCGCGGTCTCGCCGGACCATCCGACCTCGCCGCCCGCCTCGGCGGCGACGAGTTCGCGCTGATCCTCCAGGGCAGCGACCTGACGGCGGCCCGGGCCCTCGCGGCCCGCATCGTCGCGGCGATCGGCCAGCCCTTCGTGCTGCACGGCCGGGACTCCGTCGCGATCGGCACCAGCGTCGGGATCGCGGTCGCCGCCACCGCGGTGTCGGACGCCGCGGCGGCCGCGTCCGCCCTGGTGGCGCAGGCGGATGCGGCGCTCTACGCCGCCAAGCGCAGCGGCAAGGGGACGGTCCGCCACCACCGCGACGGCGCGCCGCCCGAGGCCGACGCCGCCGCGCCCGCGCCGCTGCGGGTCCCGGCCTGACCGGGCGGCGTTGCTCCGGCGGCATTGCCCCCGTATGCCACCCGCATGACCGCTCCCGATCCCCTCGCCGACGGCTGGCAGCCCTTCACGGATCCCGGCTTCATCGACCTCGTCGGACCGATCCTCGTGCGCGAGGGCTTCGGCCCGACCGCCTACGCGTTCCGGGCCTCGCCCAAGCACGCCAACCTGATCGGCGTCGTGCACGGGGGCATGCTGATGACCTTCGCCGACCGCGCGCTCGGCGTCGCCGCGATGGCGGCGGCCGAGGGGGCGAACTGCGTCACGGTGCAGTTCGAGATGCAGTTCATCGGCGCGGTGCGCATGGGCGACGTGGTCACGCTCGTCCCGGAGGTGGTGCAGCGCACCGGCACTCTGGTGTTCATGCGCGGCGACCTCAGGGTCGGGGGCCGGATCGCGGCGAGCGGCACCGGCGTGTGGAAGATCCTGCGGCGGCGCCCCGAGAGCACGGCCTGACGGAGCGCGGCGTGACGGAGTGCGGCCTGACGCCGTTCAAAACCGACACGCCTCCCCTATGTTGGCCGGGATGACCCAGGAGTCGACCCAGGACAGGCCCGCACCCGGTGCGCTCGAACGCCTCGCGGCCGCCCTCGGCCCCGAGAGCCAGGGCCGCCGCGGCCCGCCGCCGGTGGAGCGGTGGAACCCCGCCTATTGCGGCGAGATCCCGATGCGGATCGCCGCGGACGGCACGTGGCACTACAACGGCAGCCCGATCGGCCGGCCGGCCCTGGTGCGCCTGTTCGCCTCGATCCTGCGGCGCGACCCGGACGGGCGCATCGTCCTCGTCACGCCCGTGGAGCGGGTCGGGATCGAGGTGGAGGACGCGCCCTTCCTCGCCGTCGAGATGGCCGTGGAGGGCGAGGGCGAGGACCGCGCCATCGCGTTTCGCACCAACGTCGACGACGTGGTGGCGCTCGATGCCGAGCACACCCTGCGCTTCGCGCGCGACCGGGACGGCGGCTTCAAGCCCTACCTGCACGTCCGCCACGGCCTGTGGGCGCTGGTGACGCGCGCGCTCGTCTACGATCTCGTGGAGCTGTGCGAGACGCGCGAGGAGGACGGCACGGCGTGGTTCGGCCTCGCGGCGGGCGGGCGCTTCCACCGCATCATGCCGGCTGCCGACCTCTCGTGAGCGCCGCCCCCGCCGTCGCGGCGTTCCTCGCCCGTGCCGCCGCGGGCCTGCGGCCCGAGCCGCCCGGCCCGCTCGACCCGACCGCGAACCCCCGCGGCGACCACGACGTCGAGCCCGACGTGCTCGACGCCGCCCTCGCGCGCCCGCCGCGCCTCGCGGCCGTGCTGGTGCCGGTGCTGGCGCGCCCGGACGGCGTCACGGTGCTGTTCACCGAGCGCGCCGCGCACCTGCGCGACCATTCCGGGCAGATCGCCTTCCCGGGGGGCAAGATCGACCCGGCCGACCCCTCCCCGCTCGCCGCGGCCCTGCGCGAGGCCGAGGAGGAGATCGGGCTCGACCGCGCCTTCGTGCGGCCGCTCGGCTACCTCGACCACTATCTCTCGGGCACCGGCTTCCTAGTGACGCCGGTGGTCGGCCTCGTGCGGCCGCAGGCCCCCCTGCACCTCAACCCGAACGAGGTGGCGGACGCCTTCGAGGTGCCTCTCGACTTCCTCGTCGACGTCGCCAACCACGCGCTCCACAGCCGGGAATGGCGCGGCAGGCAGCGGCGCTACTACGCGATCCCCTTCGGCGATCGCTATATCTGGGGGGTGACCGCCGGCATCGTGCGCAACCTGTCGGAACGCCTCGCGAGCCCCGCCCAGCGATGATCCGCACCCTCCTCGACGACATCGCGCTGTTCCTGCTGCCCTTCGGGCTCTACGCGATCTACCTGCTCGCGCGCCGCCGCAGTCCCCTGCTCTGGGTGCACTGGAACGACCACGCCCTCCGGCTCGCCCTGGCGGGCGGCCTCCTGGTGATCGGCTCGCTCCTGGCCGCGGGATTGTTCGGGGAGCGCCACCGCACGGGCTACGTGCCCTCGCACATCGAGAACGGGCGGGTGGTGCCGGGGCAGTTCCGGTGAGCGGCGAGGCCGGGCGGCTCGCGCCGGACGGCGTCGCGGCCCTCCTGGCGCGGGCGCACCTGCGCCGGGTGCTCGATGCGCTCGCCGCACCCGGCGAGGAGACCCGGCTCGTGGGCGGCGCGGTGCGCGACGCGCTCATCGGGCGGGAGGTCACCGACATCGACCTCGCGACCACGCTGCGGCCCGAGGCGGTGACGGAGCGGGCAGCGCGCGCCGGCCTCAAGCCGGTGCCGACCGGGATCGAGCACGGCACCGTCACGGTGGTGGCGGGCGGCGCGCCCTTCGAGGTCACGACCCTGCGCGAGGACATCGAGACCGACGGGCGCCGGGCCGTCGTGCGCTTCGGGCGCGACTTCGCGCAGGACGCGGCCCGGCGCGACTTCACCATCAACGCGCTCTCGGCCGGCCCCGACGGGCGCTTGCACGACACGGTCGGGGGTCTCGCCGACCTCGCGGCGGGGCGGGTGCGGTTCATCGGCGAGGCGGGCCAGCGCATCCGCGAGGATTACCTGCGGATCCTGCGCTTCTTCCGCTTCCACGCCCGCTACGGGCGCGGGCCGGTCGATCCCGAGGGGCTGTCCGCCGCCATCGCCGCCCGCGAGGGCCTGGATTCCCTGTCGCGCGAGCGGGTGCGGACGGAACTGCTGAAGCTCCTGGCCGCGCCGGGCGCACCGGCCGTGACGGCGATCCTCTCCGGCACCGGGCTGCTGCAGCGGCTTCTCGGCGGCATCGGCGATCTCGGGAGGCTCGCGCGGCTGTCCGGGGCCGAGGCGGCGCCGGATCCGGTGCGCCGCCTCGCGGCGCTCGCGGTGCACGCCGCCCCCGACGCCGAGCGCCTGCGGGAGGTCCTGAGGCTCTCCAAGGCCGAGCACGCGCGGCTTGCGGGCTTCGCGGCGGCGGCGGCCGTCCTGCACGGCAGCACGGCGCCCCTCGGCGCGGCCGAGATCCGCCGCCTCGTCGCCCTGCACGGGGTCGCGGCGGCGACGGATGCGGCGGCGGCTCTCGCGGGCGAGCCGCGCCCGGTGCTGGAGGCGGAGGCGCAGCGCGCGCTCGCCGCCTTCGCGTCCGGCGCGGAGCCGGTGCCGGTCCTGCCCGTGACGGGCGCCGCCCTGGTGGCCCGCGGGGCCGCCCCGGGCCGCGCGCTCGGGGCCGCGCTCGCGCGGGCGCGCCGGGCCTGGCTCGCCGCCGGCTGCCCGACCGACCCGGAGGCCCGCGAGCGGCTGACGGCGCTGGCCCTGGCCGGCGGGCAGGACCCGCCGTCCTGAGTCGGCCGGCGTCAGGCGCGGGCGCGAAGGGCCTCCGATCGGCGCAGGGCCGCGGGGGCGTCCGGCGGGCGCAGGGCCGGCGCCGAGGCCATCACGACGCGCAGGAGTTCCGCCTGGCGCCGGGTCCCGGTCTTGTCGAACAGCCGGGCGAGGTGCGTGCGCACCGTCGCGACCCCGATGCCGTAGGCCTGCGCGATCTCGGTCAGGGTGAGGTCCTGCAGCAGGCCGCGCAGGACGCGCAGTTCGCCCCCGGTGAGGCCGTAGAGCCGCACCAGCGCCTCGCCCGGCACCGCGCAGGGCTGATCGGGATCCTGCACGAACAGGGCGGCCGCGGGTCCGGCCGCGCCGGCGGGATCGCCGCCGGCGTCGCGCAGCCGCACGAGGCGTCCGACGAGGCCCCGCCCCGCCCCGGCCCGGCCCGGCGGGAACGGCAGGGCCGGCGCGGGCGGCGCGGCGCCGAGCCGGCAGGCGGAGAGCGCCGCCGCCAGCGCCTCCTGGGCGGCCGTATCGTTCGCCGCGAGCGTGCCGGCGCTCAGACGCCGCAGCACGCTGCCCTCGCGCAGGATCGTGTCGGCGGCGGCGTTGGTGCGCAGGATGCGGCCGGCCTCGTCGAGCAGGATCACCCCGGCGCTGAGCGCGTCGACGGCGGCGCCGAGGCCGCGCGACTCGCCGTCCCGCTCGGCGAGGCGCTGCCCGGTCTCCACCGCCTGCCGGACATGCGGCAGCAGCAGGCGCAGCACCTCGCGCGCGGCCTCGGGCACGGGCGGGCCGCCGTTCACGGGCGCCTGCCCGCCACCGTGGCCGGAGAGCCGCGCCCGGCGCGCCGCGGGCGAGGGAAACGGATCGTCGCCGGCCTCGCACAGCCATGCGACCACCTGAAGCGGGCAGAGGCCGGCGAAGAGACCGGCCAGGAAGTCGTGGTCCACCGCGCCGTCCGGCCCCGCGCGCGGCGGGGCACAGACCGGATGCGGCAGGCCGGCGAGGCAGGCGAGGCAGACGGCCATGCCGGCCGCCTCGACGATGCCCGCCAGGGTGTCGGGCCAGAGCTGCGGCTCGGCCGCGCAGGCGTAGATGCGGGCCACGAGATCCGAGAACTCACTCTGCGTCAGGGACATGTCGCGAAACCCCCACGGCCGCCGATACACCCCGGGCAGAGCCGCGCAGCGACTCGACCAGTCCAGGCAGGATTGAGTTTGGTATCTTTTTGGGCCTATCGACAAGTCGAGATCCTGTAACGGCCGGCCGGATCCCCACCGTCATGTGCTCCCGCGCACATCGCCCGCGCACATCGGCCGTGCCGGGCCGCCGCCGCCCTTTCGGGTGCCGTCACGCTTGATCTTGCGGCGGCGGACCCCACGTGCCGGACGAGTGCAGCCTACCCACCAGGAGTGCGAGCGGCCGATGCTGAGCCTGTCGATCCGGCGCCCGGCGGTCCGCGCCGCGGCGGCCCTGGCGCTGAGCCTGCTCGCGGCGCCCGCGGGCGCGCACGACCTCTGGCTGACGCTCAGCTCCTCCGAGGCGGGTCCCCAGGTGCGGGTCAATTTCGGCCACGCCCGCGCGCGGCTGACGCCGGCCAAGCCGAAGCTCCTCGACCTGACGGCGATCACCCCCGACGAGACGAAGGACCTCGCGGCCGCGCTGAAGCCGAGCCCGCCCGACGTGCCGCCCGCGCTCCTCGCGGCCCTGCCCACCCGGCCCGGCCGCACGCTCGTCGCCGCCTCCTACGACAGCGGCTACTGGGTGCGGCAGAAGGACGGGAGCGGGCGCAACACCAGCCGCCGCATGCGGCCGGACGCCGAGGCGGCGCGCTGGTCGATGAAGTTCGCCAAGGCGGCGTTCGGGCCGTCGGCGCCCTGGCAGCGCGTGGTCGGGCACATCCTGGAGATCGTGCCGCTGGAGGTGCCCGGGCCGACCGCGGGGGCGCTGCGCGTGCGGGTGCTGTTCCGCGGCGCGCCCCTGGCCGGCGCCGCCCTCGTGACCGGCGAGGGCGCGATGGATGCCGGGCAGACGCCCCACTACACCACCGACCAGGACGGGATCGCGACGGTCCCGATCCGCCAAGCGGGCGCGCAGCTCCTCACGGTGACCCACGCCATCGTCCCCTCGGCGACGCCGGAGCTGGCCGACCGCGACGAGTACAGCGCGACCTTCGCGTTCCGCCTCGACGAGGCCCCGGTGAACTGAGGCCCGCGCTCAGCGGGGCAGGATCTGTCCCGACAGGACCTTGCCGGGGTTGAGGAGCCCGTCCGGGTCGAGCGCCGCCTTGATGCGGCGCGCGAGCGCGATCTCCTCCGGGCGGCGGTGACGCAGGAGTTCGGCCACCCGGTACTGCCCGATCCCGTGCTCGGCCGAGATGCTGCCGCCGAAGCGGTCTACCACCCCGTGCACCAGCCGGTTGATCGCGTCGCCGTCGTGGTCGGGCGCGGCCAGCACGTTGTAGTGGATGTTGCCGTCGCCCATGTGGCCGAAGGCGTTGGCCCGCGCCCCCGGGGCCCCCTCCGCCAGCGCGCGGCCGGCCGCCTCCAGGAAGGCCGGGATCGCGGTGATCGGCACCGAGACGTCGTGCTTGACGCCGCGGCCCTCCTTGGCCTCGGCCTCGGTGATGCCCTCGCGCAGCGCCCACAGGCCCGCGGCCTGCTGGCCGGATTCCGCCAGCACCCCGTCGAGGGCGTCCCCGCGCTCGAAGGCGGTGCCGAGCATGCCCTCGGCGGCCTCGCGCAGGGCGGGCAGCGAGGAGGCCGCCTCCAGGAGGACGTACCAGGGCGCCGGCTCAACCGGGCGCGTCAGCGTGGAATGGCGCCCGACGAGATCGAGCGAGAGCCCGGAGATCAGCTCGAAGGCCTGGATGCAGTCGCCGAGCTCCTCCTGCGCCAGGGTGAACAGCCGCAGCGCCGCGTCCGGATCGGGCACCGCCAGGAGCGCCGTCGCCACGTGGCGCGGCCGGGCGGCGAGCCGCATCACCGCCGCCGTAACGAGCCCGAGCGTGCCCTCGGTGCCGATGAACCACTGCTTCCAGTCGTAGCCGGCATTGTCCTTGCGCAGCGCCCGCAGGCCGTCGACCACGGTCCCGTCCGCCAGCACCACCTCGAGCCCGAGCACGAGGCCGCGGGTCATGCCGTAGCGCACCACGTTGAGGCCGCCGGCATTGGTGGCGATGACGCCGCCCAGCATCGCCGAGCCCTCGGCCGCGAAGCTGACCGGCAGGAGACGCCCGGCCGCCTCCGCGGCGGCCTGGGCCGTCCCGAGCACGCAGCCCGCCTCCGCCGTCAGGGTGAGGCCGACCGGATCGACGGCGCGCACCGCGTTCATGCGCGCGAGCGAGACCACGACCTGGGTGCCGGAGGCGTCCGGCGCCGCCCCGCCGGCCAGCCCGGTGTTGCCGCCCTGCGGCACCATGGCGGCCCCGGCCGCGCGGCAGAGCCGCACCGCATCCGCCACCTCGGCGGTGCTGGCGGGCCGCACCACGCAGGCCGGGCGCCCCGGGAAGAGGCGGCGCCAGTCGACCGCGTACGGGGCCATGTCGGCCTCCTGCGTCAGCACGCCGGCCGGACCGAGCCGCGCGCTCAGGCGAGCGACGAGGTCGTGGTTCGTCGCGTCGCGGGTCATCTCCTGGCTCATCGCGGATCCGGTCTCCGGCGGGGTCTCTCGCCGCGCGGCCTCGCGCGGATGCGGCGCCGGGTCAAGGGCGCAGCCGGCGGCGGACCGCCCGATCAGGCCGCCCGAGCGGTTCGCGCGAACAGGTCCCTCCAACAGGTCGCTCCAACAGGTCCCTCCAACAGGTCCCTTGGCCGGCAGCTGCCGCCGGGCCAGAGTGGTGCCCGTGACCGCCCCGGGAGACGCCATGAGCGCGACGGACGAATTGCTGTGCGAGGTGGATGCGGACGGCATCGCGCACCTCACCCTGAACCGGCCGCAGGCCCGCAACGCGCTCACCTTCGCGATGTACGAGCGCCTGTACGAGCTCAGCCGCAGCCTCGACGAGGATCGCGCCGTGCGGGCGATCGTGATCACCGGGGCGGGCGACCGGGCCTTCGCGGCCGGCACCGACATCGCGCAGTTCCGGTCCTTCTCGACCCCCGAGGACGCGCTCGGCTACGAGCGCTTCATGGACCGGGTGCTCGGCAGCCTGGAGCGCTGCCGCAAGCCCACCGTCGCGGCCATCGCGGGCGCCTGCACGGGCGGCGGCGCGGCGATCGCGGCCGCCTGCGATCTGCGGATCGCCACGCGGGACGCCCGCTTCGGCTTCCCGATCGCCCGCACGCTCGGCAATTGCCTGTCGCTGGGCAACCTGCGGCGGCTGTCGGCCCTGGTCGGGGCGGCCCGGGTGAAGGAGATGATCTTCACCGCCCGCCTCGTGGAGGCCGAGGAGGCGAAGGCGATCGGGCTCGTCGGCGAGGTGCTGGCGGATGCGCCCGCGCTGCGGGCGCGGGCGGGCGAGCTGGCGCGCCTGCTCGCCTCGCACGCGCCGCTGACGCTGGCGGCCACCAAGGAGGGCCTGCGCCGGCTGAACGAGGCGGAGGCCCCCGAGGGCGCCCGGCCCGGGGATGACCTGATCCTGATGTGCTACACCAGCCGCGACTTCCGCGAGGGCATGGAGGCGTTCCTGGCCAAGCGCCCGCCGGAATGGACGGGCACCTGAGGCCAGGGGGCCGTCCCGCCGGTAGCGGCGGGATCGACGCGCGGGACTAGGCGGACCGGCCGCCCGGGCCTTACGCCGCGGCCTTCAGCCCCACCTCCGGCAGGGCCGGCCGGGTGGCGACGGCCTTGGCCACCATCGCCTCGACCTCGGCCCGCTCGGACCCGGTCAGCGCGAGGCGCGGCGGGCGCGTGAGCGCGCTGCCGCGGCCCATCAGGTGCTCGCACAGCTTGATGCACTGGACGAGGTCGGGTCGGGCGTCGAGGTGCAGGAGCGGCATGAACCACTCGTAGAGCGGCATCGCCTCGGCGAAGCGGCCCGCGGCGGCGAGGCGAAAGAGCGTCTCGCCCTCGCGCGGGAAGGCGTTCGACATGCCCGAGACCCAGCCGACCGCGCCCATCGCGACGCTCTCCACCACCACGTCGTCGAGGCCGGCGAACAGCACGAAGCGGTCGCCGACCTGGTTGCGGGTGTCGATGAAGCGGCGGGTGTCGCCCGACGAATCCTTGAAGCAGACCACCGTCTCGACGTCGGCGAGCGACACGAGGATGTCGGGCGTGACGTCGTTCTTGTAGATCGGCGGGTTGTTGTAGAGCATCACCGGCAGGTCGGTGGCGGTCGCCACCGTGCGGAAATGGGCCGCCGTCTCGTGCGGCTTGGCGCTGTAGACGAGGGCCGGCATCACCATGATGCCGTCGATGCCCACGCGCGCGGCCTCCCGCGCGGTCTCGACCGCGAAGGCGGTGGTGAACTCGGCGATCCCGCACAGGACCGGCACCCGCCCGGCCGCGACCGCCTTCGCGGCCTCCATGACGGCGACCTTCTCGGGGCGGGTCAGGGAGGTGTTCTCGCCCACCGAGCCGCAGACGATGAGCCCCGACACGCCGTCGCGGATCAGGCCCTCCATCACCCGGGCGGTGGCGTCGATGTCGAGGGAGAGGTCGTCGCGGAATTGCGTGGTGACGGCCGGAAACACGCCCGTCCAGGAAACGCGGGGAGCCATGGAACATTCTCCGAAGGGCGGGCGCCAGCGGCCCGCGGGACACGAGCGGCCCCGGCCCGCGGCCGGGGCCGCGGACATCAGGCGAGAGCCGCCCCGACCTTGCGCAGCTCGGCCAGAACCGGCGCCTTCGGCAGCCAGATCCTGTCGTAGGCCTCGATGATCGGGTCGGCGTCCTTGACGTCGGCGACGACGATCTTCACCGGCTGCTTGGCGAGGTTCGCCCAGATCCCGGGCTGGTTGGCCACGATCTCGTCGATCTCGGCGTCGAGCGCCGCCTTGGTGGTGCGGGTGACGAGGTCGCGGTCCGCCGCCGGCAGGCCCTGCCAGACTCGGCCCGACACCAGCGCGATCATCGGCATGTGCACGGCGTTCATGCGCAGGACGGTCTTCGAGACGCGGTCGAAGCGCTGGTTCCACGAGAAGTCGAGATCCGCCTCCAGGCCATCGACCTGGCCGTTGGCCATGGCGTCGTAGACCTGCGGGGTCGGGATCGGCGTCGGCGCGGCGCCCAGCAGCTGGTAGAAGTCGCGGAAGGCCGGCGTCGGGTTGATGCGCAGCTTCATGCCCTTGAGGTCGGCCAGCGAGGCGATGTCGCGCGCCGCGAACACCGCCCGGATCGAGGTGATGCCCCAGGCGAGCCCGATCGTGCCGGTCTCGCGCGGCAGGACGTCGAACAGGCCGAGCGCCACGGGATGGCGCACGAGCTTGGCCACGGCTTCCGTGGAGCGCACCACGTAGGGCGCGTTGATCGCCGCGATGGCCGGCACGCGCGAGCCGAGTTCGGCGGCCTGGATGAAGGCCATGTCGAGGGCGCCCGATTGCAGCTGCTGCATCATCGCGCCCTCGTTGCCGAGCTGGCCGGCATGGAAGACGGTGAGCGAGAGCCGTCCGCTCGTCTCCTGCTTCAGGCTCTCGCCGACCTTGAGCGCCGCGTTGTTCCAGGGGTGGTTGGGCGGCGTGATCAGCCCGAGGCGGAACTCGCGCGTCTGCTGGGCGCGCAGCACCGAGGGGGCGGCGAGCGGCAGCGCGGCGCCGGCCGCGGCGGCAAGGAGGTGGCGGCGGGAGAGGGTCATGATCGGCACTCCTTCAAGGGCCTCTCGGGGCGATGGATCGGGCGACGCGGACACGAACGGGCTCACGGCTTGACGAGGGCGAGGGACAGGCCCGGCCAGACCGACAGGAGCAGCAGCAGCACGCAGGAGATGAAGAAGAACGGCAGGGTGACCAGGAACATCCGGCCGGGCTTCGCCCCCGTGACCGCGGCGGCCACGAAGAAGCACAGGCCCACCGGCGGCGAGAGCAGGCCGAGCACGAGGTTGACCGTCACGACGACGCCGAAGTGGCGCGGGTCGATGTGGTAGACCTCGGTGGCGATCGGCAGCAGGATCGGCACCGTCATGATCAGGCCGGGCACGCCGTCGATGACAGTGCCGATGACGATCAGGATCACGTTCACGAGCAGCATGAAGGTGACCGGATCCTTGGCCACGGTGCGGATCCAGCCCGCCACGTCCTGCGGCACCTTGCCGAAGACCAGGACCCACGAGAACACCGCCGCGGCCGCGACGAGGAAGAGCACGATCGCCGAGTAGATGCCGGCGCGGCCGAGCATCGCCGGGAGCTGCCGGAAATCGAACTCGCGGGTCCAGTAGCGCCCGACCAGGGCGGCGGCCACCGTGCCGACCGCCGCCGCCTCGGTGGCGTTGGCGAGGCCGGAGAGGATCGAGCCGACGATGACGACCGGGATCGACAGGGTCGGCAGCGCACCGAGCACCGTCCTGACGCGCCGGCGCAGGCTCATGGCCTCGCCCGCCGGGAAGCCGTGCACCCAGCCCAGCACCGCGATCACGAGGCAGAACAGGACCGTCAGGATCACGCCCGGGATGATGCCGGCGATCAGCATGTCGGAGACCGGCACCTGGGCGAGCACGCTGTAGACGACGAACATCACCGAGGGCGGGATGATCGGCCCGAGCATGCCCGCATAGGCGGTGAGGCCCGCCGCGAAGGTGCGGTCGTAGCCCTTGCGCTCCATCTCCGGCACCATGATCTGGGCCATGATGGCGACCTGGGCGGTGGCCGAGCCCAGGATCGAGGACACGAACATGTTGGCGAGCACGTTGACGTAGGCGAGCCCCCCGCGCAGGGCGCCCACGAAGGCCATCGCCATCTCGACGATGCGGCGCGTGATGCCGCCGCCGTTCATGATCTCGCCGATCAGGATGAAGAGCGGGATCGCGATCAGCCCGTAGCTGTCGACGCCGCCGAACAACTGCATCGGGTAGGACTGGAACAGCAGCGGGTTGCCCGAGGCCGCGATGTACACCATGCCGGCGAGGCACAGGCAGAGGCCGATCGGGACGCCCGCCAGCATGACGGCGGCGAAGGCCGCGCCCGTGACCATCAGTTGATCCCCTCGTTCGAGGAGATGCCGAAGCGGGGCAGCACCGCGCGCTCGGCGAGCCCGAGATCCTCGGCGAGCAGCGCGAGGCCGTGCACCACCAGCGACGCCGAGAACAGCGGCAGGATCAGGTAGAGGACCCAGGTCGGCCAGTTCAGCGTCTGGGTCCGCTCCGTGTAGAGGAAGTTGAAGGTCTCGGCCGCGAGTGCCCGCGCGTCGAACCCGGCCCGCACGAGGCCCGGCGGGTCCATCCACAGCCAGCACATCCAGGCGAGCGCGAGCCCGAAACCCACCACCGCGGCGGTGGCGACGACCCGGGCCGCCGCTTGGCCCGAGGCCGGGAGCCGCTCGGTCAGCATCGTCACGGCGAAGTCGAGCCGCAGCCGGGTCATCGCCGAGGCGCCGATGAAGGTGAGCCAGACCACCGAGTAGACCGCCGATTCGTCCACCCAGTAGAGCGGCACCCCGAGGTAGCGGGTGGCGACGTTGAGCAGGATGAGCGCCATCAGGAGCCCCATCAGCCCGACAAGGGCGTGGCGCTCGGCGGCGAGCAGCAGGCGCGAGGCCTCCATGACGAGCCGCACGGGACGGGCGGCCGGACGGGCCGCGACGATGCTGGGCGAGACGGACATGCGCGGCCCCCGGTGGAACGCGCCGCATCGTAGATTTTATACAATCGACAAATCAAGCGCAAAGCGCCATCGTGATGCCCGTTTCCGCAGCACCCCGCCGATGCCCGCTCTCAAGCACCGCACCCTCTCGGCCGCGATCCTCGACCAGATCCGGCAAACCATCCTCGACGGCTCCGCGCCGGCCGGCACGCAGCTGCGCCAGGACGCGCTTGCGGAGCTCTATGGCGTGAGCCGCATCCCGGTGCGCGAGGCGCTGTTCCAGCTCGAAGCGGAAGGGCTGGTGCGGATGGTGCCGCACAAGGGGGCGGTGGTGTCCGACCTCTCGCTCGGCGAGGTGGACGACGTCTTCGACCTGCGCGCGCTCCTGGAGCCCCGGCTCCTCGCCGCCGCCCTGCCCCATTACGACGCGGCCCTGTTCGAGAGCCTGGAGGCGATCCAGGGCCGCTTCGTCGCGGCGATCGCGGCCGGCGACGTGGCGCGCTGGGGGGTGCTCAACGCCGAGTTCCATATGGCGCTCTACGGACGGGCACCGCAGCCGCGCACCCGGCAGGTGGTGGCGGGCCTGCTCCAGACCAGCGACCGCTACACGCGCATGCAGCTCTCCACCCCAGCGGCGATGCGCGTCGCCGAGCGCGAGCACCGCGGGCTGATCGACCTGTGCCGCGCGGGCGACCCCGCCCCGGCCTGCGCGCTCCTCGTGCGCCACATCGAGACGGTGCGGGCGGGCCTGCGGCGGGTGCTGGGGCAGGCCTGAGAGCGGCCAGCGGGCGGTGTGAGGCCGTGTCCGGACGCGGGCAGGCTTCGGCCAGACGGCGGGCGGCGTTCAGCCCGACCGGGGAGGCCTGCGCAACGCTGACCCCCGTGCCGCACCGCCGCTCGCCCGGCTCCCTTTCGGGCTAGTGCCGGGGAGACGCGTCGTCGAAGGAACCCGCCGCTCGGCAGGCCGGGCCGTCGGCATGACGACCTCTCGAGACGGCCGCGTCCCGCCTCAAACCCAAGCCCGGCCTGACCGGCCGGCCTGGACGACCCCGCGCACGGCCTCGATCCCGGCCGCTGCCGCGCTCGTAGGTATTAAGAGCAATCGCCCTAGCCCGGATGATCGATTGTCCGCAATGAGAGATTATCAGACATATTTCAGATACAAATTGGCTATGGGAAGGACGATCCCATGCGTAGAAAGATCGCGGTGACGGGTGCAGGCGGCTACATCGGTTCCGTACTTATTCAGAGACTACTTGAAACCAACTCCTGCATTAAAGCAGTCGATATGTTTTTCTTCGGGGAGACGCCACTGTCGAGGCATCGCACGCATCCTTCACTCGAATTGATCCGCCAGGACATTCGTACGATCGAGCCCGACATCTTCGAGGATTGTGACTGCGTCATCGATCTGGCCGCCCTTTCGAACGATCCGTCCGGGGATCTCGACCCAGAACTGACGCGCTCCATCAACGAGCGGGGCCGCATGCGCGTCGCCATGGCCGCCGAGCGGGCCGGGGTGCGCCGCTACCTCTTCGCGAGCTCGTGCGCGGTCTACGGCGCCGGCCAGGACATGCACCTCTCGGAGGAGGCGCCGCTGCGCCCCCTGACCGTCTATGCCCAGACCTGCGCGCGAGCCGAGGAGGCGGTGCTCGCCCGCAACGGCGCCCGCTTCACGACCGCGGCTTTGCGCAACGCCACCGTCTTCGGCCTGTCGCCGCGCATGCGCTTCGACCTTGTCGTGAACCAGATGACGCTCGACGCCCACGCGCGCGGCCGGATCACCGTCGCGGGCGACGGCACGCAATGGCGGCCCCTCGTCCACGTGCGCGACGTCGCCGAGGCGTTCCTGCTCGCCCTGCGCGCCCCGCGGCAGGCCATCGGCGGCCACGCCTTCAACATCGGCGCCGAGAACCGTCAGGTCATCGACATCGCCCGCGCCGTGAAGCGCGCCGTCGCGGCGCCGTCCCTCATCACCTTCGCGCCCGGCGGCCCCGACCGGCGCGACTACCATGTCGCCTTCGCCAAGGCCGAGCGGAGCTTCGGTTTCACGGCAGGCCTGACCATCGGCGAGGCGGTGGTGGAGATCGCGGCGGCGATCCGGGCCAAGCGCCTGAGCGACACGCCGGCCTGCCACACGGTGCGATGGTACCGCGACCTCCTGAGCCGGCCCGGTCACGGATTGCGGCTCCCCGATGCGCTGCCGGCCGAGACCTTCCTGCCCGCAGCGGCCACGGCGTGACCGCCCCGAATCGTCCAGGAGGCCGCGCCATGCTCTCCCCCGTGAAGGATCCGGCGCGGTCGCCCGCGCCGGACCGGCCGCTCGACATCCGCCACGTCGTGATCGCCGATCGCGGCGGCTATCCCTCCGCCTCGAACGGGGTGCATCAGGTCGCCCGCGCGCTGGCCCTGGAACAGGCGCGCGCGGGGGATGCGACCCGCATCGTCTTCGTGGCGGACGACCCCGGCGGCTTCGCGGCGCCGCCCGGCATCCGGCTCGACCCCGTGCCGCTCGCCGGGCCGGCCATCCGCGGCCGTGTCGTGACGCTGCGGGCGTCGAGCCGCGAGGCGCTGCTCGCCGGGGCGGGGCCGCAGACGGTGTTCCACCTCCACGGCGCCCGCCAGCCGCTCCTCGTCGCGCTGACGCGGCACCTGCGGGCGCGCGGCCTTCCCTACATCGTCACCCTGCACAGCTGCTTCTCGCACCTGTTCGACCGCCACGGCCGGGTGAAGAAGCCGCTCGTCGCCCTCTACGTCGCCCTGATGGAACGGGCAGCCCTGAGCGGCGCGCGGTTCGTCCACGTGCTCACCGATCTGGAGCAGGCCGAACTCGCACGGCTCGCCCCGCGCGCGCGGGCCTGCCTGATCCCGAACGGCGCCTTCTCCAGCACTGGATCGGGGCGTCCGCCGCCGCCCGAGCGGGCCGGGCCGGCGGCGGACGGGCCGGTCTTCGGCTTCTGCGGGCGTCTGGCCGTCTTCCACAAGGGACTGGACCTGCTGGTCGAGGGGTTCGCGCGCCATTGCCGCCGCGGCGGCCGCGGCCGCCTCGTGCTGATGGGTCCGAGCGGCGGCGAGGACCTCGCCGCGCAGGCCGCCGCGCTGGGGATCGCGGATCGCGTCACGGTGCTGGAGCCGCGCTACGGCGCCGAGCGGGACGCGGTGGTGCGGGGCTGGGACTTCTTCGCCATCTCCTCTCGCCTCGACCATTGGCCCACGGCGGCGCTGGAGGCCGCGCTTCTCGGCGTGCCCGTCCTCGTCACCCGGGAGACCGGCCTGCACGAGCTGGCGGTGCGCTACGGCGCGGGCCTGCTCGTCGGCGATCTCACGGCCGAGCACGTGGCCGACACCCTGGCGCAGGCCGCGGACATCGCGCCGGCCCGCTGGCGGGCGATGTCGGCCGGTGCCCACCGCATGGCCTGCGAGGTCGCGGACTGGAACGTCGCGGCCGCGCGGATCCGCGCCCTCTACCGCGGCCTGCCGGAGCCGCACGCCGCGCCGCCGATCATCCCGCTCGAGCCCGCAGGCGTCGCCCGCGCGGCGCCGTCCCGGTGACCCGTCACAGCCCAGACCAGGGAGGACCCGCATGGCCGTTCCGTTCTACCGGCACGCCCTCTCGCCCGCCTGCAGCGAGCGCGTCGCCGGGGTGCTCGCGAGCCCCTTCCTGACGAGCGGCCCCCAGGGCGCGCGCGTCGAGGCGAGGCTGCAGGCCTTCTTCGGCGTGCCGCACGCGAAGCTGACGTCGAGCTGGACGCAAGGGGCGGTCGCGACGCTGCTCGCCCTGGGGATCGGGCCGGGCGACGAGGTGATCGTGCCCGCCATGACCTTCGCGGCGACCGCCAATGTCGTGCGCCTCGTCGGGGCGGCCCCGGTCTTCGTCGACGTCGACCCGGCCACCCTCCTCATCGACCGCCGGCAGGTGGCCGCGGCGGTGACGCCGCGGACCCGGGCGGTCATTCCCGTGCATCTCTACGGCCAGATGGTCGACATCCTGGCCCTGCGCAGGCTGCTCCCCCCCGCCGTCCGGATCATCGAGGATGCGGCGCATTGCTTCGAAGGCCGGCGCGACGGCAGGCGTCCGGGCCAGGACGGGGATGCGGCGATCTTCTCGTTCTACGCCACGAAGAACGTGACCTGCGGCGAGGGCGGGGCCGTCGTCACGACCGATCCGGATCTGGCCGCGGCGCTGGTCCAGACGGTGCTGCACGGCATGTCGGCCGGGGCCGCCCAGCGCTTCCAGGGCGGCACCTACCGCCACTGGGACATCGCGCGCCTGGGCACCAAGGCCAACCTGCCCGATCTCCTGGCGGTCCTGCTCGAACCGCAGATCGACGGGATCGAGGCGCAGCTCGTCCGGCGCGAGCGGCTCTGCGCCCGCTACGAGGCCGCACTCGCCGACACCCCGTTCACCTGGCCCGTCATCGAGGCCGGCGCCGTCTCGGCCCGCCACCTCTTCCCGATCCACGTGCCGGGCGGGCGGCGCGACGCGGTGCTGCAGGCGCTGGGCCGAGCCGGGATCGGCGCGACCGTGAACTACCGCAGCGTGCCGAGCCTCACCCTCTACGCCGCCTCCGGCACCATCCCCGACCTGCCGGTCTCGCGGCGCTGGGGCGAGGGCACGCTCTCGCTGCCGCTCTTCCCAGACCTGCGGGACGAGGAGCAGGACGAGGTGATCGCCGTGCTGCGCGCCCAGATCCCCGCGATCGAGGCCCCGGCGATCGAGGTGCCCGCCGCGCTGCGCCGGGAGGAACCCGCGCTCGTCTGAGCGTCGGACGGCCGGGGGCCCCCACCGGCGGGCCCGCCGGCCGGCATGCGCCTCGGCCCGAAGGCAGGCGTCATGCAAGGCTCGACCGCGAGACGTCGTCGGCGCCCCCCGCGCCGTCGCCGCGCGGCCATGCGGCGCGAAGGCCCGTCCGGGGTCGCGCGCGATCCGCCCGTGATGGTATTCAGCCGCGCGGGCGAGACGCCCCCCGCGGCGGCTTGGCCCCGTGCCGACGCCCAGACCATTCTCCTATCTTATAAAAGACAGCCCAATCTTTACGCCTCCGACCCGGATTGCTATGTCCGGAGCCGTCCCGCCGGATGCCGAGACGCCAGCGGCGCCCGAGCGGGACGAACCCGCCCCGCCCGGGGATGGTCTCGCGGAGACACGACCGCACCGGGCACGTCGGAGAAGCCGGCGCGGCCGCGCGGTCCCATCAAGACACGAAGCTCGCAACGACACCAACGCGGCCCGAGCCGCGACGTCAGGGAGGAGCGCATGGGCTTGAGCCAGCCGCTGCTGGAAGTCGACGGGGTCACGCTCCAGTACAAGACGCCGCATCACCTCATCACCGCGACCTACAAGGTCAGCTTCGACGTCCTGCGGGGCGACCGCTTCATCCTTCTCGGCCCCTCGGGCTGCGGCAAGTCCACGCTGCTGAAGGCGGTCGGCGGCTACATGGCGCCCACCGAGGGCGAGATCCGCCTGAACGGCAAGCCCGTCACGGCGCCCGGCCCCGACCGGATGATGGTCTTCCAGGAATTCGACCAGCTCCTGCCGTGGAAGACCGTGAGGCAGAACGTCGCCTTCGCGCTGACCGCGAGCGGGCGGGCCACCGGCGCGGAGGCGCAGGACCGGGCGATGGCCACGATCGAGAAGGTCGGCCTGACGAAGTTCGCCGATTCCTACCCGCACATGCTCTCGGGGGGGATGAAGCAGCGGGTCGCCATCGCCCGCGGCATGGCGATGGAGCCCGACATCCTGCTGATGGACGAGCCCTTCGCGGCCCTCGACGCGCTGACGCGGCGGCGCATGCAGGACGAGTTGCTGCGGCTGTGGGAGGAGACCCGCTTCACCGTCCTGTTCGTCACCCACTCGATCCCGGAGGCGATCAAGATCGGCTCGCGGATCCTCCTGCTCTCGCCCCATCCCGGCGAGGTCAGGGCCGAACTCAACAGCGCGCGCGCCCCGGACGAGCAGCGGCATCTCGAGAGCCGGATCCAGCAGATGCTGTTCGCCGAAGAGATCGAGGAGGCCGAGAATGTCTAGCGCCGACCTGCTCGAACCCGCCGCCCCCGCCCGCCCCGAGATCGTCCGCGATGTCCGGGCGGCACAGGGCGGAATGATCGTCGAGAAGCCGCTCTCGACCCTGGAGCGGCTCTACAACCAAGCCTGGCTGCGCAAGCTCGTCATCCTGGTGGCGCTCGCCGGGATCTGGGAGATCTACGGCCGCTCCCTCGACAACGACCTGTTGTTCCCGACCTTCTCGGCGACGCTCGGCGCGTTCCTGCGCGGGATCGCGGAGGGCACCCTGCTCCTGCGGGCCTGGGGCTCGATCAAGGTCCTGCTGATCGGCTACGCGGCCGGCATCGTGCTGGCGACGCTGCTCACCGGCCTCGCCATGACCTCGCGGATCGGCACCGACTTCCTGGAGACCATGACGTCGATGCTGAACCCGCTGCCGGCGATCGCGCTCCTGCCGCTGGCGCTGATCTGGTTCGGCCTGGGCAACGGCAGCCTCGTCTTCGTGCTGGTGCATTCCGTCACCTGGGCGATCGCGCTCAACACCCATTCGGGCTTCCTGTCGGTGAGCCGCACCCTGACGATGGTGGGCCAGAATTACGGCCTCTCGGGCGCGGGCCTGATCCGGCAGATCCTGATCCCGGCGGCCTTCCCCAGCATCCTCACCGGCCTCAAGGTCGGCTGGGCCTTCGCGTGGCGCACCCTGATCGCCGCCGAACTGGTCTTCGGCGTCTCCTCGGGCTCGGGCGGCCTCGGCTGGTTCATCTTCGAGAACAAGAACATGCTCGACATCCCGAACGTCTTCGCCGGCCTGTTCACCGTCATCATCATCGGGCTTATCGTCGAGAACCTGATCTTCCAGACGATCGAGCGCCACACCATCCGCCGCTGGGGCATGCAGGCGTGAGGCGCGGCGCGGGCGCCCGGGTCAGTCCTCTATATGACAGAAGACAGTTGACAGGGGGCACCCCGACCGTATCCTCGCCCCAGGACCGACGAAGTCGGCTGCGGATCACCGCGACATGGGACGGAAACGCATGTCTGTCAAAGGCTTGCTTCGGCTGCTCGGGGCCGCTGCGTTCGTCGCCGCCGGGCTCTCGGGCGCCAGGGCCGAGGTCGCGACCGTGCGCCTCGCCAAGCAGTTCGGCATCTCCTACCTGCCGCTCACCCTGATGGAGGAGGAGCGCCTGCTGGAGAAGCACGCCAGGGCGAAGGGCCTCGACCTCAAGACGGAGTGGCTGCGCTTCACCGGCGGCTCGGGGATGAACGACGCGCTGCTGTCGGGCAACCTCGACCTCGCGGCGGGCGGCGTCGGCCCGATGCTGACGATGTGGGGCCGCACGCGCACCAACCTGAAGGTGAAGGGCGTCGCCGCCCTCAATGCGATGCCGCTCTGGCTGGTGAGCGTCAATCCGGCCGTGACCTCGATCAAGGACTTCACGCCGAAGGACAAGATCGCGCTCCCCACCGTGAAGAGTTCGATCCAGGCCATCACCCTGCAGATGGCCGCCGAGAAGGCCTTCGGCCCCGGCGAGCAGAACCGGCTCGACGCGCTCACCGTCTCGATGGGCCACCCCGACGCGCAGACCGCGCTGCTCAGCGGACGCTCCGAGATCACCGCCCATTTCGGCTCCTCGCCGTTCCAGGAGCAGGAGATGAAGGACCCGCGGGCGCGTAAGGTCCTCGACAGCTACGACGTGCTCGGCGGTCCCCACACCTTCAACCTCGTCTGGGCGTCGAGCCGCTTCGTGACCGAGAACCCGACCGTCACGGCGGCGTTCCTGGCGGCGCTGGACGAGAGCCTCAGACTGATCCGCGACGACCCGTCCCGCGCCGCCGCGCTCTGGATCAAGGCCGAGAACGCCAAGCTGAGCCAGACCGAGGCCGAGGAGATCATCCGCTCGCCCCAGACCGAGTGGACGACGCAGCCCAAGCGCATGCTCGACTACCTCGCCTACATGAACCGCATCGGCCTCGTCACCGCGAAGGCCGCCGACGAGTCCGAGCTGTTCCACGCAAGCCCCGCGGCGGGGCGCTGAGCGTGACCGCCCAAGTAATCCCTGAGACCGTGACCCCGGAGGCCGTGCAGGGCGCCGCCCGCATGCTGGAGGTGCGGGTCCGGCGCGGCGAGGTCTTCCAGACCTTCGCGGTGGCGCGCCGGCCCAACCAGACCGTCCTCGACGTGGTCACCGAGATCCAGCGCGAGCAGGATCCGACGCTCGCCTACCGCTTCGCCTGCCGGGTCGGCATGTGCGGCTCCTGCGGCATGACCGTGAACGGCCGCCCGCGCTGGACCTGCCGCACCCGCGTCGCCGAGGCGGCGACGGGCGACGCGCTGGTGCTGGAGCCCCTGCGCAACCTGCCGGTGGTCAAGGACCTCGCCGTCGACATGGAGCCCTTCTTCGAGAAGTGGCGCCGCGCCCACGGCTACTTCGAGCCGGGCGAGGCGCCGCCGGAGGATTTCGCGCCGGTGCGGCCGGACGAGCCGGAACGCCGGAAGGCCGATGCCGGCATCGAGTGCATCAATTGCGGCGTCTGCTACGCGGCCTGCGACGTGGTCGCCTGGAACCCGGATTATCTCGGCCCCGCCGCGCTCAACCGCGCCTGGACGCTGGTGAACGACGTGCGCGACCGCGGCCAGGAGGCGCGTCTCGCCGCCGTCGCGGGCGATGCCGGCTGCCATTCCTGCCACAGCCACATGAGCTGCACGGAGCATTGCCCGAAGGCGCTCTCGCCCACCTTCGCCATCGCCGGCCTGAAGCGCGAGACCGGCCGCGCCGCCCTGCGGCGCCTGTGGAGGAAGGCATGAGCCCGCTGCTCTACCTCGCCCAGCGCGCCACCGCGCTCATCCTCGCGCTCACGGTCGCGGTGCATCTCGGCACCATCCTGTACGCGGTGCGCGGCGGCCTCACGGCGGGCGAGATCCTGGCGCGCACGCAGGGCAACGGGGCCTTCCTCGCTTTCTACGCGGTGTTCGTGCTCGCCGCCGCGATCCATGCGCCGATCGGCCTGCGCAGCGTGCTGCGGGAATGGACGGGCTGGCGCGGGCGCTCCCTCGATATGGCGATGATCGCGCTCTCGGCCCTGATCGCGGTCCTGGGCCTGCGCGCGGCGCTGGCGGTCTTCCTCGCATGATCCGGCCCGGGCACCGCCGGCCCGGCTACGCCGCGGCCCTGATCCACCGCCTCTCGGGCGTGGCGCTGGCGCTCTTCCTGCCGATGCACTTCGTCGCGCTCGGCACCGCGCTCCAGGGCGCCGACCGGCTGGAGAGCTTCCTCGGGCTCACCCACAACCTCGCGGTGCGCACCGCCGAATGGGGCCTCGTCTGCGCGCTCGCCGTCCACATGACGCTCGGCCTGCGCGTCCTGGCGATCGAGTGGCTCGCCCACCGGGAGCGCACCGCCATCGTCGTCTCGGGCTGTCTCGCGACCTCGTTCGCGGTCGGCCTCCTGTTCCTCCTGAGCGCCTGAGCCGCAGGCCAACCCCCGGGGAGACCGGCATGGAGCTCGATCTGCACGAAGTGGAGGAGGTCTGCAGGGACCTCTACGTCCGCGCCCTCAAGATCCTGCCCCCCGACATCAAGGCCGGCTTCGCGGCGCTCCAGCGCCAGGAGACCAGCGCCACCGGCCGCGCCATCCTCGACACCATGGTCGAGAACGTCGCGGTGGCCGAGCGCACCAACAACATCCTGTGCCAGGACACCGGCATCCCGATCTACAACGTGGTGATCGGGCGCGCCGTGACCTTCGACGGGGCCGGGCTGAAGGCCGCCATCCGCCGCGGCTGCGAGCGGGCGACGAAGGATTTTTGGCTATCCGGATTTTGGCGT
>NZ_BPQQ01000041.1 GCF_022179325.1 Methylobacterium isbiliense | reverse complement strand
CGCCAGCTCGCGCGCCACCCCGAACACGATGTCCTTCTCGAAGGCGCCGTTGGCCGCGATGGCGCCCGGATCGGTGCCGCCGTGCCCGGCATCGACGATCACGAGCGGCCGGGTGTCGCCGGGCGTCGGCGCGAGCGCCGCGGGGGTCGGGGGCGGTTCGGGCGCCACGGCGGCGCGGCGGAAACCGTCGCGGTCGGTCCGGGCGAGGTCGATCGTGAGCAGCGTCGCGCCGTCCCGCGGGCGCGGCGCGCTCGCCACCCGGGTCACGGTGGCGGTCTGGGCGAGGTCGATGACGAGGCGCGAGCGCCCCGGGGCGAACAGACCGTAGCGGTAGGAGGCGACGAGGCCCTCCCGCCGCCGCCCGGCCTCCGGGGGCAGCTGGAAGTTCACCTCGGGCATCTCGACCACCGCCCGGTCCGGCCGCTCCATCACGAAGGCCCGGGCCTCCACCGGCCGCGACAGCACGATGCTGAGCCGGGTGCCCCCGTCCGGGGCGGTCCCGACCTCCGCGGCGATCGCCACGGCCGGCCCCTCCCCGGCACTGACCGGCGCGTGGCCGAGCCACGCCGCGGCGAGCAGGGTGCGAAGGAGGAATCGGACGGCGCGTCTCGTCATCGGCGGGTGCGAATCGGCTGTGACTGCCCGGTTACGCGATAACCGCGCCATGGTTAACGCTTGGCAAAGCCGATCGGCGCCACCGCCCGGGCTTGTTGCCGCTGGGGCACAGCCGGGCCGCCGGCCTCCGTCCGTCGCGGCGCGCAATCGCCATTTGACGCCGTCCCCCGTTTCGCCTAGAGAGGCGCCCCGGCGCGATCCCCGATAGCTCAGCTGGTAGAGCAGGCGACTGTTAATCGCCTTGTCGCAGGTTCGAGTCCTGCTCGGGGAGCCACCCCGCCGCGCCCCTCCGCATCGCTGATCGGGAGTCTGCCCGGCGGCTCAGCCCGTGAGATCGAGGTCCCAGGTCTCGCCGACGAGGTCGTGGCCGAAGGAGCGGTGCGGCGCGCTGGCGCCGAGCCGGAACCCCGCCCCCTCGTAGAGCCGCCTCGCCGCCACCAGCACGTCGTTGGTCCACAGCGTCACGCGCCGGTAGCCCGCCGCCCGCGCGAAGGCGAGGCAGGTCTCGATGAGCGCGCTCCCGAGGCCGAGCCCCCGGGCCGCGCCCTCGACGTAGAGCAGGCGCAGCTTGGCCACCTCGTCCGACTGGCGCACCAGGAAGATGCTGCCCAGCACCTCCCCGCCCCGCTCGGCCACCCAGCCCTGCTCGCGGGCCGGATCGTGCTCCGCCACGAAGGCCGCCAGGATGCCGGCGACCAGGGCCTCGAAGCTGTCGTCCCAGCCGTATTCCTCGGCGTAGAGCCGTCCCTGGCGATGGATGATCCAGCCGGTGTCGCCGGGCCGGAAGGGGCGGATCGCGGCGGGCTCCGCGGCCCTGGCGCCGAGCAGGCGCTGCACGGTGCGCATCGCGCGCACCAGCGCCGTGCGGTCGGGTGCGGAGAGCCGTTCGAGCAGCGCGCCGACCTCCCGGCGCGAGGCCTCGTCGAGGGGCGCGAAGGCCACCCGCCCGGCCGGCGTGAGGGCGAGCACGCGGCTGCGCCCGTCGGTTCCGCTGGGCGCGCGCGCCACGAGCCCCTGCGCGACGAAGCGCGCGAGCAGGCGGCTGAGATAGCCCGCGTCGAGCCCGAGATCCTGCCCGAGCGCGGCGGCCGTGAGCCCGTCGCGATGCGCGAGTTCGTAGAGCACCCGCGCCTCGGTGAGCGAGAAGCGGCTGCGGTGCAGCCCCTCGTCGAGAAGGCCGATCTGCCGCGTGTAGAAGCGCCCGAACGCGCGCACCGCCGCGATCGCGTCGTCCGACGAGGTGAGAACCGGAGTCATGCCGCCTCCTGTGCGTCCGGACGATCGGCGATTTAGTTGACCGAGTCAATTAAGTCGCCGGACCCGAATACGATGCGTCATCCGGTGCGAGCGCCCGCCGACCGGGCCGGCTTGACACCGCCGACCCCGCGGCGCCACAGCGCGCCCATGCCCAGCGCCTTCCCCAGCCTCGACGCCTTCGCGCGCGACAAGCTCGCCGGCCTCGACGCCGCGGGCCTGCGCCGCCGTCTCGTGCCGACCCGGCGCACCGGGGGCGTCGGGGCCGAGCGCGCCGGGCGGCCGGTGGTGTCCTTCTCCTGCAACGACTATCTCGGCCTCGCCACCCATCCGGCGGTGGTCGCGGCGGCGCGCGAGGCCCTGGAGCGCTACGGGGCCGGCAGCGGCGGCTCGCGCCTCGTCACCGGGAACCACCCGCTCTTCGCCGAACTCGAAGCCGCGCTCGCGGCACGCAAGGGGCACGAGGCGGCCCTCGTCTTCGGCAGCGGCTACCTCGCCAATCTCGGCATCACGCCGGCGCTCGCCGGGGCGGGCGACCTGATCCTGATCGACGAACTCGGGCATTCCTGCATGTGGGCGGGCACGCGGCTCGCGGGCGCCCGCACGCTGGCCTTCCGCCACAACGATCCGGCCCATCTCGAAGCCCTGCTCGCGCGCGAGCGCGGGGCCGCCCGGCACGCGCTCATCATCACCGAGCGGGTCTTCTCGATGGACGGCGACCGCGCGCCCGTCGCCGACATCCTCGCGCTCGCGGCGCGCTTCGACGCCTGGACCCTGGTGGACGACGCCCACGGGCTCGGCGTGGTCGGGCCGGATGCCACGGCGCCGCTGGAGATGGGCACGCTCTCGAAGGCCCTCGGCAGCTACGGCGGCTATCTCTGCGCCTCGCGGGCCGTCATCGACCTGCTGACGAGCCGGGCGCGCAGCTTCGTCTACACCACCGGCCTGCCCCCGGCCTCCGCCGCCGCCGCGCTCGCGGCCCTGGCGGTGATCGCGGCGGAGCCGGAGCGCGCCGCCCGGCCGCTCGCCCTGGCGCGCCGCTTCACCGCCCGCCTCGGCCTGCCCGAGGCCGAGAGCGCCATGGTGCCGGTGCAGGTGGGCGAGGCCGAGGCCGCGCTCGCCCTCTCGCGGGCGCTCGAGGCGCGGGGCTTCCTCGTGGTGGCGATCCGCCCGCCCACCGTGCCGCCCGGAACCGCCCGCCTGCGCGTCGCCTTCTCGGCCGCGCATGCCGAGCCCGAGGTCGACGCGCTGGCCGACGCGCTCACCGACGCGCTGGCCGACCTGCGGGCGGTGCCGCAGTGAGCGCCCTCTTCATCGCCGGGGCCGGCACCGAGATCGGCAAGACCTACGTCACGGCGGCGCTCGCCCGGGCGGTCCGCGCGGCCGGCCGGCCGGTGGTGGCGCTCAAGCCCGTGGCGAGCGGCGTGCCGCCCCTGACGGACCCGGATTTCCGCACGAGCGACACCGCCGTGCTGCTCGCCGCACAGGGCCTCGCCGTGACGCCCGAGACGGTGGCCGCCTGCACGCCCTGGCGCTTCGCCGCTCCTCTCAGCCCCGACCTCGCCGCCGCCCGGGAGGGGCGCCGCCTTGCGCTGCCCGACCTCGTGGCGTGGTGCGAGGGCGCCGTCGCGGCGGCGCCCGCCGGAGCCGCCGTGCTGGTCGAGGGGGTCGGCGGCGTGATGAGCCCGATCACCCCCGACGCCACTGGCCTCGCCTGGCTCAAGGCCCTGCGCCTGCCGGCCCTGCTCGTCTCGGGCAGCTATCTCGGGGCGATCAGCCACGCCCTCACGGCGGTCGAGACGCTGCGCGCCCACGCGGTGACCCTGCGCGCGGTGGTGGTGAGCGAGACGCCCAACGCCCCGACCCCGCCGGAGACGGTGGCGGAGGCGGTGGCCCGCCACGCGGGCGTGCGGGTCGTGTGCCTGGGACGCGGTGCGGCGTTTCCGGCCGGCGCGCTCGACCTCGTCGTGGCCTGACGGCGTCAGGCCGCCGCGACCGGCGCCAGCACGGTCGCGAGCAGCGAGGCCAGGTCCTCCTGCGTGAACGGCTTCGACAGGCGCGGCACCGGAATGTCGCCGTCGCTCGGCAGTTCGGCGTAGCCGGTGGCCAGGATCACCGGCAGGGCGGGATACGCCTCGCGCAGGCGCCGCGCGAGGTCGAGGCCGGTCATGCCCGGCATGGCGTGGTCGGTCACCACGGCATCCACCGCCGGGTTGGCGCGCAGCAGCACCAGCGCCTCCCCGGCCGAGGCCACCTCCAGGGTGGCGTGGCCGAGATCCTCCAGCATCGCCGCGGTGCCGGTGCGCACCAGCGCGTCGTCGTCCACCACCAGGATGGTGCAGGGGCGGATCGCCGCGAAGCGCGGCTCCGGCGGTGCCGGGGCGAGGGCCGGGGCGGCGAGCGCCGGGGTGGCCGGCAGCCAGAGATCGACGGTGGTGCCCCGGCCCGGCACGCTCGACAGGCGCAGCGCGCCGCCCGACTGGGCCATCAGCCCCTGCACCATCGACAGGCCGAGCCCCGTGCCCTTGCCGGGTCCCTTGGTGGTGAAGAAGGGTTCGGTCGCCTTGGCGAGGGTGGCCTCGTCCATGCCGGCCCCGGTATCGGCGACGCGGATGCGCACGTAGGCGCCCGGCGGCAGGTCCGGCCCGTCGGCCGCGGTCGATCCGTCGAGGGTGATGGCCCCCCCGCCCGGCATCGCGTCCCGGGCGTTCACCGCGAGGTTGAGGAGCGCGAGCTCGAACTGGTTGACGTCGATGCGGATCGGCGGAAGGTCGGGCGGGAAGGCGGCGGCGAGGCGCACGCTCGGCCCCAGCGCCCGCTCCAGGAGCTCGCGCATGCCCTCGACGAGACCCGCCACCGCCGCGGTCTCGGGCCGCAGCTCCTGGCGGCGCGCGAAGGCGAGCAGGCGCTGCGTCAGGGCCGCGCCGCGCCGTGCCCCCTGCACGGCGTTGTCCACGAGGCGCCGGGCCCGGGCATCCTCCGGGTCCATCCGCTTCTCCAGCAGTTCGAGGGAGCCCAGCACCGCCATCAGCAGGTTGTTGAAGTCGTGCGCGACGCCCCCGGTGAGCTGGCCGATCGTGTCGAGCTTCTGGGCCTCGAAAAGCTGGGCGAGCGCCGCCTCGCGCTCGCGGGTGCGCTCCTCGATGCGCCGCTCCAGGTCGCGGTTGAGGTCGAGCAGCGCCTCCTCGGCGCGCTTGCGCGCCGTGATGTCGTGGGTGACGCCGCTGAGGCGGCGGCGCCCGGCGGCATCCGTGGTGGTCGCCGCCCCGGTCACGCACCACAGGGTCTCCCCGTCCGGGCGCACGATGCGGAACTCCGCGTCGAAGGGCTCGCCCGTCAGCGCCGCCTGCCGCCCCGCCTCCCGCATCCGCGCGCGGTCGTCCGGGTGGACGAGGCGCTCGACGCTCTCGGGAGTGGGCACGAAGCGCGCCGGATCGACGCCGAACAGCCGGTACTGGCCCTCGTCCCAGGCGTACTCGCCGGTGGCCGGGTCCCAGTCCCAGGAGCCCATGCGGCCGGCGGCGAGCGCGAGGCTGCGCCGCTGCTCGCTCTCGCGCAGGCGCGCCGTCGAGGCTTCGAGCGCCGCCGTGCGCTCGGCGACGTGCCGCTCCAGCTCGGCGTTGAGGCGCTCCAGCTGCCGGGTCTTGCGGTAGAGTTCGGCGAAGATGCGCACCTTGGCCCGCAGCACCGCCGGCACCACCGGCACCGGCACGTAGTCGACCGCGCCGGCCTCGTAGCCGCGCAGGTGGTCGAGGTCGCTGATCTGGATCGCCGAGACGAAGATGATCGCCACGTGCTGGTAGCGCGGGTGCTCGCGGATCATCGTGGCGAGTTCGAACCCGTCGAGTTCCGGCATGCACACGTCGATCAGCACCACGGCGATCTCGGTGCGCAGGAGATGCGCCAGCGCCTCCCGGGCCGAGGTGGCCTTGATCAGCGTGTCCCCGAGTTCGCTCAGGATCACCTCGTAGCTGAGGAGCTTGGCCGGCTGGTCGTCGACCAGCAGGATGTTGACCCGGTCGTCCGCGCGCGGCGCCGACATCCCGTCGGCCGGCAGGCCGGCCGGCGGGAGGCGGGCCATTCCCTCGCCGCTGCGCGCGGCCTCGCTCATCGGGTCCTCGATCGACATCGGTTCAGCGGTGGAGCCAGAGCCGCAGCGCCGAGAGCAGCTGCTCGGTGTTGACAGGCTTGGCGAGGTAGTCGGAGGCGCCCGCCTCCAGACACTTCTCGCGGTCGCCCTTCATCGCCTTCGCGGTCAGCGCCACGATCGGCAGGCGGCGGAAGGACGGGTTGGCGCGGATCACCTGCATGGTCTCGTAGCCGTCCATCTCCGGCATCATGATGTCCATGAGCACGATGGCGACGTCGGTGCGGCCCTCGATGATCGAGATCGCCTCGCGCCCCGTCGTTGCGGTGAGCACCCGCATGCCGCGGCGCTCCAGAACGCTCGACAGGGCGAAGATGTTGCGCGCGTCGTCGTCGACCAGGAGGACCGTGCGGCCGACCAGATCCTCGTCCGAGCGGTGCAGGCGCTCCAGCATGCGCTGCTTCTCGGGCGGCAGGTCGGCCACCACCCGGTGCAGGAACAGGGCGGTCTCGTCGAGCAGACGCTCGGGCGATTCCACGCCCTTGACCACGACGCTGCGCGCCATGGCGTGCAGGGCGGCATCCTCCTCGGGCGAGAGGGCGCGGCCGGTGAACACCACCACCGGCAGGTCGGCGAGCTGCGCATCCGCCCGGATGCGCTCCAGCACCGAGAAGCCCGACATGTCGGGCAGCTTGAGGTCGAGGACGACGCAGTCCACCGGGCTCTCGTGCAGGGTCGCCAGCGCCTCCTCGCCGCTCTCGGCCGTGAGGATGTCGACGTCCTCGTGCCCCAGCAGCGCCGCGATGCCCAGGCGCTCGGCCGGGTTGTCCTCCACGATGAGCAGGCGCCGCCGCCGCGGCTCGGCGAAGGTCTTGATGCGCCGCAGCGCCGAGCCGAGGTCTTCTGGCGTCGTCGGCTTCGACAGGTACGCGAAGGCCCCCCGGGCGAGCCCGTGGTGGCGGTCCTCGTCGAGCGTCACGATCTGCACCGGGATGTGGCGGGTGGCGGGATCCTGCTTGAGGTGGCTCAGCACGGTCCAGCCCAGCATGTCCGGCAGGAACACGTCGAGGGAGACGGCGGTGGGGCGGTAGCGGCGCGCGAGCGCCAGCGCGTCGGCGCCGCGGCCCGCCGCCAGCACCCGGAACCCCGCGTCGCGGGCGAGCTGCATCAGCACCCGCGCGTAGTGGGGATCGTCCTCGACGACGAGCAGCACCGCGTCGCCGGGCTCCAGGATCTCGCGGTCGTCGATCGCGGTCTCGACCGGCGGGGTCCACTCGGCGGTCCGCGCGAACAGGGTGGGCGCCACCGGGACCGGGTCGGCGAGCGGCGCCACCGCGGGGGGCGCGTGGCTCGTGGCCCCCACGTAGGTCAGCGGCAGGTAGAGGGTGAAGGTGCTCCCCACCCCCGAGGCGCTGCGCAGCTGGATCTCGCCGCCGAGCAGGTTGGCGAGTTCGCGGCTGATGGCGAGGCCGAGCCCGGTGCCGCCGTACTTGCGGCTCGTGCCCGCATCCGCCTGCTGGAACGCCTCGAAGATGATCCGCTGCTTCTCGGGCGGGATGCCGATGCCGGTATCCGCGACCTCGAAGGCGACCACCGCCGGCGCGCTGCCCAGCGTCGGGTGGTCCGCGCTCCAGCCGGAGGTGGCGGGCGCCACCCGCAGGCGCACCCCGCCCTGCGCGGTGAACTTGAAGGCGTTCGACAGCAGGTTCTTGAGCACCTGCTGCAGGCGCTTGGAATCGGTGATGAAGGTGCCGAGTTCGGGCGCCACCTCCACGTCGAAGGACAGGTGGCGGTTCTCCGCCTCGTGCCGGAACGGCCGGGCGGTGGCGGTGAGCAGGTTGGCGAAGCTGATCTCCTCGGCCTCGACCGAGACCGTGCCGGATTCGATCTTCGACAAATCGAGGATGTCGCTGATGAGGTTCAGCAGGTCGGTGCCCGCGCCGTGGATCGTGCGGGCGAACTCCACCTGCCGCTCGGACAGGTTGCCGTCCGGGTTGTCGCTGAGCTGCTGGCCGAGGATCAGGATGGAGTTGAGCGGCGTGCGCAGCTCGTGGCTCATGTTGGCCAGGAACTCGGACTTGTACTTGGAGGTGAGCGCGAGTTCCGCGGCCTTCTCCTCCAGCGCCCGGCGCGCCTGCTCGATCTCCTGGTTCTTGGCCTCGACCTCGTCGTTGCGGTCGGCGAGCTGCTGGGCCTTCTGCTCCAGCTGCTCATTGGTCTGCTGCAACTCGCGCTGGCGGGTCTGGAGTTCGCCCGCGAGCTCCTGGGACTGCTTGAGCAGCCCCTCGGTCTGCATCGTCGCCTCGATGGAGTTGAGCACGATGCCGATGCCGGTGGTGAGCTGTTCGAGGAACGAGATCTGCAATTCCGTGAATGACCGGAGCGAGGCGAGTTCGATCACCGCCTTCACTTGCCCCTCGAACAGCACCGGGAGCACGATGGCGGTGCGCGGCACCGCCTTGAACAGGCCCGAGACCACCGGCGCGGCCCCGGGGGGCAGTTCGGTGATGAGCATGCGGCGCGCGTCGCGCGCGCATTGCCCGATCAGCCCCTCGCCCACCGCGAGCCGCTCCTTGTGGCCGATGATGGCGTCGTCCGCGTAGGCCGAGAGGAGCCGCAGCGACGCCGGCCCGGCCTCGCCGCCCTCGACCCGGTAGATCACGCCCTGGTGCGCCTCGACCAGCGGCGCCAGCTCCGAGAGCAGCGTGCGCCCCACCGTGGCGAGGTCGCGCTGGCCCTGCAGCATGTTGGTGAAGCGGGCAAGGTTCGTCTTCAGCCAGTCCTGCTCGGTGTTGCGCTCCGTCGTGAGACGGAGGTTGCCGATCATCGTGTTGATGTTGTCCTTGAGCTCCGCCACCTCGCCGCGGGCCTCGACCTGGATCGAGCGGGTGAGGTCGCCCTTGGTCACGGCGGTGGCGACCTCCGCGATGGCGCGCACCTGGGTCGTGAGGTTGGCCGCGAGCAGGTTCACGTTGCCGGTGAGGTCCTTCCAGGTGCCGGCGGCGCCCGGCACGTTGGCCTGGCCGCCGAGCCGCCCCTCCACGCCGACCTCGCGGGCCACCGTCGTCACCTGGTCGGCGAAGGTCGCGAGCGTCCGGGTCATGTTGTTGATGGTCTCGGCGAGCGCCGCGACCTCGCCCTTCGAGGCCACGGTCAGGTTCTGGGTCAGGTCGCCGTCCGCCACGGCGGTCACGACCTTCACGATGCCGCGCACCTGCTCGGTGAGGTTCGCCGCCATCACGTTCACGGTGTCGGTGAGGTCCTTCCAGGTTCCGGCGACGCCGGGCACCTGCGCCTGCCCGCCGAGCTTGCCTTCCGTGCCGACCTCGCGCGCCACGCGGGTCACCTCGCCCGCGAAGGCGTTGAGCTGGTCCACCATCGTGTTGATGGTGTTCTTCAGCTCCAGCATCTCGCCCTTCACGTCGACCGCGATCTTGCGCGAGAGGTCGCCGCGGGCCACCGCCGTCGTCACTTCGGCGATGTTGCGCACCTGGGCCGTGAGGTTGCCGGCCATGGAGTTGACGTTGTCGGTGAGGTCCTTCCAGGTGCCCGCGACGCCGGGAACTTGCGCCTGCCCACCGAGCTTGCCCTCGGTGCCGACCTCGCGCGCCACGCGCGTCACCTCGGAGGCGAAGCGGTTGAGCTGGTCGACCATCGTGTTGAGGGTCTCCTTCAGCTCCAGGATCTCGCCGCGCACGTCGACCGTGATCTTGCGCGAGAGGTCGCCGTTGGCGATGGCGGTGGAGACCTCGGCGATGTTGCGCACCTGGGCCGTGAGGTTGCCGGCCATGGAGTTGACGTTGTCGGTGAGGTCCTTCCAGGTTCCGGCGACGCCGGGAACTTGCGCCTGACCGCCGAGGCGCCCCTCGGTGCCGACTTCGCGCGCCACGCGCGTCACCTCGCCCGCGAAGGAGCGCAGCTGGTCCACCATCGTGTTGATGGTCTCCTTCAGCTGCAGGATCTCGCCCGAGACGTTGACGGTGATCTTCTTAGAGAGGTCGCCCTGCGCCACGGCGGTGGCGACCTCGGCGATGTTGCGCACCTGGGCGGTCAGGTTCGAGGCCATCGAGTTGACGTTGTCGGTGAGGTCGCCCCAGGTTCCGGCGACGCCGCGCACCGTGGCCTGACCACCGAGCTTGCCCTCGGTGCCGACCTCGCGGGCGACGCGCGTGACCTCGCTCGCGAAGGCGTTGAGCTGGTCGACCATCGTGTTGATGGTCTCCTTCAGCTCAAGGATCTCGCCCGAGACGTTGACGGTGATCTTCTTCGACAGGTCCCCGCTCGCGATGGCAGTCGAGACCTCGGCGATGTTGCGCACCTGGGCGGTGAGGTTCGAGGCCATCGAGTTGACGTTGTCGGTGAGGTCCTTCCAGGTGCCCGCGGCACCAGGCACCTGCGCCTGCCCGCCGAGGCGCCCTTCCGTGCCGACCTCGCGGGCCACGCGCGTCACCTCCCCGGCGAAGGCGTTGAGCTGGTCCACCATCGTGTTGATGGTGTTCTTGAGTTCGAGGATCTCGCCCGAGACGTCGACCGTGATCTTGCGCGAGAGGTCGCCGCGGGCCACCGCCGTCGTCACCTGGGCGATGTTGCGCACCTGGGCCGTCAGGTTGCCGCACATGGCGTTGACCGAGTCGGTGAGGTCCTTCCAGGTGCCGGCGACCCCCGGCACGATCGCCTGACCGCCGAGCTGCCCCTCGGTGCCGACCTCGCGGGCGACGCGCGTCACCTCCGAGGCGAAGGAGCGCAGCTGATCGACCATCGTGTTGATGGCCTCCTTGAGCTGCAGGATCTCGCCGCGCACGTCGACGGTGATCTTCTTCGACAGGTCGCCGTTGGCGACCGCGATCGTCACCTCGGAGATGTTGCGCACCTGGGCGGTGAGGTTCGAGGCCATCGAGTTGACGCTCTCGGTCAGGTCCTTCCAGACCCCCGTCACCTCGCGCACCTGCGCCTGACCGCCGAGCTTGCCGTCGGTGCCGACCTCGCGCGCCACGCGCGTCACCTCCGAGGTGAACACGCTGAGCTGCTTGATCATCGCGTTGACGATGGTGGCCGAGCGCAGGAACTCGCCCTGGAGCGCCCGCCCGTCCACGTCGAGGGGCATGGTCTGCAGGAGGTCGCCGCGCGCCACCGCGGTGATCGTGCGGGTCACCGTGGTGGTCGGCCACAGGAGGTCGTCGATCAGGGTGTTGACCGAGGCCTCCATCTCGCCCCAGGCGCCCCGGGTGAGGTCGAAGCGCACGCGGGTGCGGGTGCGCCCCTCGCGCCCCACCACCTGGCCCACCCGCTCCAGCTGGCCGGCCATGCGCTCGTTGGCGGCCACGATCTCGTTGAAGGTGTCGGCGACCTTGCCGGCGCGGCCCGTGAGGTTGCCCGGCAGCCGCACGCTGAAGTTCCCCGCCCGCATCGCCTGAAGCGCGCCGAGCAGCTGGTCGAGATCGAGGTCCTGCGGGGCGCCGGCCTCCGGCGGGCGCGGGAACAGGGCTGCCTCCGCCGCGCCGGATGCCTCGACGCCGCGCCGCACAGCGCTGCCTTCCGGCTCCATGACCAACCTCCCCCTCAGTATGATCGCCGCGACCATATCCGGGGCGCCGGGAAAGGTCTAACGGCGGCGCGGGCTTGGGCGCGCGAAACGGTGAGCGAAGTCTTGACGGGGCGTGCCGCGCACCGCCGGCCCCGTGCCGGCGGGCGACGCTCGCGCGCTGCGCCCGACCGGGAGGGATGCCGTGAACGTCAGTCTCGCGATGCTGATCGTCGGCCTCCTCGCCTGGGTGGCCGGCGCGGCGCGGTGGTGGATCGAACTCGGTCCGGCCTACGGGATCGCGTGGTTCCTGGCCCTGCCGGGCCTCGCCGCCATCCCGGCCCTGCGCCGCGGCCTCGCGGCGCGGCGGCGGCGGTGACGGCTAGTCCGCCTTGCGCGCCGCCTTGAGCCGGTAGAGCGCGTCGAGCGCCTCGCGCGGCGTGAGGCCGTCGGGATCGAGGCCGTCGAGGAGATCCCGCAGCGGATCGGCCTTCGGGGCCGGCGGCGGGGGCGGCGCGGCGGCGAAGAGCGGCAGGTCCGCCACGGGCGCGCGCCGGCGCCCGCCCTCGCCCCGCTCCAGGTCGGCGAGGAGCACCTTGGCGCGCGCGATCACCGGGGCGGGCAGGCCGGCGAGCCGCGCCACCTGCAGGCCGTACGAGCGGTCGGCCGCCCCCGGCACCACCTCGTGCAGGAAGACCACGTCCCCCTTCCACTCGGTGACCTTCAGGGTGGCGTTCGAGAGCCGCTCCAGGCGCTGCGCGAGCCCGGTCAGCTCGTGGAAGTGGGTGGCGAACAGCGCCCGGCAGCCCGTGACCTCGTGCAGGTGCTCCAGGCAGGCCCAGGCGATCGAGAGCCCGTCAAAGGTCGCGGTGCCCCGGCCGATCTCGTCGAGGACCACGAGGGAGCGGCGGCTCGCCTGGTTCAGGATCGCCGCGGTCTCGACCATCTCGACCATGAAGGTCGAGTGGCCCCGCGCGAGGTCGTCGGCGGCGCCGACCCGCGAGAACAGGCGGTCGACGAGGCCGAGATGGGCGGAGCGCGCCGGCACGAAGGCGCCCATCTGGGCGAGCACCGCAATCAGCGCGTTCTGGCGCAGGAAGGTCGACTTGCCGCCCATGTTCGGGCCGGTCACCACCAGGATCCTGCCGGCCTCGCCTGCGCCGCCGGTGCCGGCCTCGCCCGCGCGGCCGGTGCCGGCCGCCGTCCCCGACAGGTCGCAGCCGTTGGCGATGAACGGCTCGCCCGCGCGCCTGAGGGCCGCCTCGACCACCGGGTGACGGGCGCCCTCGACCCGGAAGGCGAGGCTCTCGTCGAGGACCGGCCGCGTCCAGTCGAGTTCGACCGCGAGTTCCGCGTGGGAGGCGGCCACGTCGAGGGCCGCGAGCGCGGTCGCGGCGGCGGTGATCGCCTCGGCCTGCCCCATCACGGCGGCGGCGAGCGCCTCGAACACTTCGAGTTCGAGGGCGAGCGCCCGCTCGGCGGCGCCCGCGATGCGCGATTCCAGCTCGCCGAGTTCCACGCTGGTGAAGCGCATCGCGTCCACCATGGTCTGGCGGTGCACGAAGGTCTCGCGCCAGGGGGCCTTCAGCAGGGTCTCGCCGACCGCCTGCGGCACCTCGATGTAGTAGCCGAGCAGGTTGTTGTGCTTGATGCGCAGGGTCCGGCAGCCGGTCTCGCCCGCGTAGCGGGTCTGGAGCCCGGCGACGAAGCGGCGGGAATCGCTCTGGAGCGCGCGCGCCTCGTCGAGTTCGGGGCGATACCCCTCGCGCACGAAGCCGCCGTCGCGCTTCAGCAGCGGCAGCTCGTCGGCGAGCGCGGCCGTGAGCCCGTCCACGAGGTCGTCGCCCACCGTGGCGAGCAGCCGGGCGGCCTTGCCGATCTCGCCCGGCAGCGCGCCCGCGCCGGCGAGCCGCGTGGCGAGGCTGCGGGCCGCCTCCAGCCCGTCGCGCAGGGCCGCGAGGTCGCGCGGGCCGGCCCGGTTGAGCCCGATCCGCGACAGCGCCCGCGCCATGTCGGGCGCCCGCGCGAGATCCGCCCGCAGCTCGGCCCGCAGGCTCCCCTCGGCCACGAGGAACGCCACCGCGTCGTGGCGGCGCCGGATCAGCGCGAGGTCGGTGGAGGGGCCGGCGAGCCGCTCCGCCAGCAGCCGCGCGCCGGCCGCGCCCACCGTGCGGTCGATGGCGGCGAGCAGGCTCCCGGCCCGCTCGCCCTGGAGGGTGCGGGTGAGTTCGAGGTTGGTGCGCGTCGCCGCGTCGATGAGGAGGGTGGCGCCCGCATCCTGCCGGGCGGGCGGGCTGAGCGGCACCTTCGCGCCGAGCTGCGTGCGGGCGATGTAGTGCAGCACCGTGCCGGCCGCCGCGATCTCGGTGCGGCTGAAGGCCCCGAAGCCCTCCAGGGTGGCGACGCCGAACTGCTCCTTGAGCGCCCGCTCGGCCGAGGCCGGATCGGCCTCCCCGCGCCCGAGCGGCGTCACCGCCGCCGGTCCGTCGCGCCACAGCCGGGCGAGGTCGGGATCGGCGTGGATCGCCTCCGCCATCACGATCTCGCGGGGATCGAGCCGGGCGATCTCGGCGGCGAGCCCCGCCCCCTCCGCCTCGCTCACCGTGAAGCGGCCGGTGGAGATGTCGACGGCGGCGAGCCCGTAGGTCCAGCCGCCGTCCGGGGCGCGGCGGCGGGCGAGAGCGACGAGGAGGTTGGCGCGGGCCGGGTCGAGGAGGCGCTCCTCCGTGATGGTGCCCGGGGTGACGAGGCGCACCACCTCGCGGCGCACCACCGATTTCGAGCCGCGCTTGCGCGCCTCCGCCGGGTCCTCGGTCTGCTCGCAGACCGCGACCCGGTGGCCGAGCGCGATCAGGCGCTGGAGATAGTCGTCCGCCCGCTCCACCGGCACGCCGCACATCGGGATGTCGGCGCCCGCATGCTTGCCGCGCTTCGTCAGCACGATCCCGAGCGCCCGCGAGGCGGTCTCAGCATCCTCGAAGAACAGCTCGTAGAAATCCCCCATCCGGTAGAACAGGAGCGAGCCCGGATTGGCGGCCTTGATCTCGGTGTACTGCGCCATCATGGGTGAGGCTTGCGCCTCACGCGAGGCTTGCGCCTCACGCGAGGCCGCGGCCTCGGGCGCGGCGCGGCGGGCGCGCGGCAACGGGGCCTCGTCGGCCGGCTCGCAGGGCTCGTCGCGCAGGCGCCGGCCGGGATCGCTGTCCATCGTCATCGGACCCGAGCCTATCAAAGTCGCAGCCCCGTTCCAGGCGGGGCGCGCGTTCTCCCCGGGGATGATGGGGATGGCGCCGGGGCTGCGCGAGCGCGGCGGATCGCGGCAGGCCCGCGCACCGGGGAAATCTACGCAGGGTCAGTTCGAGAACTCGGCGTGGGCGGCTTGAGCCGCAGGCCCCGCGGCCCTATGGGACTTCTCCCACAGTCATCTCCGACTAAAGGCCAAGAAGGTTCCGGCATGAGCGAGTCCCGCCCCGTCACCCGCCGCACGCGCCCGACCTTCACGGATCAGGAGGCGCTGCAGTTCCACGCGCAGGGGCGCCCCGGCAAGCTCGAAGTGGTCGCCACGAAGCCGATGGCGACCCAGCGCGACCTGTCGCTGGCCTATTCGCCGGGCGTCGCCGTGCCGGTGCTGGCCATCGCCGAGGATCCGGCGCTGGCCTTCGACTACACGGCGAAGGGCAACCTCGTGGGCGTGGTCTCGAACGGCACCGCGATCCTCGGGCTCGGCAACCGCGGGGCGCTGGCCTCGAAGCCGGTGATGGAGGGCAAGGCCGTCCTGTTCAAGCGCTTCGCCGACATCGACGCCTTCGACCTCGAAGTCGGCACCGAGGATCCGGACGCGGTGATCAACTGCGTGCGCTACCTCGGCCCGACCTTCGGGGGCATCAACCTCGAAGACATCAAGGCCCCCGAGTGCTTCATCATCGAGGAGCGCCTGCGGGAACTGATGGACATCCCGGTCTTCCACGACGACCAGCACGGCACGGCGATCATCGCGGCGGCGGGCGTGATCAACGCGCTCCACCTCACCGGCCGCGACATCGGGCAGGCGCGGCTCGTGGTCAACGGCGCGGGCGCGGCCGGCATCGCCTGCATCGAGCTCCTGAAGGCGATGGGCTTCGGGGCGCAGAACGTGATCCTGTGCGACACCAAGGGCGTCGTCCACGCCGGGCGCATGGAGGGCATGAACCAGTGGAAGTCGGCCCACGCGGTCGAGACCTCCCGGCGTACCCTCGCCGAGGCGATCGAGGGCGCCGACATCGTGTTCGGCCTCTCGGTCAAGGGCGCCTTCACCCCCGACATGATCCGGTCGATGGCGCCCCAGCCGATCATCTTCGCGATGGCCAATCCCGATCCGGAGATCACCGTCGAGGAGGTGGGGCAGGTGCGCGACGACGCCATCGTGGCGACCGGGCGCTCGGACTATCCGAACCAAGTCAACAACGTGCTGGGCTTCCCCTACATCTTCCGCGGGGCGCTCGACGTGCGCGCGACCACGATCAACATGGAGATGAAGATCGCGGCCGCCCAGGCGCTCGCCGCGCTCGCCCGCGAGGACGTGCCGGACGAGGTGGCGGCCGCCTACCAGGGCGCTCGCCCCCGCTTCGGGCGCGAGTACATCATCCCGGTGCCGTTCGACCCGCGCCTGATCCACACCATCCCGCCGGCGGTGGCCAAGGCGGCGATGGACACGGGCGTGGCGAGGAAGCCCATCCCCGTCATGGAGCGCTACCGGGCGCAGCTCTCGGCCCGGCGCGACCCCGTGGCCGGCACCCTCAACCGCATCTTCGAGCGCGTGCGCAAGTTTCCCAAGCGCGTCGTCTTCGCGGAGGGCGAGGAGGAGGTGGTGATCCGCGCCGCCCTCTCCTTCGTCAACCAGGGGCTCGGCACCGCGATCCTGGTCGGGCGCGAGGACCGGGTGCGGGCCAATGCCGAGGCCGCCGGCATCGAGCTCTCCGGCCGCGACAACATCGAGATCCACAACGCCGCCAAGTCGGACCGCAACGCGGTCTACGCGCAGTTCCTCTACGCGCGCATGCAGCGCAAGGGCTATCTCTTCCGCGACTGCCAGCGCCTGATCAACCAGGACCGCAACCACTTCGCGGCCTCGATGGTGGCGCTCGGCGACGCCGACGCGATGGTGACGGGCACCACCCGCAGCTACTCGATCGCCCTCGACGACGTGCGTCACGTCATCGACGCCAAGCCCGGCCACCGGGTGATCGGGGTCTCGCTCTGTCTCGCGCGCGGGCGCATCGTGCTGGTCGCCGACACGGCGATCCACGAGATGCCCTCGGCCCAGGAGATCGCCGCCATCGCGGTGGAGGCCGCGGGCGTCGCCCGGCGCCTCGGCTACGAGCCGCGCGTCGCGCTCCTGTCCTTCTCGACCTTCGGCCATCCCAAGGCCGAGCGCGCCGAGAAGGTGCAGGAGGCGGTCCGGATCCTCGACGGGATGCGGGTCGATTTCGAGTATGACGGCGAGATGGCGGCGGACGTCGCCCTCAACCGCGACGTGCTGGCCCAGTACCCGTTCAGCCGCCTCAAGCAGCCCGCCAACGTGCTGGTGATGCCGGCCTTCCACTCGGCCTCGATCTCCACGAAGATGCTGCAGGAGCTCGGCGGCGCGCAGGTGCTCGGGCCGCTGATCGTCGGCCTCGACAAGCCGGTGCAGATCGTCTCGCTCGGCGCCACCGACACCGACCTCGTCAACATGGCGGCGCTGGCGGCGTTCAACATCGGCGGCTGACTGGCCGCCGGGCCGGTGAGCCGGGCGGGGGCCCCCCGCCCGACACGGCCTTCAGGCCGCGATCAGCCCACCCAGGCGCGCCACGCGCGCGAGGTGGTGGTCGGCGTCGCCGAACAGCGCGTCGATCATCGTCACCCGCTTGAAGTAGTGGCCGACGCTGTACTCCATCGTCACGCCGACGCCGCCGTGCAGCTGCACCGCGCCCTGGCCGACGATGCGGCCCGAGCGCCCGATCTGCACCTTGGCGCCCGAGATCGCGCGGGTGCGCTCCCGGGCATCCTCCTCACCGGCCATCATGGTGGCGAGGAACGCCATCGAGCGGGCCTGTTCGAGGGCGATGAACATGTCGGCGGCCCGGTGCTGCAGCACCTGGAAGGTGCCGATAGGGGTGCCGAACTGCTTGCGGGTCTTGAGGTACTCCACCGTGAGGCGGTGCATGCGGTCCATGGCGCCGACCGCTTCCGCGCAGAGCGCCGCAATGGCCTCGTCCACCACGCGCTCGATCGCCGGGAGCGCGCCCTCCGGGCTGCCGAGCACGTCATCCGGGCCGACCCGCACGGAGGAGAGCGACACCTCCGCGGCCCGCTGCCCGTCCTGGGTCGGGTAGCCGCGGCGCGACACGCCCGGGGCATTGGCCTCCACCACGAACAGGCCGAGGCCGTTCGCGTCGCGGCGCGAGCCCGCCGTGCGGGCCGAGACGATCAGCCGGTCGGCGCTGTCGCCGTGCAGGACCAGCGACTTCTCGCCCTCCAGGATCCAGCCCTCGCCGTCCCGGCGGGCGCTCACGCCGACATCCGCGAGGTCGTAGCGCGCCTGCCGCTCCGTATGCGCGAACGCGTAGGTGGTCTCGCCGCCGATCAGGCCGGGCAGCCAGGCGGCCCGCTGCTCGGCCGAGGCCGCGTGGCGGATCAGGCCGCCCGCCAGCACCACGGTGGCGAGGTAGGGTTCGAGCACCAGCGCCCCCCCGAACGCCTCCATGACGATCATGGTCTCGACCGGCCCGCCGCCGATGCCGCCGTCCTCCTCCGCGAAGGGCACGGCGAGCAGGCCCTGCTCGGCATAGGCCTGCCACATCTCGCGCGCGTAGCCGTGCGGGCCGCGCCCGTGGCGCTTGCGCGCCTCGAAGTCGTAGCGGTCGGCGAGCAGCCGCTCGACGCTGTCCTTGAGGAGGCTCTGCTCCTCGCTCAGATCGAAGTCCATGACGGTGTCTTTCTCGGATTCTCGAAGGCTCGCCGAACGACGCGCGGGGAGCCCTTCTCCCGGACGGGAGAGGGGCTTGCGCGGGTCACAGGCCCAGGATCGCCTTCGCGATGATGTTCTTCTGGATCTCGTTCGAGCCGCCGTAGATCGAGATCTTGCGCCAGTTGAAGTAGGTGGGCGCGGCCGGACCCGCCCAGTCCGGGCCGATCGGCGGCTCGTTCGAGCCGTGATCCGCCGCCTCGTCCTCGGGCAGGTAGGGCAGCGCGTAGGGACCCACGACGTCGAGCAGGAGTTCGGTGGTCGCCTGCTGGATCTCCGAGCCCTTGATCTTGAGGATCGAGGAGGCGGGGTCGGGCTTGCCCTTCTCGCGGGTGCGCTCGGCGGCGACGACGCGCAATTGCGTCATTTCCAGCGCCTTCAGCTCGATCTCGAGGGCCGCGAGCTTCTCGGCGAAGCGCGGGGTCTCGATCAGCGGCACGTCCCCCACCCGCTCGATCGCCGCCAGCTCCTTCAGCCGCCGGATGCGCTGCTTGGAGACGCCGACCCGGGCGATGTTGGTGCGCTCGTTGCCGAGCAGGAACTTGGCGTAGTCCCAGCCCTTGTTCTCCTGCCCGACGCGGTTCTCCACCGGCACCTTCACGTCGTCGAAGAAGACCTCGTTGACCTCGTGGCCGCCGTCCAGCGTCTGGATCGGCCGCACGGTGATGCCGGGCGTCTTCATGTCGATGAGCAGGAAGGTGATGCCCTCCTGCTTCTTCACGCTCGAATCGGTGCGCACGAGGCAGAAGATCCAGTCGGCGTGCTGGGCGAGCGTGGTCCAGGTCTTCTGGCCGTTGACGACGTAGTGGTCGCCCTCGCGCACCGCCTTGGTCTTGAGCGAGGCGAGGTCCGAGCCCGCGCCCGGCTCGGAGAAGCCCTGGCACCACCAGTCGTCGAGGTTGGCGATGCGGGGCAGGAAGCGCTGCTTCTGCTCCTGCGAGCCGAACTGCGCGATCACCGGCCCGACCATGTAGACGCCGAACTGCAGCGGCGAGGGCGCCGGGAAGCTCTGCAATTCGTCGAGGAAGATGTACTGGCGCACCGGGTCCCAGCCCGTGCCGCCCCATTCGACGGGCCAGTTCGGCACCGCCCAGCCCTTCCGGTTGAGGATCCGCTGCCAGGTGACGATGTCCTGCTTCGACGGATGGTGCCCGTCGACCATCTTGCGGCGGATGTCCTCCGGCAGGTTCTCCTTGAAGAAGCCGCGCACCTCCTCGCGGAAGGCCCGCTCCTCGGGGGTGAAACGAAGGTCCATGTGAGCCCTCACGTATGCGCCGATCCTCCCTCTCCCAAACGGGAGAAGGGTTCCGTCCTGCTACAGATCCTTGAATCCTTTACCGTCCGCCGCCAGCCGCTCCAGCAGGGGCGAGGGCTTGAAGGCGTCGCCGTAGAGCGCCTCGTAGGCGCGCAGGCGCTCCAGCACCCTCCGCAGGCCGATGCCGTCGGCCCAGAACATCGGGCCGCCGCGGTAGACCGGCCAGCCGTAGCCGTTGATCCAGACGATATCGATGTCGGAGGCGCGGATCGCCTTGCCCTCTTCGAGGATCTTCGCGTCCTCGTTGACCATCGGGTAGAGGCAGCGCTCCAGGATCTCCTGGTCGGAGGCCGGCTTCTGCGCCACGCCCTGGCGTGCGGCCACCGTGGCGATGATCTCCTCGGTCACCGGGGACGGCGTGGCGTTGCGCTTGGCGTCGTAGTCGTAGAAGCCCGCGCCGGTCTTCTGGCCGCGCCTGTCCTGCTCGCACAGGAGGTCGCGCACGGTCTCCGACCTGTTGGTCTCCCGGCTCCAGCCGATGTCGAGGCCCGCGAGGTCGCTCATGGCGAAGGGACCCATCGGCAGGCCGAAATCGTGGATCACCCGGTCCACGTCCCAGGGCTTCACGCCCTCCAGGATCAGGCGGTTCGCCTCGCGCTGGCGCTGGGCGAGCATGCGGTTGCCCACGAAGCCGTGGCAGACGCCGACGAGCACCGCGATCTTGCCGATCCGGCGGCCGACCTGCATGGCGGTGGCGATGACGTCCTGGCTCGTCCTGGCCCCGCGCACGACCTCGAGGAGGCGCATCACGTTGGCGGGCGAGAAGAAGTGCAGGCCGATCACGTCGCCGGGGCGGCCCGTGGCGGCCGCGATGGCGTCGATGTCGAGGTAGGAGGTGTTGGAGGCCAGGATCGCGCCGGGCTTGGCGATGCGGTCGAGCTTCGAGAAGATCTCCTGCTTGATCGCCATGTCCTCGAACACCGCCTCGATGATGAGGTCGCAATCCTTCAGCGCGTCGAGGTCGAGCGTGTCCGTCAGGAGGCCCATGCGGGTCTCGACGTCCTCGGGCCGCAGACGGCCCTTCCGGGCGGTGTTCTCGTAGTTGGTGCGGATCGTCCCGAGGCCGCGGTCGAGGGCCTCGCGCTTCGTCTCGACGATCGTGACGGGCAGGCCGGCGTTCAGGAAGTTCATGGCGATGCCGCCGCCCATCGTGCCGGCGCCGATGATGCCGACCTTGGCGACCGGGCGGGCGGGCGTGGTCTCGGGCACGTCCGGGATCTTGGCGGTCTGGCGCTCGGCGAAGAAGACGTAGCGCTGCGCCGCCGATTGCTCGCCGGAGACGAGCGTCAGGAACTGCTCCCGCTCGAAGGCGAGGCCCTGCTCGAAGGGCAGCCGGCAGGCCGCCTCGATGCAGGCGATGCAGGCCTCCGGCGCCTCGAAGCCGCGCATCCTGCGGGCATTCTCCGTCCGGAAGGCGTCGAACAGGCCCGGATCGTCCCGGCCCTCCGCGATCCGGTCCTCGCGGTCGCGGATCTTGGTCAGCGGGCGGCCCTCCGCCGCCACGCGCTCCGCGAAGGCGACCGCGTGGGCGCGCAGGGATTCCTCGGGCGCGAGGTCGTCGATCAGCCCCATCGCGGCGGCCTGCTTGGCGCCGATCGGCGCGCCGCCGACGATCACCTCCAGGGCCTTGCGCGGGCCGACGATGCGCGGCAGGCGCTGCGTGCCGCCGGCCCCCGGCAGGATGCCGAGCTTGACCTCCGGCAGGCCGACCTTCGCGGAGGGCACCGCCACCCGGTAGTGGCAGGCGAGCGCCGTCTCCAGCCCTCCGCCGAGCGCGTTGCCGTGGATCGCCGCCACCACGGGCTTGCCGACGGCCTCGATGCGGTTGAGGAGGTCCGGCAGGCCGATGCCGCTCTGTGGCTTGCCGAACTCGGTGATGTCGGCGCCGGCCGAGAACATCCGCCCGCCGCCTATGAGCACGATCGCCTTCACGGCCGGATCGGCCTCGGCGCGCTCGATCGCCGCCCGGATTCCCTCGCGCAGGGCGGAGCCGAGCGCGTTCACCGGGGGCGATTGCAGCGTCAGGACCGCGACGGCGCCCTCGCGGCTCTCGGAGACGGGGGTGGCATCGGTCATCGCGCGTGGTCCTCCGCGGTGCATCCGTACAGGTCCAGGCATCCTTCCGCCGACCGCGCACGACCGGTGCCGAGGCGGTCACCGGTTCGGCGGCGGAAATGATGCAACATCAAAATCCTAAGCAGAATTGCCCCGTGCCGTTCCGCTTGGGGTCAGGGCCGATCGCGGGAAGCGCGGGAACCTCTCTCGCCTGGGAGAGAGGGGTTCCCCACGCTCCATCCGGGAGAGGCCGCCCGCGCCTTCCCGGCCGCTCTCAATAGATCTCGAACAGCCCGGCCGCGCCCATGCCGCCGCCGACGCACATGGTGACGACGCCGTACTTGGCGCCGCGGCGGCGGCCTTCGAGCAGGATGTGGCCGGTCATGCGCGCGCCCGACATGCCGTAGGGATGTCCGATCGAGATCGCGCCGCCGTCGACGTTGAGCCGCTCGTCCGGGATGCCGAGCTTGTCGCGGCAGTAGAGCACCTGGCAGGCGAAGGCCTCGTTGAGCTCCCAGAGGTCGATGTCGTCCACGCTCAGGCCGTGCTGCGCCAAGAGCTTGGGCACCGCGAAGACCGGGCCGATGCCCATCTCGTCGGGGTCGCAGCCCGCCACCGCCATGCCCCGGTAGGCGCCGAGCGGCTGCAGCCCGCGCCGCTCGGCCTCGCGGGCCTCCATCAGCACGCAGGCCGAGGCCCCGTCCGAGAGCTGGCTGGCATTGCCGGCGGTGATGAAGCGCCCCTCCTTCACCCGCTGGCCGTCCTTGAACACCGGCTTGAGGGAGGCGAGGTCGTCGAGGCGCGTCTGCGGCCGGTTGCCCTCGTCCTGCGACAGGGTGATCTCGCGCGTGGTGGTCTCGCCCGTCGCCTTGTCGGTGACGCTCATCCGGGTGGTGAGGGGCACGATCTCCTCGGCGAAGCGCCCGGCCTCCTGCGCGGCGGCGGTGCGGGCCTGCGAGGAGAGCGCGTAGGCGTCCTGCGCCTCGCGCGAGATGCCGTAGCGGTCCGCCACCGTCTCGGCGGTCTCCAGCATCGTCATGTAGAGGGCGGGCAGGCGCTCCACGAGCCAGGGATCGGCGCCGCGGAAGCGGTTCATCCTGTCGTTCTGCACGAGCGAGATCGATTCGAGGCCGCCGCCCACCGCCACGTCGAGCCCGTCCGTCACGATCTCCTTGGCGGCGGTGGCGATCGCCATCAGCCCCGAGGCGCATTGCCGGTCGAGGCTCATGCCCGCCACGCTCGGGGGCAGGCCCGCCCGCATCGCCGCCTGCCGGGCGATGTTGGAGCCGGTGGAGCCCTGCTGGAGGGCCGCGCCCATCACCACGTCGCCGACCTCGGCCGGGTCGATGCCGGCGCGCTTCACCGCCTCCGCGATGGCGTGGCCGCCGAGCGCCTGGGCCTGGGTGTCGTTGAAGGCGCCCCGGTAGGCCTTGCCGATGGGCGTGCGCGCGGTGGCGACGATGACGGCTTCCCGCATCTCCAGTCTCCTCCTGCCCGTGGGGCCGCACGGGCGGCCGGACCGGGCTTTGGCCCACTTATCGAGGATCGGGTATGGCGCCGCAAGGCCCAAAACCGTGGGCGTCTGCCCATGGTGCCCCTCCCCGGCCGCCGCGTTTTCGAAAGGGCGGCTTGCTTAATCGCCATAGAGAGCTAAGGTCCCGCCAAAACGCAAGGGCTTTTGCGCGGGAGCCCCGGCGCAAGAGCGTCTGCCAAGAGCGTTTGTCATGATGGAGGAGCGCCGGTGACGCTGTTCGATCTCTCCGGCCGGGTCGCGATCGTGACCGGCTCGTCGCGCGGCATCGGCCGCGCGATCGCCGAGCGCCTGGCCGAGCACGGGGCGCGGGTGGTGGTGTCCTCGCGCAAGGAGGAGGGCTGCCGGGCCGTGGCCGAGGCCATCAACGCGCGCCACGGCGAGGAGCGGGCGATCGTGGTGCCGGCCAGCATCTCCTCCAAGGCGGATCTGCAGCGCCTCGCGCGCACCACCGAGGCGCGCTTCGGCCGCATCGACGTGGTGGTCTGCAACGCCGCCTCGAACCCCTATTACGGCCCGATGAGCGGCATCAGCGACGAGCAGTTCCGCAAGATCCTCGACAACAACGTGATCGCCAGCCACTGGCTGATCGGCTTCTGCGTCCCGGGCATGATCGCGCGGCGCGACGGCGCGATCATCCTGGTGTCGTCGGTGGGCGGCCTGAAGGGCTCCGGGGTGATCGGCGCCTACAACGTCTCGAAGGCGGCCGACTTCCAGCTCGCCCGCAACCTCGCGGTGGAACTCGGGCCGCACAACGTGCGCGTCAACTGCATCGCCCCGGGCCTCGTCCAGACCGACTTCGCGCGGGCCCTGTGGGAGAACCCCGAGAGCCGCGCCGCCTACACGGCCCGCACGCCGCTCGCCCGCATCGGCCAGCCCGACGAGATCGCGGGCGCCGCGGTGTTCCTGGCGAGCCCCGCGGGCTCGTTCATGACCGGCCAGAGCCTCGTCATCGACGGCGGCCAGACCATTACCTGAGCCCATGCGCCTGAACCCTTGCAGCTGAGCCCCACGCTGAGCCCCAAGCCCGGACCCGACCGCCCCGTCCCGAGGCCGCCGATGACCGAGACCACCGCCCTCCCGGAATCCAGTCTTCCGGCATCCCTGCTTCCGGCCTCCTGGCCCGCCCTGTCCTTCGCCGAGGCGACCGCGCGGCTCACCGCCCCGGGTTCGCCCTTCGCGGTCGGCGAGGCGGTGATCCGGGGCGTGCCGACCCGGGTCTGGGCCGCGGCGCCGCCGACGCTGCGCGACATCTTCCTGGGCGGGCGGCGGCACGGGGACAAGACCTTCCTGGTCTTCGAGGAGGACCGGGCGAGCTACGAGGCCTTCGCGCGCGCCACGCTGATGCTCGCCCAGGACCTGATCCGCGGCGGCGTGCGGCCGGGCGACCGGGTCGCCATCGCCATGCGCAACCTGCCCGAATGGCCGGTCGCGCTGTTCGCCACCCTGCTCACGGGCGCGATCGCCGCCCCGCTCAACGCGTGGTGGACCGGGCCGGAACTCGAATACGCGCTCAACGATTGCGGGGCCGCGGTGGCGATCGTCGATCAGGAGCGCCATGCCCGCCTCGCGGAGCGGCGCGCCGCCTGCCCGGCGCTGACCCGCGTGCTCCTCGCCCGCGCCGAGGCGCCGGGGGCCGAGAGCCTCGACGCGATCATCGGCCCGGTCGCCGCCTGGGCCGGCCTGCCCGACGCGCCGGTGCCGGACGTCGCCCCGGCGCCCGACGACGTCGCGACCCTGTTCTACACCTCGGGCACCACCGGGCGGCCGAAGGGCGCCATCGGCACCCACCGCAACGGCGCCTGCGGGGTGATGGCCCATCCCTACTCGCAGGCGCGCGCCTGCGTGCGGCGCGGCGAGCCGGTGCCGGTCCCGGACCCGGATGCCCCCCAGAAGGCGTCCCTGGTGGCGATCCCGTTCTTCCACGTCACGGGCTGCTTCGCCACGCTGATCCCCGCCCTGTGGCGGGGCACCCGGCTGGTCCTGATGCGGCGCTGGGACGTGGCGCGGGCGATGGCGCTGATCGCGCGCGAGCGCTGCACCACCGCCGGGGGCGTGCCGACCATCGCCTGGCAGCTGCTGGAGGAGCGGGCCGCCGCAACCCACGACCTCTCGTCGCTGGAGGTCGTCACCTATGGCGGCGCCCCCGCCCCCGCCGAGCTGGTGCGCCGCCTGCGGGCCGCCTTCCCGCACGCCCAGCCCTCCACCGGCTGGGGCATGACCGAGACCTCCGGCACCTTCACGCACCATCAGGCCGAGGATTACATCAACCGCCCCGACAGCTGCGGCCCGCCCCTGCCGGTCTGCGAGGCGCGCATCGTCGGTCCGGAGGGGCACGACCTGGCGCCCGGCGAGGTCGGCGAACTGCACGTGAAGGGGCCGAACGTGGTGGCGGGCTACTGGAACCGCCCCGACGAGACCGCCTTCCGGGACGGCTGGCTCGCCACCGGCGACCTCGCCCGGATGGACCAGGAGGGCTTCATCACCATCGTCGACCGCGCCCGGGACATGCTGATCCGGGGCGGCGAGAACATCTATTGCTGCGAGGTCGAGACCGCGCTGCACGAGCACCCGGCGGTGGTGGATGCCGCCGTGGTGGCGATCCCGCATCCGACGCTCGGCGAGGAGCCGGGCGCCGTGGTGGCGCTGGCGCGCGGGCAGGACGCTTCCGAGGAGGAGCTGCGCGGGTTCGTGGCGGCGCGGCTCGCGGCCTTCAAGGTGCCGGTGCGCATCCTGTTCCACGACGAGATCCTGCCGCGCAACGCCAACGGCAAGATCCTCAAGAGCGAATTGCGCAAGCTGTTCTGAGGGCGGATGCGGGGATCTCTCCTGAGCTGGCAGGCCTGGGCGCTCGCCTCGGCCGCCTTCGCGGCGCTGACCGCGATCTTCGCCAAGGTCGGGGGCGACGGGGTCGGCGCCGATTTCGCCACCTTCGTGCGCACGCTGGTGATCGTCGTGGTGCTGGGGGCGCTGCTGACGGCCGGCGGCCGGTGGCAGGCGCCCGGCACGGTCCCGGGCCGGTCCTGGCTGTTCCTGGTCCTCTCGGGGCTCGCGACCGGCGGCTCGTGGCTGTGCTATGCCCGGGCGCTCACGCTCGGCGAGGCGGCCCGCGTGGCCCCGCTCGACAAGCTCAGCGTGGTCCTGGTCGCGGTGTTCGGGGTCCTGTTCCTCGGCGAGCGGCTCTCCGGCCTCAACTGGCTCGGCATCGGGCTGATCGCGCTCGGGGCCGTGCTCGTCGCCGTGAAGGGCTGATCACCGCTGCACGAAGCCCGCCGCCATGTTGACCGCGAGCGCCAGCACGCTGGTGTTGAAGAAGTAGGCGTAGACCGTCTGCACGGTGGCGACCCGCCGCATGGTCTTGGCGGTGATGTCGGTGTCGGAGGTCTGCGAGGTCGCCCCGATCGTCACCGAGAAGTAGACGAAGTCCCAGAAATCCGGCTCCGGGTCGCCGTTGAAGTCGAGCCCGCCGCGGCTGTGCCCCGCCTCGTCCGCGCCGTAATAGAGATGGGCGTAGTGGATGGCGAAGACCACCTGCACGAAGGCCCAGGCCGCGACCAGGGTCAGCACCGCGAGGGCGATGTGGGGGATGCGGTAGGCACCGTGATCCTGCTGGTCGAACACCAGCATCGCCACCGCCACGCAGCTCGCCGCCGCGGCGAGCAGCGCGAACAGCGACACAACGAGCGCGCTGTCGTCGAGGCGCGAGGCCTCCCGGCGCAGATCCTCGGTCGATTGCCGCACCGTCAGCCGGACGACGAGGGCGATGTAGGCCGCCACGCCGAGGCACCACCCCGCCATCAGCCGCGTCCAGATGGACTCGAAGGGCAGCACGGTGCTCAGCACGAGCACGAGGACGGCCGCGGCCAGCAGCCGCGGCCGCATCCAGAACGCCAGGAGCGGGTTCGTCATCGTCGCCAGGGAAGCGCCCCGCGGGTGCGGGCCGGGACAGGCCTCGAGCCTTAGCATTGTTCCGCCGGGCCGCGACCGGCCCGGCGGCGAAAATGATGCGGGACGCGCAAGATCCGCCGAGCCGGCCTCTGCGCCGGCTCCGGGCCGCGGGGCCTGACGGCGGGCGAACCGCCTCACATCGGCTCGGGACCGCGCCCCATCGCGGCGATGCCGGTGCGGGAGATCTCCACGAGGCCGATGGCCGACATCAGCTTGACGAAGCGGTCGATCTCCTCGGTCGAGCCGGTCAGCTCGAACACGAAGGAGGTGAGCGTCGCATCGAGCGTGCGCGCCCCGAAGGCGGCGGCGAGCCGCATCGCCTCGACGCGGTGCTCGCCCCGGCCCGCCACCTTCACGAGGCACAGCTCGCGCTCCAGCGAATCGCCCTGCAGCGTCAGGTCGACGACCCGGTGCACCGGCACCAGCCGGTCGAGCTGCGCCTTGATCTGGTCGATCACCGCGTTCGTGCCCGCGGTGACGATGGTGATGCGCGAGAGGTGCCGCGCGTGCTCGGTCTCGGAGACGGTCAGGCTCTCGATGTTGTAGCCGCGGCCGGAAAACAGCCCGGCGATGCGCGCGAGGACGCCGGGCTCGTTGTCGACGATCACCGCGAGCGTGTGCCGGTTGACCGGCTCGACCCGGACGGGATCGGGGTAGTGCGTGTTCATGGCGTTCATCGTATCCCCCGAGCCCTCACACCAGGACCTTGCCTTCCTCGCCGATCACCGAACCGAGCTCCGCCCCGGTCTCGCCCAGGTAGTCCGACAGCAGCATCTCGTTGTGCGCCTTGCCGGAGGGGATCATCGGGAAGCAGTTCTCGGTCTTGTCGACGATGCAATCGAAGATCACCGGGCCGTCGTAGTCCAGCATCTCCTGGATCGCCGCGTCGAGGTCGCCCGGCTTCTCGCAGCGGATCCCCTTGGCGCCGTAGGCCTCGGCGAGCTTCACGAAGTCCGGCAGGCTCTCCGAGTAGCTCTGGGAGTAGCGCGAGCCGTGCAGCAGCTCCTGCCACTGCCGCACCATGCCCATGTACTCGTTGTTGAGGATGAAGATCTTGACCGGCAGGCGGTACTGCACGGCAGTCGACATCTCCTGCATGTTCATCAGGATCGAGGCCTCGCCCGCGATGTCGATCACCAGCGCGCCCGGATGGGCGAGCTGCGCGCCGATCGCCGCCGGCAGGCCGTAGCCCATCGTGCCGAGGCCGCCGGACGTCATCCAGCGGTTCGGCTCCTCGAACTTGTAGTACTGGGCCGCCCACATCTGGTGCTGGCCGACCTCCGTGGTGACGTAGGTCTCGCGGGCCTTGGTCGCCTCGTAGAGGCGCTGCACCGCGTATTGCGGCTTGATGGTGGTGCCGGACGGCCAGTAGCCGAGGCACTCGCGCGCCTTCCAGCCGGTGATCTTCGACAGCCATTCGGTGAGCCGCGCGGTGTCCGGCTCGGGCGTCAGCGCCCGCCACTCCCGCAGCATCTCGGCGAGCACCGAGGCGCAGTCGCCCAGGATGCCGATATCGGCCTTGACGGTCTTGTTGATCGAGGAGGCGTCGATGTCGACGTGGATCTTCTTGGAGAAGGGCGAGAAGGCGTCGAGCCGGCCGGTGATGCGGTCGTCGAACCGCGCCCCGATGCAGACCATCACGTCGCATTCGTGCATCGCGAGGTTCGCCTCGTAGGTCCCGTGCATGCCGAGCATGCCGAGGAACTGCGGGTCCGAGCCCGGATAGGCCCCGAGGCCCATCAGCGTCGAGGTGACCGGGAAGCCGGTGGCGCGGGCGAGCTCCCGCAGCAGCCGCGCGGCCTCCGGCCCCGAGTTGATGACGCCGCCGCCGGTGTAGAAGACCGGGCGCCGGGCGCCGGCCATCAGGGCCACCGCCGCCCGGATCTTGTCGGGGTCGCCGTGGATGGTCGGCCGGTAGGTCTTGTGGGCGTTCTCCACCGGGCGCCGGTAAAGGCCGCTGGCGAACTGCACGTCCTTGGGCAGGTCGATGACGACGGGGCCGGGCCGCCCGTGCGAGGCGACGTAGAAGGCCTCGTGCAGGATGCGCGGCAGGTCGTCGATCGACTTCACGAGGTAGTTGTGCTTCGTGCAGCTGCGCGTGATGCCGACCGTGTCGCATTCCTGGAACGCGTCGGAGCCGATCAGGTGGGTCGGCACCTGGCCGGTGATGCAGACGAGCGGGATCGAGTCGAGCAGCGCGTCGGTGAGGCCCGTGACGATGTTGGTGGCGCCGGGCCCCGAGGTCACGAGGACGCAGCCGACCTTGCCGGACGAGCGGGCATAGCCCTCGGCGGCGTGCACCGCCCCCTGCTCGTGGCGCACCAGGATGTGCCGGACGCTCTCCTGGTGGAACAGGGCGTCGTAGATCGGCAGCACCGCCCCGCCCGGATAGCCGAACAGCGTGTCGACGCCCTGATCCTGCAGCGCCCGGATCACCATCTCGGCGCCGGTCATCACCTCGCCCGCACTCATCGCCTGCTCCCTTCCCTGTCCCTGTCCGCCGCGCCGGGTCCGTTCGGGCAATAAAAAAGGGCCCCGAAGGACCCTGCATGCGCCACCGAGGGGCTCACGAGCTGTCTCAAGCCCGCCCCGTCCGTGGCGCCTCCCTTACAATAAGACCCGCGCGCATGTCGCGATGCACCTGCCCTTGGAAAAGTGGCGCGGACCGTACGCGGGCGGGGGCACCCGGTCAACCGGTTTCGATGGCGGATGCTTCGACTTTCGGGGCAAGGGGAGGCGGCCGCGTTTGGAAATCCCGGCCGGGCGCCTATCTGGCGCGCGAGGACGTCGCGCCGGACCGGCGCGAAGGACGGGGCGGGATCGGGGGCGTGATGGCGGGGGCGACGGCCTATCTGGTGGTCGATGTGGCCGGCACGGCCTGCGCGGTGCCGGGCGCGGCCGTGGACGAGATCCTGCCCCTGCCCCGCCTGTGGCGCCCGCCCGGCGGGCCGGCGGCGCTCGCAGGCTTCTTCGACCTCGGCGGCCAAGCGGTGCCGGTGCTCGACCTCGCGGTGCTGTTCGGCCTCGCGCGGCCCGCCCAGGCACGCCGGATGGTCTACCGCCACCTCCTCCTGATGGCCGGGCCGATGCCGCTTGCGCTCCTCGTCGACCGGGCCGCCGACCTCGTGCGCGTGCCGCCCGAGGCCGTGACGCCGGTGCTGGACGGGGCCACGCTGAACGGCTGCGTCGCCCACGAGATCCGCCTCGGCGAGCGTCTGCTGCACGGCCTGAGCCCGGAGCGGATCCTGCTCGCCGAGGAGCGCGCGCGCCTCGATGCCCAGACCCGTGCGGCCCAGGCGCGCCTCGCCGAGTGGGCGGCATGAGGCGGACGGGATCTGCGGCGTGAGACCGGCCTCCGCCGCCCCGATCCACGACCCGGCCTTCGCGGCGCTGAAGGCGGCGGTCGTCGCGCGCACGGGCCACCACTACTATGCCGACAAGGACGACCTGCTCTGGGAGCGGCTGCGCGCCCGCCTGCGGGCCGCCGCGGCGCCGGACGCCGCCGCCTACCTCGCCCGGCTCGGAGAGTCGGAGGAGGAGTGGGCGGCGCTCGAAGCCGAGATCACCATCGGCGAGACCTTCTTCTTCCGCTACGCGGAGCAGTTCGCCGCCCTGCGCTCGACGATCCTGCCCGAGCGGATCGCCGCCCGGTCGCCGGAGAAGCGCCTGCGCCTGTGGAGCGCGGCCTGCTCCACAGGCCCCGAAACCTACTCGCTCGCCATCCTGCTGCACGAACTCCTGGGCGAGCGGCTGCCGGACTGGCGCCTCTCGCTCACCGGCACCGACATCAACCGCGACGTGCTGGCGGTGGCGCGCCGGGCCGAGTACGGCGCCTGGGCGCTGCGCAGCCTCCCGGCCGAGGAGCGGGCGCGCTACTTCCGCCGCGGCGCGCGCGAGAACACCTGGGTGCTGCGCCCCGAATACCGCGGGCTCGCCCGGTTCGAGCCGCAGAACCTGCTCCACCTCGTGGACGGCACCGCCTCGCTGGCGCTCACCGACTACGACGTCATCCTGTGCCGCAACGTGCTGATCTACTTCCACCCCGACACCGTCACGGCGGTGGTCCGCGCGCTCGCCGCCCGCCTGCGGCCCGGGGGCTGGCTGCTGCTCGGCCACGCGGAGCCGAACCCCTCCTTCTCGGAGATCCTCGACCCCGTGAGCCTGCCCGGCACCGCCGCCTATCGCCGGCCGCCGGAGGAGCGGGAGCGGCCCCCGGTCCCGCCCGCCGCGCCGGAGCCGGTCGCCACGCCTGCGCGTCCGGCCCGCCACGTGCCCGTCCGGACGCCGCGCCCGCAGGAGCCTCCCCTTGCGCGTCCCCTGGCGCGTCCGCTCGCGGGTCCGTCGACCCGCCCGCCGGCGCCCGCCCCCGCCGCCTCGGCGTCCGACACGCCGCTCGCCGCGGTGCGCCGCCTCGCCGATGCGGGCGACCTCGATGCGAGCTGGCAGGCCTGCCGCGCCGCGCTCCAGGCCGATCCCACCGATGCGACGCTGCGCCTCTACGAAGGGCTGCTCGCCCGCGCCCGCGCCCGGCCGGAGGAGGCCGAGCGCGCCTTCCGCGGCGCGATCTACCTCGATAAAGGCTTCGTCATGGCCCACTACCATCTCGGTCTGACGCTGATCGCCGCCGGCCGCCGCGAGGCCGGCTGCCGCGCGCTGGCGAACGCGCTGCGGCTCGCCGCCGGCCTGCCGGCGGAGGCCGGCCTGCCCGAGGGCGACGGATTGACTCCCGGCGACCTTGCCGAGGCCGCCCGGCCCTTCCTCGGGGGCGGCGCCCCGTGACGGCTCCCGGTCCGGCGGCAGGCGCCCAGGACGGCCCTGCTCACGAGATCCTGGCCGACGAGGTGCTGAGCCCGGCCCGGATCGCGGCGCTGCTCGACGCGCGCAGCCGCCGCCTCGCCGCGCGCGGGCAGGCGCTGCCCGAGACCCGCGCACGCCTGCGTACCCTCGTCTGCCAGGCCGGGGCGGAGCGGTTCGGCCTGCCGGTCGAGGCGGTGGCCGAGGTGGCGCCCTTTCGGCCCTGCACGCCGGTGCCGGGGGCGCCGCCGGCGCTCCTCGGCCTCTCGGGCCGCGGCGGCGTGCTCCTCAGCGTGCTCGACCTCGCGGCGGCGCTCGGCCTCGGCGCCGAGACCCCGGAGGACGGGCGCTGGCACCTCGTGGTGCTGCGCCGCGAGACCCCGCGCATCGGCCTGCGCGTCGAGCGGGCGCTGGCGGTGGTCGACGCCCTGGTGGACGAACCTTCGGGCGACCGCCCGGTGTCCGGCCGCGCCCGGGCCGGGGCCGACGACCCGCAGGGCTTCCCCCTGGTGAACCTCCCTGCCCTGCTGCGGCCGTTCCTCGGCGCGCGGCAGCCCGCCTGACCCTTCCATCTCGGAGCGTGAGACCAGCGTGTCGATCTCGATCGGGAACCGCATCCTCCTCGGCTTCACCGCCGTCATCCTGGTGATCGTGGCGCTCGGCATCTACGCCCTGGCGCAGATCGGCGACGTGCGCCGCTCCACCGACATCATCGTCACCCGCGACCTCGTGGTCATGCGTCAGCTCGACACCATCCGCGAGGCCCAGCGCCGGATGAGCGACCTGCGGGACGAGGCCACCACGCGCTACTTCCTGCGGGCGCTCAACCGGGAGGTCCCGCCCAAGGAGGAGCCGGCCGTGACCTGGCGCCAGGCCGCGGCGGCGACCGAGACGGCGCTCGCCGGCACCATCGCCAGCACGGCCGAGTTCCGCGCCCAGTCGCTCTCCGCCGACCGGGCCGCCGCGTGGCAGCAGATGAGCGAGATCCTGACGGCGGCGAGCGTGGAGCTGCGCAGCATCCGCACCCTCACCGAGCGCCAGTTCGAGGCCCTGGGATCCTCGGATCTCGCGACGATCCAGTCGGCCGAGACCGCCCTCGACCAGGCGCAGGAGAACTTCGTGCGCGCCATGGCGCAGGCCCGCGACGCGCTCGGGACCGTGATCGCGGTGGGCCAGCGGCGGGTCGGCGACATCTACGAGGAGAGCCGCATCTCCACCATCGCGGCGCTCGCCACCTGCGTGGTGATGGCGCTCGTGATCACGTGGCTGATCCGCCGCGCGGTGGCGACCCCGCTCGAGGCCGTGATGGCCTTCGTCGCGCGGGTCGGCGAGGGCGACCTCTCGGGCCGGCTTGCCGAGACCAGCCGCGACGAGTTCGGCCGGCTCGGGGTGGTGCTGAACCAGATGGTGGAGGGGCTGCGTCAGCTCGCCAGCCAGAACCGCAGCGCCACCGCCAACCTCAACGCCGCCGCCGCCGAGATCCGCGCCTCCGCCCAGGAGCAGGCCGCGAGCGTCGAGGAGCAGTTCGCCGCCGTGCAGGAGACCGCCGCCACCGTCGACGAGATCACCCATGCGGGGGCCCAGATCGGCAAGCGCGCCCAGGAGGTGATCGCCACCGCCCAGGCCACCGCCCAGACCTCGCAGGCGGGCCTGCGCGCCGTCGACGAGACCGCCCGCGCCATGGACGCGATCCGCGAGCAGAGCGAGGCCGTGGCCGGCAACATCGTGGCGCTCAGCGAGAAGACGCAGGCCATCGGCGAGATCATCGCGACGGTCAACGACGTTTCGGAGCGCACGCATCTCCTCGCGCTCAACGCCGCCATCGAGGCGGCGGCGGCGGGCGAGTCCGGCCGCAGCTTCGCGGTGGTGGCGAGCGAGATGAAGGCGCTGGCCGACCAGGCCAAGGAGGCGACCGTGCAGGTGCGCGCGCTGCTCGGCGACATCCAGCGCGGCATCAACGCCTCGGTGATGCTGACCGAGGAGGCGGTCAAGCGCGTGGCGCTCGGCAAGGAGCGCTCGGACACCACCCATGCGACGATCGAGGAGATCACCGCCCGGGTGCAGGAGAGCGTCCAGACCTTCCAGCAGATCGTCGCCTCGACCAACCAGCAGCAGCTCGGCATCGAGCAGGTGATGGGCGCCCTCCAGAACATCCGGCAGGCGAGCCAGCAGACGGCGGCCGGCACCCGGCAGGTCGAGACCGCGGCGGCCAACCTCAGCGAACTCGCGACCGCCCTCACCGCGCTCGCCGAGCGCTACCGGCTCTAGGGCGGCCCGGGGAGCCCGCCCGATGGACATCCGCGCCATGCTGCTCGCGGCCTTCGAGGCCGAGCACCGGGAGCATCTCGGCGCCATCCGGGCGGCGCTCGCCGCCGCGCGGGCCGGCGCCGCGCCGGACTGGAACGACGTCTTCCGCCGCGCCCACAGCCTGAAGGGCGCGGCGCGCGCCGTCGACCTGCCGGCGGTGGAAGACATCGCCCACCGCCTGGAAACCCTGTTCGACCGCATCGTGGAGGGCGCCCAGCCCCTCGACCGGGCGGCCGAGGCTGCCGTGACGCTCGCCCTCGACCGCATCGAGGGGATGGTGGCGGCGCTCGCGGAGGTGCCCGAGCCGGCCCTGCCGCAGGACGCTGCCGCGGCCCTCGACCGCTGCCTGTCGGGGAGCCCGGCGGCCGCGCAGCCCTCGGCCGAGACCGCACCTGCGCAGCGGCCCGCCGCGGCGCCCCGCCCGGCTGCCACGGAGGTCACGCCCGCGCCGCGGCCAGCCGAGGCGCCACACCCCCCTTCTGCCGAGACCGTGCCCGCGCCGCGGCCGGCCGAGGCGCCCCGCGCCGAGCCCGCCGAGGCCGCGCCCGCGGTGCTGCGCGTGGCGGGCGAGGATGTGGACCGCCTCTCGCGGGCGGTGCACGACCTCTCCCTCGCCCTGCAGAGCCAGGACGAGATCGGCGGGGCGGTGGCGGCGCTGGAGAGCGGCGGACGGGCGCTGCGGCGCACCGCCGACGCCCTGCGCGAGCGGGCCGGCGAGGTCTCGACCCTGTCGCGCCGCCTGCGCGAGGCGGGCGATCCGGGGGCGGCCGCCCTCGACGCCGCCCTCGACCTGCTGCGCCGCCTCGACGGCGAGGTGCGGGCGATGGTGCGCGGCGCCTCCGGCCTCGCCCGCACGCAGCACCGCGCCGCCGGCACGGTCGAGGTCGCGGTGCGGCGCCTGCGCGAGGATGCCGACCGCCTCCTCCTCGTGCCCGCCGAGACGGTCTTCGGCGGCTACGGGCGCATGGTGCGCGAGATCGCCCGCGAGGCCGGGCTGCCGGTGGAGGTGCGGCTGGAGGGCCTCGATCGGCCCGTCGACCGGGTCCTGCTCCAGGCCCTCAAGGATCCGGTCCTGCACCTGATGCGCAATGCGGTGAGCCACGGGGCGGAGCCGCCGGAGGCGCGGCGCGCGCGCGGCAAGCCGGAGGCGCTCACCATCACCCTGTCGGTGAGCCTGCGCGGCGGCGACCTCGTGCTCTCCGTGCGCGACGACGGGCGCGGCCCCGACATCCCGCGCATCGTCGAGACCGCCCGCCGCCAGGGCCTGATCCCGCCGGAGGCCCGCCCGAGCACCCGCGAGGCCCTGCGCCTCGTCTTCGCGCCGGGCTTTTCCACCGCCGAGCGGGTCGACCGGCTCGCGGGCCGCGGCGTCGGACTCTCGGTGGTCGCAGAGGCGGTCGCCGCCTTGCGGGGGCGGGCGCGGCTGCGGCGGGCCGAGCCCTGGGGCGCGGAGGTGATCGTCACGGTGCCGGTCTCGGCGGCGCGCCGTCCGCTCCTCCTCGTCGAGGCGGCGGGCCGGATCTACGCCCTGCCGGGCAGCGCGACCGCGCGCCTGCTGCGCCTCGCCCCGTCCGACCTCGTCCCGGTCTCCGGGCTGCCCCACGCCCGGGTCGCCCTCGACGGGCGCGAGGTCAGCGTCCCGGTGGTGCCGCTCGCCGCCCTGCTGGGCGGCCCCGCGGCGCTGCCGGTCGAGGACGGGCGCGTGCGCGCCGTGCTGGTGCGCAATGGGGCCGACCTCTGCGCGGTCGCGGTCGACCGGCTCCTCGACGTGCGCCCGAGCCTCGTCGGTCCCCCGCCGCCGATCGGGGGCGATCCCGGCCTCGTCTCCGGCACGGTCCTGCTCGCCGACGAGAGCCCCGCCCTCGTGCTGGATCCGGCCGGCCTCGTCGCCCGCTCGGCGGAGGCGGGCGGGCGGCTTGCCGCCCTTCCGGCGCCGGCGGCCCGCAGCGCCCGCCGGCGCACGCCCACGATCCTCGTCGTCGACGATTCGATCACCACCCGGACGCTGGAGAAGAGCATCCTGGAGGCCGAGGGCTACCGGGTCTTCGTCTGCGTCGACGGCCAGGACGGCCTCGACCGGCTGCGCCGCGACGGGGCGCAGGTCGACCTCGTGGTGGCCGACGTGGAGATGCCGCGCCTCGACGGCTTCGGGCTGTTGCGGGCGATCAAGGAGGATCCCGACTTGACGCGCCTGCCGGTGATCCTGATGACCTCCCGCGGCGACCCCGCGGACATCCGTCGCGGTCTCGATCTCGGCGCCGACGCCTACATCACCAAGCAGAAGTTCGATCAGCGCGAACTCCTCGACACGATCGGTCAGTTGCTGTGAGCCCCCTCGCCCGCCCCTCCGTCCCGTCCCGGCGGTCCCTCGACGCCGCCGGCCGCCCCGGCACCGCGGCCCGGCCCGCCTCGCGCCGCCGGCGGGAGGCGGGCCGGTGAGCGCGCCCATCCGCGTCATGCTGGTCGAGGATTCCCTGGTGGTGCGCCAGCTCCTCGCCCATATCGTGAGCCGCGATCCGCGCCTCGCCCTCGTGGCCGCGGTCTCCTCCGGCGAGGAGGCGCTGCGGGAGATCCACCGGGTGCAGCCCGACGTGATCTCGATGGACATCCGCCTGCCGGGCATCGACGGGCTGGAGACCACCCGGCGGATCATGGCCGAGCGGCCGACCCCGATCGTGGTGATCGCGGATGCGGTGGAGGACGCCTCCCTCAAGATCTCGATGAACGCCCTGCGGGCGGGCGCGCTCAGCGTGGTGGAGAAGCCGGTCGGCACCGGGCACCGGGCCTACGAGGCGGTCTCGGACGAGATCTGCACGCAGCTGCGGATCATGAGCGCGGTGCCGGTGATCCGCCGCCGGGCGATCGGGGCGGAGCGCGCGCGGCCCGTCCCGCTCCCCGACCTGCCGGCGCGCGACGAGGCGGGCGTGCTGCCGACCCTGGTGGCGGTGGCGGCCTCGACGGGCGGACCGCCCGCCTTCGCGCGGCTCATCGGCGCCCTGCCGGCCGACTTCCCGGCGCCGATCCTCCTCGTGCAGCATATGGGCGCCGCCTTCATGGACGGGTTCGCCGCGTGGCTGAACGGCGTGGTGCCGCTCGCGGTCGAGATCGCCCGCGACGGGGTGCGCCCCCTGCCCGGCCACGTCTACGTCGCGCCCGGCGACCGGCACCTCGTGCTCGGCAGCGGCGGCCTCATCGCCGTCTCGGACGAGGCGCCGGTGGGCGGCCAGCGCCCCTCCGCCACCGCGCTGTTCCGCTCGGTCGCCCGGGTGGCCGGGCCGCGCGGGCTCGGCATCCTGCTCACCGGCATGGGCGAGGACGGGGCGGCGGGCCTCCTCGACATGCGCATGGCGGGCGCCTTCACGCTGGCCGAGCACGAGAGTTCGGCGGTGGTCTACGGCATGCCGGCGGCGGCGGTGCGCCTGCGGGCCGCCGGGTCGGTGCTGCCCCTCGACCTGATCGCCCCGCGCCTGTTGCGCGCGGTCCAGCCCGGAGGTCCGCGATGAGCGCGCCGGTCCCGGGCATGGCCGGGGCGCTCCCGGACGAGGCCGGCGGGCCCCCGCGCGAGGTCCCGGCCCGGATCCTCCTCGTGGAGGATTCCGAGACGCAGGCCCTGCAATTGCGCCTGCTCCTGGAGGCGAGCGGGTTCGCGGTCACGCGCTGCGCCACCGCCGAGGCCGCGCTCGAAGCCCTGAACCGGGGCGTGCCGGATCTCGTCGTCGCCGATTACCACCTGCCCGGCATCAACGGTGACGAACTCACGCGCCAGATGCGCCTGTCGCTGCGCACGCGCGCGACCCCGGTCCTGATGCTGACGGAGGCCAAGGGCCGCGACCTGGAGCGCCAGGGGCTCGAGAGCGGCGCCGATGCCTACGTGCCGAAATCCGCCGACCGCGACCTCCTGGTGCTGCGCATCCGCGCGCTCCTGCGCGAGCGCGGCGCGGCCGGCCCGCGCGAGGCGGCGCACGGCGCCTTCCGGCGCGCCCGCCTCCTCGTGATCGACGCGAGCGCCAGCGACCGCGCCGCTCTCGCCGGCCTCCTCGCCCAGGAGGGCCACGAGGTCGTGACCGCCGCCGGGCCCGAGGAGGCGCTCGACGCGCTCGGCGCGCCCGGGGCGGCCTTCGACTGCGTCACCGTCGATCTCCTGGCCGCGACCTACGATGCCGTCGCGCTCTGCCGGCGCATCGCGGCCCTGCGCGGCGACGGCGCGGGCGGCTTCTCCCTCGTGGGCATTGGCAGCGCCGGGGCGTCGAGCAAGGACCTGCTGGTCCGCGCCTTCTCGGCGGGGGTCGACGACGTGGTGCCCAAGGGCGCCGAGGGCGAGGTGCTGGCGATCCGGGTGCGCACGCTCGTGCGCCGCAAGCTCCTCGACGAGGACAACCGCCGGGTCGCCGACGAACTGAGCCAGCACGAGCGCGCGGCCGAGCGCGCCCGGGCCGAGGCCGCCGCCGCCGAGGCCAAGGCGGCGCTCGCGGGGGCGCTGGCCCAGGCCAACCACGACCTCGCGGACGCCAACCGGCAGCTCAAGGACGCGCAGGCCAAGCTCGTCCAGGCCGCCAAGATGGCCTCGCTCGGCGAACTCGTCGCCGGCATCGCCCATGAGATCAACAATCCGCTCGCCTTCATCCTCGCCCACCAGGGCACGGTGGAGCGCCTGCTCGGCGAGATCGGCGCCGAGGCGGACGCCCTGTCGGAGCCGGCCCGGCGCGCGCTGGTCAAGGCCCGCGACCGGGCGGGCTCCATGCGGCTCGGCCTCGGGCGCATCCAGGACCTCGTGGTGAACCTGCGCAAGTTCTCGCGCCTCGACGAGGGCGAGATGCGCTCCGTGAACGTGCCGGAGGCGATCGAGACCGTGCTGGCGCTGCTCCAGCACAAGCTCGGCACCCGCATCGCGGTGGAGCGGCGCCTCCACGGCGCCACCGAGATCCACTGCACGCCCGCGCTCCTCAACCAGGTGGTGATGAACGTGATCGGCAACGCCGCCGACGCGATTCCCGGCGAGGGCACGATCACGGTCGAGACCCTGAGCGACGGGGAGAACGACCTCATCCGCATCAGCGACACGGGGCCGGGCGTGCCGGAGCACCTGCGCGAGCGCATCTTCGAGCCGTTCTTCACCACCAAGCCGGTCGGGTCCGGCACGGGACTCGGCCTCGCCATTGCGTACGGCGTGGTTCAGGCGCATAGCGGCGCGATCACCGTCGAGACGGCGCCCGGGGGCGGCGCCTCCTTCGTCATCAGCATTCCGCGGCGGGCCTCGTGACCGTGGGCGGGACGAACGATGGGACGAGCATGGACAGGAGCGCCGCACGGGGCACGATCCTCGCGGTCGACGACGAGCCGGACATCCTGGTCGCGCTCGAAGACCTCCTGGAGGACGAGTACCGGGTTCTCACGGCGAGCCGGCCCGAGGCGGCGCTGGAGATCCTGAAGGCCGAGCCCGACGTGGCGGTGATCGTCTCCGACCAGCGCATGCCGGGCATGACCGGCGACGCGCTGCTCGCCCGCGCCCGCGGCCTGAGCGACGCGCAGACGATCCTGCTCACCGGCTATGCCGACCTCTCGGCCGTGACCTCGGCGCTCAACCGCGGCGGCATTACCGGCTACGTCACCAAGCCCTGGGATGCGGGCCTGCTGCGCGGCGCCGTCCGGGCGGCCTACGAGCGCCACCGCCTCGGGCGCGATCTCGCCACCGAGCGGGCGCTCCTGCGCGGCCTCCTCGACCACGCGGGCGACGCCATCGCGTTCAAGGATGCCGAGGGCCGCTTCGTGCGCCTCAACGCCGCCAAGGCGGCGCGGCTCGGCACCACGGTGGAGGCCTGCCTCGGCCGGCCCGAGAGCGACTTCCTCGACCCCGCGGCCGCGCAGGCCGTCGCGGAGGCCGACCGGGCGGCAATGGCCGGCGGCCAGCGCACCGAGGCCACGGTCTCGGGCGGTCCCGCCGCTGCCCCCACCTGGGCGCAGGTGGTGCGCGTGCCGATCCCCGATCCCGGCGGCGGGACCGGGCACCTCGCCACCATCGAGCGGGACGTCACCGAGCAGAAGACCCTCGAGGCGCGCCTGCGCCAAGCCGACAAGATGCAGGCGCTGGGCACCCTGGCGGGCGGCGTCGCGCACGACTTCAACAACCTGCTCACCGCCATCATGGGCAGCCTCGAACTGGCGCTGCCGAAGGTCGAGGGCGATCCGCGCCTGTCGCGGCTGATGACCAACGCCTTCCACGCCGCCCAGCGCGGCGCGGCGCTGACCAAGCGCCTGCTCAGCTTCAGCCGCCAGCGCGATCTGCAGGCCCGGGTGGTCGACCTCAACCGGGTGATCCGGGGCATGGACGACCTCCTCGGGCGCAGCCTCGGCGGCTTCGTGCAGGTCGAGCACCGCCTGAGCCCCGACCTCTGGCCGGCGCGGGTCGACCCCGAGCAGCTCGAACTCGCGATCCTGAACCTCTGCATCAACGGGCGCGACGCCATGCCGGACGGCGGCGTGGTCTCGCTCGCGACCCGCAACGCCACGGTGGCGGGCAGCCAGGAGCCCGACCTGCCGGACGGGGATTACGCGATCATCGCCATCGAGGACACCGGCACCGGCATTCCCCCGGAGATCCTCGGCCGCGTGTTCGAGCCCTTCTTCACCACCAAGGCGCAGGGACAGGGCACGGGCCTCGGCCTCGCGATGGTGTTCGGGCTCCTGCGGCAATCGGGAGGCACGATCCGCATCGACAGCGAGGTCGGGCGCGGCACCCGGGTCGACCTCTACCTGCCCCGCTCGCACGAGCCGCTCGACGCGGACCAGGCGGCCGGCCCGGACGCGGTGCCCCTGCGCCGCCGCGCGCGGATCCTCGTGGTGGACGACGACCCGCAGGTGCGCCACGTCACGGCCTCGTTCCTCAGCCGCTTCGGGCACGACCCCGTGGAGGTGCCGAGCGCCGAGACGGCGCTCGCCCGGCTCGAAGCCGAGCGCTACGACCTCGTGGTGGCGGACCTCGCGATGCCGGGCATGACCGGCCTCGACCTCGCCGAGCAGGTGCGGGCGCGCTGGCCCGCCCTGCCCTTCCTGATCGTCACCGGCCACGCGGAGGCGGCCCGCATCCCGCCTTCCTACGCGGTCCTGGAAAAGCCCTTCCCCTCGACCGAGATCGGCGCCCGGGTCGCCGTGCTGCTCGCGGAGGCGGACTCGGCGTGAGGCCGCCGCATCGGTCGCACAGAGCGTGTCCGGGCGGGCGGAGGCTCACGCAAGTGGACGGGCGCGTCCCGCCGAGTTCAATCGGCGCGTGCATCGACGTCAGGTCGCGGACACGACTTGGCGCTCGGCGCCTCTGATGGCACCCGTGCTTGCCGTCGTGGATCGTCGGGGCAGGCTAAACATCAAATCGCTTCGAGATGATCTCGCCATCAGGCGGGGATATGCCGGCAGTATTCGGGATGCAATTCTGTAATTTGCCGTGGTGCCGAAGCCACGGTTTCGACCGAATGCCCCGGTTAATCTGACCGCATGTGCATCACAGCGCGCGGTTCTCCGATGAACGTGAGGTGGCAGCCTTTCGAGGTGTCGGGTCGGGTCCGGGCCGACCTCAAGCGGCAGCAGGCCTGCATCCTCTGGTTCACCGGCCTGTCGGGCGCGGGCAAGTCGACGGTGGCCGACCTCGTGGAGACCCGGCTCACCCAAGAGGGACGGCACGCCTACATCCTCGACGGCGACAACCTGCGGCACGGGCTCAACCGGGATCTCGGCTTCACGGATGCGGACCGGGCCGAGAACATGCGCCGCACCGCCGAGGCGGCCCGGCTCCTGGCGGATGCCGGGCTGATCGTGCTGGTCTCGCTGATCTCGCCCTTCCGCCGGGAACGGGCGCTGGCGCGCGCGATCGCCGGTGACATCCCGTTCTTCGAGGTCCATGTCGACGCGCCCCTGGCCGAGTGCGAGCGGCGCGATCCCAAGGGCCTCTACCGCAAGGCGCGCGCGGGCGCGATCCGCCACTTCACCGGCATCGACTCGGCCTACGAGCCGCCGGAGACCCCCGACCTGCGGCTCGACACCGCCGCGACCCCGCCCGGAGCGGCGGCCGAGCAGGTGCTCGCGCTCATCGCCCGGCGGGCGCCCTTCTTCGACGGCGCCTGAGCCGCGGCGGCGCGCGGGCGGCGTCGCAGCGGGCCGTCCCGCCGCCTCAGCGCGTGCGGCGCGGCAGCACCTCCGGGAGCGCCCGGGCGAGGTGGTCGGGATTGAACGGCTTCTCCCAGTGCGGCACGCTCCGGAAGGCGACCGGCACCGCGCCGCGATCGTAGCCGGTGGCGAACACGAACGGGACACCGCGAGCCGCCAGGATCTCGGCCACCGGGAGCACGGTCTGGCCTCGCACGTTGATGTCGAGGACGGCCGCGTCGAGGTGCTCCGCCGTGACGAGCGCCAGCGCGTCCTCGCAGCTCGGCGCCGGGCCGACCACCTCGGCACCCAGCCGCCCGAGGGCATGGGCGATGTCGTGGGCGATGAAGTACTCGTCCTCCACCACCAGGATTCGGCGCTGCGCGAGCACCGCATGCGTGGATCTCGTCATCGATGCGCCCCGTCCGGTTCCGTTATCCTGGATAAAGGGCATGAGGATGCGACGACGATAACATGGGTTGCATGGATGGGTCTGCCGATCATGTACCGAGGCAGTGGTAGAGGAGAGCGGACCGGATGGCCACCTACCTGATCCGCAAGCTGGAGCAGTTCACCGCCCTGTCGCGGGACGACAAGGAGGCGCTCGAACGGGCGGCCTCGGTGCGGCAGCGCCGGCTCGGCTCGCGGGAGGACATCTTCCACGAGGGCGATGCGCCCGGGCGCGTCAACCTCATCCTCGACGGCTGGGCCTGCCGCTACAAGATGCTGGAGGACGGCCGGCGCCAGATCGCCGCCTTCCTGCTGCCGGGCGACCTGTGCGATCTCCGGATGTTCATCCTGCGCCAGATGGACCATTCGGTCGGCACCCTCTCGCCCGTCACGGTGGCGGAGATCCCGAAGGATGCGGTCATCGACCTGAGCGACAATTATCCCCGCATCAGCCGCGCCCTGTGGTGGACCTCCCTCGTCGAGGAGGCGATCCAGCGCGAATGGACCACCAATCTCGGCCAGCGCGACGCGCTCGAGCGCATGGCCCACCTGCTCTGCGAGGTCTTCGTGCGCCTGCGCGCGGTCGGGCTCACGGCGGGGTCGTCCTGCGAGCTGCCGGTCACCCAGGCCGAACTCGCCGATGCGACGGGTCTCTCCACCGTCCACGTCAACCGCACCATCCAGGAGTTGCGGGCCCGTGGCCTCGTCATCCTCCGCGGCAAGACCCTGTCGATCCCGGACCTCGACGCGCTCCAGGACGTCGCCCTGTTCTCCGCGAACTATCTCCACCTCGGCCGCGTCGGCCGTGAATACGATGCGAACGACGTCTGAGACGGCGCGATGCCCGGGTGCCGGGCGGACCGGATCAGGCGCGCCGGGCCGGGCCGGCCCGCGCGGCCTCCTCGATCCGCGCGATGGTGCGCCGGATCTCCTCGCGGGTCTCCTGCCAGCCGCGCAGCGTCTGGCGCAGCGTGTCGAGGAGCTGCTCGGCCGCCGTGACGCTCAGGTCGCAGCGGCGCAGATGCGCGATCCGGTCGATCTGCTCGGCGATCCGTCGCTCGCCCGCCGCGATGGCGGACTCGGCCCGGGCGAGATGGCGGGTCTCGGCGTCGAGATCGGGCATGGCGGTCTCCTCGCCGGCGCGGCGCGCAGGCTCCCGACATCGGCGCCTTGGATTCAACGGCCGGCACCGCCGCGCGCTCCCTCGCCCGCCCGCGGACGGGCCCGGCTCACCGTTACCCCCGCGGCCGGAGCCGCTGCGCCCCGGAACAAGTCGGCGGCGCTCCGGCTTCCCTCCCGGTCCTCTCCCGCGGCCCGGTCACGCGAGACTGCCATGAGCCATCGCGACATCATCGTCATCGGCGGGTCGTCGGGGGCCACCACGCCCCTGCGCACCCTGCTCGGGGGCCTGCCGACGGACCTGCCCGCGGCGGTGTTCATCGTCCTGCACATCCCGGCGCGCAGCATCGGGGTGCTGGCGAGCGTGGCCGCGGCGGCCGGCCATCTCCCCGTCCAGTCCGCCGCGGACGGCCTGCCGATCAGGCCCGGCCACGTCTATCTCGGCGTGCCCGACCACCACCTGCTCCTCATCGACGGCCGCATCCGCCTCGGGCGCGGCCCGCGCGAGAACATGGCGCGCCCTGCCATCGATCCCCTGTTCCGCTCCGCTGCGGCCGCCTACGGGCCGCGCGTCATCGGGGTCGTCCTCAGCGGCTTCCTCAACGACGGGGCGGCGGGCCTCGACGCCATCAAGCGCTGCGGCGGGGTCGCGCTGGTGCAGGACCCGACGGAGGCCATCGCCGACGAGATGCCGCGCAGCGCGCTCTCGGCCGCCACCGTCGACCTCGCGGTCCCGAGCGCGCGGCTCGGCGACGTGCTCTCGGACCTCGTGCGCGAGCCGGCCGGGGCGCAGGTGCCGGTGCCGCCCGAGATCCGCCTGGAGGTGGACATCGCGGCGGGCGAGCGGGTGGACAGCGAGGTGCTGCGCCGTCTCGCCGAACCCGTCGCCCTCACCTGCCCCCATTGCCAGGGCGTCCTCTCCCGCGTGCGGGGCGGCAAGCCGCTGCGCTTCCGCTGCCAGGTCGGGCACGCCGTCACCGCCGACATCGCCGCCAAGGAGCAGGAGGGCGCGGTCGACGAGGCCCTGCGGGTGGCGTTGCGCATCATCGAGGAGCGGGCCGAACTGGTGTCGCGCATGGCCGAGGAGGGCCGCGAAGCCGGCCGCAAGGCCGTGGCCGAGTTGTACGGAGCGCGGGCGATCGAGTATCGCCAGTACGCGGACACGATCCGGCGGGCGGTCCTGCTCTCCATGAACCCGTCCGGATCCCGCGTGGACGAGGGCGGCCAGGACGGGCCGTGACGCCGGGGCGGGACGGATTGCGGAGCGACGGCGCGAACGACGATGTCGAATGACACTGGTTCCCCTTCTGCCGCTGCCGAGACGGCCTCGCCGGCCGGCGTCGTCGTGGCGGTCAGCGCGTCGGCGGCGTCCCCGGACTCGCTCGCCTATCTGCTCGCGCACCTGCCGCCGCTCGACGGGATCGCCGTGGTGCTGGCCCTCCAGCATCCCGAGCTGCTCGACGCGGAGCGGCTGGCGCGCGCGCTGGCGCCGCCGGGCCGCGCCCTGAGCCGGGTCCAGGCCGACGCCCTGCTCGAAGCCGGGCAGGTCTACCTGCCCGATCCCGGCACGATCGTGACGGTGGAGCATCACCGCTTCCGCGTGCGGCCGGCCGAGCCGCCCCCGGAGGCGGGCGGCACGATCGACAGCCTGCTCGTCTCGCTCGCGCGGGACGAGGACCGCTACGCCATCGCGGTGACGCTCGCGGGCACCAACGGCGACGGCACCCTCGGCGTCAAGGCGATCAAGGAGGCGGGCGGCCTCGCCTTCGCGGAGGAGACCGAGGAGGCGCGCTCGGGCGAGCTCGCGGGCAGTTCGAGCCCCGCGGCGATCGCCGACGCCATCCTGCCGGTCGCCCGCCTTGCCGAGCGCCTCGCCTCGGCGGTCGGGCATCTGGTCCGCGGCCGGGACGGGGTCTTCGCGCCGGATTCGCCCGACATCGCGGGTGCGCTCACCAGCATCGCCACCATCCTGCGCAACAAGACCGGCCACGATTTCCACGGCTACAAGCCCGGCACCTTCCTGCGCCGGGTGCAGCGCCGGATGCAGGTGCTGCAGACCGACCAGATCCAGACCTACGTCGAGAGCCTGCGCGCCAAGCCCGACGAGGCGCAGAACCTGTTCAACGACCTGCTGATCGGGGTCACGCAGTTCTTCCGCGACGCGGCGGAGTTCGAGATCCTGCAGCGCGAGGTGATCCCGGCCCTGTTCTCGGGCAAGACCCGCAGCGACCAGCTGCGGGTCTGGGTGATCGGCTGCTCGACCGGCGAGGAGGCCTATTCCATCGCGATGCTGCTGCGCGAGTACATGGCCGACCGGGACGACGCGCCGCAGATCCAGATCTTCGCCACCGACCTCGACGGACGGGCGTTGGCCTCGGCCCGGGCCGGCCGCTACGCCGACGACATCGCCCGGGTGCTGACCCCCGAGCGCCTCGGCCGCTGGTTCGTCAAGGAGGGCGACACCTACTGCGTCGTCAAGGAGCTGCGGGAGATGTGCATCTTCTCGCAGCACAGCATCATCAAGGATGCCCCCTTCTCACGGCTCGACCTCGTCTCCTGCCGCAACCTGCTGATCTACCTCGAGGCGGAGCTGCAGAGCCGGGTCGTCCCGCTGTTCCACTTCTCGCTGCGCCCGGGCGGCTTCCTGTTCCTCGGCAATTCCGAGAACGTGTCGCGCCACACCAGCCTGTTCGCCCCGATCGAGAGCCGCTCGCGCATCTTCCGGCGCCTGGAGGGCGGCAGCCGCGTCCTGCCCGACTTTCCCTTCACGGCGGTGGACCGCCGGCTGGTGAGCGCCGCCCCCGCCGACCGGACCCGGATCGCGGAGGCGACCCTGGCGCGCCGGGCCGAGCGCTTCGTCGAGCGCTACGCGCCGGCCTACGTGATCGTGGACGAGTCCTTCACGGTCCTGCACTTCTCGGGGCGGACCGGGCGCTACATCGATCCGGCCGGAGGGGCCGCCTCCCTCAACCTGCTGCAGCTCGCCCACCCGGACCTGCGCCTCGACCTGCGCGCGGCCCTGGCGCAGGCGGCCGAACAGGGCGACACCGTCCAGATCGACGGCCTGCGCGTCGGCGCGAACGGCCAGCGCCTCATGGTCGACCTCGTGGTCGAGCCGGTCCAGGAGAGCGGGGCGTCACCCCAGAACTACATCGTGCTGTTCAAGGACGGGGCGGTCCTGCGGGATCCTCCCGACCCCGCTGCCGCGGCCTCCGCCCAGACCGAGTACGCCCGGCGCCTCGAAGACGAGCTGCGCACCACCAAGAACCGGCTCCAGGCCACCATCGAGGAACTGGAGAGCACGAACGAGGAGCTGAAGTCCTCCAACGAGGAGTACCAGTCCCTGAACGAGGAGCTTCAGAGCGCCAACGAGGAGCTGGAGACCTCCAAGGAGGAGCTGCAATCCGTCAACGAAGAGCTGACGACCGTCAACGGCGAACTCGCGCACCGGGTGCACGAGCTGACGCGGGCGACCAGCGACCTCAAGAATTTTCTCGAAAGCACGCAGATCGCCACGGTGTTCCTCGACAACGAGCTGCGGGTGACGAACTCGACGCCGGCCGTGGTGGACGTCTTCCACCTCGTCGAATCCGACATCGGACGGCCGATCGCTCACATCAAGTCCCGAGTCGCCTACGACGAGCTGCAGGACGACGCCCGGCGGGTGCTGCGCACGCTCGCCACGATCGAGCGCGAGATCGCCAATCCGGAGACGGGCGCGCGCTACATGGTGCGGGTGCTGCCCTACCGCAGCGTCGACAACTTCATCGCCGGCGTTGTGCTGACCTTCGTCGACATCACGGCGCGCCAGCAGGCCGAGGCGGCGATGCGGGTGAGCGAGGGGCAGGCCAAGCTGCTGCTCGCCGAACTGCAGCACCGGGTGCGCAACACCCTGGCGGTGATGCGCTCGATCGTGCGCCGGACCGCGGCGACGAGCGACACGGTCGACGATTACGCGGCGCATCTGGAGGGGCGCATCGACGCCTTCGCGCGCGTGCAGGCGGCCGTCACCCGCGACCCGGCGGCGGGCATCGACCTCGAACAGCTCGTCAGCCACGAACTCCTCGCCTACGCGGCGCATGAGGGCGAGCAGGTCCGCAGCATCGCCGGCCCGCCGGTGCGCCTGCGCGCCAAGGCGGCCGAGACCTTCGCGCTCGCGGTCCACGAACTCGCCACCAACGCGGTGAAGCACGGCGCCCTCTCGGCGTCGAACGGCCGCGTCGCGGCGGCGTGGCGCTTCGACGGCGCCCCGGACGCCGAGCCGACCCTCGTCTTCGACTGGACCGAGAGCGGCCTCGACCGCCCGGTGGCGCCGCCCGCCCGCCGGGGCTTCGGCTCCGAGCTGATCGAGCGCACCCTCTCCTACGAACTCGGCGGCCGCGCCGTCCTGAACTTCCGGCCCGAGGGGCTGCATTGCCGCATCGTGCTGCCGGCCACCGATCGGATCATCGCGAGCGGCCGGCCCTGACCGCTCCGGCGCGAGGAGCCAGGATCATCGCCGGCGTGTGCCGCAGCACGCCGGTTGCCTCTGCGCCATGCGAAGTCCTGGCCATCGCCTCACCCAAGGAACTGCGCGATGGTCAGGTTCGTCACCGGTGCGCTCGTCTCGGTCTCCCTCCTCGTCGCGGCGGGTGCCGCCGAGGCCGCGCCCTTCGGCTTCTGCAAATCCTACGCGAACGACGCCGCAAAACAGTATCAGCGGATGCGCTCGACCCCGTCCTGCGCCCGGCCGCCGAGCAACTTCTGGCACCCCGACCGGCAATTGCACCTCGACTGGTGCCTGACCGCGCCGGTCCTCGCCGTCAACGCCGAGCGGTACAAGCGCGACGACGTCCTGGCGAATTGCGACACGGGCCTCGGCGGTTGAGGAGCGGCGCCCCGCTCAGGCCCGCGGCGGCTTGGCGCTGATCGGCTTGGCGCTGATCGGCTGGTCGAAGATCACCCGCTTGCCCCCCGGCTTGTGGCGGACCCCCATCACCCGGCGCCCGACGTTGAGCGCCCGCCCCTCGCGCAGCAGACCCTTGAGCGCCTCCGTGGAGGTCGCCGCCGCCATGAGCAGCCACGCCACGTCGGCCCCGTCCGGCGTGTCGGGCGGCGGCGGACGGCCGGTCTCGGCGAAGCGCCGCGCATCCTCGTGGCTGTAGAGCGCCCAGCCGAGAAACCCGGCCACCCGCTCGCCCTCGAAGGCAAACAGGGCGTGGCGGCGCCGGATCTGGACATCCACCGTATGGATCACGTCGCCGAGCCGGAAGCTCGCGAACGGCTCCCGGCGGGCCAGGAAATGCACCGCGATGCCGAGGCTGGCATAGGTCGGATCGAGGGCGCGGATGATCGGGGTCATGATCCTGCCGTGCCGGGCCTGCCGCGTCCGGACGGCGGGGCGGCCCGTCTCCCCCGCCCTCCTGGTCCGAGCTTGTACCATCGCCCCAGGATGCTGACGCACCGATCTCGATCCCGGGCAAGCCCGGGATCGACGGGGCCGATGACCCATCTCGACTTCTCGCGAAGCCAGAGGCTGGGCGAGAATTCGAGACCGGAACCAACGGTCGTCTTCAACGACCGTTGGTGTTGCGCCGCCGCCCTGCCGCGCCGGTGCGCCGCCGCACGGCGGCCTCTCCCCTCGCCTGCTTTGATGCGAGCGTCCCCCGAGAGCCGATGAGCCTCGGCGGAGGACCGATCTCGCCGCGGGCGAGTGCTGCAGAGAACAGCGCCAAACTCATCGTCGACTGAGAACGCCGCCGCGCCGCGGGGGCGAAATCTGCGCAATGCGACCGGCACGCGGCGCGATGGCGCCTGCCGGCATGGCAACGAGGATTGCAGACATGCCGACGTCTTACCAGAACTTCAATGCGGCGCGCGGGTCGATGTACCTCGCCACCCAGGGCGACGCGAACGACCAAGTGACGGCTTGGTACGAGCTGAACGGCACCCAGGAGGCCCGCATGCGCGAGGCCGTGGGGCTGTGGGACGACGTGTCGAACTTTTCGGGCGGCATCTCGGCGGACGATGCCGGCCTCGCCGGGCGCTCGGTCACCTGGGTGACCGAGACCTTCCTGGGCATCCCGACCGGCGGCCACTGGCAGAACAACCTGTCCTTCGACTGGACCCGGGTCGCCGTGGCCGACATCGCCGGGACCAGCACGCTCGGCGTCAACAAGACCTTCGGCGCCAACAACCGCTACCACGAGGTCTACATCGACAGCACCCAGGAAGGCGTCGGGGATTTCCAGCTCGGCAGCATCGCCTTCAACACGCTCGTGCACGAACTCGGCCACTCGGTGATCGACGGGACCGACTCGGACAAGTCGCACATCCCGGGCGATCCCATGCATTCGATCATGGATGCGTCGAGCAACGGCAATGTCGGCGGTCTCCAGGGGCCGAATGCTTGGTACGCCGCGACCCCGATGACCTACGACATCGATCAGGCGATCCGCCAGCACGGCGCCTCGACCACCACGCGCACCGGCGACGACGTCTACGGCTTCAATGCCCGCTTCAGCGGCCCCTACCGGGCGGCGTTCGACTTCTCGGTCAACACCCGGCCGCTGGTGACGATCTACGACAACGGGGGCAACGACACCCTCGACGCCTCGGGCTTCCGCGACGGATCGGGCAACGCGCGCGCGGTGCATGTCGACCTGCGCCAGGGCGAGCAGAGCCGCATGCTCGACGGCGACCGGCAGATCTTCGCGCTGATCTACACCACGAGCTGGGTCGAGAACGCGGTCGGCGGCGGGGCCAACGACGAACTGGTCGGCAACGGCCTTTCCAACCGCCTGACCGGCAACGGCGGCAACGACACGCTCTGGGGCCAGGGCGGCAACGACACTCTCGACGGGGGCGCGGGCGACAACCTGCTGTTCGGCGAGGAGGGCGCGGATCTGCTGCTCGCGGGCGGCGGCAACGACACGCTCTGGGGCGGCATCGGCGCCGACCGGCTCGATGCCGGCGCGGGCGCCAACCAGCTCTTCGGCGAGACCGGCTCCGACACTCTGGTCTCGGGGGCGGGCGCCGATCACCTCGACGGCGGCGAGGGCTTCGACTACGCCGATTACGGCGGCTCGGCCACCGGGGTCGCGGCCGACCTCTCGACCGGCAAGGTGCTGTACGGCAACGCCCAGGGCGACACGCTGGTCGGCATCGAGGGCCTGCTCGGCTCCGGCCATGACGACACGCTCACGGGCGGCACGGGCGCGAGCTACCTCGGCGGCCAGGGCGGCAACGACGACCTGCGCGGCCTCTCGGCCAACGACACGCTGAGCGGCGGCAGCGGGCACGATACGCTCACGGGCGGCGGCGGGGCCGACTGGCTCGACGGCGGCGAGGGTGTCGACACCGCCTCCTTCGGGGGCGCGGCGGTCAGCATCAACCTCACCAGCGGGGTCCATGGCGGGGAAGCGGCCGGCGATGTGTTCGTGTCGATCGAGCGCTTCGCCGGCACGGGCAACGGCGACACGATGGTGGGCAACGCCTCCGGCAACACCTTCCTGGGGCGCGGCGGCGACGACCGGCTCTACGGCTACGAGGGCTCCGACACGCTCGACGGCGGTGCGGGCGCCGACACGCTCGACGGCGGCGGCGGCAGCGACTGGGCGAGCTACGCCTCCTCCGGCCAGGGCGTCTACGCCGACCTCTCGCTCGGCAAGGTGCTGTACGGCGACGCCCAGGGCGACACGCTGGTGAGCATCGAGAACCTCGAAGGCTCCGGCTACAACGACACGCTCGCGGGCGGCGAGGACGCCAACACCCTCTGGGGCCAGGGCGGCAACGACGAGCTGCGCGGCAACGGCGGCAACGACACCCTGGCGGGGCAGGCGGGCTCCGACACCCTCACGGGCGGTCTCGGGGCCGATTACCTCGACGGCGGCGACGGGGCGGACTGGGCCTCCTACACCGATTCCTCGGCCGGGGTGACCATCGACCTCAGCTCCGGCAAGGTCGCGGGGACCGGGGGCACCGCGCAGGGCGACACCCTGGTGAGCATCGAGAACATCTACGGCTCGACCCTCGCCGACCGGATCACCGGCAGCGCCGACGCCAACACCTTCCTGGGCGGTCTCGGCAACGACACGCTGCTGGGCCTGGCCGACGCCGATACCCTGAACGGCGGCACCGGCGAGGATTCGATCGACGGCGGCACCGGCGCCGATCTCGTCGACGTGGTGGCGAGCGGGGGCGACCGCGTCGCGGGTGGCGACGAATTCGACCGGCTGATCGTCCGCCGCGCCGACGGCCAGGGGGCGTGGTCCTTCGACGCCGCCACCGGCCGGGGCTCGGACGGGTTCACGGCCTCCGGCTTCGAACGCTTCGACGTCTACGGCGGCAACGGGGCCGAGACGCTGCTGGGGAGCGCGGCCGCGGACCTCATCGGCGGCGGCGCGGGCGCGGACGTGCTGACCGGCCGGGGCGGTCGCGACGTGTTCGTGTTCGACGCCGCCCTGCTCGTCGGCAACGCCGATCACATCACCGACTTCACGGCCACGGGTGCGGAATCCGACACGATCCAGCTCGCGCGCGGGGTGTTCACGACACTCGGCGCGGGCGCGCTCGCGGAGGATGCGTTCAAGGACCTCGGCACGGGAGCGGCCGACGCCAGCGACCGCATCCTCTACGACCGCAGCACCGGCGGCCTGTTCTACGACGCGGACGGGTCGGGCGCGGGTGCCCAGGTGCAGTTCGCCACCCTGGACAATCTCCCGACCCTCTCGGCGGCGAACTTCGCGATCGTCTGAGACCGTCTCCGCTTGATCAAAGCGGAGACGGGATCAGCAAGCCCGCGCGGTGGAGCCCACGGCTCCACACGACGGAGCGAAGCCCACATCCGCCATCCCGAAGGGATCAAGCGGATGGGGTATGACGGCCGCACCGCGGGCGCCCCCTCCCCGAGGGGGCGCCCGCGCCCTGCGGCCGATCAGGCCACCGGCGGCTCGGGATGGCGGACCGCCCGGTCGACCTGGGCCAGCACGTCGTGCGCGCGCCAGGGCTTGGGCATGTAGACGGCGTTGCCCGGCAGGTGTCCGGTCCGGTCGTCCGCGTAGCCCGAGGTCACGACGAGCCGCACCCCCGGCCAGAGGCGGCTCACCGCCCGGGCGAGGTCGACGCCGTCCATGCCGCCCGGCAGGCGCACGTCCGTGAACACCATCGCGACCTCGCCGCCGCGCTCCTTCAGGAGGTCGACGGCGGCCTCCCCGGTCTCGCAGGCGACGACGTCGAGCACCGTATCCTTGAGCACCGCCACCGCGAGGTCGCGCACCCCGGGATCGTCCTCCACCACCAGCACGAGCCGGGTCGGCCCGGCGGCGGGCCCGCCCGGCCGGTGGCGCAGGGCATCGCGCGCGAGGAGCAATTCCGCGAGTTCCCGGATGCGATGGGGCAGCGCCTCGTCCGGCGGCGGGCCGAAGACCTCCTGCAGCCCTCGTCCGACCCCATGCGCCACGGAGGTTTCCGAACTGGTGTGGGCAGAGGGGAAGACCGTGTCGGCACGACGCATCACAGATCCTTTCGTCCGAGGCTTCCTTTCGCGGCCTGCGACTGGCTATCGCAGGTTAACGCCCTTGAGGGGAATGAGATCGCGGGAGGTTGGTTTCAGCTTGGCGCTTGCGGAAAACGGCCGGCACCCGCAATTCAGGCCCGCAGGACGCCCGCGGTCGCGGCCGGCCGGCGCCGTCCCGGCCTGCGGTGATTTTGTCGCCCCATGATGAACGCGGCCGTGGGAACCGCGCCGTCCAGAACAGGTTGCCCATCTGCAGCGTGTAGCGTCTCGGATCCTCTGCGGATCTCCTCCCTTTACTGGGCCGCACCGTGTGTGCGGCCCATTTTTATTGCATGTGTTAAACAGATGCTGCCAGAATGACTAACCTATGTGATGCGGGCCAGGGTCGAGGCCGGATCCCGGCCACAGACTGGTGCACCGGCTCGCGCGCGGCTGTATAGGACGGCCATGACCCCGCCTCCCGGCCCCGTCCTCGTCAAGATCTGCGGTCTCAGCACGCCCGAGACCCTCGATGCGGCGCTCGACGCGGGCGCCGACCTGATCGGCCTCGTGCATTTTCCCCGCAGCCCGCGCCACGTCGACCTCGCGGCCGGCGCGGCGCTGTCGCGGCGGGCCGCGGGCCGCGCGGGCCGCGTCGCGCTCCTGGTCGATCCGGACGATGCGCTGCTCGACGCCGTGACGGCGCTCCTCGATCCCGACTGGATCCAGCTGCACGGCCGGGAGGATCCGGCGCGGGTCGCCGCCGTGCGCGCCCGCACCGGCCGCCCCGTGATGAAGGCCCTCGGCATCGCCGAGGCGGCCGATCTCGCGCGCATCCCGGCCTACGCGGAGGTGGCCGAGCGCATCCTCCTCGACGCCAAGCCCCCGCCCGGGGCGGCCCTGCCCGGCGGCAACGGCCACGCCTTCGACTGGACCCTGATCACACGCGCCGGACTGGCGCCGGGCTTCATGCTCTCGGGCGGCCTCACCCCGGCCACCGTGGCGGAAGCGATCGCCGTCACGGGGGCGCGGGCGGTCGACGTCTCCTCGGGCGTCGAGATCCGTCCGGGCGAGAAGGATCCGGCGCGCATCCGCGCCTTCGTGGCCGCCGCGCGGGCGGGCTCGCGGAAATCTGAAAGCGCAGACTGACCTGAGGAAATTGCCCTCCGGCGCGATTGGGCCTAGAGCAGGCGCCGACAGGCTGCCCGCGGAGACCGGCCCCTTGCGCCGCCCGCATCCGCGCCCGAGGAACCTCGCCGTGAACGCTCCCCAGACCCCGAACTCATTCCGCACCGGCCCCGACGAGCGCGGCCGCTTCGGCATCTTCGGCGGCCGCTTCGTGGCCGAGACCCTGATGCCCAACATCCTCGAACTGGAGCGGGCCTACGCCGAGGCCAAGGCCGACCCGGCCTTCCAGGGCGAGATGGAATCCTACCTCACCCACTACGTCGGCCGGCCGAGCCCGCTCTACTTCGCCGAGCGGATGAGCCAGCACTTCGGCGGCGCCAAGATCTACTTCAAGCGCGAGGAGCTGAACCACACCGGCTCGCACAAGGTGAACAACGTGCTGGGCCAGATCCTGCTCGCGCGGCGGATGGGCAAGCCCCGCATCATCGCCGAGACGGGGGCCGGCCAGCACGGGGTCGCCACCGCGACTTTGTGCGCGCGCTTCGGCCTCAAATGCGTCGTCTACATGGGGGCGGTCGACGTCGAGCGGCAGAAGCCGAACGTCTTCCGCATGAAGATGCTGGGCGCCGAGGTGGTGCCGGTGCAGTCCGGCACCCGCACCCTCAAGGACGCGATGAACGAGGCCCTGCGCGACTGGGTCACCAACGTCGCCGACACCTTCTACTGCATCGGCACCGTGGCCGGTCCCCACCCGTATCCGGCCATGGTGCGCGACTTCCAGTCGGTGATCGGCCGCGAGACCCGCGAGCAGATGCTGGCGCTGGAGGGCCGCCTGCCCGATTCGCTCGTCGCCTGCATCGGCGGCGGCTCGAACGCGATGGGTCTCTTCCACCCCTTCCTCGACGACCGCGAGATCGAGATCTACGGCGTCGAGGCGGCCGGGCACGGCGTCTCGACGGGGCTGCACGCCGCCTCGCTCACCGGCGGCAAGCCGGGCGTGCTGCACGGCAACCGCACCTACCTGCTGATGGACGGCGACGGGCAGATCGCCGACGCGCACTCGATCTCGGCGGGCCTCGACTACCCGGGCATCGGCCCCGAGCACGCGTGGCTGCACGAGACGGGCCGCGTCACCTACCTGTCGGCCACCGATCACGAGACCCTGGAGGCGTTCCGCCTCTGCTCGCTCCTCGAAGGCATCATCCCGGCGCTGGAGCCCGCCCACGCCCTCGCCAAGGTGGCCGAACTGGCGCCCGCCAAGGCCAAGGACCACCTGATGGTGGTCAACCTCTCGGGCCGCGGCGACAAGGACATCCCGCAGGTGGCCGAGATCCTGGGCGACGCCCTGTGACGGCGCGGATCACCGCGGTCCCTCGGATCGCCGCGATCCAGCGGATCGCCTGAGCCGTCCGGGCGTTTGCCAACGCGCCCGCGCCGCGAGACAGTGCCGTCCCGCGCGCGGCCGCGACCGGAACCCCTGCGATGCACGGCAGCGTCTTCGTCGAGATCACGCCCGAGATCCTGCTCAAGGCCTACGCGGCGGGCATCTTCCCGATGGCCGAGGATGCGGACGACCCGGCGATCTACTGGGTCGAGCCGCGCGAGCGCGGCATTCTGCCCCTCGACCGCTTCCACGTGGCGAGCCGGCTCGCCCGCACGGTGCGCTCCGGCGCCTTCGAGGTCGTCACCGACCGCGACTTCGACGCGGTGATCGCGGGCTGCGCCGCGCCCCGCCGCGACAGCGCCCGCACCTGGATCAACGGCCGCATCCGCGCCCTCTACGGCGAGTTGTTCGATCTCGGCTACTGCCACACGGTCGAGGTCTATGCCGGTGAGCCGCGCACGCTGGTGGGCGGTCTCTACGGCGTGGCGCTCGGCGGCGCCTTCTTCGGCGAGAGCATGTTCCACCTCGCGCGCGACGCCTCGAAGGTCGCCCTCGTGCACCTCGCCGCCCGGCTGCGGCGCGGCGGCTACCGCCTGCTCGACGCGCAGTTCGTGACCAGCCACCTCGCCCAGTTCGGCGCCGTCGAGGTGCCGCGGCAGGTCTACAAGCGGCACCTGCGCGAGGCGGTGGAGCACCCCGCCCGCTGGGACGGTGCGCCGCTCGCCGGCCCCGAGGCGCTGGCGATCCTGTCTGGCTGATACAGTCGAGATTCCGGGATAATCCGGCAATGATCGCGACCGGATCATCATAAAAAGCTCCGCCAGCGAACAGGTCGCGGCGGAGCAGGTCATCGACTGTGCCGAGAGCGGACCCGGCGGAATTTAATCTACACGCGGACGGGCGCGCGTCCAGCCGGGAGCCGGCCGGTGCGCGGCAGAACTGTCGTTGGTCGATGCGTTCAGCGCGGGTCGCCGAGCGGCATCGGCGGGACCGGGCCGTCATTCGTCGGGAAGAAGCGCCGCGATGGCGTCTGGCGCGGCTGTACCGGCGTGCCGCGCAAGGGGGCCACGTCGACTTGGCCCTGGCGGTTGACCGGCTGCGTCCGGCGCCCGTCGTCGCGCTGGGCCTGGTCGCGGCGGCGGCGCTCGGGCCGGGCGGCCGCCACCGGCGCGTCGTCCTGCTCCTTGGCCTCGGCGATGATGTCGGTGCCGCCTTTGCAGTCAACCAGCCAGACGTCGTAGATCGGGTGCTCGATGGCGTGCAGGCCGGGGCTCGCGGCGAACATCCAGCCGGTGAAGATCCGCCGGTACTTGTTCTCCAGCGTCACCTCGTCGACTTCGAGGAAGCCGGTGGTGCGGGCGCTCTCGGTCGGGGGCCGGGTATAGCAGACCCGGGGGGTGAGCTGCAGCGCGCCGAACTGCACCGTTTCGTCCACCGCCACCTCGAACGACACGATCCGGCCGGTGATCTTGTCGAGCCCGGAGAACACCGCGGTCGGGTTGCGGATCTTGTCGGCCGCCGCGCCCTGCGGGGCGAGGGCCGCGAGGGCCGCGAGGAGGCCGGCGCGCGCGGCATGGCGGAGGGTCGTGCGGCTCAAGCGGGGTCTCCCCAAGGTGATCGCGATCCAAGGAGGATCCCGATCGGCGGTCCCGCGGTTAACACCGGAAGGGTGGTGGAAAAAGGGCGCCGCCCTACTCGCCCGGCGTCCAGGGCACGTAGTCGCCGGTGGCGGCCGGGCGCTGGCCGTAGGAGAGCTGCGAGCCGCGCGGCCGGTAGGCCGCCACCGTGCCGGTGAGGTTCTCCTCGTGCGGCTTCTGCCACTCGCGCGGCACGTAGGCCTCCTCGCTCGGCGCCACGTCGACGGTGTGGCTGAGCCAGCCGCGCCAGCCGGGCGGCACCTTCGAGGCGTCCGCCTCGCCGTTGTAGATCACCCAGCGCCGCTCCGGCCCGACCGAGGGGTCGATCAGCGGCCCCTGCGCCCGGTAGTAGCGGTTGCCGAACTCGTCCTCGCCCACGAACGTGCCGTGGCGCTTGGTGTAGAGGTCGAGGCTCACGGTCGAGCCGCTCCACCACGTGAAGATACGGAGCAGGGTGTCTTTCAGCGCCATCGCGGCGGCCTCGCGGGGTTCATCGGTCCTGCGGCGGGGGGCGGCCCGCCCTCTTCGATCGCGGCGGACTATGGTGAGACGGACCGGGGAAGTCCAGCCGCCGCGCGTCGCGGGGCGCCCTCCCCCGCTTCGTGGCGGAATTGCATCGAGAGCCGCTGAGTTGCGGGGATGCGGCGGTCCGGTTCCGGTGCACAACGAAAAAATCCGCGCCGAATCCCGAAAGCCGTGCGCGGGGTTAGCCGCGCCCGAGGAGATATCCACAGCTTTCGCTTCGCCGACACAACATCTAGCGTGGAACACGGCGGGCGAGCACTAGTTATTGACGCGGAGGCCCGAATCTCGGTAGCTTGCCGGCATGTTGAGGGGCTGGTTCGCCGGCTCATTCTCGACGTGCCCGCGGTGCGAAAGGCCGCGGTTGGCAAGCCCTGGCCGCGCGCCAAGCGGTGCCGGGACGGCATCCTGAACCACTCGGGGAAACGACCGCGCGGTCGCGGTTCGGACAGTCGTGTCTTGACGGGAGAGTATCACCCATGCGGATCGAGCGGCGCATCACCACGGCCGGCCAGTCCCCCTATGCCGGCATTCCGTTCCGCAAGGCGGTGAGCGAGATCCGCAACCCGGACGGATCGGTGGTGTTCCGCCTCGACGGCATCGACGTGCCGGAGGCGTGGAGCCAGGTCGCCTGCGACGTGCTCGCCCAGAAGTATTTTCGCAAGGCGGGCGTGCCGGCGGCGCTCAGGCGCGTCGAGGAGACCGGCGTGCCCTCGTTCCTGTGGCGCTCGGTGCCGGACGAGGAGGCGCTGGCCGCACTGCCCGAGGAGGCGCGCACGGGCTCCGAGATCTCGGCCCGGCAGGTCTTCGACCGGCTCGCGGGCTGCTGGACCTACTGGGGCTGGAAGGGCGGCTACTTCACCGCCGAGGAGGACGCGCAGGCCTTCTACGACGAATTGCGCGCCATGCTCGCCCGCCAGATGGTGGCGCCGAACTCGCCGCAATGGTTCAACACCGGCCTGCACTGGGCCTACGGCATCGACGGCCCGAGCCAGGGCCACTTCTACGTCGACCACACCACCGGCGAACTCACCAAGTCGGCGAGCGCCTACGAGCACCCGCAGCCGCATGCCTGCTTCATCCAGGGCGTCCAGGACGACCTCGTCAACGAGGGCGGCATCATGGACCTGTGGGTGCGCGAGGCGCGCCTGTTCAAGTACGGCTCGGGCACCGGCTCCAACTTCTCGGCCCTGCGCGGCGAGAACGAGCGGCTGGCGGGCGGCGGCAAGTCGTCGGGCCTGATGAGCTTCCTCAAGATCGGTGACCGGGCGGCGGGCGCGATCAAGTCCGGCGGCACGACGCGGCGCGCCGCCAAGATGGTGATCGTCGACGTCGACCATCCCGACATCGAGCCCTTCATCGACTGGAAGGTGAAGGAGGAGCAGAAGGTCGCGGCCCTCGTCACCGGCTCCAAGGTCGCCGCCAAGCACCTCAAGGCGGTGATGCGGGCCTGCGTGAACTGCGAGGCCGAGGGCGACGCCTGCTTCGACCCCGAGCGCAATCCGGCGCTCAAGCGCGAGGTGAAGGCGGCCCGCCGCGCCATGGTGCCGGACGCCTACATCCGGCGCGTGATCCAGTCCGCCCGCCAGGGCGAGACGGAGGTGGACTTCCCGATCTTCGACACCGACTGGGATTCCGAGGCCTACCTCACGGTCTCGGGGCAGAACTCCAACAACTCGATCTCGCTCACCGACGACTTCCTGCGCGCGGTCGAGGCGGACGGGGACTGGCAGCTCAAGGCCCGCATCGGCGGCAAGGTGACCAAGACCCTGAAGGCGCGGGACCTCTGGGACCGGATCGGCGCGGCCGCCTGGGCCTCGGCGGATCCGGGCCTGCACTTCAACACCACGATGAACGACTGGCACACCTGCCCGGCGGGCGGGCGGATCCGGGCCTCGAACCCGTGCTCCGAGTACATGTTCCTCGACGACACCGCCTGCAACCTCGCCTCGGCGAACCTGCTGGCGCTCTACGACCGCACGGCCAAGACCTTCGACGTCGAGGGCTACGAGCATCTCTGCCGGCTTTGGACCATCGTCCTCGAGATCTCGGTGATGATGGCGCAGTTCCCCAGCCGCGAGATCGCCGATCTGTCGTACCGCTACCGCACCCTCGGGCTCGGCTACGCCAATGTCGGCGGCCTGCTGATGACCATGGGCCTGCCTTACGATTCCCGCGAGGGCCGGGCGCTCGCCGGCACGCTCACCGCCATCATGACGGGCGTGGCCTACGCCACCTCGGCCGAGATGGCGCGCGAACTCGGCCCCTTCCCGGCCTACGAGGAGAACGCCGACGCGATGCTGCGGGTGATCCGCAACCATCGCCGCGCGGCCCACGGCGAGGAGGGCGGCTACGAGTTCCTGAACACCGACCCGGTGCCCCTCGACCACGCGGCCTGCCCGCAGGGCGACCTCGTGGCCCACGCGACCCGGGCCTGGGACCGGGCGCTGGCGCTCGGCGAGGAGCACGGGTTCCGCAATGCCCAGGCGACCGTGATCGCGCCCACCGGCACGATCGGCCTCGTGATGGATTGCGACACCACCGGCATCGAGCCCGACTTCGCGCTCGTCAAGTTCAAGAAGCTCGCGGGCGGCGGCTACTTCAAGATCATCAACCGGGCGGTGCCGGACGCGCTGCGCGCGCTCGGCTACCGGGAATCCGACATCGCCGAGATCGAGGCCTACGCGGTCGGCCACGGCTCGCTCGGCCAGGCGCCCGCCGTCAACCCGGGATCCTTGCGCGCCAAGGGCTTCACGGACGAGAAGATCGCGGCGGTCGAGGCCGGCCTGAGATCGGCCTTCGACATCAAGTTCGTGTTCAACCGCTGGACCCTCGGCGACGACTTCCTGACCCAGACCCTCCGGGTCCCGGCCGAGAGGCTCGCCGATCCGGCCTTCGACCTCCTCGCCCATCTCGGCTTCACCCGGAAGGAGGTCGAGGCCGCCAACGTGCATGTCTGCGGGGCGATGACGCTGGAGGGCGCGCCGCACCTGAAGCGCGAGCACTACCCGGTGTTCGACTGCGCCAACCCGTGCGGACGCACCGGCACGCGCTACCTCTCGGTGGAGAGCCACATCCGCATGATGGCGGCGGCCCAGCCCTTCATCTCGGGGGCGATCTCCAAGACCATCAACATGCCCAACGACGCGACCGTGGAGGATTGCAAGGAGGCCTACCGCCTCTCGTGGACGCTCGCCCTCAAGGCCAACGCCCTCTACCGCGACGGCTCGAAGCTCTCGCAGCCCCTCAACGCGGCGCTGATCGCGGACGGGGACGACGATGAGGTCGAGGAGCTGGTGGAGGCCCTGGTGGCCCAGCCGGCGGCCGCCCGGACCGCGGCCGTGGCGGAAAAGATCGTCGAGCGGGTGGTCGAGCGCGTCGAGCGCATCCGCTCGCGCGAGAAGCTGCCGGCGCGGCGCAAGGGCTACACCCAGAAGGCCGTAGTCGGCGGCCACAAGGTGTATCTGCGCACCGGCGAGTACGACGACGGGCGGCTCGGCGAGATCTTCATCGACATGCACAAGGAGGGCGCGACCTTCCGCAGCCTGATGAACAACTTCGCCATCGCGATCTCGCTCGGGCTGCAGTACGGCGTGCCGCTGGAGGAGTACGTCGAGGCCTTCACCTTCACCCGGTTCGAGCCGGCGGGCTTCGTGCAGGGCAACGACGCGATCAAGAACGCCACCTCGCTCCTCGACTACGTGTTCCGGGAACTGGCGGTGTCCTATCTCGGCCGGGCCGACCTCGCCCATGTCAGCCCCTCCGAGATCGGCGGCACGGTGATCGGCGGCGGCGAGAGCGGCGACACCACGCGCGACCCGCCGAAGCCGGCCCCGGCCTCGGCCGTGGTGTCCCGCGGCCTGCTGCGCGGCTCGGCCGACCGGCTGACCCTGATCCACGGAGGGCCGGCCGGCACCACCGCCGGGGTGGCGGCGCCCGCGACCGGGCAATCGGCGCCCGCGGGCGGCACGATCCACGCGGTGCGGGGATCGGTGGCGCTCAAGACCGAGCCGGCGCTCGCCGCCCGGATCGGGAGTGCGGCCGACACCCTGCCCTTCGCCACCCCCGAGGCGAAGGCCGAGCGGAGCGTCGCGGATCGCCGCGCCGAGGCGAAGATGAAGGGCTATGTCGGCGAGGCCTGCCCCGAATGCGCGAACTTCACGCTCGTGCGCAACGGGACCTGCCTGAAGTGCGACACCTGCGGTGGCACGACGGGCTGCTCGTAGGGCGGCGGTCGGTCGGTCTCGGTGTAGCTTGAGGCAAAAGATGAGCACTGTGAGGGAATAAATGGTTTCAAGCGCCCCTCCGCAGGAGGGGCGCAAGATGAACATCGCTTAGAGCAAGTTCTACGGAAATCTCCACGAGCTTCGCATTCTTCGCGACAGGATTATCTAAGTCTGGCTCAAAATTCTATTCAGTTGATTCTGTTCGATAAATACGGCGGACGGGTGCCGACGGTATTCTCTTGTGAAGATAAACAAGACATGCTTGCTGCGGCGCGCAGCACAAAAAAGCAAATCGACCATTTAGAGTAAACAATCGGCGGCGGAATAATTGTCCGCCGCCGGAAAGTACGATGCGAACAAACCGTGATCAACTAGAGATGTAGACAAAGGAAACCATATGGCGGCGCACACCAGCGGCATTCGAACCTTCCTCCAGCGACATTGCTCCGACCCGGCCGCCTTGATCTCCGTCTTCGAGGGCGAGCACCGTCTCTACACGCTGAGCGCGAACGAACGGCTTTGTTCCGCCGGCGAGGAGGCGGAAAGCGTTTGGATCGTCGAGGAGGGCCAGCTCAAGGTCCTAGCTGGGGAATCGATCGTCTGGCGAGGCGCAGGCGAGATCATCGGCGAGATGGCTTTCCTGCGCGGTCAGGCAAAGGCGACACCGTTGCGCGGAAACGACGTAGTGGCCGCTTGCAGGACCAAGGTCTGGAAGATCGACCGCGCGACGCTCGACGGCCTGGATCCGACGACTCGGGCGCTCTGGTACGAGACTGTCGCGCGGGTCCTGGTCACGAAGCTCGATGAGGCGAGCTTGCTGCGCGCGAGCCAGGCGCGGGACCTAGCCGACGGCGACCGAATCATCGAGCGCCTCGTCTGTCCCGAGGGCGTCCAGGCGACGTCCGCGTTCCTGCTCAACGGAGCCGACCGTATCCCGCCGGTGAAGAAGACGGCGGTGATCTGGTTCAGCGACCTGTCGGGCTTCTCAGCCCACTCCGAGGGCCTCGACGCCAGCGAAGTCGGCGACGTCCTACGCCGCCTGACAGACCCACAGGTCGAGGAGATCCAGCGGGCGAAGGGGCAGGTCGACAAGCACATGGGCGACGCTGTCATGGCCTTCTGGCTCTGCCCCGACGATCTCCGAGTGGAGAGGAGCCTGGCGGGCGCGACGCGCGCGGCCCTGGAGGCCGCCCGCCGCGTTACCGACATCGCCGAGGCCTCGGCGCTCCCGATCGGCATCCGCATCGGCCTGCACGTCGGCGAGGTGTCGGTCGGCGATTTCGGCGGCGGCGACCGCATCGCATTCACCATCGTCGGCCAGCCCGTCAACGCGGCCGCGCGCTACGAGCAGTACCGTCACGACCCCGGGCAGCCGGGTGGGCGGGTGCGGGTCAGCGACAAGGTGTTCGCCAGGCTGCCGGACGACGTCCGTTCCGCCTTCCAGCCGACCGCCGTGGAGTTTCCCGACAAGCACGACCGGCGCTTCGTCGCCTACCTGTCCTCGATCTGACCTGAGGGATCGACATGGCCTGGGACCTGAACCGAAGCCGGACCCGCATCGCACGTTTCATGAGCACGGTGCCACAGTCGGCCGTCGACGTGCGGACCTTCGACCAAGCCTACCTCTCGCAGCGGACCAGGGACACCCAGGCCCGCGGCAAGAGGCTCGGCCTCGACGAGGCGCCCATCTTCGCCCTCCCGCGCGATCGGGCGATCGTGGTCGATGGCGTGCACGTCTACGCCCAACTGCTCGACTATCACGACCAGATCCAGGAACAGGGCCACGAGACCGAGGCCAGCCACAAGCGCGTCCTGCAGTTCCTGCACCTCCACTACTCCGCGACCGACCGCGTCGTGGAGGAGTTCGAGGCTCAGCGCGTCGACTACCATGGTCCCAGGTTGCACGCAGTCCTGGTCACGCCGACCGGAGACGAGAGGCAGCGCGTCCTGCGCGCCGTCGCATTTGCGGTCGCCCTGAAGGAGACCATCGAGGCCGCCGGCCGCAACTTCGGCGGAGCCCGCCTTCGCACGCGGGTCAGGATCGGCATCGACACCGGGCGGGCGGTGGCCGTGAGCAGCGGCCGTGGTGCCGACCTCGAACCGCTGTTCCTCGGCAGCCCGGCGAACTATGCCGCCAAGCTGGCCGAGGGGGACCGTCCAGGCATCTACCTCAGCGACCGCGCCCGGACCGTATTGAGCGAGCCGACGCTCGGCTGGGCCATGGAGCGCTCGGTCGCGCTCGCCGCGGACCGCCAGTATGGGTTTGCCAATGCCGGCTACGGCCAGGCCCAGTCCGGCTTCGACCCTGCGCCGACCCAGGCGCGGGTGCTCGCCGCGGTCCGCGCCCTGCAATCGGACTTGGATCTCGCCGCCCTCACCTCCCCCGAGGCGACGTTCCGCTTCCACCGTCACGAGCCGCCGCTCAAGACGATCGACTTCGGCGAGCTGATGCCGAGCCGTTCGATCAGGATGGGACTGGCCTCGGTGTTCGCGGACCTGTCGGGGTTCACCGCCTACGTCGACGCCTGCATCCAGGGCGGGCGGGTCGCGGAGATGACCGCGAACCTGCACGTGATCCGAGGCGAGTTGGCCGCCTGCGCCCGGGACGACTTCGGCGCCAGGAAGGTCCGCTTCATCGGCGACTGCCTGCACGGTCTCGTGGCGGTCGGCACGCGGCTGGCGACGGAACCAACGGCAACGGTGGATGCGGCGGTGATGCTGGCCGGCGGCCTTCGTTCCTCGTTCGACCTCTGCAGGGGCATGCTGCCGGGGCTCGGCACAATGGGCATAGCGATAGGCTCCGAGTACGGCGAGACCCCGATCAGCCGGATCGGCATCCGCGGCGACCGGAGTGTTCGCTGCGCTTCCAGCAAGGCCGTCTCTAGCTCCGAGGCCATTCAGTCCGACCTGAACGGCCGCCAGACCGCTCTCGGGCCGGTCGCGCTCGCCAATGCATCCCCTAACGTAAGGAGGCTGTTTGGGCGCGGACCGGTCGAGGATCTCGACCACGAGCGGGCCGCTCGCCTCGTTGGGCCGGAACGCGCAGTGTCGCCGGCGAGGGTGGCGGCCCTTCCGGCCAGCGTGCTCATCTCGCAGGGGGCGGCCGCAACGGAAGCGGTGCGTGAACGTGGCAGCGGCCGCCATGCGTGAGCCGACGTCGCCCCTATGGCGCGCGGCCGTCAGTCAGGTGCGCGAGCGCATGCGGGACCTCCACGGTGTCGAGCCGACGCCGTTGAGACCCAGAGATATCGCCGCGTACCACCATCGCTTCGGGATCGCGTCCGGCTGGCGGATCCCCGTCGACTTCGGCGAGCCGGACCCAAGGCAGATCGACGTTCTGATTCCAACCGGTTTTCCTCGCTCCAGGCCGCAGTTCGGCCTTGTGGAACGGCCGCCGTTCCTGACGTGGCCCCACATCGAAAGAGACGGAAGCCTATGCCTCCTCGCCAACATGAGCGAGATCGACCCGGATGACCCTGCCGGAGTGGTGGTCCGCTTGCTCGGCAAGAGCTGCACCCTTGTGCGGGAGCTCCTTGCAGGCGCCATGGTGGAGCGGGATTTCCGGGACGAGTTCCTCACCTACTGGCGGTACGATCGAAACGTCGCGGATGGCCGCTTGACCAGCATTCTGAGGCTCGAACGTCCCTCCCGCGAGATCAGCGTCTGGCAGGCTCCGAAGATCCGCCTCCTGGGCGAGACCGAGGTGCAGGTCGCGGACTGGATCCGCAATCGCTTCGGCCCCGACGCTCTCCGCCGGCCGCGGCTTGAACGGGGCCTGCTGATGTGGCTCGACCGGCCAATGCTGCCGGCCGAGTACCCGAGGACGGCGCGGGACGTCCTCGTCTTGGCCGAGAGTTGCGGCGGCGACGTGCCCAGACTCCTCGCCGACCTTGTGTCGGCTCGCCAGGACAGCATCGTCACCGCGATCGCGGCCGAGGGGCGCTTTGGGCCCGGAATCGTGAGCGTCACGATCCCGACGCCGCGGGACACGCGCCGCATGCGGGGGCGCTCGACGGCGCCGTTGTTCGACGGGTTCCGTTCTTCCTACATCCCGGAGGCGCTGCTCACCCGCCGTTACCTTGGAACCACCCCGGTTTTGCGCGACGAGCCCAGCAGGGCGGACGCCCGGTGGATTCATGGCCGCGGACATGATCCGCGCACGGAGCGGCTCATGGAGGCGACGGTCACTGTCCTGGGCTGCGGCTCGGTGGGCGCCCCGGTGGCGGTTGCGCTCGCCCAGGCAGGCGTCGGCCATCTGCATCTCGTCGATCACGACGAACTGTCGTGGTCGAATGTCGGGCGCCATCCGTTGGGGGCCCCGTCGGTTCGCCGGAACAAGGCGGAGGAACTCGCCGCCAAGCTCCGGTCCGACTACCCGCATGGCCGGTTCGAGGCGTTCCCCGTCTCGGCGCAGGCGATGCTCGCGACCGATGCGGAATGCATCGGCGAGAGCCACCTTGTCGTGTCCACAATGGCGGATTGGCGCGCTGAGAGCCGACTCAACGGCTGGCATTGCCGACGAGGTAGGCCGATGCCGGTGATCTACGGCTGGACGGAGGCACATGCCGCCGCCGGGCATGCGGTCGCCATCCTTCGCGAGGGCGGATGCCTGCGATGCGGGTTTGGGCGGACGGGTGTGCCCGACTTCCAGGTCGTGGAATGGCTGAACGACGCGGGTACAACGCTCGAAGAACCCGCTTGCGGCGCTCACTATCAACCCTACGGTCCCATCGAGCTCGGGTTCGTCACGTCGCTGATAGCGCAGTTCGCCCTGGAATGCTTGCTCGGCAAGGTGATCCTGTCGAGTCAGCGGATCTATGCGGCGCGACACCCCTTTATCGAAGAACTGGGCGGCCGTTGGTCGGATAGCTGGGTGAGGGAGTATCCTGCCCAAATCAACGGCGCTGTCATCGTGGATAGGGAATGGCCGTGCAGTCCGTGCGGCGGATGCCGAAGCCAACAGAGGCAGCTGGCCCATCCGAGGCCGGCCGACAGCGGTGCGGTGTGACGTCTCCCATCGCTTTGGTCCGGCCTGAGTGCGAGTTTTACGGTTTTTTGGAGTTGCCCCTGCTTGTGATCAAGGTTTATACAAGTTCTCGGGCTGTGTGGTCGCCTCCCGGAACTTGGACCATGCCAAGTGAGAGGGCCGGGCTCGGCGGCAGCCTCGGACGGGTCCAAGGCCTTACAAGCAACGCCATCGGCGGCCTATCGCCGATCGCGCTATGCGGTCTCACTTCGTTGTACTCCACCCGCCAATCCTCCACCTTCCGGCGGGCGTCGTCCAGGTCCAGGAACCAGGCCTGATCCAGGCACTCGGCCCGGACCCGGGCGTTGAAGGCCTCGGCATAGGCATTGTCGGTCGGCTTGCCCGGCCGGCTGAAGTCCAGCGTCACCCCTTTAACGTAGGCCCACAGGTCGAGCTCGCGCGACCTGAACTGGCAGCCCTGGTCGACCCGGATCACCCGCGGCGCACCGAACCGGCGGACGGCCTCGTCCAGCGCCGACGTCACCTCCAGGGCTGTGGCGGTTCGGCAGACTCGCAACACCGGGCAGATCCGGCTCCAGGTGTCCACGACGTGAGCACCCAGATGCGCCTGCCGTCGAAGAGCTGGTCGTACATCCAGTCCATCGCCCAGACCTGGTTCGCACCCGTCGCGGGCGTGCGATCGTCGCGAACCATCGCCGCAACGCGTCGCCTCGGGGGCTTGTGGCGCATCGTGAGGCCCGCGAGCTTGTAGAGGCGGTAGACACGCTTGGCGTTGACGGCCCCACCCTCCCGGCGCAGCAGAACGCAGATCCGCCGGTAGCCGTAGCGGACCCGCACATGGGCGATCTCTTGGATGCGCTTGCGGAGGACAGCCTGCTCGGGGCGTCTGGACCGGTAGTGGTAGGTCGAGCGCGGGGCCGGTACTGCCCGGCAGGCTCTGCGGACCGACACGCGGAAGGCGGTGCGCACGAAGTCGACCATCCCCCGCCTCCGAGCAGGCGTCACATCTTTCGCCGGATGACCTCGGAGAGCATCTCCTTGTCGAGGGTGAGGTCCGCCACGAGCTTGCGCAGGCGGGTGTTCTCCTCCTCGAGATGACGCAAGCGGCGCACCTCGGAGGGCATCAGGCCACCGTACTTCTGCTTCCATCGGTAGTAGGTAGGTTCGGACACGCCCATCTTGCGGCAGACCTCCGCGACGGGCGTGCCCGCCTCGGCCTGCTGGAACGGCTCTTCTTCATCGATCAGGCCTCCTCAGCGGAACGAGCCTTACCCGAAACCTCTCACGTCATCCGGTCCGACTTTCGGGTTTGAACCACTCGGCGTAGGCACCCCAGTTGCGGGCCACGCGCTGAGTCAGCCCGGTGTCTCACGCCGAGTGAAGGCTCATCGCCCCGCGGCGCGGCACTCGGGCACCCATGCAGGTGAGGCCTCTCGCGTGTAGCTCGACCCGGACGTCGTTCCCGCCCCTCGCCTCCCCGATATCGTGCAAGGGTTGGTGGACGTCACCGACGAAGTAGAACGAGGAAGCGGAGGGCGTCCGCCATGCCCCGTCGAGCGCGCCGCAGGCGAGGTCGCGTCGTGCCCGCTCGATCGCGGCGACCACGCAATCCCCGAGCGCCGGGTCCGCCCTGCGGTCGCGCTCCGACTCGTAGTTCCCGACGTCCGGCGGGATGGCGACGAAGTGCCGATCGTACGATTCCGGCCGCGCAGCCCGAACGTCGTCCGCCCAGCTCGAAACGAAAGCGAGCGAGCGACCTTCGCCCAGCAGCCGCGCGGCCAAGCCACGGGCCCAGGAGTCAAGGCGCCGCTGCGCAATCTCGGCCACGATGGCGTGGCCCTCCTGTTCCCATCCCAGGGCCGCCGACTCGGCGGCCGTCCAAAGCAGGCAGGCAAGGCCGATGCGTCGCAAGCCCACCCTCCGAGGTCGGGCACGCGCCCGGTCGCCCATCGCGTGCCATGCCTCCGTCCCGAATGCCCGCTCACGGCTTCCGAATCGTCAGACGATTGCGGTTTCCGGGACGTATCGGTGTTCGGGCTGAATGGTCCCGCCGAGTTGGCGGATGCGCTCCCTCACGCGCTCGTCGACCTCCCCGATCGACAGCGTGAGGCGCCGCTCGGACGCCGCGAAGATGTGCGTGGATGCGGCGACGGCTTCCCTGAGCCGGCCGAAATCCACGGCGGTCCTCGCCTTGACCTTGTAGCGCATGGGTACCTCGCACCGCGTTCCCTACCATCTTCGGCGCGGGGCGTTAAGCGTTCGCTTACCGGCGGCTCAATTCCTCGCCGCGGCACGGACGGCCGCGGCGCAGTCGATGCGCCCATGACCCTGGGCGTTCGGTCCGGCGGATAGGCGTGCCGCGGTCGAGCGGATCAACTCGAAGAGCTCATCCCGTCCCAGGTCGGGCTTCAGGGACCACAGGAGCGCGGCCAAGCCCGCGCCTTGAGCGCAGGCCCCGCTCGTTCCCCACCCGTTGGGGAGCGCGCGCGTAGCGGAGCCGTAGAGCACCCTGCCGTTCTCGGGCGTGGGGGCGACGACGTCGGGCTTGCGGGCGTTGCCCTCGCCGGCGTGGTCTTGTCCCGGGCCGCGGCTTGAGTAGTGCCACATCGTACCGTCGAGCTTGCAGGCCCCGACGGTCAGGACGTCCGCTCGCGACTTGTACAGCCATATGCTGTTGGGGTCGTCTCCGTCGGGGTCGCCCCCGGTCAGGTGGTGGTTGTTGCCGGCGCTGAAGACCGCGACGACTCCCGCCTCGACGGCGTCCGCGAGCGCGTACGGGAAATCCTGGCCGACCAGGTCCGGCGGCGTTCCGGCCTCCATTCCGAAGCTGTTGCTCGCGACGATCCTCATCCCTCCCTTCGCGAGATCCGCGAGGTAGTCGTAGATATCCATGAGTTCCGTGTCGAAGAACTCGGTCCTGCAGGCGATCAGCCCGGCTTCTGGTGCAACGCCGTCGAACGCCCCGCCCGCCTTCCTGCTCGCGGCCGCGATGCAGGCCGCCATGGTCCCGTGCCCGACCGGGTCGACCCATGCCTCGCCCGCGTCCGCCGGCCAGCAACCCACCCTCCTGGCATCCGCGAACTCGGCGCGCGTCCCGTCGATGCCTGTGTCGACCACGGCCAGCGCAACCCCAGCCCCGCGGGTCTGGGTCCAGGCGTTCCTGGCGCCGATCGCTTCCAGCACGTCGTCGAGCGATGGTCCCGCGCCGTCGTCGGGCGCGGATTCGTCGGCCGACATCGGCCCGCCGAGCTCGACCTGATACTGGTAATCCTCGACGACCTCGACGTCGAAGCGGCGCCGGAAGGCATGCAGGTCGGTCGGATAGCCGGCCGTACCCATCATCGCCACCGCACTCGCCACGGCCCGGCGCCTGCTCACGGTCGCGACGCCCGCGGGCCTTGCCGCCGCGAAGGCGGCCTCCATCGCTTCGGTACCACGGAAGCGGAGCTTGTACCGCCGCCCCGGGACGATGTCCGCGGGGGCGCGGGGTGCCGCGGTCGCGGGCACCCAGGTCGTGGCCCGCCCAGGGTCGGTCCGCGGTCCGCGGCGCGGTGGGCGCGCGGCGCCGAGGAAGAACTGCCGGCCGAGGACGAACCCGAGCGCGAACGCCGCCGCCAAGGCGAGGTACGCGGGCACAGGCGAGACCTCGCGCCTCGGATGCTCACGCACGTCGTTCCAGTCCCGCTCGACGGCCTCGCGGACCCTGGCCCGGGTCTCGTTGGCCGGCGCATTGTCGGCGTGCGACGCCGCGGATGTCGTCCGGTCTTCCTCGGGTTGCTGCACGAAGCCCTCCTTTCCCTGCCGCCCCGGTGGTGCGCGGTCAACGCGCCAATTCGACGCCGATGCTGTGCCTGCCCTTCGGCAACACCTCCATCGCGTAGCCGTGCCGGGCGGGGTCGTGGGTCTCGAGGAGCTTCCGGGTCGTCTCCGTCTCGTTGGTGACGACGAGGCGGATGGCCCTGCCGTCCGCCGCCTCCACGATCCACCTGAGCGTGTCGTAGTCGGGGTTCCCATACTTCCCGTTCGCCGAGATCACGTAGGTGTCGGCTGTCACGGTCCGGAAGAAGCCGCCGTCGGCGTTCCGGTCGCTGCCGTGATGCTGCACCTTCAGGACGTCGACGTGGCAGGTGCCCGCGGCGTCGAGCAGCCCGGCGCGACGCAGCCCCTGGACGATGTGGTCGCCGCGGGCGTCGCCGGTGAGGAGAGCCGTCCTGCCGGCGAACGCGACGTGCAGCACGATGCTGCTGAGGTTGGGCACGCTTCTGTCGGACATCGCGGCCGTGCCGGGATCCCGGGCGGCATCGGCCTCGGCCCTGGCCAGCCACGCGAGCCACTCCTTGCGCAGGGCGTCGAGGTTGGCCTTGCTCGGCCCGACCACCCGCACCGTCAGGCCGTTGACCGGGATCGGCCTCTTCGCCGTGTCCGCGAGGATCAGGTCGCCGTCGAAGCCACGGTTGATCGGGATCCCCAGCTTCCTGGCCATGACGCCCAGCTTCTGGCCCTCCCGGACGCCGAGGAACGCGTCGGTCGCGAACGGCATCGAGACCGCCGCCGATCCCGCGAGCGTCATCAACTGCTGGATGCGCTGCGTGATCTCGCCGTCGGGGTCGATCGACCGGCCGAACGAGTTGTGCCACAGGCCCTTGATGGTCACCCTCGGGTCCCGCCCGTCGGCGATGTCCTCCTCAGCCGCGGCGAGGAGGTCGAGGACGCCGATGACGTGGTCGTTGTCGACGTGGCTCAGCACGAGGAGATCGAGGGTCGCTCCGGGCCCGGCGATCTCCTTCAGTGCAGCGTCGAGATCGGCCTCGAAGGAGCCCGGCGGCCCCCCGTCGACGAGGATGAACCGCCGCTTCCTGGCGGTTCCGAACTCCAGGACGAGGGCGTCGCCGAACTGCGCCTGGACCGCGTGGAGCTTGAACATGGGCACTCGGCTCAGATGACGCGGAGGTTGGACGCCAAGTCGCCCGTCACCACCAGGGCGAAGTCCTGGGGCGGCTCGAGCAGCGTGCTGGCCGTGACGGCGACGCGGTACGTGCCCGGCCGGGGGCTCGGGATGCGGACGACGAGTACGTTGTTGTTCGGGTCGGCGAGCAGGCCGGCGATCCGGAGCGTGGAGGCGGCCTGCGCGTTGCCGGGATACTTTCCGCCCCCGCCGTCGTCGACGAGCAGGACGGCCCTGTTCTGGACGCTGCGGGCGGGCGGGTCGGTCCAGGTCAGGCAGAGGTTGAGCGGGCGCCCGCCGTTGACGTCCACCTCGAAGAGGCGCCGGTCCCCGGACTGCGCCAGTCCGCGCCCTGTCTTCCAAGTGTCCTCGAAGTGGAGTTCGAAGCCCGACTGGCCCGGGACGGGAAGCGTGTTCGCCATGTCGATGCGGCCGAAGCCCTGGTGGAAGTTCGGCGTCCCCTCCAGAGGTGCGACGGCATCGTCGCCGGGCATCCAGGACGCGCCGTTGACCAGCGTCGCCTTGAGGAGCGCGGCGCTCGGCTCGGGCCAGCCCCGGAACCGCACGTAGTACTCCCGCACGAGCGCGGCGCAGCCGGAGACGTAGGGGGCGGCCATGCTCGTGCCGCCCATGAAGGCGTAGCGGGCGTTGCCCGGGTAGGGTCCCCAGAACTTGCGCAAGGGCGCCTGCGAGGACCGCGCCGCCACGACGTCGGTGCCGGGCGCGACGACGTCCGGCTTGACGCGGTGGTCGTCGCACGGTCCGCGGCTGCTGAAGGCCGCGAGGCAGTCGGCGTTCCCGGACACCGTCTGCCTGCCGATCGGCGACTTCGGGTAGCGGTCGGCCCAGACGTCCTTCCACGTCAGGCTCGCGTACCCTCCGGACCGGCGGTCGCTGCGGCTCGCGCCGACCGTGAGGGCGTTCTTCGAGGTGGCTGGCGCCGCCACCGATGGCCAGTCCACGAACCCTGTTTTCGCGTTGGGCTTGGCCCCGGGCGCCCGCGCGACGGCGATGCCGTCGTTCCCCGCGGCGATGACCACCAGCATGTCGGGGTTGTGCGCGACGAACTCGTCGATCTGCAGCGAACTCACGGAGTAGCCCGCGTAGGCGAACGCGCCCCAGCTGTTGTTGTGGATGCGGGCGCCCGCGTCGTAGGCTTCCCTGAGAAGGTTGCCCAGGTCCGTCGGCAACCCGCCCAGCCGCCCGTTGACGTCGAGGATCGACTGGAACACGAGCTCCGCCTTGGGCGCGGCCCCCCTCACCTCCCCGTCCGATGCGGCCCCGTCGCCCAGCAGGCAGCCCGCGACGTGGGTGCCGTGACCTTCCGGGTCGCTGTGGTCGCCAGGCCGGCCAAGGGCGACGACGGCCCTGACCCGTCCTGCGAAGTCGGGGTGGGTGTCGTCGAGGCCGGTGTCGGCGACACCGACCACCTGACCCTGCCCCTCCAGGCCGACCGCCGGATCGGCCATCTGCTCGATCCCGAGTATGCGGCGGCAGCACTGGTCGAAGAGGCGCGGCGGAAGGAGTTCCTCCACAACGGCGACCTCCGGCAGCCTCGCGAGGTCCCTCACGTCGCGCCCACGCTCCGGCAGACCGACGCGAACGACGCCGCCATCGACGGAGAGCGGAGAGCGCTCGCGCTTGCGGAGCCACTCGACCACCTGGTCGACGTCTTCCGCGCGGTGCGTACGTACGGCGTAGATGCAGGTCCGCCGGGTGGCCGGATCCGATCGCCTCGGCTGCGCCGCCGGCGGGTCGCGCAGGGTATCCTTGTCGGTGTAGAGCCTGAGCCAGTCGACGAAGGGCAGGGCCGCCAGCGCATCGATCTCGTTCGGCGCCAGCCGCACCGTGTACTTGCTGGAGCTCAGCCTCTCGGTGAGCCTGACCCCCGCTGCCAGCAGCTCCTCGCGCCTGGCCTCGGTGAGCGGACCGTGAAGCCGCACGATGTAGAATTGCGGTTTCGCAGGGTCGCGCGACACCACCTTGTCGCCGGGAGACTTCCCGCGTGCCGCGACCGGGAGGCTGCGCGGGCGACGGGTGGCCTTCCGCGGCGCTGCGGCTGCCCCCGCGCCGCCCCGCCCGACCGCCATCGCCATCGGGGCGAGTTCCGGCGATCCCGAGGGCTGCATCGCGATCGGCACCCTGCTCATCCGGCCGACCTTCTCGATCGGCGCCACGACCAGGCCCTTGGACGTCAGATCCGGAATGTGCTTCTCGTCGACCAGGCCGAGCACGTAGCCGTCGGTCCATTCGGCGTCGCGGATCAGGTTCCGCTCCTCGAGCAGCCGCGCGTCCTCCCGCTCGGCCTCGTGCATGTAGTAGGCCTTCACCCGATACTGGGACACGTCCGCCCTCCCTCGACGACGCGCGACCTCCTCGTCGCCGCGGCGCCGTCAGCATGGAGGCGCCGCCCCGCCGGGCGGCCCACGTACCCTGGCACGTCCATCGCCGAGTGCGAAGTCGAAATTGCGGCCGGCAGCGCTTTCATCGTCGGTCGTCCATTGGAACGGAGCTCGCCCGCGCGCCGTATGTCACGAATCGATTGTCGACGCGGTTTGTTTTGGCATGCGGTATGATCAGTCGCACTCGTGAAAGATACTTTTTCCCTCCTGCCTTGAAGCTGCGAGTTCATATGTATCGTTGAAGCCGTAGAGGTTGCATTACATTTTATGTATATTGGAAGATTTTCATATATTCAGATGTGAAGATGCTGGGGGAATCAAGCAAAATCAATTAACAAAGTTAATCATGCAGATCATAATCCCTGCATTATGTCTTTATTGATTGACGAATAGTCTTGCAAATCAATTTGCGCATCAAATCCACGATCCGCCTAGGGCAAGGTATGCCGTCCCAGGTCAGACGATCGTGGGCAGGAAGTGCCGTCACGGGGCGGGCAGCGCTCGCACAGGGCGCGGATGCCTGCCGTTGCTCAGCCGAGCGGGGTGTCTTCGAACGGCCATCTCGGCACCTCGTCCTCGGCAAGTTCCTGGCCCTTAAGGTGCTTGCGCACACACCGATCGCATATGAGATAGCCCCAGTTCACGAGGCTCTTCGACGCCGTCTCGCCCAGGTCCGCGAGCCTTGTCGGGATTGCCGCCAGCGCCTTGACGCGCACGGGGTCGCACGGAAGGTCGCCGGGGCCGGACGCGGGCGGCGGCCGCGTGTCGATGCCCCAGTAGGCTCCCAGGCGCTCGTATGGGAGCAGCGGATCCTGGGCGAAGCGGCCAGCCTCGAACGCCTGCCGGCCCGCGGCGAACCGCGCGATCAGATCGCGCCGGCGCAAAGCCCTGACTTGGTTGTCCGTTAGGTCGAGAATGCGCCGAAGATGCCTGACCCAGTCGCCCGGCACGCGGGGCTTTCTCGCGAAAGGCGCCCCGCCGTCGCTGACCAGGAGCGTCGTGTAGCGCTTCACGATCGGTTCGAGGCCGTGGTTGTCGTAGACGCCGCCGTCGGTGAGCAGCACGGCGGCGCGGAGCGCCGCGACCTCCGCCCGACCATGGTCGTGGACTCCGCGCTCCGGCCAATCCTCGAAAGCGCCGGGGTCGAGTTCCAGCCTCAACGGCGACAGGATGGGCGGGAAAGCCGAGGAGGCGGCGACGGCCTCTGCGAGCCGGATCGCTTGACGCTTCGGCGTCACGAAACCCAGGACGTAGTCCCCGCTGTAGCGTTTGGAGAAGCGCCAGAGGGCGCCGGTCTGCAGGTTGGTGGCGCAGAACACGAAGCGGGGCGAGTCGGGAAGGGCGGCGAGCGTGGCGCCGAGGAAGAGGGCGCCATCGTAACTGGCAGCGACCTGCTTTGCCGCCGAGGTGAAGGGCAGCAAGCCCGCGATGGCATCCCTGACGTCGATGCTGCGTCGCGAGAACGCGTAGAGCGGATGCACGATCTCGCCGAAGAAATGTTCGAAGCGGCCCTCCGGGTCGCGCCGCAGCGTCCGCCACTTGTAGCCGAGCAGGCCGGCCGTGATGGATCCGCCGGATACGCTGGCGACACGGTCCACGCGCGCCAGCAGGCCGAGTTCATTCAGGCGCTGGAGCGCGCCCGCGTGGAACAGCATGGCGCGGAATCCCCCGCCAGAAAGGGCGAGGCCGATTCCCCGTTCGAGGCGGCCGCCTTCCCAGGAGAATTCCGCAGCAGCCACGGCCTCGTCAGACACGACGGCTTCGTTGGCGGCGACCGACATCGTTCACCCTCCATCGGCGCCCTCAGCGGGCCTCCCGGCCGTACGGCGAAGGATGGTCGGGTGCAAATCAAGGCGGCGAGAGCCCCGACCGGCCCGCTCGATCCCGGGCCCCGCACGGCGGACGACCCTGCTCCTCCCAGCCCATGAGGGGCCTTGCACGCAGACCGGACCCGTCGGCACTTGCCTCTCCGAGTGGCCGGTTCCCGCCCCGATCGTCGCCCGGGAACGTGCCCGAAGGGTAAGCCTGAACAGGGGGGATGTGAGAAAGGCGCGGTTCAGGCCCGGAACATGCCGCTGTGACGCGCCGGGATGCCGAGCCTCGGACGCATGGCCCGCCCGGCGAGTTGCTCGACTTGGATCGGTCCGGCGGCGGTTCGCCGGACGCCGTCGCGAGACTCGCGCTCCATTACCGTGCCTGGACCGACAAGAGGATCGAGCTTCCGGTCGCGCTACGGACCGAGCTCTCGCGGATAGCCGAAGCGTGCGGCCGCGCTGTACCGGGCGTGAGCCGCGCCGCCGAGGTTTTGGCTATTCGGATTTTGGCGTG
>NZ_BPQQ01000040.1 GCF_022179325.1 Methylobacterium isbiliense | reverse complement strand
GCGGGGAGAGGAGAGGGCGGCGAGGATCGTCTCCAAGACTCCGGGGAGATTCGATGAAACTTCGCCGTTCCAGAACCGCAGGACGCGGTATCCCTGGGAGGACAACCACGCATCCCGACGCCGATCGCGCGCGCTGTCGGCGTGTTGGCCGCCATCGAGTTCAATGACCAATTTCGCCTCGCGGCAGGCGAAGTCGGCGACGTAAGGACCGACCGGGCATTGCCGCACGACCTTGAACCCGCCGAGCCGCCGGTCGCGCAGGCGTGACCACAACCGGGCCTCCGGCTCGGTCTGCATCTGCCGCAGACCGCGCGCGCGCCGCGTCCGGCCGGGATCAGGGCCGCGCATCGGACGGCGCCTTCACGCCGCCTGCTCGCCCAGCGACGCCAGTTCGCCCGGTAGCGCGTAGGCCCATTGCGTGATGTTGCCGGCGCCCAGGCAGACGACGTAGTCGCCGGGGCCCGCCACGCCGGCGATCATGCCGGCGAGATCCTCGCTGCGCTCCAGCGCGATCGCGTTGCGGTGGCCGCGCGACTTCAGGCCCGCCACGAGGGAATCGCGGTCCGCCCCCTCGATGGGCGCCTCGCCGGCCGCGTAGACGGGGGCGACGATCACCGTGTCGGCATCGTTGAAGCAGGTGCAGAAATCGTCGAACAGCGAGGCCAGTCGCGTGTAGCGGTGGGGCTGCACCACCGCCACGACGTTGGCCTCCGTCGAGGCGCGGGCGGCCTTGAGCACCGCCTTGATCTCCACCGGATGGTGCCCGTAATCGTCGAAGATCTGCGCGCCGTTCCACTCGCCCGTGCGGGTGAAGCGGCGCTTCACCCCGCCGAAGCCCGACAGCGCCTTGCGGATCGCCTCCGGCGAGACGCCGAGTTCGTGCGCGACCGCGAGCGCCGCGGTGGCGTTGAGCGCGTTGTGCTTGCCCGGCATCGGCAGCACGAGGTCCTCCATCTCCAGCCGGAAGCCGGGGCGGCGGTCGCGGATCATCACCCGGAAGCGGCTCTGGCCGCCCTTGAGATCGACGTCGATCAGGCGCACGTCGGCCTGCGGGTTCTCGCCGTAGGTGATGATGCGCCGGTCCTCGATCCGCCCGACGAGGTCCTGCACGGTCGGGTGGTCGATGCACATCACCGCGAAGCCGTAGAACGGGATGTTGTCGATGAAGGCCCGGAACGCGTCCTTGATCGCGTCGAAGGAGCCGAAATGGTCGAGGTGCTCGGGGTCGATGTTCGTCACGATGGCGATGTCGGCCGGCAGCTTCAGGAAGGTGCCGTCGGATTCGTCGGCCTCCACCACCATCCAGTCGCCCTCGCCCATGCGGGCGTTGGTGCCGTAGGCGTTGATGATGCCGCCGTTGATCACCGTGGGGTCGAGCCCGCCCGCGTCGAGGAGCGTGGCGACGAGGGAGGTGGTGGTGGTCTTGCCGTGGGTGCCGGCCACCGCCACGCAGGACTTGAAGCGCATCAGCTCGGCCAGCATCTCGGCCCGGCGCACCACCGGCAGGCGCCGCTCGCGCGCGCCCGCGAGTTCCGGGTTGTCGCGGCGGATCGCCGTCGAGACCACCACCAGGGCGGCGTCCGCGAGGTTCTCGGCCGTGTGGCCCACGAAGGTGCGGATGCCCTTCTCGGCGAGCCGCTTGACGTTGGCGTTGTCGGTCGCGTCCGAGCCCTGCACCGTGTAGCCGAGGTTGTGCATCACCTCGGCGATGCCGGACATGCCGATGCCCCCGATGCCGATGAAGTGGATGGGTCCGAGCTGGTTCGGCAGCTTCATGGGGTCGGGTGTCCTCAGGTCTCGTCGTCGTGCGTCAGCGGGTTGCGGCGGTCACAGCGGTCTCGACCACCAGGGCGGCGAGACGCTCGGCCGCGTCCGGGAGTCCGGCGCGCCGGGCCGCCGCGGCGGCCGCGGTCAGGCGCTCGGGGGCACCGAACAGGGTCGTCAGTTCGGCGGCCAGGCGCTCAGGAGTGAACGCCGTTTGTGGTAGCGGAAAGGCGGCGCCCGCCGCCTCCAGCACCGCGGCGTTGGCGGCCTGGTCCTGGTCGAGGGAGCCCGGGAGCGGCACCAGGATGGCGGGCCGCCCGATCACCGCGAGTTCGGCCACCGTCGAGGCGCCCGCGCGCGCCACCACGAGGTGGGCGCCCGCCATCTTGGCGGGAAGGTCCTTGAAGAAGGGCGCGACCGCGAAGGCGGCGAGGCCCGCCTGCCCGTAGGTGCCCTCCGCGCGCGCCAGATCCTCCGCCCGCGCCTGCTGGATCACGGTGAGCCGGGCCCGCAGGGCCGCCGGCAGCCGCGAGACCGCCTCGGGCACCACCTCGCTCATCACCCGGGCGCCCTGGCTGCCGCCGAAGGCAAGCAGGCTGAGCGGTCCGTCGGCGGTGAGCGGCGGGTAGGGCGTGCCGGCCGCCGCCAGCACGGCGGGGCGCACCGGGTTGCCGGTATGGACGCGCCGCGCGGTCACCTTCGCGGACACGCCCCGCACCTCCGAGAAGCCCGTCGCGATCACGCTCGCGCCGCGGGCCAGGAAGCCGTTCGCCCGGCCCATCACGGCGTTCTGCTCGTGCAGGAGCGTCGGCACCTTGAGCATCTGCGCGGCGAGCAGGGGGGGCACCGTCGGATAGCCGCCGAAGCCCACCACCACCGCCGGGTTGAGCCGGCGCACCGCCCGCACGGCGGCCGCGAAGCCCCGCCCGAGGGTCAGGAAGGCCGCGCCGCGCGCGACGAGCGAGCGCCCGGACGGCGTCGCGGACGGAATCGCCACGATCTCGGAGGCCGGGAAGCCGCCCGACAGCGTCTCGACGCGGCTGTCGGTTGCGAGCGCGACCCGGATGCCGCGCTCGCGCAGGCGCAGCGCCAGCGCCTCGGCCGGGAAGAGGTGGCCGCCGGTGCCGCCGGCAGCGAGGAGGACGAGGGGTTGGGCGACCGTCATGCGGGGCTCACGTCTCCGGATTCCGGCCGCTCTCTGTCACGGATGGGCCGCAAGATCACCCCCGGCCTTGGCGCGGGGCGCCGCCCCGCGACCGCCAAGGGCCTCAAGGCCCCTGACCCCGGGATCACCGCGCCAGCCCCTCGTCGCGGTTGAGGAGCGCGGTGCGCGGGCGGCGGCGGGTCAGCGCCACCAGGAAGCCCATGCCGAGCGCGAGCGAGATCAGCGACGAGCCGCCGTAGGAGACGAAGGGCAGCGTCATGCCCTTGGCCGGCATCAGGCGCACGTTCACCGCCATGTTGATGCAGGCCTGCAGGCCGAACAGCGTGGTGAGGCCCGTGATGGCGAGCCGGCAGAAGATGTCCTCGCTGCGCCGCGCCAGCATCAGGCCGCGCATCACGATGAAGGCGAAGAGCAGCACGAGGCCGATGCAGACCACGACGCCGAACTCCTCGCCCGCCACCGAGAAGATGAAGTCGGTATGCGCGTCCGGCAGATGGCGCTTGGCGACGCCCTCGCCCGGCCCGGTGCCGAGCCAGCCGCCGACGTTGAAGGATTCCTTCGACCAGAAGGTCTGGAAGTTGTCGCCCGAATCCTTGTCGAGGAAGCGGGTGATGCGGTCGCGCACGTGGGGCAGGAACTCGTAGGCCGCCCCGACCCCGAGGAGGCCGAGCCCCCCGAGACCCGCCACCCAGAGCCAGTGCAGGCCGGCCACGAACACCATGCAGCACCACACCATCGTCAGCAGCATGGTCTGGCCGAAATCGGGCTGCAGGATCAGCGGCACGATGGTCGCCGGCAGGAGCAGCACCGCGAGCGCGCCGCCCGGCATGTCCCGGCGCCGCGCCCCCTCGGCGAAGGCCCAGGCCGCCAGGATCACGAAGGCCGGCTTCACGAACTCGGAGGGCTGCACGCCGAAGGAGCCGAACTGCACCCAGCGATGCGCGCCCTTGATCTCCGGCCCGTACTTGATGGCGAGCACGCAGAGCGCGACGCCGGCGAGGTAGGTGACGAGGGCGAGCCGCCGCACGTGGCGCAGCGACAGGAACGACACCGCCAGGATCAGGGCCACCGTCGGGACGAGGTAGACGACCTGCCGGTTGAGGAAGTGGAAGGTGGGCAGGCCGAGCCGCTCGGCCACCGGCGGACCGCCCGCCATCAGGAAGACGAGGCCGACGGTCATCAGGCCGGCGAGGCCGGCGAGCAACCCGCGGTCGACGGTCCACCACCAATCGCCGAGATGCGAGCGTTCCGCGCGGGACATCATGATTTCGGATCCTCGCTGCCGCCGACGCGGCGCGCCCGGCACGCGGGCGCGTCCCGCGAGGATGCGGGGGCATGACTCCCCCGGAGCATCGGCCGGAATGGTAAACCGACCGTTGCCGGGGAGGCGCCGGTCCGGCGTCTCCCCGACGCGGCGGGGCGGCGGGATCCTACCCCTGCGCGGCGAGCGCGGCCGCGACGCGGCGCGCGAAGGCGACGGGATCGCGCGGCGGGTCGCCGCCCTGCACGTGGCCGAGGTCGAGGAGGGTGTGGGCCGCCTCCGCGAGGTCGCGGCCCTCCCGCGCCTGCTCGGCGAGGCGGCGCACCAGCGCGTGGCGCGGGTTGAGTTCGAGCACGGGCAGCCCCGCGCCGAAGCCGCGGCCGGCCCGGCGCAGCAGGCGCTGCATCTGCAGGTCCGGCCCGCCCGAGGAGGCCGAGAGCAGCACCGCGCTCTCCACCAGCCGCTGGCTCGCCCGCACGTCGGCGACGTCGTCCTTCAGGATCTCCTTGAGCTTCGGCAGCAACTCGGTGAGGTCCGCGGCCTCGCCCGCCGCCTCGCCCTCCGGCGCGAAGGCCGAGAGGTCGTCCGAGCCCTGCGTGATGCTGCGGATCGGCTTGCCGTCGAATTTGTCGAGGCGCTCGGGCCAGAAGGCGTCGACGTGGTCGGAGAGCAGCAGCACTTCGAGCCCGCGGGCGCGGAAACCCTCGATCTGGGCCGAGTGCGCCAGCGCCGCCGTGTCGTCCCCGACCAGGATGTAGATCGCCTCCTGGTTCGGCTTCATGCGCGCGACGTAGTCGGCGAAGGAGGTCCAGCCCTCGACCGCCGAGGAGCGGAAGCGCAGGAGCCCCGCGACCTCGTCGCGGTGCTCGGCCGCCTCCCAGATGCCCTCCTTCAGCACCGGCCCGAAGGCCTGCCAGAAGGGCGCGTAGGCCTCCGCGTCCTTGGCGCGCGACTTCAGCTCCGAGAGCACCTTGGCGGTCACCGCGCGGCGGATGCGCGCCAGCACCGGCGTCGCCTGCAGCATCTCGCGCGAAACGTTGAGCGGCAGGTCCTCGGTGTCGACCACGCCCTGCACGAAGCGCAGCCAGGAGGGCAGGAGGCCTGCCTCGTCGGTGATGAACATGCGCCGCACGTGCAGCCTCACCCGGCTCTCGCGCTCCTCCTCGACGGCGAGGAAGGGCTTCATCGCCGGGATGAACAGCAGCGCCGAGAAGTCGAGGGCGCCCTCCGCCCGCCAGTGCAAAGTCGCCCACGGGGTGTCGAAGTTGTGGGTGAGGTGGCGGTAGAACTCGGTGTACGCCTCCTCGGTGATCTCCTGCTTCGGCTTGCGCCACAGCGCGGTGCCCTCGTTGCCGGGCACCTCCTCGCCGTCGCGCAGGAGGGTGATCGGCACGGTGATGTGGTCGGCCCACTTGCGCACGATGGTCTCGAGACGCAGCGGCTCCAGGTACTCGTCGGCATCGGCCTTCATGTGCAGGACGATGTCGGTGCCGGGCTCCTCGCGGGTGGCGCCGGCCAGCGTGTACTCCCCCTGCCCTTCCGAGGCCCAGGTCCAGGCCTCGTCGGTCCCGGCCCGGCGCGAGGTCACCTCGACCCGGTCGGCGACCATGAAGGCCGAGTAGAAGCCGACGCCGAACTGGCCGATCAGGCTCGGGCGCTCGTCGGGCTTGGCGTCCGCCAGCGACTGGCTGAAGGCGCGGGTGCCCGAGCGCGCGATGGTGCCGAGGTTCTGCGCCAGATCCTCCTTGCTCATGCCGATGCCGGGATCCGAGACGGTCAGGGTGCGGGCCGCCTTGTCGGGCCGGATGCGCACCTTGGCCTCGGCCGGCAGGGCGAGCGCCGGCTCGGTGAGCGCCGCGAAGCGCCGCCGGTCGACCGCATCCGCCGCGTTGGCGACGAGTTCGCGCAGGAAGATCTCGCGCTCCGAGTAGAGCGCGTGCACGACGAGATCCAGGAGGCGCCCGACCTCTGCCCCGAAGGCATGCCGTTCCAGAGTCTCGCTCACGTCCGATCCACTCCCTCTCGGTGATGACGGCGGCGATATGCGAAGTCCGGCCGCGCTTTTCAACGGGGCCGGGACCCGCCGGAAGAGGGGCCGGCGCGGGCGTTCGGCTCATGCCCCGCCCGGCTCGCGCCGCATCACCACGAGGTTGGCCACCAGCACCTGCACGGGCGCGCCGTCCTGGTTGAGGGTGGTGGTGCGCACCTTGGCGAGGCCCTGCATCGGGCGCGAGCGGGAGGGGCGCAGCTCCAGCACCTCGCTCTCCAGTCGGATCGTGTCGCCGGGGCGCAGCGGACGCGGCCAGCGCAGCTCGTCCATCCCCGCGCCGATGATGCCGCCCGCGAGCGGCAGTCCGCTCTCGACGAGCAGGCGCATGGTCAGCGCCGCCGTGTGCCAGCCGCTCGCCGCGAGCCCGCCGAAGAACGAGGCGGCCGCCCGCGCCTCGTCGAGGTGGAAGGGCTGCGGGTCGTACTCGGCCGCGAAGCGCTTGATCGCCTCGGCGGTGACCGCGAGTTCGCCCGAGCGGTGCACCTGTCCGGGCGCGAGGTCCTCGAAGTAGAGGGGGGTCATCGGCTCATTCTCCGGGGCCGGCCGCGAGGGCGGGGGCCGGGACGGGGCGCACGCGGAACCAGACGCCGGCCGCCACCGCGGCGGCGTTGATCGTGCCCAGCGCGGCGAGGCCGAGGGCGAGCGCCAGGAACACGCCGTCGAGGCCCAGGCCGACGCGCAGCGCCAGCCAGCCGCCGCCCACCGAGACGGCGAGCCGCGTCAGGCCCGCGACCAGGGGCCAGCCGACGCGCCCGGCCCCTTGCGCGGCGAAGTAGAGCGCGAGGCCGAGCCCGGCGAAGCCGTAGAACGGGCCGACGATCCGCAGGTAGCGCCCCCCCGTCTCCAGCATGCCGGCCTCCGCCCCGAACAGGCCCAGGAAGGCGGCGGGCGCGAGCGCGGCACCGAGGCCGATGGCCTCGGTGATGCCCGCGGCGATCGCCGCGCCGGTCCAGGCGACGCGCAGCGCCCGGGCGTGCTCGCCCGCCCCGATGCTGGTCCCGACCATGGCGGAGATCGGCGCGCCGAGGCCGAAGACCAGCGGCACGAGCAGGTATTCCAGCCGCGCGCCCGTGCCGTAGCCCGCCACCGCGGCCGGCCCGGCGCTCGCCGCGAAGGCGGTGGCGGCCGCGATGGTGATGTTGGTCGTCAGGCTCACCAGCGCGGAGGCGGCGCCGACCCGCAGGATCTCGCGGGTCGGCCCCCAGGCCGGGGCCGGCGGCCGGCGGCCCAGGCGCAGGATCCCCTCCCCGGCCCAGAGGTGGCGGATGAACACAGCGGTGCCGGCCGCGTAGTAGGCCAGGACCGCGACCCCGCCCCCGATGATGCCGAGGCCCGGCAGCGGCCCGAGGCCGAAGATCAGCACCGGCGAGAGCGGGACGAGCAGCACCGCCCCCGCGCAGGTGACCACGGCCGGCAGCGTCATGTTGCCCGTGCCGCGAATCACCGCCGCGAGCGCGTTGAACAGCCAGATCAGCACCGCCCCGGCGAACACGACCCCGCCATAGGCCGTGGCCGCGGCGAGCACCGCGCCGTCCGCGCCCATCGCGGCGTAGAGCGCCGGCCCGAACGGCAGGAACAGGGCCGTGGTCAGGAGGCCGAAGCCGAGTCCGAGGAGCGCGGCGTGCCACGCCACCGCCTCGGCCTCAGCGCGCCGCCCCGCCCCGAGCGCACGGGCCACCGCCGAGAGCATGCCGCCCCCGACCGCCCCGGCCGAGATCATCTGCACCACCATCAGCAGCGGGAAGACCAGCGCCATTCCGGCGAGAGCATCGGTGCCGAGCCGTCCCACGAAGGCGGTCTCGATCAGCCCGACCGCCGCCTGGACGGTCATGACCAGCATGGTGGGGACGGCCAGACGCACGAGCGTCGGACCGATCGGATCCCGGAGCAGGCGGCGGGTGCGGTCGTCCAGACGATCGGTCATGCGGGCCTCGACGCAGGCCGGGTGGAGCGGCATGGTGCCGGACGGCCTTGCGAGAGAATTGATGGCATATGCCAGCAATCGTCAAGGGCCGGAGCCCGGCCGAGCCATGCGGCCTGCGGGCCTCGCGCATGAGAGGGAAGCACGGGTGAGCGAGACGGGCGAGAGGCCGGGCCGTTGCAGCAATGCCGGCCTGCGGCGGGCGACGCGGCGGCTGAGCCAGCTCTACGACGACGCCATCGCGCCCTCCGGCCTGCGCGCGACGCAGTTCGGCCTGCTCGTGCAGCTGCGGGATCTCGGCACGCCGACCATGGGGGAACTCGCCGAGGCGATGGTGATGGACCTGTCGGCGCTGGGCCACACGCTGAAGCCGCTCGCACGGGACGGCCTCGTCACGCTCGCGGTGGACGCGCGCGACCGGCGCCAGCGCCGCGTCGCGCTGACCGAGGCCGGGCGGACGCGCCTGCGCGCGGCGGCGGCACGCTGGCGCGAGGCGCAGCTGCGCTTCGAGGCCGTGTTCGGCCGGGAGAAGGCGGCGCAGCTGCGCGCCCTCGTCGACGAGATCGCCTCGCCGGGTTTCGGCGAGGCGTTCGGGCGGCCCGGAGACTGACGCGCCCGGCGATCGGCCTCTGCGGAAACAGTGGACGCCGCCCCCGGGCTCCTCCTAAATTCAAGGCAGTTGAGTGTTTCACCGGGCGGGCGGCATGGATCAGCAGACGGCGCGTGCCGCCTTGATCGCGGATGACGACGAGTTTTTCCGGCTGGCCATGACGGCGATCCTCGGCCGCAACTTCGGTTTCCGGGAGGTGGTCGAGACGGGCTCCCTTGATGCGGCCCTCGACCAGCTGGCGCAGCGCGCGAACGGCATCTCGCTGGCGCTGTTCGATCTCGCCATGCCCGGCATGGAGGGCCCCGGCAGCCTGAGCGCCGTGCGGGAATGCTTTCCCTGGGTGACGGTGGCGGTGGTTTCGGGTTCGAGCGAGCGCCACAAGATCCTGGCCGCCCTTGAGGTCGGCGTGCACGGCTACGTGCCCAAGGGCCTCGGCTCGTCCGAACTGACCCGGGCGATCGGCATGATCCTGGAGGGGCAGATCTACGTGCCCCCCCTCCCTGGCGATCCTCAACGAGCCTGCGCCGGCCCGGATGCCGGCCGTCGAGCGCCGCACGGGGTTCGAGGGCGGCGAGATGCCGCGGTCGAGCCGCGTCGTGGAGCTGACCCCGCGCCAGCGCGACGTCCTCTCGCTCCTCGTCGAGGGCAAGTCGAACAAGGAGATCGCCCGCCAGCTGCAGCTCGGCGAAGGGACCGTCAAGGTGCACATCGCGGCGCTGCTGCGCGGCCTCGGCGTGCAGAACCGCGCCGCCGCCGCGGTGGTGGGCGCCCGGCTTCTCGCCGGCTGATCGCGCCCTAGGGTTCCGTGCGGTCCGGACATGCCATGAACGCAGGGTGCCGGGTCTAGGCTTGCAGCAATCAAGACATGGACTGTCTTGTCCCTGCGGCAAACAGACCGGCTGGATCTGCATGAAATGGCGCGACCGTTCCGCCCCGAGACTTTTGCATACCTGTTGCCGCCATGCGGTCGGGTGTACGATAACGCATTGGGCTTCGGAGGCCGGCGGTGCGCCATCGCCGGACGCTCGGCCGCGGGGTGGAGGCGAGTAGACCGGCGCGATGGAACGAGAAGCGATCGGATCGGAGACCATCTACGCCGCGCTCGACCAGCTGCTGGACCAGCCCCAGTTGAAGAAGTCGCCGCAATTGTCGGCCTTCCTGTCCTACGTGGTCCGCGAGAGCCTCGCGGGGCGGGGCAGCCTGCTGAAATCGTACACGATCGCCACCGACGCGCTGAAGCGGGCGCCGAGCTTCGACCCGGCGACGGACGCGATCGTGCGCGTGGAGGCCCGGCGCCTGCGGCAGGTGCTCCAGCAGATCTATGCCGATCCGGCCTGCCCGGTCGCGGTGCGCATCGAGCTTCCCCTCGGCCGCTACGAGCCGAACTTCGTGCGCAGGGCCGGCCCGTCCCCGGCCTACCCGGCCAGCCCGTCGCCGGGCCTCACCGATGTCGCGGCCGGCCTGCTGCGCGAGAGCGAGCAGCGCTACCGCGCCCTCGTGGAGGCGAGCGCGGCGATCGAGTGGCGGGCGACGCCCGACGGCGGGATCGCCCAGAGCTTCGGCTGGACCGCGCGCACCGGGCAATCCGAGGAGGAGATGCGGGAATCGGGCTGGCTCGCCGCCCTGCATCCGGACGACCGGGCCCGGACCGCCCAGGTCTGGGCGGAGGCCTGCCGCACCGCCGAGCCGATCGAGGTCTCCTACCGGGTCCTCCACCAGGACGGCGGCTATCGCTGGATGCTGTCGCGCGGCGTGCCGCTCGAGAACCCGGACGGCACCGTGCGGGAATGGGTCGGCACCGTCTCGGACATCCACGAGCGGGTGGTGGCCGAGGAGGCCCAGCGCACGAGCGAGGAGCGCCTGCGCCTCGCCGTGGAGGCCGCCGGCCTCGTGACCTGGGAGATCGATCTGCCGACCCGCTTCGTCACCTGCTCGCCGAACGCGGCGGAGCTGTTCGGCGGCTGCGAGGGAGCGCTGGAGGACTTGGCCACCCTGATCCACCCGGAGGACAAGCCGGGGGTGCTCGCCGCCCTGGAGCGGGCGCTGCGGGGGGAGGCGCCCTACGACGTCGTCTACCGCATCACCAGCCCGGACGGACGGCGGCGCTGGATCTCGGCCCGCGGGCGTCTGATGCGGGCCGCCGGGGCGGACGAGCGCATGATCGGCGTCGCCGCGGACGTGACCAGCCGCTACGTCGGACACCTGCCCGCGTGGTCTTGACCCGGTGACGGCTCCGGGCGAGTGAGCCGCCCTTGAGCCGGAGGCGGGGCGCGGGATGGTGCATGTGGGGCAGGACGGGTGGCTGTTCCTCGTCGGGGGCAGCAACGACGTGCTGGCGCAGTACACCCGCTCCTGGCGCACTTGGCCGCACGACTGGCGCTGGCGCCGCGAGGTGGTGCGGCGCGCCGACCGCTGCCGCCGGCTCGGCCTGCGCTACCTGCACGTCGTGGTGCCCGAGAAGCTCACCATCTACGACGACCGGACCGGTGGGCTTTCCGTCGACGTCGGGGCGGCGCCGGCCACGCGCCTGCGTCGCTGGCTGCGCGGCTCGGGCGCGGCCGCGTCCCTCGTCGACCTCGTGGAGCCCCTGCGGGCGAAGCGCCGCACGCAGGACCTCTATTTCCGCACCGACACGCACTGGACGCACGAGGGCTGCTTCATCGCCTACGAGGCGCTGTGCCGGCGGCTCGGCGCGACGGCACGGGAGGAGTTGCGCGAGGGCCGCCCGCTGCCGCAGGGCGAACTCTGCGGCGACCTCGGCGTGAAGATGGCGCCGCCCCGCACCGAGCCCTTCACCCCGCACGCGCTCCAGCGCCACGCGGTGCGCGCCTATGCGAGCGACCTCGTGCGGGACTTCGAGGCGGAGGGCCGCATCGGCGAGTTGCACCTCGGCACCCACGTGGTGTTCCGCAACGACGCGCCCGACGCCGACCCGCGCCGCATCGTCCTGTTCGGGGATTCCTGCTCGCATTTCCGCTTCGAGGTCTACAGCGGCATGCTCACGGGGCTCCTGGCCGAGACCTTCCGGGAAGTGCACTTCCTGTGGTCGCCCGGGATCGACTGGGATTACGTCGCCGCGGTGCGGCCCGACGTGGTGATCGGCGAATTCGCGGAGCGTTTCATGGCGCGCCTGCCGCCGCACCACTTCCGGCACGCGGCCCTCGCCCGGCTGGTGCGGGCGCGCAAGGCCCTGCCGCAGGACGCGGCCTGAGGCCCGGCTCGGGGGCGGATTCAGGCCGCGGCGCGCGCGGGCTTGGCGCGCGGGCCGGCGGCCCGCTTGCGCGGGGCGGCGGCCTTGGGTGCGGGCTCCTTGGGCGCGGCCCCCTTGGGTGCGGGCTTGGCCGAGGCCGCCCGCACCCCGTGCCGCCAGCCGTGCCAGCTCCAGGCGCCCGGACCGGCGACGGCGCCGAGGATGAGCCCGCCCGCCAAGCCGGCCTGGGCCAGAAACAGCTCGCGCTCCACGAGCGCCGTGCCGCCCGAGAAGTCCCAGAACCGGTGCAGCAGGAGACCCATCACCAGGGTGTGGAGCGCCAAGGTCCAGCCGACGAGGCGCGGCAGCACGCCCGCGGCGAGCGCCAGGGGGCCGAACACCGCGATGACGATCGACGCGGTGGCGACCGCGTTCGGTGCCGGCATCCCGGTGCCGGCCAGCGTGAGCGCGAAACCCGAGGGGTTGAGCGCGTGGGCGATGCCCGCCGGCAGCAGGGCGGCCGCCAGCAGGAGCCGCCCGGCCAGCAGGATCCCGTTCCCGTCGCGTCCCATCGCGGTCTCCACGGCTTGGTGTCGAGGCCAATGTCCAGAAGCGTGCGGCGCCCGGCACCGCCCCCGCACTCTGGCGCGGGCGCTGTCAAGAGCGGGTTAATCGGCACCACACCCCGACCGACCGCGACGGTCCATCCGCTTTACCTAAGGTTCACGACCGTATGCCAGCCTGCACGGCGAAACTTCCGCAGGGAAATGGCAAGGTCCGCCGATGCAAGCCTTCACCTTCATGACCAGAAAGGCCCAGGTTCTGGTCGACGACCGGCCCGTCGCCTGCGTGACGATCGAGACGGCGACGGCATCGGGCGCCGTTCTCGTGGCCGACGATCCGTTCGCGCTGCCCAATGCCTTCACGGTCGAGGCCAAGCACCGCCGCAAGGCCTGCCGGGTGATGTGGCGCAACCCGCCCAAGGTCGGCGTGCTGTTCGAGGAGGCCTGACGCGCTCCCGCTCCCGCGCCACTCCCGGATACCGGGGGTTCCCTTCAGGGCGGCGGATGCGGCACCGCGCCGGTGCCGAACAGCCGCCCGCGCTCGGTCCACAGCACCGCGAGCAGGCTCAGGGCGCTCAAGCCGCAATAGCCGACCGCGAGCGGGATCACGGTGCCGTCGAAGGCCTGCCCCACGACGAGGCCGCAGAGGGCGGCCAGCAGGGTCGTGTAGAAGCCGATCACCGAGGAGGCGGTGCCGGCGATGGCCGCCAGCGGCTCCATCGCGATGGCGTTGAAGTTCGGCATCGCGAAGCTGAGCAGGAACTGGCAGGCGGCGAGCGTCAGGATCAGGAGCGGCAGCGGCGGGCGGCCCGCGAAGGCGAGCATCAGCCCGAGCTGCACCAGGGCCATCGCGCACAGGCCGATCAGACCCCCGTGCGAGAGCCGCCGCATGCCGAAGCGGCGCACCAGCCGCGCGTTGATCAGCGTCGCCACCCCCATCGCGCCGGCGATCAGCCCGAAGGCGATCGGGAAGAGACGGCCGAGATGGTAGAGGCCGGTGTCGAAGATGGCCTGCGCCGAGCCGACATAGGCCAGGATGCAGCCGGTGAGCAGCCCGAGCGCCGTGGCGTAGCCGAAGGTCTCGCGCGTGCCGGCCGCGGTGGCGATGCCGCTCCCGATCGCCCGCAGATCGAGGCTGCGCCGGAAGTCCGGGTGCAGGGTCTCGGGCATGCGCCAGCCGAACCACGCCAGCACCACGAGCGCGAGCGCCAGCATCGCCCCGAAGATCAGCCGCCAGTGCCCCACCGCCAGCACGAGGCCGCCCATTGCGGGCGCGACGATCGGCACGATGAGGAAGACCATCATGCAGAACGACATGACCTGCGCCATGTCGCGCCCGCCGAAGCGGTCGCGCACGATCGCGACGCCGAGGATGCGCCCGGCCGCGCCGCCGATCCCCTGGACCGCGCGGGCGAGGAGCAGCACCTCGAAGCTCGGGGCGAGCATGGCGAGCACGCTGCCCGCGAGGTAGATCACGATGCCGGCGATCAGCGCCGGGCGGCGCCCGATCGCGTCCGAGACCGGCCCGTAGGCGAGCTGCGCGAGGCCGAAGCCCAGCATGTAGACGGAGATCAGGAGCTGCGGCCGGTTCGGGTCCGCGATGGCGAAGTCGCGGGCGATGGCCGGAAAGGCCGGCAGGAAGCTGTCGATGGTGACCGCGGTGAGCCCCATCATGAAGGCGACGAGGGCCACGAACTCGGTGAAGCCCGGGCCGGTCCAGGCCTTCGCCGGCTCCTGCCCGGGCGCCCGGGCCGGCCCGTCGTCGTGGCTTGCGCGCGGCGCCATGCTGCTCCTGAGTGGACGTATCCGGGAGGGCGAGGGATCGGCCACACGTGGCGGAGACGGCCGCGCGCGGCAAGGCCGCGCCGGAGCATGGCAGCGATGCGCCGGCCCCCGGCGGCCGGCTCAGGCCGCCCCGTCGACCACACCCCCGATCAGGTTGCGCCCGAGCAGGAACTCGGGCGTGAAGGCGCTGCGCACCAGGGGCTCGCGCGCCACGGGCGGGGCCAGCGCCTCGGCCTCGGCGCGGCGGGCGGCCACCGCCTCGGCGACCGACACGGCGCGGAAGCGCAGCCGCGTGCCGGCCTGCGCCTGGGCCAGCCGGCCGAGATCGGGCCCGATCACCGTGGCGATCTTCGGGTAGCCGCCGGTGGATTGCCGGTCCGCCATCAGGACGATCGGGCGGCCCTCCCCGGGCACCTGGATCGCCCCCATGGCGATGCCGTCCGAGACGATGTTGTAGCCCCGCGCATGCGTGAGCGGCGTCCCGTCGAGGAAGCAGGCCATGCGGTCGCCGCGCGGGGTCACGGTCCAGGGACCGGCCAGGAAGGCGGCGATCTGGTCGGCCGCGAAGGCGTCGTCCTGGGGGCCGAGCACCACCCGGATCTCCTCCGGCGGCCGGTCGAGCCAGGGGGCGACGAGGGCGTGCACCTCCCCCGGTCCGGGCCGGGCCTCGCCGATCCGCAGGGCATCGCCCGCCTGCAGGGCGCGCCCATTGAGGCCGCCCACGCCCGAGCGGGTGTGGGTCGCGACGGATCCGAGCACCGGGGGGACGTCGATGCGGCCCGCCACCGCGAGGGTGCACCATGCGCCGGCCCGCCCCGCCCGCACCGTCAGGGTGCTGCCCGGCCGCAGCGTCAGCACGGCGGCGGGGGGCACCGGCTCGCCGTCGAGCGCGATGCGGAACTCGCCGCCCGCGAGCGCCACCCCGAGGGGCGCCTCCTCGGCGCTCACCGCGAGGCCGGCGAGCGAGACCTCGATCGCGGGCGCGCCCGGCGGGTTGTCGAGCGCGCGGTTGGCGGTGGCGTGCGCCAGCGGATCCATCGGACCGGCCGCCGTGAAGCCGTAGCGCAGGTAGCCGTGACGGCCGGCATCCTGGAGCGTCGTGCCGGGACCGGCCGCGTCGATGCGAAGGAGGCTCATGGTCGGCTCCTCACGGTTCGCGGCGCGCCACGCTCTCTCCGGCGGCCGCCCGGGCCTCCAGGGACGCGAAGGTCGCGGCGTCGACGGGCGAGAAGCGCAGGGTGTCGCCGACCGCCACCGGAAAGGGGTCGTCCTGATCGGGCCGGTAGAGCCGCACGGGCGTGCGCCCGACCACGTACCAGCCGGTGGGCATCGGCACCGTCGCCACCGCGGCGAGGCCGCCGCCGATCATCAGGGCGTTCGCCGGATGGGGCGGCCGGGGCGTGGCCCGGCGCGAGACCGCGAGCGCCTCGGGCAGGCCGCCCAGATACGCGAAGCCCGGCGCGAAGCCGTACATGTAGACCCGGTACTCCGCACCCGCATGCAGGGCGGCGACCTCCGCGGCCGGGCGCCCGATCGCCTCCGCGACCGCCCCGATATCCTCGGCGAGGTCCGGATCGTAGCAGACGGGCAGCGTCCAGCGGGCGCCGGCGTGCCGGCCAGCGCCCTCGCCGCCCGCCTCCATCCCCTCCGCCAGGGCGCGCACGCGCGCGGCGAGCGCGTCGCGGTCGAGGACGAGCGGGTCGTAGTGGATCATCAGCGAGCGGTAGGTCGGCACGGTCTCGCGCAGCCCCGCGGGCGGGTCGGCCCGCAGCGCGTCGTCGAGCCCGAGCACCCGGTCGCTGATCGCCGGATCGACCCGGTCGCCGAACTCGGCGACGAGGGCCGCCTCGCCGGCATCGAGCAGGCGCGGGAGCGCCATCACGCGGCCGGCCGGAACGGCGCGACCGTCACGCCCGCCTCCTCCAGGCGCGCCCGCACGGTGCGGGCCGTGGCGACCGCATAGTGAGAGTCGCCGTGCACGCAGACGGAGCGGATCGGCGTCGGCAGCCGCTTGCCGGACCCGGCGATGATCGCGCCCTCGCGCACCATGGTGACGACGCGCTCGGCGGCCACCTCCGGGTCCTCGATCATCGCGCCCGGCTGGCCGCGGGGCACGAGCAGCCCCTCCTCGGTGTAGCCGCGATCGGCGAAGATCTCCTGGTGGACGTCGAGGCCCAGCGCCTCGCCGGCCCGCACCTGCGCGGAGAGCGCGATGGCCAGCAGCGACAGGTCCCGGTCGACCGCCCTGACGGCCCGGGCGACCGCCATCGCCACCTCGTCGTTGGCCGCCGCGAGATTGCCGAGCGCCCCGTGCGTCTTCACGTAGGTGATGCGGTGGCCCGCATAGGTCGCGAGCGCCTGCGCGGCGCCGACCTGATAGGCGACGAGACGCTCGACCTCGGCGGGCGTGTAGGGCAGCACGCGCCGCCCGAACCCCCACAGGTCCGGGTAGCCCGGATGCGCCCCCACCGCCACGCCGCGCTCGCGGGCGAGCCCGAAGGTGCGCGCCATGATCTGCGGATCGCCCGCATGCATGCCGCAGGCGACGTTCGCCGAGGTCACGATGGCGAGCATCGCCGCGTCGTCGCCGGCCCGGTAATCGCCGAAGCCTTCGCCGAGATCGGAATTGAGGTCGATGGTGGGCATGGGGCCTCCCGTCGTTTGACACTCTGCTACGCCACCGGATGTGACGCAGGCAGCATCCCCTCTCCCGTGCGGGAGAGGGGTTCCCCGCGCTTCATCTGGCGAGGCCGGCGGCGTCCGCAATGCGCTGCAGGACAGCCTCGAGACCCGTCAGAACTTCCTCGTTGCGAAACCGCAGAACCGCGTAACCGCATCGTTCGATCTCCTCGGTTCGCCTCGCATCGTACACGTCGTGCCAAGCGTGCTGGCGGCCATCGAGTTCGATCACCAGCCGGTGCTCCGCACACAGGAAGTCGACCGTGTAGACGAGAACGGGCACCTGCCGCTTGAACTTCATGCCATGAAGCCGCCGCCCGCGAAGAGCCCGCCACAGCACGTCCTCGGCCGAGGTCGCCTGCTGCCGCTGGTCCCGCGCGAAATGGCGCGGCGCGCGCATCAGATCCCCAGATGCGCCCGCCGCACCTCCGGGTCGTCGCGAAGCGTCGCGGCCGGGCCGGTGAGGATCAGGCGCCCGGTCTGGAGCACGTAGGCGCGGTCGGCGATCGAGAGCGACTCGGCCAGGCGCTGCTCCACCAGCAGGATCGTGACGCCCGCGGCCCGGATCGTCTCGATGGCGGAAAAAATCTCGTCCACGAGCTTGGGCATGATGCCCTGCGAGGGCTCGTCGAGCATCAGGAGGCGCGGGCGGGTCATCAGCGCGCGGCCGATGGCCAGCATCTGCTGCTCGCCGCCCGAGAGCGTGGCGGCGCGCTGGGGCAGGCGCTCCTTGAGGCGGGGAAATAGGGCGAAGACGCGCTCCAGCGGCCCGTCCGCGTCGGGCTCACCGCGGTAGAGGTAGCGGCCCAGCCGCAGGTTGTCGGCCACCGAGAGGCGCGGGAACAGGCGCTTGTTCTCCGGCACGTAGGCGATGCCGCGGGCCGTGATGAGGTGGCCGGGCAGCCCGTCGATGCGGGCGCCGTCGAACACGACCTCCCCGGCCCGCGGGCGCTCCATCCCGGCGATCGATTTCAGCAGCGTCGACTTGCCGGCGCCGTTGGCGCCCGCCACGACCACGATCTCGCCCTTGGCGACCGACAGCGAGACGTCCTGGATGGCGAGCAGGCCCTGGTAGGCGGTGGAGAGGGAGCGGACCTCAAGCAGCACGGCGGCGCTCTCCCAGGTAGGCGGCGATGACGGCCTCGTCGCGCACGACGTCGGCCGGCCGGCCCTCCGCCAGCACGCGGCCGAGATGCAGGACGACGGCGCGGTCGACGAGCGGCATCACCACCTCCATCACGTGCTCGACCATGATGACGGTGACGCCGCGCTCGGCGACGCGCCGGATCAGCTCGACGCCGGCCTTGGCCTCGCTCGGGGTGAGCCCGGTGAGCACCTCGTCGAGGAGGAGGAGGCGCGGCTCGGTGGCGAGCGCGCGGGCGACCTCCAGCCGCCGCTTCTCGGGCGGCGTGAGTTCGCCCGCCACGGCGTCCGCCCGGTGGGCGAGGCCGACCACGTCGAGGGTGGCGAGCGCCGCGGCCCGGGCCTCGGCGGCCCGCGGATGGCGCACGAAGCCGCCCACGATGACGTTCTCGACCACGTTCATCGAATCGAAGGAGCGCGGCACCTGGAAGGTGCGGGCGATGCCCCGGCGGCAGCGCTCGGGCGCCGGGAGGCCGGTGATGTCCTGCCCCTCCAGCAGGATGCGCCCGCTCGTCGGCCGGTAGGTGCCGGAGATCAGGTTGAACAGCGTCGACTTGCCGGCGCCGTTCGGGCCGATCAGCCCCAGGATCTCGCCGCGCCGCACGGCGAGCGAGACGTCGGCGTTGGCAACGAGGCCGCCGAAGCGCAGGGTGACGCGCTCGGCCTCCAGGATGATCTCGGTCACGGCGCGGCCTCCTGGTTGCGGGCGGTGCGGGTGCGCTTGAACAGGCTGAGCACGCCCTCGGGCCGGGCGAGCGCCACCAGCATGACGAGGAGCCCGTAGAGGATCAGATCGAGGCCGCTGCCGGTGCCGCCGAGATACGAGCGGCTGATCTCAGTGAGCGGGATCAGGATCGCCGCCCCGACGAGCGCCCCCCACAGGGTGCCGATGCCGCCGAGCACCGCCGGCAGGGCGAAGAGCAGCGAGAAGCGGAAGCTCATCACGCTCTCGGGATCGATGTAGGAGACGTAGGCGGCGTAGAAGCCGCCGCCGATCGCCGTGAAGAAGGCCGAGACGGCGGCCGCCGCCATCTTGGAGCGGAACACCTCGACGCCGAGGCTCTCGGCGGCCTGCGCGTCGTCCTTGACGGCCCGCCACCAGTAGCCCCAGCGGGAATCCTCGATCAGGTAGGTGACGAACCACACCGCCACGAACAGCCCGAGGGCGAAGTGGAAGTACGGGACCTTGTCGCGGGCGAATTGCAGGGTCCACCACGAATCCGGGTTGAAGGGCCACTGGATGCCCATCGCCCCGCCGACGAAGTCCCAGTTGTGCACGAGCAGCAGCCCGATCTCCGCGATCACGATGGTGGCGATCGAGAAGTAGTGGCCGGCCAGGCGGAAGCAGGGCCAGCCGAGGAGGAGCGCCACCCCGGCCGAGGCGAGCCCGCCCGCCAGCATGCCGCCCCACGGGACCACCCCGTAGGTCACGAACAGCACGGAGGTGAAGTAGGCGCCGAGCCCGAAATAGAGCGCGTGGCCGAGCGAGATCTGCCCGCAATAGCCCCCCAGGATGTTCCAGCTCTGCGAGAGGGCCGCGTACATCACCGTGAGGATCAGCACGTTCTGCAGGTAGACGTCGCGGACGAGGTAGGGCAGGGCCGCCATGCCGGCGAAGACCACGAGGCCGACGAGGAGGGTGCGGCGGCGCTTGGCCGCGAAGGCCCTGGCCGCGGAGGCGGTGGCCGGCACGGCGGCGGGGGCGGGAAGCGTGGTCGAGGTCATCACAGCCTCCCGAACAGGCCCTGCGGGCGCACGAACACCACCGCGAGATAGAGGGCATAGACGCCCACGGACTTGAGGGCGGGCGGCAGGATCACCGCCGTGAAGGCCTCCACGAGGCCGACGATGACCCCGGCGACGAGCGCGCCCGCGACGCTGCCGAAGCCGCCGAGCGCCACCGTGACGTAGGCGATGAGGGCGAAGCTCGCGCCCACCTGCGGGTGGATGTAGTAGAATACCGCCAGCACCGCGCCGGCGAGGCCGACCAGGGCCGCGCCCAGGCCCCAGCCGAGCGCGAAGACCCGGTTGCGGTCGATGCCGACCAGCGCCACGGCGCCCTGGTCCTCGCGGGTGGCCTCCAGCGCCCGGCCGAAATCGGTGCGGCTCATCAGGAGGTGCAGCCCCCCGAAGGCCGCGAGCGAGACCACGGCCCCGAAGATCTGCGGCCAGGGCAGGAAGACGCCGCCGACCTCCAGGGTGCGCCCGCCGAGCCACGTGTTCTGCACGTTGCGGTAATCGGGGGTGAACAGGTACTGGGCGACGCCCTGGAGCAGGATCGCGAGGCCGAAGGTCGCGAAGATCTGCACCATGCCCTGATTGGCCTTGGCCCGCATGGCGAAGCGCACCACGCCGAGATACGACGCCCCCCCGAGGGCGAAGAGCAGGGCCGCCACGAGCGGCATCAGCACCACGGGGTCGAGCTGCGTCGCCAGCACGAGCCCGAAGGTCGCGTACATGGCGATCATCAGGAACTCGCCGTGGGCGAAGTTCACCACGTCCATCAGGCCGAAGATCAGAGAGAGGCCGACCGCGATCAGGGCGTAGATCAGGCCCATCAGCAGTCCGCTCGCCAGCACCTGGGCCAGCGCTTGCGTCGTCATCGGGGTCTCCCGGGATTGGGCCAGGATGATCCGCGGGGTTCCCCCTCCCGTGCGGGAGGGGTTTTCCGCGTCGCATCACGCGGTGGTCACGCCTTCATCGGCCACAGCGCGGGGGCGACCGCCGCCGAATCGGGGAAGACCGTGACGAACTTGTCGCCGACCCATTGCAGCAGCACCGGATCCGCCTCGGTGTTCTGGCCGTCCGGCCCGAAGGCGACCCGCTTCCAGGGCATGATGGTCTGGGCACCCGGGATGTCGGTGGCGCTGAGCGCCGCGCGGATCTTCTGCCCGTCGGTGGAGCCGGCGCGGTTGACGGCGTCGGCCAGCACCAGGAGCGCCATGAACTGGCGGGAGGAGTTGTCGTTGAGGTCGCGGGCCGCCCGCGCCTTGTAGAGCGCGTTCACGGCGCCGACCGAGGGGCGCTTGGCTGCGAGGTCGAGGGAGAAGCTGCCGCGGGAGATCAGGCCCTGCAGCTTGTCGCCCACCGTGTCGTACGTGACCTTCTCGGCGAAGCCCGCCGCCTGCGCCAGCATGCTCTTCGGCTTGTAGCCGAGTTCGGCCATCGTCTTCGTCAGCAGGATCGCGTCGGTGGTGTAGCTCGTCGGCAGCAGCACGTCCGCGTTGGCGGTCTTGAGCTGCTGCACCTCGGCGGTCAGCGAGGGCGAGTTGGTCTTGTACTTGATGTCGGCCACGACCTTGTAGCCGCGCTCGCCCGCCAGCTTGCGCTGCACGTTCGCGGAATCGACGCCGTAGATCGTGTCCTCGAAGAACAGCGCCACCGAGCCGATCGTCTGCCCCTTGGCGCGCTGCGCGTCGAGGAAGTCGAACATCGCGGCCGAGAACATCTCGTCGTGGGCGGCCGGGCGGAAGAAGAACTTGAGGTTCCGGCGGTGCAGGCTGGGCGAGGAGGAATCGGCGCAGACGAAGGGCACGCCGTAGCGCTCGGCCGTGGCGCTCACCGTGTTCGACACCGCCGACTGGTAGCAGCCGACGAGGGCCGCGACCTTGTCCTGGGTGATCAGGCGCTCGGCCTCGGCGCGGCCCTTCTGCGGGTCGGCTTGGTGGTCGGCGAAGACGAGGCGGATCTTGGCGCCCCCGAGACCCGGCAGGCCCGTGCCCTTGGCGAGCGGCAGGTCGAGGGCGTGGTCGGCGTTGACGATGTCCAGCGCCGTCTCGATGGCGTGGCGGGCATCCACGCCCACCTGCGCGCTCGCCCCCGACATGGCGTAGAGCACGCCCACCACCACCTCGTCGGCGGCGCGGGCGGGCCGCAGGCCGGCCCCGGCGAGCGCGAGGGCGCCCGCGCCCCCGACCAAGAGATCCCGACGACGAATCATGCACGTGCCTCCAAGGTGAGCGCAAGGTGAGCGATTGAGCAGGGCCGGCGGAGGGGCCAGGGGAATCAGAGCACCGCGTACTCCGCGTTGCGGCGGTCGGTGACGAGCATGGCGCCCGGCGCGTGGGTGATCGCGAAATCCGGCTTCGAGGCCGCGATCACCGACTGGGGCGTGACCCCGCAGGCCCAGAAGACCGGGATCTCGTCGGGGCGGATCTCGACGGGGTCGCCGTAATCGGGCCGCATGAGGTCGCGGATGCCGATCTGCTCGGGCAGGCCGAGATGCACCGGCGCGCCGTGCACGGCGGGGAAGCGCGAGGTGATCTGCACCGCGCGGATCGCCTGGGCGGGCGTGAGCGGGCGCATCGACACCACCATCGGGCCTGCGAAGGGACCGGCCGGAACGCACGGGATGCTGGTGCGGTACATCGGCACCCGCACGCCCATCTCGACGTGGCGCAGCGGCAGCCCGTCCTCGACCATCGCGGCCTCGAACGAGAAGGAGCAGCCGATCACGAAGGCCACGAGGTCGTCGCGCCACAGGTCGGCGACCTCCAGGCGCTCCTCCACCACCTCGCCGTGGCGCCAGACGCGGTAGCCCGAGACGTCGGTGGCGATGTCGAGATCCTCGCCCAGTTCGGGAATGCGGCGCTCGCCCGGGGCCGACACGCCGACGATCGGGCAGGGCTTCGGGTTGCGCTGCGCGAACAGCAGGAAGTCGGTGGCGAGGTCCTTCGGCAGGACCGCGAGGTTGCCCTGCACGTAGCCGTGGGCGAGGCCCGCGGTGCTGCCGCTGATCTGGCCGCTGCGGCAGGCGAGGCGCGCCTCGCGGCCGGTCAGACGGGCGCGCTCGGCGGGGTTCCGGAAGGGGACGGTCTGCATCGGCACTCCCTTTGCCCAGGAATGCGGCATGGTCACATTCTGTGCGCTTAAGCGCCAATCGTGATTTCGCATCAAGTTCGATAAGCTGAGCTTATCCATGGCTCGTCCCGCTGGCCACCGCGCAGGCGAGACGGGCGGCGGGGGCGGCCAGCCCGCAATCGGGCGCGTTGGCGTAGGTGGCGGTGAAGCCGATGTCGGGCAGGTGGACCTGGGTGCTCAGCACGCGCAGCTGCCCGCTCTCGATCTCGCGCCGCACGATCGCGGGCGGGATCACGCAGATGCCGATGCCCTCCAGCGTCATGCGCACGATGGTGGAGAGCGAGGCGTTGCTGTGGAGGCGCGGCGGCGGCAGGTTCGAGCGCGCGAGCAGGTCGCGCAACTGCACGTAGGGCGTGGTGTTCTTCGGGTAGGTGATGATCGGGAAGCGCATGAGGTCGGCGAGCGCCACCTCGCCCGGGCCGACGTCGAGCTGCGGCGCGGCGATCCAGGCCAGCGAGTAGCTGCACAGGGGCAGATTCACGAGGCTCGGCATGGTGATCGGCCCGACCATGAAGGCGAGGTCGAGGTCGCGGGCGAGCAGCGCCTCGCGCATGTTGGGGGAGATGTCGACCGAGATGTCGACGGTGACGCCCGGATAGGTCTGGCTCATCGCCTCGATGAAGCGCATCAGCCAGGTGTGGACGATGGTCTCCGCCACGCCGAGCCGCAGCACGCCCCGCATGGTGCCCGGACTCGCGATGGCGGCCATCATCTCGGTGCGCAGGCGCAGGAATCGCTCCGCGTAGACGAGCAGATCGCGCCCCTTGGCGGTGAGGCAGACCGAACGGGCGCGCCGCTCGAACAGCTTCACGCCGAACCCCTCCTCCAGCGCCGCGATGCGCTGGGACACCGCCGGCTGGGTCGTGTTCAGGCGCTCCGCCGCCTGCCGGAAGCTGCACAGGGTCGCCGTCCAGTAGAAGACTTCGAGGCTCCGCAGATCCGCCATTCCCAGCCCCGGCCCACTGCCGCGGCGATGATGCAGCAAGGAGCGTACCGGACGCCAGCGATCACCCGCGCCCCCGCCCCACCACGGTGCGGATCGCGAAGCTCGACTGGATGCGCGCGACCCCGGGCAGGCGCGAGAGCACCTCCTTGTGCAGGCGCTCGTAGTCGCCCGCATCCGCCACCTCGATCCGCACCAAGTAGTCGGAGAGCCCGGTCATCAGGTAGCAGGAGCGCACCTCCGGGCAGCGGCGCACCGCCGCCTCGAAGCGGTTCAGGTATTCCTCCGTCTGCCGGTCGAGGGTGATCTGCGTCAGCACCACCAGGGGCTCGGCCCCGTCCGCCTCGTCGATCAGCGCCGTGTAGCCGCGGATGACGCCGCTGCGCTCGAGCAGCCGCAGCCGGCGCAGCGTCGCGGAGGGCGACAGGCCGACCTCGGCGGCGAGGTCGGCGTTGCTGATGCGCCCGTTGCCGCGCAGGACGCGCAGGATGCGCGCGTCAATCTCGTCCCGCACCATTCGCAGATCCTTTCGTCGCCTCGCAGATCCTGCCGCGAGAGGCCGCTTTATCGCATGTCCTGCGGCATTCGGGCGGGATATTCGGCGATCCTTGCGCAACACTCCGGGCATCCGGTTGCGCGGAGGGTGGTGCACGATGCGGGTCCTCGTCCTCGGTGGTGGCGTCGTGGGCGTCGCCTCGGCCTATTACCTCGCCCGCGCGGGCCATCAGGTCACGGTGCTCGACCGCCAGCCGGCGGCCGGCCTGGAGACGAGCTTCGCCAATGCGGGCCAGGTCTCGCCCGGCTACTCGGCCCCCTGGGCAGCCCCCGGCATTCCCCTCAAGGCGATGAAGTGGCTGATGATGCGCCACCGGCCGCTGGTGCTGTGGCCGAGCCTGGAGCCGCGCCTCTACGGCTGGCTCGCGCAGATGCTGGCGAACTGCACGGAGGAGGCCTACCGGCGCAACAAGGGCCGGATGGTGCGGCTGGCCGAGTACAGCCGCGACGTCCTGCGCGAGCTGCGCCGGGAGACCGGCATCACCTACGATCACCGCGAGAAGGGCACGCTGCAGCTCTTCCGCACCCAGAAGCAGCTCGACCACGTGGCCGAGGATACCGGCGTCCTCGACCAGTACGCCGTGGCCTACGAGGTGCTCGATCCGGCCGGCTGCGTCGCCGCCGAACCGGCCCTGGCGCGGGTGCGCGGGCGGCTTGCCGGCGGCCTGCGCCTGCCCGGCGACGAGACCGGCGACGCGCATCTGTTCACGCAGCGCCTCGCGGCCCTCTGCGCGCGGCGGGGCGTCGTCTTCCGCTACGGCGTGACCATCGCGGGCCTGCGCCACGAGGGCGGCCGGATCACCGGCGTCGCCACGGGCGCGGGCGAGGTGCTGACGGCGGACGCCTACGTGGCCGCGATGGGCAGCTACACCCCGGCGCTGCTGCGCCCGCTCGGCCTGTCGCTGCCGGTCTATCCGGTGAAGGGCTATTCGCTGACGCTGCCCGTCACGAATGCGGCCGCGGCCCCGGTCTCGACGGTGATGGACGAGACCTTCAAGGTCGCGATCACCCGGCTCGGCGACCGCATCCGGGTCGGCGGGACGGCGGAACTCGCGGGCTTCAGCCGGACGCTGCGCGGGCCGCGGCGCGCCACGCTGGAGCGCTCGCTGGCCGACCTCTTCCCGGACGGGGGCGATGCGGCGGGGGCGACCTTCTGGACGGGCCTGCGCCCGATGACCCCCGATGGCACGCCGGTCGTCGGCCCCACGGCCTATGCCAACCTCTACACCAATACCGGCCACGGCACGCTCGGCTGGACGATGGCCTGCGGCTCGGGCCGGATGCTCGCCGACCTCGTCACCGGCCGCGCCCCTGAGATCGCCCACGACGACCTGGCCGCCGCGCGCTACCTCAAGGCCGCCTGAGACCGGGAGCCCTCCGTCGGGCTCCCGGCTCACACCCCGAAGATCGACCAGCCCAGCCGCCGGGTGAGCGCTTCGAGCGCGATCCGCCCGAGATGCGAGTTGCCCGCTGCGTCGAGCCCCGGCGACCAGACCGCGATCGAGGCCTTGCCCGGCGCGACCGCCAGGATCCCGCCGCCGACGCCGCTCTTGCCGGGCAGGCCGACCCGGTAGGCGAATTCCCCCGAACCGTCGTAGTGGCCGCAGGTGAGCATCACCGCGTTGATGCGCCGTGCCCGCTCGGGCGGCACCACCGAGTGGCCGGTGGTGGGATCGCGCCCCGCATGGGCGAGGAAGCGCCCGGCCGTGGCGAGCTGCCGGCAGGTCATGGCGATGGCGCAGTGGTGGAAGTAGACCCCGAGCACGTACTCGACCGGGTTCTCGATCACCCCGAAGGACTTCATGTAGTGGGCGAGCGCGCCGTTGCGGAACCCCGTGCGCTGCTCGGAGGCCGCCACCGCCTCGTCGATGACGATCGAGGAATCCTGCGCCAGCACCTGCATGAAGCGCAGGATCTCGCCCAGCGCCTCGCGGGGCTTGTGCCGGGACAGGATCAGGTCCGTGACGGCGATCGCCCCGGCATTGATGAAGGGATTGCGCGGGATGCCGCGCTCGTATTCGAGCTGGACGATGGAGTTGAACGGGCTGCCGGAGGGCTCGCGCCCCACCCGCCGCCACAGCCGGTCGCCGACCATGCCGAGCGCGAGGGTCAGGGTGAACACCTTCGAGATGCTCTGGATCGAGAACGGCACGTCGCTGTCGCCGCCCGCCGCCACCGTGCCATCGGCATCGATCACCACGAGGCCGAAGGCGCCCGGATCGACCCGGGCGAGTTCGGGAATGTAGGTCGCCACCTCGCCCCGGTCGGGCCGCGCGCGCATCTCCTCGGCGATCTCCCGGACGACGCTCTCAAGGCGGGATGCGGAGGTGTTCATCAGTGGGGCGGATCCGGGGCGTGAGCGGGAGGGGCCGCCTCGCAGCATCGTTCGGCGGGGCGGTCACCGGCCTGCCGGCGACGATGACGCCGGAGCGGAAGGCCGAGCCGATCGGCCAGGCTGGGGCGCGCGGCAGCGCGGCGGCCGGAGAGGCCGCGATGGGCCCGAAGCAAGGACCATGCTCGCGCGGCGTGCCCCGACCCCGCGGGGCGGAGCGGATCAGGTCGCGCGGCCCTGCCAGAACGACCGCGCGGCCTCGATGGCGGGCCGGCAGGACGGCGCCGTGTCGGCCAGGACCGCGTCGGGCTGCGCCGTGCCGATCCAGACCTGGACGACGCTGGAGACCGCCCACCAGGGGTCGCCCGTGGCACGGTCCACGATCGCCGGCTTGGCCGCCTGGGCGCAGGCCGTCAGGTCGCTGACGACCGCTTGCGGCGCGCGGGCCGCCCGCAGCTTGTCGGCCATCTCCGCCTGCAGGGGATCGATGAGGAAGAACGAGATGAGTGCGGCGATGAGGTCTTGCATCGTGGCGTCTCCGGCTTCGGGGTCGTGCCCATAACGGCCCCGGGCGGTCCCGCGTTGCGCACCCGCGCCCGTCGGGCTTCGCGACAGCGGCCGCCGATTGCGCGAGATGCTCAGCCCACCACCCGGATCAGCGCGAACCCGTCCCAGCCCTTCTCGCCCACGGTCTGGATCACCGTGGCGTCGAGGCGGGGCTCGGCCGCCACGAGGTCGAGGGCGCGGCGCACGCCCTGCACCGCCTCGTCCCCCGCCGGGTCGGTGACGGCGCCGCGGCGCACCACGTTGTCGAGGACGATCAGGGTGCCGGGCCGCGCGAGGGTGAGCGCGTGCGCGACGTAGTCGGGGTTCGACGGCTTGTCGGCGTCGATGAAGACGAAGTCGAACGGCCCCTCGCCCCGGAGCGTCGGCAGCACGTCGAGGGCGCGGCCCTCCCGCAGGTCGATGATTCCGGCCAGGCCGGCCCGGGCGAAGCTCCCGCGCGCCACCGCGGCGTGGCGCGGATCGGCCTCGATGGTGACGAGGCGCCCGCCCGCCGGCAGCGCGCGGGCGAGCCAGAGGGTCGAGTAGCCGCCGAGGGTGCCGATCTCCAGGATGCGCCGCGCGCCCATGCCCTGCGCGAGCAGCATCAGGAGCTTGCCGTGCGTCGGCGCCACCGCGATCGGCGGCAGGCCCGCGGAGCCGCTCGCCGCGAGCGCGCCGTCGCGGGCGGCATCCGGCGGGATCAGCCGGTCGACGAGGTAGCGGTCGACCTCCTCCCAGCGCGGATCGACCGTCATGGCCGCCCCCTCAGTCGATCCAGCCGCGCAGCTCGCGCTGCACGATGTGGGCGATCACCCGCATGCCCTCCAGCCCGTCGTTGAGGCAGGGCAGGTAGGCGAAATGCTCGCCGCCGCCCTCCTCGAAGTAGTGCCGGTTCTCGCCGTCGAGTTCCTCCAGGGTCTCCAGGCAGTCGGCCGTGAAGCCGGGCGCCACGATGGCGAGACGCTTGATCCCCTGCGCGGCGAGTTCCTTGACGGTCTCGTCCGTGTAGGGCTTGAGCCATTCCTCGTTGCCGAAGCGGGACTGGAACGTCACCCGCATCCGCTCGGGCGAGTAGCCCAGCGCCTCCCGGATCAGCCGCCCGGTCTTCACGCACTGGCAATGGTAGGGGTCGCCCTTGAGCAGGTAGGATTTCGGCACGCCGTGGAACGAGGTCAGGATCACCTCGGGCTCGAAGTCGAGCGCGTCGAGGTCGCGCCGGATCGCCGCCGCCACCGCGTCGATGTAGACCGGATCGTCGTGATAGGGCGGCGAGACGCGCACGGTCGGCTGCCAGCGCATCCTCATCAGCGCCCGGAAGGCCTGGTCGCAGGCGGTGGCCGAGGTCGCGGCGGCGTATTGCGGATAGAGCGGCACCAGCAGGATGCGGTCGCAGCCCTGGTCGAGGAGCGCCTGGATGCGGGCCTCCACCTCGGGCTTGCCGTAGCGCATGGCCCAGTCGACGACGACGCGGTCACCCATCGCGGCCTGGAGCTTCTCGGCCTGGCTGCGCGTGATCGTCTTGAGCGGGCCCTCGTCGCGCTCGGTGTTCCAGATCGAGGCGTAGTCGCGGCCCTTCGGCCCCGGGCGCTTGGTGAGGATCACGAGGTTGAGGAGCGGCCACCAGATGGCACGCGGCACCTCGATGACGCGGCGGTCCGAGAGGAATTCCTTGAGGTAGCGCCGCATCGGCCAGTAGCTGGTGCCCTCGGGCGTGCCGAGATTCATCAGCAGCACGCCGATGCGCCCCCAGGCCACCGTGGGGTGGCCGGCCGGCAGGGGCGCCGTTGCCGGCGCGAGCGGCGTGGCGCCCCGCTCCAGCACCGCGGTCTTCGTCACCTCGTTCATGTCCGTCCAGATGTCTTCGCCGCGGGTTCGCCGCGGTCAGTCCGCACCGCACCTTAGATAGCGCGCGCGGGGCGCGATCCAACGCGGCCTGTCGCAGCAGCCCGGGGCGGGGGCCGGGACGGCGGCTGCGACGCGCGCCCGCAGGGCCCGCTGGCCCTGAACCTGATTGGGGTGCCCCTACGGCACGGGTGCCGGACCGCGACGCGACCCGGACCGGCTTGAGGACGAGCGGCGTCTGCGGTTCCCTGGCCTGCCGGCTGGAGCCCTCGTCCCGCACCCCGCCTCGACGGTGACGGGATCCGATACCGTCGTGCCGCGGGAGACCGACATCTTGGCAGCCACCTCGCCCTCCCGCCCCCGCGCGATCCGCGGCCCGGCGATCAGCTTCTCGGGCAGTCCGTTCCTGGCGCCGGCGGAGGCGTGCTTCGTCCACCACCCGGACGCGCTGATCCTGATCGAGGGCGGGCGCATCGCGGCCTTCGGCCCCTACGATCCCGCGCGGGTGCCCGCCGGCGTCGTGCCGGTGCACTACGAGGCCGCGCTGATCGCCCCGGGCTTCGTGGACGCGCACGTCCACTACCCGCAGGTCGGGATGATTGGGGCCTACGGGGAGCAGCTGCTGGCCTGGCTCGACCGCTACACCTTCCCGGCCGAGCTCGCCTTCGCGGATCCCGCCCACGCGCAGGCCGCCGCGGCGCTGTTCTTCCGCGAGATCCTGGCGGCGGGGACCACCAGCGCGGCGGTCTACTGCACGGTGCATCCGCATTCGGTGGAGGCCTTCTTCGCGGAATCCGAGCGGTTCAACACCCGCATGGTCGCCGGCAAGGTGCTGATGGACCGCCACGCCCCGGAGGCCCTGCGGGACGATGCGGAGCGGGGCTATGCGGAGAGCCTCGCGCTGATCCGGCGCTGGCACGGGCGGGGGCGCCAACACTACGCCGTCACCCCGCGCTTCGCGCCGAGCTGCACGGAGGCGCAGCTCGACGCGGCCGGCGCGCTGCTGCGCGAGCACCACAACCTCTTCCTGCAGACGCACCTCGCCGAGAACCCGGCCGAGGTGGCCTGGGTGCGCGACCTCTTCCCGGCCCGGTCGAGCTACCTCGACGTCTACGCCCATGCGGGCCTCGTCGGGCGCCGCTCGGTCTTCGGCCACGCCATCCACGTGGAGGAAGCGGATTTCTGCACCTGCCACGCCGCCGGGGCGGCGCTCGCCCATTGCCCGACCTCGAACCTCTTCCTCGGCAGCGGCCTCTTCCGGCTGTTCGACGCGCTCGATCCGCGCCGCCCGGTGCGGGTGGGGCTCGGCACCGATGTGGGGGCGGGCACCAGCCTGTCGCCGCTGCGCACGCTCGGGGAGGCCTACAAGGTCGCGGCCCTGCGCGGCACCGCCCTCGACGCGCTCAAGGGCTTCTACCTCGCCACCCTCGGGGGCGCCGAGGCCCTGCATCTGGAGGACCGCATCGGCCGCCTGGCTCCGGGCCACGACGCGGATCTGTGCGTCCTCGACCTCGCGGCCACGCCCCTCCTCGCCCACCGCACCGCGCGCTGCGAGAGCATCGAGGAGGTGCTGTTCGTGCTGATGACGCTGGGCGACGAGCGCGCCGTGCGGGCCACCTGGGTGGCGGGCGAGTGCGTGTACGACGCGGCCCGCACGCCCGACCCGTTCCGCTACCCCGGCGCCTCCTGACGCCCTCGGCCCGGGACCGCGCCACGCCCGGCCGGCCGACCGGGTGCGCTCCGGCCGGCTCGGCGTGCCGATCGGCTCAGGGCATCAGCGCGAGCGCGTCCGCAAAGAAGTCGCGGCCGCCGAAATTCCCCGACTTGAGGGCGAGCCGCATGTCGCCCGCCACGGTGGCGAGCACCGGCACGCCGGGCGCGATCTCGGGGCCGACCCGGAACGCGGTGAGGCCGAGCGTGTCCACCACCGCGCCCGAGGTCTCGCCGCCGGCGACGACCAGGCGGCGCACGCCGCGCGCGACCAAGCCCGCCGCGATGCCGGCGAGCGCCGCCTCGATGGCGTGGCCGGCCGCGTCGCGGCCGTGCCGGGCCTGGAGGGCCGTCACCGCCTCGGGGCTCTGGCTCGACGCGATCAGCACCGGGCCGGCCCCGATCCGCTCCGCCGCCCAGGCCAGCGCCTCCTCGGCCTCCTGCGGCCCGGCGAGCAGGCGCTCGGGATCGAGGCGGCGCACCGGCATCACGGCTTCGGCTGCCGCCACCTGCCCGAGGGTGGCCTGCGAACAGCTGCCGGCGAGGCAGGCCGCCGGCCCGCCGACCGGATCGCCCAGCGCGGTGCCGGCCGGCGCCGCCCGGACCCGGCCGCTCGCCACCAGGGCCTGCGCGAGGCCGAGCCCGAGCCCCGAGGCCCCGGTCGAGACCGGATCGGTGAGGATGGCTTCGCCCAGCACCGCGAGGTCCGGGTCGAACACCGCGTCGGCGATCGCCGCCCCCTTGCCCTCCCGCGCCAGCGCATCGAGGCGCGCCCGCACCGCCTGCGCGCCGCGCGCCACGGTGGCGAGGTCCACGAGCCCGACCCCGGCCCGGCTCTGGCGCGCCAGCACCCGCACGAGGTTCGAATCCCGCATCGGGTTGAGGGGATGGTCCTTGAGCGGGCTCTCGTGCAGCGGCACCGCGCCGACGAAGAGGTGGCCCTGGTAGACGGTGCGTCCGGTCTCCGGGAAGGCCGGCGTCACGAGGGCGATCCGGGCGCCCGCCTCCTCGCGCAGCGCGTCGGTGACCGGGCCGATATTGCCCGCATCGGTGGAATCGAAGGTCGAGCAGACCTTGAACATCACGTGGCCGGCGCCCCGGGCGCGCAGCCAGCTTTCCGCCTCGCGGGACCGCGCCACCGCCTGCGCGGCGGGGATCGACCGGCTCTTGAGCGAGACCACCACGGCGTCGGTGGCGGGCAGGTCCAGCCCCTCGCCCGGCACGCCGATGGTCTGGACCGTGCGCAGGCCCGCCTTGGTGAGGGTGTTCGCGAGGTCGGAGGCGCCGGTGTAGTCGTCGGCGATGCAGCCCAGGACCAGGGTCATGCGCGGCCTCCTTGCCCGGCGCGGTAGGGGGCGAACCAGCCGAGACCCGCCGCCGTGCCGGCCCGGGGATTGTACTCGCAGCCGACGAAGCCGTCGTAGCCGAGCCGGTCGAGTTCGGCGAACAGGAAGGCGTCGTTCATCTCGCCGCTGCCGGGCTCGTGCCGGTCGGGCACGCTCGCGGTCTGGACGTGGCCGATCATCGGCATCAGGTCGCGCAGCCGCATGGTCACGTCCCCGTGCAGGATCTGGCAATGGTAGAGGTCGAACTGCAGCTTCAGGTTCGGCAGGGCCAGATCCCGGATCACCGCCGCCGCGTACCCGAAGTCGTTCAGGAAGTAGCCCGGCATGTTGCGGCCGTTGATCGGCTCCAGCACCACGTCGAGCCCCTCGCGGGCGAGGCGCTCCGCCGTCCAGGCGGCGGCGCGACGGAAGGCGCCGCGGGCGGCCGGATCGGCCCGGTCGGCCATGCCGGCCATCAGGTGCAGGCGCTTCACGCCGGTCGCGGCCGCGTAGGCGAGCCCGCGCTCGACGCCGGCCTTCAGCTCCTCGAAGCGGTCTGGCAGGGCGGCCATGCCGCGCTCCCCCGCCGCCCAGTCGCCGGGCGGCAGGTTGAACAGGGCCTGCGTCAGGCCGTGGCGGCGCAGGGCTTCACCGATCGCCTCGGGCGGGTGCTCGTAGGGAAACAGGAACTCCACCGCCGTGAACCCGGCCTCCGCGGCCGCCGCGAAGCGGTCGAGGAAGGGGTGCTCGGTGAACATCAGCGTGAGGTTGGCGGCGAAGCGCGGCATGGTCTCCTCCCGGTCTCTCGTGCCGGTCTCTCGTGGCTGCGGTGCCGATCCCCTAGGGGAGCGCCGTGCCGGTCACCTGCGCGTAGAGGCGGGCCACGGAGGAATCGTCGTCCCGCCCCATGCCCGCCGCGGAGGCCATCAGGAACATCTGCAGCGCCGCGGCGGCCACCGGCACCGGGAAGGTCTGCGCCCTCGCCATGTCCTGGACGATGCCGAGATCCTTCACGAAGATGTCGACGGCGCTGCGGGCCGCGTAGTCGCCCGTGAGCACCCGCGTCATGCGGTTCTCGAACATCCACGAATTGCCGGCCGAGGCGGTGATCACCTCGTAGACGCGCTTGAGGTCGAGGCCCTGGCGGGCCGCGAAGGCCATCGCCTCGCTCGCCGCCGCGATGTGCACGCCCGCCAGCAGCTGGTTGATCATCTTGAAGGCGGCGCCCTGGCCGGGCGCGTCGCCGAGCTCGTAGAGGGTGGCGGCCATCGCATCGAGCGCAGGCCGCGCCCGCGCGAAGGCCGCCCCGCTGCCCGAGGCCAGGATGGTGAGCGCGCCGTCCGCGGCGCGCTGCGCCCCTCCGCTGATCGGCGCGTCGAGGTAGTGGCGGCCCGTGCCCTCCAGCCGGGCCGCGAGGCGGCGGGCCACCGCCGGGTCCATCGTGGCGCAGGAGACGAACACCGCGCCCTCCGGCATGGCGGCGGCGACCCCGCCCTCGCCGAACAGCACCGCCTCGGTCTGGGCCGCATTCACCACCACGCAGACCACGATGGCGGCGCCGGCGGCGGCCTCGGCGGGGCTCGACGCCCCCTGTCCGCCCTCGGCCGCGAAGCGCGCCACGCCGGCTGGATCGACGTCGTAGCCCACGACCGACAGCCCGGCCCGGTGCAGCGACAGGGCCATGCCGCACCCCATCGACCCGAGGCCGATGACGGCGGTCCGAACGGACGTGTCGCTCACGGCTGAGCTCATGCCTGTGCCCATGCCTGTGCTCATGCCTGTGCTCATGGCGGCGCTCTCCCTCCCGAATGCCGCGCCGTCGTTGAGCGCGGCGCGGGAGCAATCTGACACGACGGCGGCCGATGACCAGCCACCCGAACCGGCAAGCCGGGATGCGTCTGCGTAACAAGGATTGGCAGCGCTGCCAATCCGCCGCCCTGGCGATGCGTTGAGCCCCGGCTGAAGACGTGACATCGTGCCCGCGCCGTGGTGCCCGGGCGCTCAAGCCCCGGACGGCCGCCGGGAGGATGCATGGAGGACCACGAGGGACCGCAGCGCCCCGCCGCGCTGACGGCCCGCGACGCCGCACCCCGCCGGCCCGTGACCCTGGCGGACGTGGCCCGCGAGGCACGGGTGGGCGAGAGCACGGTCTCGCGGGTGCTGCGCAGCCACGGCTCGTTCTCGGCCCGGACCCGCGCGCAGGTGGAGGCGGCGGTGGCCCGCCTCGGCTACGTGCCGAACCGCATCGCCGGAACCCTCGCCTCGACGGGCTCGCGCCTCATCGGCATCGTCATCCCCTCGCTCACCAACATCGTCTTCCCGGACCTCCTGCGCGGCGCCACCGCGGCCCTCGACGCCGAGGGCTTCCAATCGGTCATCGCGGTCACCGATTACGACCAGGACCGGGAGGAGGCCCTGGTCGCCTCGCTGCTGAGCTGGCGCCCGGCCGGGCTGATCGTCACCGGGCTGGAGCACAATCCCGGCACCGTGCGGCGGCTGATGGCGAGCGGCGTGCGCGTGGCCGAACTGCTCGACATCGACGGGCGCGGCCTCGACATCGTGGTCGGCTACTCCAACCGGGCCGCCGGGGAGGCGAGCGCCCGCCACCTCGTCGGGCGGGGCTACCGGCGCATCGCCTATCTGGGCCACGACCTCACCCGGGACCGCCGGGCGGCCAAGCGCTACGACGGGTTCCGGGCCGCCCTGGCGGAGGCGGGCCTCGGGCTGGCCGGCGAGGAGCGCATCCCCGCCCCCTCCTCGGTGGAGGCCGGGCGCAGCGGCCTCGCGGCCCTGCTCGCGCGCACGCGCGGCGTCGACGCGGTCTACTTCTCCAACGACGACATGGCGCTCGGCGGCTATTTCCACTGCCTCGCCGCCGGCCTCGCGGTGCCGGACCGCCTCGCCCTGTTCGGCTACAACGGGCTCGATGTGGGCCGGCTGATGCCCCAGCCGCTCGCCACCATCCGCACCCCGCGCGTGGAGGCCGGCGCCACCGCGGCCCGGCTGCTCAGCGCCGACGCCCCCGCCACCGTGGTCGATCTCGGCTTCGAGCTGATCGCCGGGGCGACGGCGTGACGCTCACCCCTCACCACTGGTGCAGCACCACCGCCTCGGCGAGGCAGGCCGGGCGCTCCTGGCCGTCGATCTCCACCGTTACCGCGTAGGTGACACGCAGGCCCCGCGGCGGCACCGGCAGGGCGGCGCTCAGGCGCACGCGGCCGCGCAGGCGCGCGCCGACGATGACGGGCGCGGGAAACCGCACCCGGTCGAGCCCGTAGTTGAGGCTCAGCCGCAGCCCCTCCAGCCGGCGCACGCCGGCGATGAAGCGCGGCACCAGCGAGAGCGTGAGATAGCCGTGCGCCACGGTGGCGCCGTAGGGCGATTCCCGCGCCGCCCGCTCCGGATCGACATGGATCCACTGGTGGTCGCCGGTCGCCTCGGCGAAGCGGTCGATCATCGTCTGGTCGACGGTGATCCACTCGCCGATTCCGATCTCCTGGCCCAGGGCCGCGCTCAGCGCCTCGGGTCCGTCGAATGCCTGCATCCTGGTCCTCCCGGCCCCGCGCACGAGGGGGCGCCCGGCTGCGGATAGGTCATGTCGCGGGATTGCGCGAGACCGAACCGCCCCTCTCGGCCGCCGGGGGATCGCCGGTGCCGTTCTCCTGTCTCGACGGACGGCGGAATCCGGACGGGGCCGGCGCTGCGCGGATCGTTGCACCCGGGGGGATGATACTCCGGGAGAGTGTTCTACTTTCCCGGGCGGCGCCGGACGCGAGACCGGCACCGCCCTTGTCTCCCGGCTCCGGCGCGTCGCCGCCGGGCCGCCTCGCCCGCAAGGAGTTCGTGCGTTGGGACAGAGGAAGCTGCGGGTCGCGATCGCCGGCGTCGGGAACTGTGCCTCATCCTTCGTGCAGGGCCTGCACTACTACCGCGCGGCGACGCCCGGCGAGACCGTGCCGGGTCTGATGAACGTGGTGCTCGGCGGCTACCATGTGGCGGATGTCGCCGTGGTGGCGGCCTTCGACATCGCCGCCCCCAAGGTCGGGCGCGACCTCGCCGAGGCGATCGGGGCCGCCCCCAACAACACCGCGACCTTCGCGGCGGTGCCGCCGACCGGGGTCACGGTCCGGCGCGGGCCGACCCTCGACGGGCTCGGGCGCTACCTGCGCGACGTGGTGGCGGAATCGCCCGAGCCGGCGGTCGACGTCGCGGCCATCCTGACGGAGGCGCGGGCCGACGTGCTCGTCTCCTACCTGCCGGTGGGCTCGCAGGCCGCCACCGAGCACTACGCCGAGGCGGCGCTCGCGGCGGGCTGCGCCTTCGTGAACTGCATCCCCGTCTTCATCGCCTCCCATCCCGAGTGGCGGGCGCGCTTCGCGGCCCGGGGCCTGCCGCTGATCGGCGACGACATCAAGAGCCAGGTCGGCGCCACCATCGTGCACCGGGCGCTCGCCAACCTCTTCCGCGAGCGCGGGGTGCGGCTCGACCGCACCTACCAGCTCAACTTCGGCGGCAATGCCGACTTCCGCAACATGCTGGAGCGCGAGCGGCTGGAATCGAAGAAGGTCTCCAAGACCCAGGCGGTCACGAGCCAGCTCGCGGACGCGCTCGCGCCGGGCGACATCCATGTCGGCCCGAGCGACTACGTGCCGTGGCTGTCCGACCGCAAATGGGCGCATATCCGCCTGGAGGGCACGGCCTTCGGGGGCGTGCCGCTCAACCTGGAGCTGAAGCTGGAGGTCTGGGACTCGCCGAACTCGGCCGGGATCGTCATCGACGCGGTGCGCTGCGCGGGGCTCGCCCGCGACCGCGGCCTCGGCGGCGCGCTGATCGGCCCGTCGAGCTGGTTCATGAAGTCGCCGCCGCGGCAATTCACCGACGAGGAGGCACGGCGGCGCACGCTGCACTTCGTCGCCGGGGAGGCGGAGGCCGGCTGAGCGCGGGCCGCGCCCGATCGGGGATCGCGTTCGCGCGATCAGTCGGCATCTTCGCGTTTTGCGCCCTTGCCATGGAGCGGGCCGGGGGTATTCTGCCGCCCGGTACGACAGGCCGTTCCGGCCATCGGCCCATAATCAACAAACGACAACTTCGTCGGCTTGGCTCTCGATCAATATCGATGCGGGGAGCAGGTGATGATGTTTCGCAAATGCGTGGCCGAGGCGATCGGCACCTTCTGGCTGACCTTCGCGGGCTGCGGCAGCGCGGTGATCGCGGCAGGCTTCCCGGAGGTCGGGATCGGGCTGCTCGGCGTGTCCTTCGCGTTCGGACTGACCGTGCTGACGATGGCCTACGCGATCGGCCACGTCTCGGGCTGCCACCTCAACCCGGCGGTGACGCTGGGGCTCGCGGCGGGCGGGCGCTTCCCCAGCCGGGACATCGGCCCCTACGTCGCCGCGCAGGTCGTGGGCGCGGTGGTGGCCGCCGCGCTCCTCTACGCCATCGCCAGCGGCTCGCCCGCCTTCGACCTCGCCAAGGGCTTCGCGGCCAACGGCTACGGGGAGCACTCGCCCGGCAAGTACGGCCTCGTCTCGGGCTTCCTGGCCGAGGTCGTGCTGACCATGATGTTCCTGTTCGTGATCATGGGGGCGACGCACGGCAAGGCACCGGCGGGGTTCGCGCCGCTGGCGATCGGGCTCTGCCTGACGCTGATCCACCTCGTTGGCATCCCGATCACCAACACCTCGGTCAACCCGGCGCGCAGCACCGGCCCGGCCCTGTTCGTGGGCGGCTGGGCGCTGGCGCAGCTGTGGCTGTTCTGGGTCGCCCCGCTCATCGGCGGCGTGCTCGGCGGCGTGCTCTACCGCTGGCTCAGCGAAGAACCTTCCGCGCAGGTCACCGGGGTGGCCCCGACCGCCCGCACAACCTGACCCGGGCTATTTGAGCCAGTAGACCGACACGAAGATCAGCGCCGCGAGCACGATGAACGCGACGAAGCCCCACTGGGCCTTGTTCTGGCGGTGGTGGGCGTAGCTCGCGCGCTCGGCGCCGCCCGCGAAGCGGTCCTGCCCCTCCGCCTTGCGGGCGAGGTTGACACGCTCGGGCGAGGGCGGGTGGCCGGCGGCCTCGTCGTCGGTGCCGAGCGGGGAGAGGCCGGGGTCGAAGACCTCGGCCTTGTCGCCGGTGCGCCCGCTGTCGATGTCGGCCTTGAGCTGCGCCGTCGTCGAGGCGGCTGAGGGCGGCGGCGGATCGATCGGCTGGATCGTGCGCGTCGGGGGAAGGTCGGCGTGGGATTCGGCCATGCTCCGCCTCGTCGGAGGGGTGATGTGGGGCGACAACCGCGGGGGGCCGGTCGCGTTCCGGACGCGCCGCCATTCGCCCCGGGGCACCGGGCATCCGCGCCCGGGACCATCGCCCCAGGACCGTCGCACCAGGAACATCGCCTGCGCGTCCCTTGTTGACGGTCGGCGCCGCGCGCCCGCCGGACGGGGGACGGCGACGCGCAGGAGGCCGCAGCCCCGATGGCAGATCCCACCGACCGCAGCCGGACGCCGCCGGATCCCGCCCCCGCCCAGGCGGACGGCGACCATCACGTGGTGATCGTGGGCGGCGGTTTCGGCGGCCTCGCGGTGGCCCAGGAACTCGGCAGCGTCGCGGGCCTCCGCGTCACCCTGCTGGACCGGCGCAACCACCACCTGTTCCAGCCGCTGCTCTATCAGGTCGCCACCGCGGTGCTGTCGCCGGGCGAGGTGGCCGAGCCGATCCGCCGCATCGTCAGCCGCCACCGCAACATCCGCGTGCTGCTGGCCGAGGTGAACGGGGTCGACCGGGCGGAGCGCCAGGTGCGGCTGCGCGACGGCGGCGCCATTGCGTACGACACCCTGGTGCTCGCCACCGGGGCGACGCACAGCTATTTCGGCCATGCCGACTGGGCGCGCCACGCCCCGGGCCTCAAGACCCTCGACGACGCCCGGGCGATCCGCGCGCGGGTGCTGCTCGCCTTCGAACGGGCGGAGCGGACGAGCGATCCGGCGGAGCGGGAGCGCCTGACGACCTTCGCGGTGGTGGGCGGCGGGCCGACCGGCGTCGAGATGGCGGGCGCCATCGCGGGCCTGTCGCGCCAAGCCCTGGCCCGCGACTTCCGCGCCGTCGATCCGACGCGGGCGCGCATCCTGCTGATCGAGGCCGCGCCGCGCATCCTCGGCACCTTTCCGGAGCACCTCTCGGCCTACGCGACGAAGGCCCTCGAACGCCTCGGCGTCACAGTGATGACGCTGAGTCCCGTGGAGGCGATCGACGAGGTCGGCGTCACCGTGAAGGGCAGCCGGATCCCGGCCGCCACCATGGTCTGGGGCGCGGGGGTGCAGGCCTCGCCCGCCGGGCAGTGGCTCGGGGTCGCGACCGAGCGCGGCGGCCATATCCGGGTCGGCCCCGATCTCGCGGTCGAGGGCCTCAGCGACGTCTACGCGCTCGGCGACGTGGCGATGGCCCGGGCCGAGGACGGCTCGGCGCTGCCGGGCCTCGCCCAGGTGGCCCACCAGCAGGGGCACTATCTCGGCAAGGCCCTGCGGGCGCGCCTCGTGGCCGGGCAGAGGCCGGCCCCGTTCCGGTTCCGCTCGCGCGGCAACCTCGCGGTGATCGGCCGGAACTCCGCCGTGGTCCAGTGGGACCGAGTCAGCCTCAAGGGCTTCCCGGCGTGGCTCGTCTGGGGCATCGCCCACGTCTACCTGCTGGTCGGCTTCCAGAACCGCCTCGTCGTCACCCTGCGCTGGCTGTGGGCCTACGTGACCTATCAGCGCGGCGCCCGGCTGATCTCGGAGCGCGAGGAGGCCGCCGCGGCCCGCCACCAGCAGGCCTGACCGGCGCGGAACACGAGACCCCGCGGCCGGTTGAGGCCTGGAAGGCTGACCTTCATCGGATCCCCTCCCCGCTTCCTCAAGCCCCGCCCGGCACGCCGCCGGCGGGGCCTTTCTTTTCGCCGTGCGGCCGCGGATCGGGCGCGAACCGAGGCTCCGGCGAGACGTTGGACCGGCAGGCGGCCAGATACTCCATAACAGTATCATCGTGCGCGAGGCGCGGCTGCCCGGACCCTCGATCAGGAGAGCCCCGATGTACTACCACGACAAGCGCCTGCAATATCCGGTGCGGGTCGAGAAGCCCGATCCGATCTTCGCCCGCCAGCTCCAGCAGGCGATCGGCGGGATCGAGGGCGAGATCCGCGTCTGCCTGCAGTACTTCTTCCAGGCCTGGGGCGCGCGCGGCCCCGACAACAAGTACCGGGACGTGCTCCTCAACACCGCGACCGAGGAGATCGGCCACATCGAGATGCTGGCCACCGCCGTGGCCCTCAACCTCGAGAACGCGCCCGCGACCCTGCAGGAGACGACCGCCCAGGCCAATCCGATCGTCGGCGCGGTGATGAGCGGGGGCGAGCGCCCGCGCCACGTCGTGGAAGGCATGCTCCACCGCCACATCCTCTCGACCGGCATGGCGGCGTTCCCCGCCAATTGCGACGGCGTGCCCTTCGACTGCTCGCACGTCTACGCGAGCGGCAACCTCGTCGGCGACATGTTCGCCAACGTGGCGGCCGAGGCCACCGGCCGCACGCTGGCCGTGCGCCTGTTCAACGCCGCCCACGATACCGGCATGCAGGAGATGCTGCGCTTCCTGATCGCCCGCGACACGATGCACCAGCAGCAATGGCTCGCCGTGATCGAGGATCTGGGCGGCCTGCGCGAGTCGCTGCCCGTGCCCAACAGCTTCGACCAGTCGAAGGAGGCGCAGGAGTTCAGCTACATGTTCATGGGCACCGAGCGCAGCGGCACGCCGGTGACGCCCGGCCGCTACAGCGAGGGCCCGTCCATCGACGGGCGCGGCCAGTTCCACTTCAAGGCGTTCGAACCCCTCGGCGAGGAGCCGGTGCTCGGCCCCGCCCGGCCGGATTCCGGCGCCCAGAAGGAGCAGATGACCGAGCCGCCGGTCACCAACAGCAAGGTGTGATCCCCGCGCCGGCGTCGCTCCGCCGAGGGACGCCGGCCTCCCGCCGAGACGTCGAGCGGCCGCCCGCTGCGCGCGGGCGCCGCCGCATGAGGAGCCCATGGACGCCGCTTCGTTCCACCCCGCCGTCGCCGTCATCGACGACCTGGCGCATGCGGTGCACGAGCGGCGCGCCATCCTATTCGCCGGAGCGGGGCTGTCGATCAGCATCGGGCTGCCGTCCTGGCGCGAGCTGATCGGCCACATGGCCGCGGAACTCGACCTGCCGGAGGACCTCGTCTCCGATTCCGCCAGCACCTACAGCGCGCTCGCCGAGTACTACCGGATCCGGCAGGGCAGCATCGGCCCGCTGCGCAGCTGGATGGACCGGAGCTGGCGGATCCCCGAGGAGCGCATCCGCGACTCCTGCCTGCACCGCCTCGTCCTCGACCTCGACTTCCCGATCATCTACACGACGAACTACGACCGCAGCGTCGAGGCCGCCTACGAGGCGGCGGGCCGGCCCTATGTCAAGATCGCCAACGGGCGCGACATCGCCCGCGCCCGCGAGGGCGTGCCGCAGATCGTCAAGTTCCACGGCGACTTCGACGACGACCAGTCGCTGGTCATCACCGAGACCGACTACTTCAACCGGCTGGGCTTCGACACGCCGCTCGACATCAAGTTCCGGTCGGACGCGCTCGGCAAGACGGTGCTGTTCGTCGGCTACAGCATGGGCGACCTCAACATCCGCCTGCTGCTCCACCGGCTGTGGCGGACGTGGAGCACCTCCGGCTTCGAGCGCGACCGCCCGCGGTCCTTCGTGTTCATGGCCCGCCACAATCCGGTCCAGGCGGCCGTCCTGGCCCAATGGGGCATCACCACGCTCGCGGGCGAGGGCGAGGAGCCGGGCGCGGCGCTCGCCACCTTCCTGACCGGCCTGCGCGACCGGGTACGGGCGCTGGGCGAGGAGAAGGGCGAGGCGAAGGGCGGCGCCTGAGCCGGGTCGCCCGGCGGTCCATACCTGCTAAGCAGACTTGCGTTGGCAAGCCAACGCTTCGTCCGCTTAGGTTCTTGTTTCGTCGCAGATTTTGATCGCAAAACCGGCGACCACTTTTGCGAAATCTGCTTAGAAGGGCGGCCGGGAGGATCGGGCATGGACGAGGACGATCTGCGCCGCTGGGCGCACCGGGCGGCCGACTGGTCGGCGGATTACCTCGCGGGCGTCGGCGACCGGCCGGTGCGGGCGCAGGTCGCGCCCGGCGAGATCTTCCGGCAGCTGCCCGCCGCGCCGCCGGAGGCCGGCGAGCCGATGGAGGCGATCTTCGCCGATCTCGACCGCCTGATCCTGCCGGGCATGACGCATTGGCAGCACCCGCGCTTCTTCGCCTATTTCCCGGCCAATGCCAGCCCGCCCTCGCTGGTGGCCGAGTTCGTCACCGCCGCGATGGCGGCGCAGTGCATGCTCTGGCAGACCTCGCCGGCCGCCACCGAGCTGGAGAGCCGCGTCACCGACTGGCTGCGGGCGATGATCGGCCTGCCCGCCGGCTTCTCGGGGGTGATCCAGGACTCGGCCTCCGGCGCCACGCTGGCGGCGCTGCTCACCGCCCGCGAGCGGGCGCTCGGCCATGCGGGCAACCGCGACGGGCTCGCCGGACGGGCGCCCGTGCGGGTCTACGCCTCGGCGCAGGTGCATTCCTCGGTGGACAAGGCGGTGCGGATCGCCGGGATCGGCGATGCCAATCTCGTGCGCATCCCGGTCGCGGGTCCGCTCCACGGCATGGACCCGGAGGCACTGGAGGCGGCGATCGTCGCCGACCGCGCGGCGGGGCGCCTGCCGGCCGCGGTGGTGGCCTGCCTCGGCGGCACCAGCATCGGCGCCTGCGATCCGATCGACGCCGTGGCGCGGGTGGCCCGCCGCCACGGCCTGTTCCTGCACGTGGACGCGGCCTGGGCCGGCAGCGCCATGATCTGCCCCGAGTTCCGCGACCTGATGCGGGGAGCCGAGGCGGCGGACAGTCTCGTGTTCAACCCGCACAAGTGGCTGTTCACGCATTTCGACTGCTCGGCGCATTTCGTGCGCGACCCGGGCGCGCTCACCGACACGCTGGGCCTGCGCCCGCCCTTCCTGCGCACCCTCGGGCACGAGGGCGTGACCGATTACAGCGAGTGGTCGGTGCCGCTCGGCCGGCGCTTCCGCGCCCTCAAGCTGTGGTTCGTGATCCGCTCCTACGGGGTCGCGGGCCTGCAGGAGATGATCCGCCGCCACGTCGCGTGGGCGGGGGAGCTGGCGGAGCGCGTGGCGGCCCATCCCGATTTCGAACTCGTCACTGGCCCGATCCTGTCGCTCCTCACCTTCCGGTACGCGCCAGGGGGAGCGGGCGACCTCGACGCCCTCAACGAGCGGCTGCTCGCGCGGATCAACGACGACGGCCGCACCTACCTGACCCAGACCCGGCACGACGGCCGCTTCGTCATCCGCTTCCAGATTGGCCAGACCACCACGACCCGGGAGGACGTGCTGACGGCGTGGCAGGCGGTGGAGGAGATCGCCGGGGCACTGCGGCGCGAGGAGGCGGGGACCGCCCGCTGAACCCCGGTCGCGGGCGCGACCACCGGTTCGGCGAACGGGACTGGCGCCTCGCGACGATGGCCGCCGCCCTCTCTCCCGGGCGACCGGAGCGTCCGCCGTCGGCGACGGTCCGGTCGCCCGGGCCAGGAGAGAGGCGCGTGGTGCAGGCGCTCGACCGGAAGGGCGCTCAGCGGTCCAGCACGGAGCGGTCGTTCTTGGCCACCAGGGTCCGGAAGTAGGGCGTCAGGTCGTTCTCCGTCAGGCCGAAGGCCTGCGAGAACTGCATGATCAGCTGCTGCTCCTCCGGCTCGGCCTCGCCGTCCGCCATCGCGCTGTCGATCATGTTCAGGATGATGCAGAGCCGCTGCTCCGGCCGCAGGTTCGGCGCTGCGGCGGCCAGGAACTCGGGCGGGCGGGTGGCGCGGGCATAGCGCAGGACCGCATCGAGCTGCTGGCGCGTGGTGTTGCGGCCGAGCACCGACATGAGATGACCGACTTCCTCGGGGTCCAACTCGCCGTCCGACGCCATGCAGTAGATCAGCGACACCGCCAGGCAGTTGCGCGGCGTTAGCTCAAGGGACACTTGCGACTTGAACATGTTGAACATCATCGGGTCTCCCTGCAGGGGGCGTCGCGTGCTTGCCGACGCAGGGCGGCTTATAGGCGAACGCTCTCGCTCTGTCGATTGACTTGCGGTCAGACAGGCGCGAGCATTTATTTCTTGTCTTTCGGGATGATTCTTCGAGCGAAGACGTAAGGGGGGATGCGGGTCGTCCTCAGGCGCCCGGAAAGCCGTAGAGCCGGGCCGGGTTGTCCACGAGGACGCGGTGGCGGGCCGCCTCGTCGGGCACCCAGTCGGTGAGGAGGTCGAGGAGGTCGCCGGGATTGGGCATCGGCTGCCACTGCGCCACGTGGGGCCAGTCCGAGCCCCAGACGCAGCGCTCCGGCGCCGCATCGTGCAGCGCCCGCGCGAAGGGGATCGTGTCGCGGTAGGGCAGGTCCTCGCCCGTGAGGCGGTAGGCTCCCGAGAGCTTCACCCAGGCCCCGTCCCGCACCAGCGCGACCAGCGTGCGGAATCCCGCGTCGCCGACGCCTGCGCGCGTCGGCATGTGGCCCATGTGATCGACCACGAAGGGCACCGGCAGCCGGGCGAACCGGGGCGCGAGCGGCGGCAGGTGCCGCGCGTCGACCAGGAATTGCAGGTGCCAGCCCATCTCGCGGGCGAGCGCCCCGTAGGTCTCCAGCGCCTCGAAGCCGATGCCGCCGCCATAGAGCACGTTGAGGCGAAGCCCCACGACGCCCGCCTCCTGGAGGGCCGCGAGGTCGCGCTCGGGCAGCCCCGGCGGGATCACCGCGATGCCGCGCAGGCGCACGCGGTTCGCCCGCAGGGTCTCGACCATCAGCCGGTTGTCGGTGCCGTGGACGCTCACCTGCACCAGCACCCCGTAGGTCATGCCGGTGGCGTCCAGCATCGCGAGGTAGGCCTCCGGCGTCGCCGCGGGAGGCGTGTAGCTGCGCGCCGGCACGAAGGGATGCTCCGGCGGCAGGCCGATCACGTGGGCATGGGCATCCACGGCGCCGTGGGGCACCGTGAAGCGGGACGGCCCGCGCGGATGCGGGTCGGGGCCGGGGCAGTCGCGGATCTCAGGCATCGGCGTGCAGAACCTTTCCGCGGGTCTCCGGCAGCGCGAAGGCGGCGAGGAAGAAGACGCCGTAGGCCACCGCCGCGAAGATCGCGATGGCCGAGGCCAGCGACATGCCGGCCGAGATGTAGCCGACCAGGGCCGGGAACAGGGCGCCGATGCCGCGGCCGAAATTGTAGCAGAAGCCCTGCCCCGAGCCGCGCAGGCGCGTGGGGTAGAGTTCGGTGAGGAAGGCGCCCATGCCCGAGAAGTAGCCCGAGGCGAAGAAGCCGAGCGGGAAGCCCAGCACCCACAGGACCGCGTTCGAGAGCGGCAGCTGCGTGTAGGCCAGGATGACCGCGATGGCGCCGAGCGAGAAGATCAGGAAGAGCGGCCGGCGCCCGAGGCGGTCGGCGAGCCACGCGCCGACGAGGTAGCCGGCAAACGACCCGATGATGAGGGCCGCCAGGTAGCCGGTGGAGGAGACGATGGAGAGGCCGCGCTCTGTGGTGAGGAAGCGCGGCAGCCAGGTGGTGACGGCGTAGTAGCCGCCCTGGCAGCCCGCCGCCATCAGCGAGGCGAGCACGGTCGTGCGCAGCATCGGCCCGGAGAAGATCTCCCAGATGGCGGGGCGGTCGCCCGCCGCCGCGGCCTTGGCGCGCGTCTCGACGGCGACCTGCGGCTCCTCGACGTAGCGGCGCAGGTAGAACACGAGGAGCGCCGGGAAGGCGCCGATCACGAACATCCACCGCCACGCCGTCTCGGGCGGCAGGAGCGAGAACAGGACCGCCTGGGCCAGCACCGCGAGGCCCCAGCCCACCGCCCAGCCCGACTGCACCGAGCCCACGGCCCGGCCCCGGTACTGGGCCCGGATGGTCTCGCCCATCAGCACGGCGCCCGCCGCCCACTCGCCGCCGAAGCCGAGGCCGAGCAGCGCGCGGCAGACGAGCAGCTGTTCGAAGTTCTGCGCGAAGGCGCAGACCAGCGAGAAGAACGAGAACCACAGGATGGTGATCTGGAGCGTCAGCACCCGGCCGATGCGGTCGGCGAGGTAGCCCGCGAGCCAGCCGCCGAGCGCCGAGGCCAGCAGCGTCACGGTGGCGGCGAGCCCCGCCGTGCCGGCGTCCACGCTCCACAACTTGATGATCGTGCCAATCACCAGCGGGTAGATCATGAAGTCCATGCCGTCGAGCGCCCAGCCGGCCGCGCAGGCCCAGAAGGTGCGCCGCTCCGGCACCGTCATGTCGCGGTAGAAGGCGGTGAGGCTCGCATCCTCGACCGGCACCCGGACGCTGTCGGCGGCTGGGGTGGAACTCATCGGGCGCTCCTCGCTGCGGGCCTTCGCCGGGCCCTTGCTGCCACACCGGGCCGGCTCCCGTCGGCGCACCGCCGCGAACCTGCCTAGCATCTTGTTCCGACACGGGTTTTCGACGGGGCTCCGCCGACTGCCGGTCCGGGTCGTGCATAGCGTGCCTGCCGCACAGGCAGGCAATCCCTCCCGGCCGGCTCTCCCGCGGCGATCCCGCCCGCCGAACCGGAAAACACCTTTGCGATGTTCGTCAGTGCACGATGCGACGGCAGACCCATCCCGGCCGCTGCCCTAGGAGAATCTTTGGACATTAGAACGACTTTTCCGATCACGGCCGACGCGCTACTTGTAGCTGAATCGCGCTCACCGAGGCATCCTTAGGTTCTGCACGTATGACCGAGCTCAACCGCAGCCACAACGAAATCCTCGATCGTACCGTCGACATCGTCTCGGCTTTTGCCAGCCACAACACCCTGCAGCCCGAGGATCTGACGAAGCTGATCACCGATGTTTTCGCGGCCATGAGAGAGGCCAGCAGCGGGAAGACCGCGCAGGTACAGGCGGTCGCGAAGGCGAGTGCATATGAGATCCGCCGCTCGATCACCCGCGAGGCCCTCATCAGCTTCGAGGATGGCAAGCCCTACAAGACCCTGCGCCGGCACTTGTTCCTCAGGGGGCTGACGCCCGCGGCCTACCGGGCGAAGTGGGGCCTCCCGCCCGACTACCCGATGACCTCGCCGGGCTATTCGGAGCAGCGCTCGCAGCTCGCCCGCAGCCTCGGCCTGGGCCAGCAGCGGCGCCGCCGCAAGCCGGACGGGGCGGCCGACGGGACGTGAGCCCGGGCCGGCCGCTCCGCCTGCCGGGCCTCCGCCGCCGGATCGGCCCCGTCACCCTGCGGCCGGCGCGTAGGCGGCCGGATCGACCCGGCCCGGCCGCCCTTCCAGGCTCAAGGCCGCGACCCGGGCCGGGGTGCGGGCGACGACCCGGCCGCGGCGCACCACCGCGAGCCGCGGCGGGCGCAGGCGGATCGCCTCGATCGGGTCGCGGGCCTGGAGCAGCACGAGGTCGCCGTGGGCACCGACATGGAGCCCGTAATCCGCCAGCCCCATCACGGCGGCGGCGCGGGTCGTCACCGCCTCGAACGCTTCGCGCATCGCCTCGCGGCTCGTCGTCTGGGCGACGTGCAGGCCCATATGGGCGACGTCGAGCATCTCGGCGGAGCCGAGGCTGTACCACGGGTCCATGCAGCAATCCTGCCCGAAGGCGACCTGAAGCCCGGCCGCCCGCAGCTCCGGCACCCGGGTCAGGCCGCGGCGCTTCGGGTAGGTGTCGTGCCGCCCCTGGAGCACGATGTTGATCAGGGGATTGGCCACCACCTGCAGGCGCGCCTCCGCCATCAGGGCGAGGAGCTTCGAGACGTAGTAGTTGTCCATGGAGTGCATGGAGGTGAGGTGCGAGCCCGCCACCCGCCCCTGGAGCCCGAGCCGCACCGTCTCGGCGGCGAGCGTCTCGACGTGGCGCGAGAGCGGGTCGTCGGTCTCGTCGCAATGCATGTCCACCCGCAGGCCCCGCGCGGCGGCGATCTCGCACAGGCGGCGCACCGATTCGGCGCCCTCCGGCATGGTGCGCTCGAAATGCGGGATGCCGCCCACCACCTCCACGCCACGGTCGAGGGCGCGCTCCAGGTTCGCCGCGGCCGTGGGCGAACGCAGGTAGCCGTCCTGCGGGAAGGCGACGAGCTGGAGGTCGAGATAGGGGGCGACCTGCCGCTTCACGTCGAGGAGCGCGTCCACGGCGAGCAGCCGGTCGTCGCAGACGTCGACGTGGCTGCGCACCGCGAGCAGGCCCTGCGCCACCGCGAGGTCGCAGTAGGCGAGCGCCCGCTCGATCACCGCCTCGGCCGTCAGGAGCGGCTTCAGCTCGCCCCAGAGCGCGATGCCCTCCAGGAGCGTGCCGGATTCGTTGAGCCGCGGGCGCCCGAGGGAGAGCGTCGCGTCCATGTGGAAGTGGCAGTCGACGAAGGGCGGCGCGACGAGGTTGCCGCCCGCGTCGATCTCCTCGCGCGCGGTCGCCGGGATGCGGGGTTCGAGCCCGACGATGCGCCCGCCCGCCACCGCGATGTCCTGGCCGCTGCGCCCGTCCGGCAGGGTGGCGTTGCGGACGATGAGATCGATGTCCATGGCAGCGCCCTCGTGATCGCCGCGCCTCAGCGCTCGCCGCGGATATAGGGGGTCATCAGGGCCTTCGGCGCCCGGGCGTTGCGGGCGCCCACCAGCAGGGCCGCGATCGACAGGAGGTAGGGCAGCATCAGGAAGACCTGCCCCGGCACCGCGCCGCCCGCGACCTGCTGCAGCCGGACCTGGAACGCGTCGAACGCGCCGAACAGCACCGCCCCCAGGAGCGCCTTGGCCGGCCGCCAGCCGGCGAAGACGGTGAGCGCGATGCAGATCCAGCCGCGCCCGGCGACCATCTCGAAGAAGAAGGCGTTGAAGGCCGAGAGGGTCAGGAAGGCGCCGCCCACCGCCATCAGGGCGGAGCCGGCCACCACCGCGCCGATCCGCAGGCGGTGCACGTCGATCCCCTGCGCCTCCACGGCGGCCGGGTTCTCGCCCACCGCCCGCACGGCGAGGCCGAGCGGCGTGCGGGCGAGGAACCACGCGAGGAGCGCGATCACGCCGAGCGCCAGCAGGGTGAGCGCGGTCTGGCGGAACAGCACGGGGCCGAGCACCGGCAGGTCCGACAGGACCGGCAGGTCGAGGGGCGCGAAGGGCACGATCCGCGGCGGGTCCGCGGCGGCCGGGAGCGCGAGGCGGTAGCCGAAATAGGACGCGCTGGTGGCGAGCAGCGTGACGGCGAGCCCGCTCACGTGCTGCGACAGGCCGAGCGACACGGTGAGCCCGGCGACGAGCAGGCCGAGCAGCGCCCCCGTCAGGGCCGCGACCAGCACCCCGCCCCACAGGCCGGCCCCGAGATGCACCACGAGCCAGCCCGTCATGGCGCCGGCCGTCATGATGCCCTCGATGCCGAGGTTGAGCACGCCCGCGCGCTCGCACAGCACCGCGCCGGCCACCCCGAAGATCAGCGGCGTGGCGATGCGCAGGGCCGCGGCCCAGAACGAGACGGTGAGCAGGATGTCGAGGGCCGTCTGCATGGTCAGGCGCTCCCGGCCCGGGCGAGGCGGACCCGGTAGCGGGTGAGGATCCCCGCCACCAGCACGGCGATCAGCGCCATCGCGACGATCAGGTTGGCGATGTAGCTCGACACCGTGACGGCCCGGCTCATCGAATCCGCGCCCACGAACACCGCCGCGACGAAGAACGCCGCCGCCACGGTGCCCAGCGGCGAGAGCCCCGCCAGCATCGCCACCACGATGCCCGCATAGCCGTAGCCGGGGGAGAGGTCGGCGGCGAGGAAGCCCTTCACGCCCGCGACCTCGCCCGCCCCCGCGAGCCCGGCGAGGGCGCCCGAGAGCGCGCCCACGCCCACGAGCGTGCCGGCGACCGGCAGCCCCGCGAAGCGCGCCGCCGCGGGGGCCGCCCCGACCGCCCGGATGGCGTAGCCGGCCACCGTGCGCGACAGGAGGACGTGCACGGCCAGGGCGCAGGCGAGCGCGCCGAGGAGGCCGGCATGGAGCCGCGTGCGCTCGATCAGCTTGGGCAATTGGGCGGCGTCGATCAGCGGCTCGGATTGCGGCCAGCCGAGGCTCATCGGGTCCTTCATCGGCCCCTCGATCATCATCTGCACGAGGAGGAGCACGACGAAGTTGAGGAGAAGGGTGGTGACGACCTCGTCCGCCCCGAGGAGGACCCGCGCCAGAGCCGGCCCGAGCATCAGGGCGGCCCCCGCGAGCGCCCCCGCGGCGAGGACCAGCGGGGTCACCAGGGCGGGCGGGCCGTCGACCGCGCCCGCCCCCACGGCCACCGCCGCCAGGGCGCCCAGGTAGAGCTGCCCCTCCGCCCCGATGTTGTAGAGGCGCGCCCGGAACGCCACGGCGGCGGCCAGCCCCGTGAAGATGAGCGGGGTGGCGCGGGTCAGCACCTCGGCCAGCGCGAAGCGGGAGCCGAACGCCCCCTCCAGCATGGTGGCGTAGGCCCGCCCGATCGGCGCGCCCGCGAGCGCGAGCGGGATCGCCGCCAGCGCCAGCGCCGCGAGCGCCGCCGCCACCGGCACCGCGAGGGCGAGAAGGCGCGGCGTCTCGCTGCGCGGCTGCAGGCGGATCACGATGCGCTCACTCCCGGCGGTTCAGGTCGCCGCAAGCATAGCCGCGCCGCGCGGGATGTCAGGCCTCCGGCGAAGGATCTGCCGCAGATGCGCCGGTCGGGTCTCGCCGCGGTCGGACGTTGCGGGCCGATCGCGACCCGGACCCGGTGGTTCGGCGGGGATCCCGGCCGGTCGCCAGGATCGCTCCGGTGCGCACCGTCGGCGGCGTCCGAGGGGAAGCCGCGCCACGGGGGCCTGCGCATCGGCCGATCGGGATGGAGCGCAGCACGGATCGTGGAGCACGGGACTCTACCGCCCTCCTCATCGGCCGACGACGCGCGCACAGGTCAGCAGAGAGGCAGAACGGCCGGCGTCGGCACCATGCCCGGGAAATGCGCTACTCTCGCATTCGCGCATACTATTTTTGGTTGCATTGATAATGCACTTCTGGCACGGTCCCATCAACGTCGTCGCAAGATGCACATGCGGGGAGCGGGTGCGATGAGCTCACCGGTCGGAGCGATCTTCGGCGCGCTGGTCGCCGTGATCCTGCTGATGCTGTTCACCTCGTCGACCTTCTACATGGTGAGTGAGGTCACGCGCTTCTGCGCGGCTGCCAATCCCTGCGTGCCGCCGAAGGATCCACTGATCGGCGAAGGGTTCGTCTACGTCGTCACGACCGTCGGCGGCCTCGTGTCCGCGCTGGTGATCGCGCAGCTGAGCGTCACGGAACCCGGCAAGGCGCCCACGGTGGCCGCGTTCACGCCGGCATCGCGGCTGGGCGGCTACGCGGTGACGGGCGTCGCGGTGCTGTACCTGCTCGCCTGGATCGCCACGGGCTTGGCGGCCCTCGTCGTCGGCCTGATGATCTACCCGAAGATCAACCAGACCCTGTCCGACATCGGAACGACGTGGCTCGGCCTCGCCGTCTCCGCCGCCTACGCGTATTTCGGGATCAATCCGGGCACCAACCCGGCGTTCGGCGGCAAGGGCAGCGAGAGCGGCGCGGCGCGCGCCGGCGCGCGCCGCGACGACGAGGCCCCCCAGACCTTCGCGCTCGACTCCGCATTGAGGCCCGGCCAGAAGGTTCCCGACACGTCCGAGGCCGAGGCTTCGGGGCGGATCAGGAAAAGGATCCGGCGCGGCGACCCCGAGTTCGCGCTCCTCGTCTCCAACACCAACCCGGACATCGTGTTCAAGGACGAGGAAGGCACCGGCGCCGACAGGATGATGTCGCCCAAGCTTCAGGCATGCCTGGACACGCTGGCCGACCGCGTCGCGCAGGAATGGAGCGGGGTGAAGCTGCGCGTCACGGAAGCCTGGGACGAGAACGACGAGCATTCCCCCCAGGCGCTCCACTACGAGGGCCGGGCGGCCGACATCACCACGTTCCCGGTCGACGGCGCGAAACTGGGCCGGCTCGCGAGGCTGGCTGTCGAGTCGCGCTTCGATTGGGTCCTCTACGAGGATACGCGGCACGTCCACGTCTCGGTGAAGGCCTGAACCGGACGCCCCAGGATGACGCACGGGTCCGCCACTCACGGTTGACCAATCGTTTACGGCATCGCGCGCATTGTCGGCGCCATGCGTCGTGGCATCGTTGCGTTCTCAGCCTTCACGCTCTTCGGCCTGGGGCTTACCGGATGCGCGCTCAAGACTTTTGAGCAGCGCGAACCCTGGCGCACGCAGGCGGAACAGACCTGCCTCGCCCGCGGCCTCGTCAAGGCCGGCGAGGACATGGTGCCGATGAAGGAGATCGACGGCCCGGGCGTGTGCGGGATGGTGCAGCCCTTCCGGGTCACGCGGCTCGCGGGCGGCACCGTGGCCCTCAAGCAGCGCATGACGCTCGCCTGCCCGATCATCCCGGAGGTGGAGGCGTGGTTGCACGGCACGGTGCAGCCGGCGGCGACGCTCTACTTCGGGCAGCCCGTGGTCGAGATCAATTCCGGCTCCTACGCCTGCCGCGGCCGCAACAACCAGGTCGGGGCCAAGCTCTCGGAGCATGCCTTCGGCAACGCGGTCGACGTGATGTCCTTCCGCTTCGCGGACGGCTACGTGGTGACGGTGAAGGGCGGCTGGCGCGGCACCGAGGCCGAGCAGGCCTTCCTGCGCGAGGTCTTCCTCGGGGCCTGCAACCACTTCACCACCGTGCTGGCGCCAGGCTCGGACGCCTTCCACTACGACCACCTGCATCTCGATCTGGCGCGCCACGACCCGCGCGGCCTGCGCCGGATCTGCAAGCCGCTGATCAAGTTCCAGCCGCAGCTGCCGCCCCCCGGCACGCCCGCCTCGCCGATCCGCAGGAAGCCTCCGGCGTGGCAGCCCGCGCCCGAGCCGGCGCCGATCGACGTGGAGGAGGACGATCCCTATGGCGTGACGCCGATGAGTTCGCGCCATGCGCCGGGCCCGAGCCGCGTCGCCCGCACGCCGGCTCCCGCCCCGCCGCCCGCGGTGGCGGCACCCCGCCCCGCGCCGCCGCGCTACGCGACGGCCCCGGACGAGTTGCCGGAGGCCGCGCCGCTGCCCCTCACCAGTCCCGCATGGTCGTCCGGACCGATCTACTGACCGCCGTGCCGCCGAGATCCGCCACCACGGCCTTGCGCTCGGCCTCGCCCTCGGCGAGGCGGTGGACGTGCATCTCGGTGGCGCCCCGGGCGCGGGCGCGGCGCAGCCAGCCGCCGAGCCGCTCCCGCGGGCTGTCGCCCACCGCCGCCACATCGAGCAGTTCCGCCGTGCCACCGCCGTCCCGGCGCACCGCGATCACCACCGCGGCGCCGATCTCGGCCGCATCCGCGTCGAGACCGTGGATGCCCACCACGTAGCGCCGGCCCGACTGCCCGCGCCACGCGCTCAGCGGCAGGGCCGGCGTGCCGCGGAGGTTCATCGTCGCCCTGAGCCGTTCCTCGCGCACGCCCGACCTCCTCGACCGATCGTTCTCGATGTCCCGCATCGCCGCCGACCAGGACAATGCCCGTCTGTTCGCCATATGTTCTTTCTAGCTGAGCCGGACGGAACCCGCAAGGGCGGAGTTGCGGCCCGGGCGGTCGCGCCGCGCGCAGCCCCTCAGCGCCAGCCGGCCCGGACCGCCTCGTCGATGACCGCCAGGGTCTCGGCGAGGGGATCGTGGCGTGCGAAGTCGGCCGCGAGGGCCCGGGCGCGGAGGCGGAAGGACGGATCGTCGAGGAGCGCATCGACGCTGCGGCGGATCTCGCCGGGTGAGGGCGTGTTCGTGGCGAGGTTGAGCCCCGCCCCCGACCACCCAACCCGGGCGCCGATCTCGGCCTTGTCCTCGGTGAGCCCAGCCGAGAGGATCGGTACGCCCGCCTGCAGCGCCGCCTGCACGGTGCCGTAGCCGCCGTTGGTGACGAGGGCCGAGAGCCGGGGCATCAGGTCGGCGAAGGGCAGGAAGGTGGCGAGGCGGGCATTCGCCGGGATCGGCCCGCGCACCGCGTCGAGGGGGCGCCCGCCCGTCGTGCCGAGGACGAGCACGTCCTCGCGCCCGGCGAGCGCCGCCAGGGTCGGGGCGACGAGTTCGTCGAAATCCGCGTTGGCGAGGGTGCCCTGCGTGACGAGAACGATCCGGCGCCCGCCCGCGAGGTCGCCCCACCAGTCGGGGCGCGGAGCCGCCTGCGCGGGCGGGGGCAGCGCGCCGACGAACCGGATCGACGGCGGCAGGGGCGAGAAGTCGTACTCGAAGGCCGGGGTGGTGAACTGCACCAGGGCGTCCGGCAGGGTGAGGATGGCGTGCGTCAGCGAGGCCGGCAGCCCGGGCGCGCCGGCGCGCGCGAGCGCCGCATCCGTATAGGCGCGCACCGGCTGGGTGAAGGCGGCCTCGACCTGGGCGCGGATCGCCGCGTAGCGGGCCCGCTCCGCGGCGTCGCGGGCCGGCGGCAGGCCCGGCCCGACCGGCGCGCCGTCCGGCCGGTCGAGGAACAGGAAGCTCACGTTGCAGGTGACGACCGGAGGCCGCGGACCGGCGCCGAGCAGCAGCGGCAGGACGCCGAGAACGAGGCTGCCCGCCACGAGCGCGTCCGGGCGCTCGCGCGCGATCAGGCCGCGCAGCCACTCCGCCTGGCTCGGAATGCCGTCGATGAAGCGTCGCTCGAACTCGCGCCGGTAGCGCTCGGGCCCGGCCGGCAGCTCCGTCGCGCGGTATTCGGCGGCGTGGTCGTCCTCGTAGGGCAGGCAGCGCAGCCCCTCGGCCTCGACCCGGTCCCGGAACGCCGACGCGGTGGTGACCGCTACCTGGTCCCCCCGCGCGAGCGCCGCCCGCGCGATCGCGAGGAGCGGGTTGAGGTGGCCGGTGAGCGGCGTCGCCGCGATGAGCAGTTTCATCACCGTCTCCCGCAAGGCTCTGGTGGGAACGGGCGTCCCATGCCACGGCTCTTCGCAGGTGCAACAGCGGCGGTTACCTCATGGCCGCTACCCTCATGGCCGCTCGCGGTCGAGCAGGCGCCCGCCCGCCAGCGCGTTGAGGGCGATGACCGCCGCGACCACTACCGCGTGGATCGCGAGATCGGTGACGGTGGCGTCGTGCGGGTGGACCGGCACCAGCAGCGTCGCCGCCGCTGCCGCGACCGCGAGCCCGCCGAGCGCCGCCGTGAGCGTCGGGCGCAAGGGGCAGGCCCGGCGCAGCATCGCGACGAGCGCCACCGAGAGCGGCAGCGAGAAGCCGATCAGGATGGCGGCGCAGCCGCGCATGTCGGCCCCGTCCGCCAGCGTGGTGCCGGGCACGAGCCACGTGCGCAGGCAGCCGAGGCCGCTCGCGCCGACCCAGAGGGCGGCGGGCGCGAGCGGCAGCAGCGCCCAGCGGGCGGAGCGCCCCGGCACGCTGGTCACGAAGGCCGCGACCGCCGCGGTCCAGGCGGTCAGCGCCGAGCCGATGGCGGCGAGCCGCAGGTCGGTCACCGCCATCCGGGCGCGCAGGCCGGCGAGGTCGGCGAAGGGCAGGGCGAGGAGCCCGATGCCGATCACGGCGGGGCACCAGACGAGGCCGCGCAGGGCGGGCGGGGGCAGCGGGCGCACGGGCGTGAGGCGCGCGACGAGCCCCTCGACCAGGGCGTCGTGGGGTGCGGCGTCAGACATGGCCCTCTTCCCTATCGCCCCGCAGGGCGGCGCGCAGCGCCTTGAGCGCCCGATGCAGGTTGACCTTGAGCGCGCCCTTGCTGCGGCCGGTCGCGGCCGCGGCCTCCTCCAGGGACTGCTCGCGCAGCGAGAGCAGCTCCACCGCCTGCCGCTGGCCCTCCGGCAGGGCCGCCACCGCCCGGGCGAGGCGCGCCTCGCGCTGCCGCCGCTCCATGCCCTCTCCCGGACCGGGACCGGTATCGATCTCGGCCTCGTAGGCGAGCGGGTCGTGGACCTCCTGGGGCCGGCGCCCGGCCCGGCGCATCAGGTCGACGGCGCGGCGCTGCGCGATGGCGCGCAGCCAGGGCAGGAACGGGCGGTCCGGGTCGTAGCTGGCACGCGCCCGGTGCAGGGTGAGCAGGGTCTCCTGCACCACGTCGTCCACGGCATCGCCCCGCACGCCCTGCGCGCGGGCGGCGGCGGCGATGACCGGCACGCAGGCGCCGAGCAGCGCCCGATAGGCGGTGGCATCGCCGCCCTGCGCCGCCGTCATCGCGGAGGAGAGTCTCGCTTCGAGGTCCATGGGCGTCCCGCCGGCCCTGACCTCAGGATAGCCCGTCGCGGCCCGGCGCGGGAGCCGGGCCGCCTGGCCCGCCCGCGCGCTCGCCGCCACTAAGTTCGCGGTCAGCACGCGACGGGAGCATCGTCCGACGGACAGGTTCCCGGTTCGTCGCAGACAAGGCGGCACCATCAGAACGTTCGCGCAGGATCCGATGGTTCCGCGCTCGGCTCCTGCTCCGGTGCCCGAACGGGCCGGGACGGTGAGACCGGGTCGTCGCATCGGCTCCCTCCCGCCTGGACGGATTCGTCAGCTCCTTCGTGCCGGGCGGGCAGGTGGTTACGTCCCCCCTTCATCCGGGAGGCACGCCGCGGATCCTCACGCGCCCCGGAAGGCCGCCGGGCGCTTGGCCAGGAAGGCTGCGACGCCCTCGCGGAAATCGGCCGTGCGGGTGGAGGCGAGGAAGGCCGCGCGCTCGGCCTCCAGCTGGCCGGCGAGGGAGGGGCCCGAGCCCTCGTCGATCAGGCGCTTGTAGCGGCCATAGGCCAGGGTCGGGCCGGCGGCGATGCGGCGGATGACGGCGTCGCTGCGCGCTTCGAGCTCGTCCGCCGGGACGACCTCGGTCACGAGGCCGGCCTCGCGGGCCGCCGCGGCGTCGAGGTCGCGGCCGAGCAGCATCAGCGCGAAGGCGCGCTCGCGCCCGACCCGGCGGGGGAGGAACCACGTCGCCCCGCAATCCGGCGTGGTGCCGAGGCGGTCGTAGGCCAGGAGGAAGCGGGCGCGGTCGCTCGCGAGCACGAGGTCGGCGCCGAGGACGAGGCTCAGGCCCGCTCCGGCCGCCGCCCCCTGCACCACCGCGACCACCGGCGCCGGGCAGGCGCGCAGCGCCAGGATCGCCGGGTGGAGCGCGTCGAGGAGCGCGTTCACGACCCGCTCCGGGTCGGGGCCGAAGCTCGCGACATCCCCGCCCGCCACGAAGGCGCGCCCCGCACCCTTCAGCACGAGGCAGCGCACGCCCTCCCGTGCCACGCAGCGCTCCACCGCCGCCCGGAAGGCCACGGCGGTCGGCACGTCGAGGGCGTTCAGCACCTCCGGCCGGTTGAAGGTGAGGACCGCGATGCCGGTCTCCTCGTCGAAGCTGTCGATCACGGGCTGCATGCCGGCTCCTTCGTCGCTCACGCCGCGTAGAGGCCGCGGATCTCCTCGGCGTACTTGGTCTGGATGGAGGCGCGGCGCACCTTCATGGTCGCCGTCACCTCGTCGTCGTCGTGGTCGAGTTCCTTGGCGAGCAGGTGGAAGCGCCGCACCTGGGACACCGGGGCGAGCTGGCCGTTGGCCGCCGCCACCTCGCGGTCGATCAGCTCGCGCACCCGGGGGTGCTCGGCGAGGCTGCGGAAATGCGTGAAGGTGATGCCCTGCGCCTCCGCCCATTGCCCCACCGTCTCGGCGTCGATCTGGATCAGAGCCGAGACAAACTTGCGGCCCTCGCCGATGACGATGCATTCCTTGACGTAGGGGCTCGCCTTCACGGTGTTCTCGATCTCGGAGGGGCTGAGGTTCTTGCCGCCGGCCGTGATCATGATGTCCTTGAGCCGGTCGACGATGCGCCACTGGCCCTGGACCGTCTCGGCCACGTCGCCGGTGCGCAGGAAGCCCTCCGGCGTGAAGGCGGCCTGCGTCGCCTCCGCGTTGCGGTAGTAGCCGACGAAGACAGTGTCGCCGCGGGCGAGCAGTTCGCCGTCCGGGCCGCGCGCCAGCTCCACCCCGTGGGCCGCAGGGCCGACGCAGAGCGGCACCACCTCCCCGACCCGCTGGCAGGCGGCGATGCCGGAGGTCTCGGTCGCCCCGTAGGCCTCCACGAGGGGCACCCCGAGGGTGCGGAAGAAGCGCACGATCCGGGCCGGGATCGGGGCCGCCCCGGTCATCGCGACCCGCGCGCGGCGCAGGCCGATGAAGTTCTGCAGCGCCCGGAACACCAGCGCGTACCAGAACCCGAAGGTGAGGCGCTGGAGGAGCGTGCGGCGCTCCCGCGGCACCTCCGCGAAGGGCTCGCAGGCGCGCAGGGCCCGCTCGAACAGGGAGAGCCGCCAGCCGCCCGCCTCGGCGAGCTTCATGGTGATGGCCGCGTGCAGCTTCTCCCAGATCCGCGGCACGCCGAGAAACAGGGTGGGGGCGACCTCGCGCAGGTCGTCCTGCACGGTGCGCAGCGACTCGCCGAAATTCACCTGCGAGCCGCGGTAGATCGGTCCCATCGTGGTCAGCATCTGCTCGGCCACGTGGCAGAGCGGCAGGTAGGAGAGGTGGACGCCGTCGCGGTCGAGCCCGATGCGCTCCGCGATCACGAGCGCCTGCGCCCGGATGTTGCGGTAGCTCAGCATCGCGCCCTTCGGCTTGCCCGTCGAGCCCGAGGTGTAGATCATCAGCCCGATGTCGGAGAGGCTCTGGCGGGCCAGGACCTCGTCCACGAGCCCCGGATGCGCCTCGCCGTAGGCGCGCCCCGCCGCCTCCAGGGCCGCGAAGGTGAGGACGAGATCGGGCGGATAGGCGCGCGCGCCCTTGGTCTCCATCACCACGACGCGGCGCAGGCGCGGCAGCTCGTGGCGGCGCTCCAGCACCTTGTCGACCTGCTCCTGGTCCTCGCAGACCACGATCTCGGCCTCGGCATGGCCGAGCACGTAGGCGACCTCGCCCGCCGGGCTCGTCGGGTAGACGCCCACCGTCACGGCGCCGACGAGGCCGGCCCCGAGCTGGGCCAGCACCCATTCGACCCGGTTCTCGGACAGCACCGCCACGTGGCCGCCGGCCGGAAGGCCGAGCGCCCGCAAGCCGAGGCCGGCGGCCTCCGCCCGCGCCGCGTAGGCCGCCCAGGTGACCGGGTGCCAGATGCCGAAATCCTTCTGGCGGATCGCCACGCGGTCGGGCTGGACGCGCGCCTGCTCGCGCAGCATCTGCGGCAGGGTGAGATCGGGCAGGGTGAGGTCGGAGGCTGCGGTCACGAGAGCCACCGCTTGCGCCGCTTGTAGTGCTTCACGTCGCGAAAACTCCTGCCCTGGCCGGCGGCGCCGAGCCCGAGGTAGAATTCGCGCACGTCGGCATCGTGCATCAGCCGCTCCACCGGGCCGTCGATGACGATCTTGCCGGTCTCCATGATGTAGGCGTAGTGCGAGACCGCGAAGGCGACGGCCGCGTTCTGCTCCACGAGCAGCATGGCGGTGCCCTGCTCGCGGTTGATGCGGGCGATGATGGAGAAGATCTCCTCGACCAGGATCGGCGAGAGGCCGAGCGAGGGCTCGTCGAGGAGGATCAGCTGCGGCTCGGCGATCAGCGCGCGGCCGATCGCCAGCATCTGCTGCTCGCCCCCCGAGAGGTAGCCGGCGAGGCCGGAGCGGCGCTCGAACAGGCGCGGGAAATACTCGTAGACGAGGGCAAAACCCCGGGACGGCCGCCCTCCCGGCCGCGCGAAGGTGGCGGCGGTGAGGTTCTCCTCGACGCTAAGATCCTCGAAGATCCGGCGCCCCTCCATGACGTGGAAGAGGCCGCGCCGCACCAGCGCGTGGGGCGCGAACGCCGCCACGTCCTGCCCGTCGAAGCGGATCGCGCCCCCCGTCAGCGCACCGTCCTCGATCTCGAGCAGGCGCGAGACCGCCTTGAGGGTGGTGGACTTGCCCGCGCCGTTGGAGCCGAGCAGCGCCACCACCTGGCCGCGCGGCACCGCGAGCGACAGGCCGCGCAGCACCTGCACCGTCCTGTTGTAGATGACCTCGATGTTGGCGACGTCGAGGATCGGGCCGGGCGCGCTCATCCGGCGTCCTTGCCGAGGCGGATCCAGTCGCCCTCGCCGATCATGCGCTTGGCCGCCGCATCGTAGCGGTAGACCCGCCCGACCGGGATGGTGTTGCCCGACAGGGTGATGGGCACCCCGATGATCCCGCCGGTGTCGAAGTCCTTGAGGGTGTTGAGCGCCGCCTTCAGGTTGGGGGCGGTCAGCTCCTGGCCCGCCGCCAGCGCGCGCTTGGCGGATTCGCAGAACAGCATCGCCGTGAGGAAGCCCTGCATGTAGGCGGTGGACTGGTATTCCGGCCGCATCGCCCGGATCTTCTGCAGCATCGGCGCATCGGGCGCCTCGTCGTAGTAGTAGCGGTAGGGCATCACGCCCATGAACCCGTCCGCGGGCTCGCCGACCCGCGCCCAGATCGAGTTGTCCATCGACCAGAAGGTGCCCATGAACTTGGTCTTGAGGCCGAGCTGCTTGGCTTGGCTCATGAACTCGGGCAGGGGCGCGAGGATGTAGCCGTGGAAGAGGGTGAAGTCCGGGTTGGCGCGGCGCAGCTTCAGCACCTCGGTGGACACGTCGACGGAGGTCGGCGGGGTGACGATCTTCACGGCGATCGGCAACTTGAGCTTGGCCGCCATCGCCTCCGTGGCGGCGACCGGGTCGCGGCCGAATTCGGTGTCGGAGTTGACCAGCGCGAGGCGGGCGCCCGGCTGCGTCTTGGCGATGTATTCGAGCAGGACGCCGATCATCTCGGAATAATCGGGACCGGCGACGAACTGGTTCGGATAGGCCTTCGGGTTGTTCAGCTCGGACGCGAACGAGGCGCCCGCCATGATCATCGAGTTCTTGCGGTTCAATTCCGGATTGATGGTCTTGGCGAAGCCGGTCGAGTCGCTGTAGTAGAAGCTGACCGGATTGGAACCGGTGATCTTGTTGAAGACCGCGACCGACTGGTCAACCTTGTAGCCCGTATCCTCCGGGATGTAGCGCACCTTGCGGCCCTGGATGCCGCCGGCCTCGTTGACGATCTTCACGTAGTCGGCGATGCCGTCGTTGATGCCCACACCGGCGAAGGCGAAGACGCCGGTGAGCGGGATCGAGCCGCCGATGACGATCTCGTTGGCCTGGGCGCGGACGGGCGAGAGGCCGGCGAGCAGGCCCGCCCCGGCGATGCCCGCCGCGAGCGTTTGGCGACGGGTGAGGGCCTGGCCTCGCGTGGTCGTCGGGGTCATCGTCATGGCGTTGCGTCTCCTCCGGTTTTCGTCTTGTTCAGGTTCTGAAGGGCCACAGGTGGAAGAAGCGGCGGATGCGCCGCCAGATCTCGGCCAGTCCGTGCGGCTCGAAGATCAGGAAGCCGATGATGAGCAGGCCGAACACCACGGTGCGCACCGGCGAGAGGATCGCCACCGCGTTCGGCAGCCAGGGCGAGGCGAGGCCCACCCCGAGCTTGAGCACCTCCGGCACCATCGTCATGAAGGCGGCGCCGAGGATGCCGCCGAGGATCGTCCCCATGCCGCCGACGATCACCGCGGCGAGGAAGAAGATCGAGTAGACGAGGGGGAAGCTCTCGGGCGTGATCGAGCGGAAGAAATAGGCGAACAGCCCGCCCGCCAGCCCGGCGTAGAAGGCCGAGAGCCCGAAGCTCATCAGCTTGTAGCGCAGGAGCGGGATGCCGAGGATCTCGGCCGAGATGTCCCGGTCGCGGATCGCGATGAAGGCCCGGCCGATCCGGGTGCGGAAGAGGTTGGCGGCCGCCAGCACCGACAGGCCGGCGAGCGGCAGGATCACCCAGTAGAGCGCGGCCGGCCGCGCGAGTTCGATCCCGAGGATCCGGGCCGGGGGCACGCTGAGCCCGGCGATGCCTCCGGTCACCGTGCTCCAGTTCTGGAACACGAAGTGCAGGATGAACGAGGCCGCGATGGTGGCGATGGCGAGGTAGAGCCCCTTCACCCGCAGGCTCGGCAGCCCGACGAGGACGCCGACGCCCGCCGCCATCAGCCCCCCGCCGAGGAGGTTGAGGAGGAAGGGCGCGCCGAGGCGGATCTCCATCAGCGCCGCCGTGTAGGCGCCCACCCCCATGAAGGCCGCATGCCCCAGGCTCACGAGGCCGGTGAAGCCGGTGAGGATGTTGAGCCCCGTGGTGGCGATGACGTGGATCGCGACGAGGCAGGCGAGGTAGAGCCAGTAATCGTCGGCGACGAAGGGAAACGCCAGCAGCAGGGCGGCGCCGAGGCCGAGCCACGCCCGCTGCACGGGCGTGTCGAACAGCGCGTGGTCGGCCGCATAGGAGGTCTTGAGGGCGCCGATCCGCATCAGAGCCGCTCGATCTCGGCGGTGCCGAACAGGCCGTAGGGCCGCACGACCAGGACGGCGAGCAGCAGGCTGAAGGTCGCCACGATCTTGTATTCTCCCCCCAGGAAGGTGCCGGACCACGCTTCGAGCAGGCCGACGACAAGGCCGCCCACGAGGGCGCCCGCCACCGAATCGAGCCCGCCGACGATCACGACGACGAGCGCCGAGAGGCCGAAGACGCCCATCGTCGGCGAGATGCCGCCGACCGCGCCGACGAGGATGCCGGCGGCGGCCGCCGCCACCCCGGCGAGCGCCCAGGCGGCGCAGAAGACCGCCGGCACGTCGATGCCGCAGGAATAGGCCGCCGCCTGGTCGGCCGCGGTGGCGCGCAGCGCCACGCCGCCCCGCCAGGTGCGGAAGGCGAGGAGGAAGCCCGCGATGACGAGGCAGGCCACCGCGAAGCCGACCGCGATCTTGCGCGACACGTAGGCCTCCCCGAGGAAGACCGGGGCCGCGCCGATGAAGTCGGGCAGCTGCGTCGGGTTGGGCGACCAGACGATCTCCACGAGGCCGACGAGCACCGAGCCGAGCCCGATCGTCACCATGAAGATTGCGATCGGGCTCTCGCCGAGCATCGGCCGGATGATGGCGCGCTCGATGGCGGCGCCGAGCAGGCCCCCGCCCGCGAGCGCGAGCGGGATCGCCCCCCAGGCCGGCAGGCCGAGGCCCGCCGCGAAGGCGAAGAACAGGTAGGCGCCCACCATCAGCATCTCGCCGATGGCGAGGTTCACCACCCGGGTGGCCTTGTAGATCAGCACGAAGGCGAGCCCGGTGAGCGCGAGCAGCGCCCCGGAGCCGAGGCCCGCCAGCGTCACCTCGGCGAAGAAGAGCGGGTCGAACCCCTCCATCAGGCCGCCTCCCGCCCCTCGATGCGGGCGCGCAGCGCCCCGACATCGCCCGCGCCGAGATAGGCCCGGATCACCTCCTCGTTGCGCGTCACCTCGGCGGGGCGCCCGCGCGCGATCACCTGCCCGAAATTGAGCACCACGACGTGGTCGGAGATGTCCATGACGAGCCCCATGTCGTGCTCGACCATCAGGATGGTGGTGCCCCATTCCTCCTTCACGTCGAGGATGAAGCGGGCCATGTCCTCCGTCTCCTCGCGGTTCATGCCGGCCACGGGCTCGTCCAGCATCAGGAGGCGGGGGCGCATCGCGAGCGCCCGGGCGAGTTCGACCCGCTTGCGCAAGCCGTAGGCGAGGGAGGCGACCGGCTGGTGGCGGATGTGGTTGAGGTCGAGGAAGTCGATCACCCGCTCCTCGATCTCGGCGCGGATCTCGATCTCCTCCCGGCGCGCCCGGCCCCAGTAGACGAGCGCGTCGAGGAGGTTGGTGCGCATGTGGACGTGGCGGCCGAGCTTGATGTTGTCGAGCACGGTCATGCCGCGGAAGAGCGCGATGTTCTGGAAGGTGCGGGCGAGTCCGCGCCGGGCGCGGGCCGGCGGATGCAGCCGGCCGATCGCCTCGCCCTCGAAGGCGATCGTCCCCTCCTGCGGCCGGTAGAAGCCCGAGATGCAGTTGAACAGCGAGGTCTTGCCGGCCCCGTTCGGGCCGATCACCGCCGTGATGGAGCCGGGCGCCACGTCGAAGGAGACGCCGGTGAGGACCTTGAGGCCGCCGAAGCGCAGCGACAGCCCCGCCACCGCGAGGCTCGGCGTCGCCGCGGCGGACGGCGCACCCGCGGGGGCGTCCTCGGGGCGCGGGGCCGGCTGTGGTCCCATCTCGGCTCCTCCCTCGGCCGCCCCGGCGCGGTTCTCCCCGCATCTCGAGCCTGCGGCCTCGTCGTCTCGCGCCGCCTCACGGCGGCGCATCGGCTCCCATACCGGCGGTCACCGGAAATGACCGCCGGTCCCGCTCCCGACGTCTCGCCAAGCCGCTGGCGCGGTGTCGACACGTCGAGAGGGAACGACGGCCCGATGCCTCGGCATCCCGGGCCGTCGTCATCAGTACGGCGCCCGCAGGGCGTGGCGGGCGAAGACGCGCTCGACCGGCTCGTCGAGGTCGCGCCCGGCCCGCTCGAAGCCCTTGCGCCAGTCGGCCACGTGACGCGCCATCCAGAGCGCGGCGGCCGCCGCGTCGCGGGCCTTCAGCGCCTCGATGAGGTGGCGGTGGGCCGCCACCATCCGGGCCGCCCCCTTGGGCACGCGGCGGCAGATCATCTCGGTGGTGGGGAAGAACAGCAGCCCCGCGGGCTCACGCGCGAGGTCGAGCACGCGGTTGCGCGAGGCCTTGCTCATCAGCGAGTGGAACTGCGAGTCGAGTTCGGCGAGCCGGGCCGGATCGTCGAGCGCCTGCTCGGCCCGGGCCTGGTTCTCTTCAAGGGCGTCGATCGCCGCGGCGTCGGCGTTCTCGGCCGCCTGCTCGGCCGCCGCGATCTCCAGCACCCGCGCGGTGGCCCAGAGTTCGCGGAAGGTGACCTCGTGCAGGATCAGCGCGCGGCTCACCCGCGAGGAGAGGCCGCTGTAGCGCGGCAGGCTGGCGTAGAGGCGCCGGTCGCCCCCGCGCTGCACCAGCCCGCCCTGTTCGAGCATCCGGATCGCCTCGCGGACGGTGGAGCGGTTCACCCCGAACTGACGGCAGAGCGCGGCCTCGGTGCCGACCCCGTCCCCCGGGCGCAGCCGCCCGGACAGGATCTCCCGCTCGATCGCCTCCGCCACGAGGTGGCAGGCGGAGGCGACCTCGACCCTCTCGAAACGGTCCTCTGCGGCAGCCAGCACGGGCCTGCTCCGGTCGTCCTGCCCCTACGGCTAGCGAGTTTGTCGGACAAGCACAAGAATAAGGTGATAGTAGGCACCCATAGTTTGTCGGACAAGCCGGATATGCGGCGCGAGGTGTCTCGATTCGCATGGATGCAGGCACGCGACCCGCGGCAGCTGATGCCGAAATGGCTTCCACATAGCGAGTTTATGCGTTTATAGTGATTTTGGCCTGAAATTCGCTATAAACACCTAAACTCGGAATAGAGCGTCATGGACCCCGTGCGCAACCCGTTCGCGCCAGGTGCAGGAACCCCGCCACCGGAACTGGCCGGCAGGAGGTCCATCATCACCGATATCGACATCGCCTTACAACGCATCGCGATCGGCAGGCCGACGCAAAGCGCGATCCTGGTCGGACTACGCGGCGTCGGAAAAACCGTTCTACTCAACAAGGCGCGCGAGATCGCCGAGATCAAGGGGTACAAGGCTTATCTGGCAGAGGCTCACGAAGGAAAAACGCTGCCGGAGACGATCGGCCCCGGGCTCAAGTCGGTACTTCTGTCATTGAGTTATGTCGACAGCGCCAAAGAGCATGCGCGCCGCGGGCTGCGCGTCCTGAAAAGCTTCTTCACCAAAGTGAGCGTGTCGGCAGGCGGCTTCGACATCGGCCTGACTCTGGATGCCGAGCCCGGCTCCGCCGATAGCGGCGATATCGAACACGATCTTCCAACTCTGTTTCTGGCGGTCGCCGAAGCCGCGAAGGCGGCCAATCGCCCCGTCGTCCTCCTGATCGATGAACTGCAATATCTGAGCGTCAAAGAGTTCAGCGCTCTGATCATGTCCATACATCGAATATCACAGACAAACTTACCTTTGACGCTCGTCGGCGCCGGGCTTCCGCAGATCCTGGCCCTCGCCGGCGAGTCCAAATCCTACTCGGAGCAATTGTTCAAATACCCGAGCATCGGAGCCTTGACCGACGAGGATGCCATCGACGCCATCGTCAAACCCGTCAGGACGGAGGGAGCCATGGTCACCGACGATGCCTTGAGGGAAATATTGAGGCTGACCGAACGCTACCCCTATTTCCTGCAGCAATGGGGGCACGATGCGTGGAACGCCGCATCCGGCAACGTCATCACCAAGATGGACGTGGAGACCGCCACCGAGCAAGCCCTCGCAACCCTCGACGAGAATTTCTTCAAGGTCCGCTTCGATCGATGCAATCCGTCCGAGAAGAAATACATGCGGGCTTTGGCAGAATTAGGTCCCGGAACCCAAAAATCCGGAGACATCGCAAATCAGGCCGGACAAAAAACAACCAGCGCCGCTCCGACGCGTAACAACCTGATCAAGAAGGGCATGATCTATTCTCCAAGGCATGGAGAAACGGCCTTTACCGTCCCCTTGTTCGATGCCTACATGCGGCGCACCATGCCCGCTCGCGAGTAGGAGAACCGTTTCCCGAAGAGGAGCCAAGGAAGGCCAAGCTCGCCCGCGGGATCCGCAGGATCATCGCCGGCCGCCTTCCCACCCAGGCCGCCGCCGATCTGCTGGGGCTCAAGCAGCCGGACGTCTCGGCGATCGTCACCGGGCGCACCGGCCGGTTCTCGATCGATCGCTTGGTGCGCTGCCTCGACCGGCTCGGCTGCGGGTCGAGGTCACGGTGCGGCCCCGATCCCCATCGCCCGGGACGGCGACCCTGGCGTAGGATCCGGCACACGCTCGCGAGAGGCGGATCGCACCGCCTCCCAGGGGAGACACGCGCCCGATGCTGACCGACGACCAGATCCTGATCCGCGACACCGCCCGGAGCTTCGCGCAGGCGCGCCTCAGGCCGTTCTCGGCCGAGTGGGACCGCACCGGCACCTTCCCGCGCGAGGCGATCCGGGAGATGGGGCGGCTCGGCTTCATGGGCATGCTGGTGCCCGAGGAGCATGGCGGCGCCGCCGCCGACCACGTCGCCTACGCGCTCGCCATCGAGGAGGTGGCGGCCGGCGATGGGGCGGTCTCGACCATCATGAGCGTGCACAACTCGGTCGGCTGCATGCCGATCCTGAAGTTCGGCAGCGACGACCAGAAGCGGCGCTTCCTCGATCCCCTCGCCCGCGGCGAGATGCTCGGCGCCTTCTGCCTCACCGAGCCCGGCGCCGGCTCGGACGCCGCCGCCCTCAAGACCCGCGCCCGCCGCGTCGGCAACCGCTGGGTGCTCTCGGGCACCAAGCAGTTCATCACCTCGGGGAAGAACGCGGACGTGGCGATCGTCTTCGCGGTCACCGACCCGCAGGCGGGCAAGAAGGGCATCTCGGCCTTCATCGTGCCGACGGCGACGCCCGGCTACGGCGTGGCGCGCCTGGAGCACAAGCTCGGCCAGCGCTGCTCGGACACCGCCCAGATCGTGTTCGAGGAGATGGAACTCACCCCCGACCTGATGCTCGGCCAGGAGGGCGAGGGCCTGCGGATCGCGCTCTCGAACCTGGAGGGCGGGCGCATCGGCATCGCCGCCCAGGCGGTAGGCATGGCGCGGGCGGCCTTCGAGGCGGCGCTGGCCTATGCGGGCGAGCGCGAGACCTTCGGGCAGAAACTCACCGCGCATCAGGCGGTCGCCTTCCGGCTCGCCGACATGGCGACCCGGATCGAGGCGGCGCGCCTCCTCGTCCTCAACGCCGCGCGCCTGCGCGATGCCGGCCAGCCCTGCCTGAAGGAGGCGGCGATGGCCAAGCTCTTCGCCTCCGAGATGGCCGAGCAGGTCTGCTCGGATGCGATCCAGGTCCACGGCGGCTACGGCTACCTCGCCGACTACCCGGTCGAGCAGATCTACCGCGACGTGCGCGTCTGCCAGATCTACGAGGGCACGAGCGACGTGCAGCGCATCGTCATCAGCCGCGCGCTCACCGCCTGACGGGCGGCCCGCGCCGGCCGCCCTAGATCGTCCCGAGGACCCGGCCTTCGGCCGGGACCCATCAGGATCGGGAGAGTCCCATGCTCACGTGCATCCTCTCGCGGCGCCGGACGCTCGCGGCGCTCGGCTTTACCGCGCTCCTGCCCGCGGCGGCGGCGGCCCATCACGGCTGGTCCGGCTACGGCACCGACGACTTCTCGCTCACGGGCACCGTCGAGGGGGCAACGCTCGGCAACCCGCACGGCGTCGTCAAGGTCCGGGCCGCGGACGGCGTCTGGGACGTGGTGCTCGGACCGCCGTCGAACCAGCGCCGCGCCGGTCTCACCGAGGATCTCGTCCCGGCAGGCGCCGCGGTGACGGCCTACGGCCACCGCCACCTCGACCCCGGCCGCCGCGAGATGAAGACCGAGCGCCTGGTCGTGGCCGGGCGCAGCTTCGACATCTACCCCGACCGGCTGTGATCGGCGAGGCGGCGGCGTGGCTGCAGGCCACCGCCCTGGCGCAGACCCTGCGGGCGAGCGCGTGGCTCTACCCGCTCGTCAACCTGACGCACCTGCTCGGGATCGCGCTGCTGTTCGGGGCGATCGCGGCGCTGGACCTGCGCCTGCTCGGGCTGTGGCGCGGCGTGCCGCTGGAGGCGCTCGCCCGCCCGCTCGTGCCGGTGGCGGGGGCGGGGCTGGGGCTCGCCCTCGCGACGGGGCCGCTGCTCCTCACCGTGCAGGCGGTGGACTACGCCGCCAACCCGCTCCTCTACGCGAAATTCGCGGCGATCGGCGTCGGCCTCGTCAACATCGCGCTCCTTCACCGGCGGGCGGCCTGGCGCGCGGAGGCGGCCGGTCCGCGCCTGCGCGCCGCCGGGCTCGTGTCCCTGGCGAGCTGGCTCGGGGCGATCGCGGCCGGCCGGCTCATCGCCTATTGGTGACCTCACCCCTGCCGCGCCCCTTCCGCCCCCTTCCGCCACGGATCTCGTGACGACGCCCTCCCCCCTCCCGAGCCCCCCGCCGCCCCGCCCTGCCCCGCTCTGGCTGCTCGTCGCCATCACGATGACCGGCACCGTGGCGCTGCACATCTTCGTGCCGGCGCTCGCGGCCGCCGCCGTCGATCTCGGCACCAGCCCGACCGAGATGCAGCTCACCATTACCCTCTACCTCGTCGGGCTGGCGGGCGGGCAGCTCGTCTACGGGCCGCTCTCCGACCGGTTCGGCCGCCGTCCGGTGCTGCTGACGGGCCTGGGCCTCTACTTGCTCGGCCTGCTGCTCGCGATTCCCGCCCAGCGCATCGACGTGCTGGTGGCGGCGCGCATCCTGCAGTCCCTCGGCGCCTGCGGCTCCCTGGTGATCGGGCGCGCGATGGTGCGCGACGTCTCGACCAGCACGGATGCGGCGCGCAAGATCGCCATCCTGACCATGGCCATGACGCTGACGCCCGCGCTCGCGCCGGCGATCGGCGGGCTCCTCAACGACGCCTTCGGCTGGCGGGCCGTGTTCGTGGCGCTGGCCGGCATCGTCGCCCTGCTCACCGGCCTCGTGCTCGTCGCGCTGCCCGAGACCAACCGCCACCCCACGGCCCTGCCCGGCCTCGGCGCCATCCTGGCGGGCTACCTGCGGCTGCTGCGCCACCCGGTCTTCCGCGCCTACACGGTGGCGGGCGCCTGCGCGGGCACCAGCCTCTACGCATTCCTGGCGGTCGCGCCCTTCCTGCTCGTCGGCCGGCTCGGGCGCTCGGCGCAGGAGGTCGGCTTCGATTGCCTGCTCGTCGTCCTCGGCATGGTGGCGGGGGCGTCGCTGGCGACCCGGCTCGCCCGGCGGGTCCCGATCCGGCGCGCGGCGCGGGCCGGCAACCTGATCTGCCTCGCGGGCGCCGCGCTGCTGCTCCTCGTCGACCGGTCTGGCTGGCTCAGCGTGGCGAGCCTGCTCGCGCCGCTCCTCCTCTACGCGGTGGGCGTGGGGCTGCTCGGGCCGAACGCGGTGGCGGGCCTGATGAACGTCGATCCGCACGCGGCCGGCTCGGCATCGAGCCTCTACGGCTTCCTGCAGATGGCCTTCGGGGCGGTGTTCACCCTGGTCGTTGCCTCCTGGCACGACGCCTCGGCGACGCCGCTCGCCGTGACGCTGCTGGGCGCCGCCCTGCTGGCGGCCCTGGCGCTCAGGCGGGCGACGTAGCCCCGGCCTCTGGACAAAAAATCTGACTTCAGACATTTCGTCTTCTCGCGAGGCGAGCCGGTGCTCGTGCGGGAGGCCGAATGATGTCCGAGGCGCACTACGTCGACCCCGCGAGCGGCACGCTCTACCCACTCGACCGCCCGCGCTGGTGCTCGGACGAGGGCCGCCCGCTGCTCGTCACCCCGGGGCGGGGCCTGTCGCGGGACGAGATCGAGCGCGGGACGCGGTCGCTATGGCGCTACCGGGCGGCGCTGCCCGTCGCCATCGCCGATCCGATCAGCCTGGGCGAGGGCTGCACGCCCGCGGTCGAGCGGCCCTGGGGCGACCTGCGGCCGGTCTTCAAGCTCGAATGGTTCAATCCGACCGGCAGCTTCAAGGACCGCGGCACCTCGGTGATGCTGTCCTATCTCCGGCAGCACGGCATCGACGCGGTGCTGGAGGACAGTTCGGGCAACGGCGGCTCCTCGGTCGCCGGCTACGGGGCCGCGGGCGGCCTCGGCGTGAAGATCCTGGCGCCCGCCTCGACCTCGCCGGCCAAGATCGCCCAGGTCCGCGCCTACGGGGCCGCGGTGCAGCTGGTCGAGGGGCCGCGGGAGGAATCGGAGGCCGAGGCGATCCGGCAGGCGGACCGCACCTTCTACGCCAGCCACAACTGGCAGGCCTTCTTCCTCGAAGGCACCAAGTCCCTCGCCTACGAGATCTGGGAGGATCTCGGCTTCGCGGCGCCGGACAACGTCGTCATGCCGGTCGGCGCGGGGAGCAGCCTGCTCGGCTGCGCCTTCGGCTTCCGGGAATTGCTGCGGGCGGGCCAGATCGCGCGGCTGCCGCGGCTGTTCGCGGCCCAGCCGCTCGCCTGCTCGCCCATCGACGCGAGCTTCCGGGCCGGCGTCGACACGCCCGTGCCGCGGCCGGTCGCGCCGACCCTCGCGGAGGGCACGGCCATCCGGCGCCCGCTGCGGCTGCGCGAGATCATCGGGGCGCTGCGCGAGAGCAGCGGCGGCACCGTCGCGCTGACCGAGGACGAGATCGCCGGTGCCCTGCGGCGGCTCGCGCGGCAGGGCCTGTTCGTCGAGCCCACCTGCGCCAGCGCGGCGGCGGCCCTCGACAGGCTGGCGGGCGTCGGCGCCATCCGGGCCGGCGAGACCACCGTGGTGATCGTCACCGGAACCGGGCTGAAGGCCGCCGCGGCAGTGGCGGACCTCGTGCAGGACGGGCCGCGGCCATGAGTCGCCCGGCCATGAGTCGCCCGGCCATGAGGCGCCCGGCGATGACGCGCCCGTGCGACGCCGCCCGGGACGCCCTGTTCGACCAGCTCGGGCAGATCGCGCAGGGGCTCGGCGACACCTTCGCGCCGTTCTGCGAGGTGGTGCTGCACGACCTCACCGATCCGGCGCAGGCGATCCTGGCCATCCACAACAACCTGTCCGGGCGCGCGGTGGGCGAGCCCGCCACGGAACTCGGCCTCGCCCGCATCGCCGACCCGGACTATCCGCAGGTCGTCGCCAACTACGCGAACGCCTTCGCGGACGGCCGGCCGGCCAAGAGCACCTCCATCGGCATCAAGGACCACGACGGCACCTACGTGGCGGCGCTCTGCCTCAACGTCGACCTGACGCTGTTCCACGCCCTCCAGGGCCTGGTCGGCCGGTTCGCCCGCACCGACGCGCCGGGCGGCCGCGAGAGCCTCGCGCCGGTCGGGGCCGACGCCATCCGGGCGCGCATCGACGCCTTCGCGGCGCGCCGCGCCACCACGCCCCGCACCCTCAGGGCGGAGGAGCGGCGGGACCTGCTGCGCGAACTCAAGGCGGAGGGCTGCCTGGAGGTCCGGCGCGCGGCCGAGATCATCGCGGCCCATCTCGGCGTGTCCCGGGCGACCGTCTACGCCGACGCGAAGTGAGGGCACGCCCCACGCCGCCGCGCCGGTCACCGCCTCGCGCGTGGTGGCGGGCGCCTTTCGCCGGGCGGCCGTCGACCGGGAGAGGCCGAACAGGATGTCGCCGGTGCCGCCATGGGGGCCCGCCTCGTCCTGCTGGATCGGGCGCAGGCCGAGCACCGCCAGGACCGGATCGTAGGCGGCATCGCCCCCGGTCAGGCCAGGGTGAGGCGCAGATCCGGCAGCGGCAGGCCGGAGAGGCGCGAGGTCCAGGTCTCGCCCGGGGCCACGGGCAGCGCGCGGGTCAGGGTGCCGGTCGAGACGATCTCGCCGGCCGCAAGCGGCGGGCCGTCGGAATCCTCCGCCAGGATCTCGACGAGATGGCGCAGGGCGGTGAGCGGGCCGCCGCCCAGCACCTCGGCGGCCGACCCTTCGTCCGCCACGACGCCGTCGCGCAGGAGCGTGACCGTGAAGGCCGACAGGCTCGCGCGCCACGCCGCCGCCGTGCCGGGCGTGACGGGGCTCTTCGGCCCGACCAGCAGGGCGCCGTGGAGCCCGAAGGCCGCCACCGTGTCGGCGGCGGTGAAGCGCCAGCCCGGATAGAGCGACTGCACGATCTCGAAGCCGTGCGCCACGAAGGCCACGCAGCCGAGGAGTGCCGCCTCGTCCATGCCGGGCTCCGGCGCCCGCGCGAGGCCGAAGACGATCTCGGGCTCGATGCGCGGCTCGACCACGGCCGCGAGGTCGAACGGAGGCTCCCCCGCGAGGGGCATCAGCGTCGTTCCGTAGACGGTGCTCCAGATCGGCGCGCGCACGCCGTGCTCGTCCCACATCCGCGTGTTGGTGAAGCCGATCTTGCGCCCGACCGGACGCTCGCCCCGCGCCGCGCGCACCCGGCGCACGGCGCTCGCGACCCGGTAGGCCGCGGCCAGGGAGGGAAGCTCCCCCGCCCGCTCCAGCGAGGCGATCTGGCGCCGCCCGTCCAGGGCCGCCAGCACCCGGCGGGCGACCGCCCCGACCCCGTCCCGCGCTTCGTCCGCCGCCAAGCCGTCCCCCGCCAAGCCGTCCGCCATCGCCTCTCCTCCCGGCACGCCGCACCTGATGGCTCAGGCGTCGGTCATCGCGGGGCGGCCCGTCAAGGCAGCTTCGCGCGCGGCCAGGCGCGCCTCGGCCTGCACGATGTAGCCGCGGGTGAGCGGCACGGCGTCGTTGCGCCGGGCGAGCTGGACTTGGAACACGACCACGTCCTCGTACCGGAAGGCGGCCTCGCAGCTCGCGAGATACCAGTCCCACATCCGGCAGAAGCGCTCGCCGTAGAGGCCCCGCGCCGCCTCGTGCCGTGCGAGGAAGCGCGCCCGCCACGCCGCCAGGGTGCGGGCGTAGTGCAGCCGGAGCACCTCGATGTCGGTGACGATCAGGCCCGAGCGCTCGATCGCCGGCATCATCTCGGACAGGGTCGGCAGGTGGCCGCCCGGGAAGATGTAGCGGGTGATCCAGGGATTGGTCGGGTAGGGCGCGCCGGTGCGTCCGATCGTGTGCAGGAGCATCACGCCGTCCTCGGCGAGCCGCGCCCGGGCGAGGTCGAAGAACGTGGCGTAGTCGGGCCGCCCGACATGCTCGAACATGCCCACCGAGACGATCCGGTCGAAGGTGCCCCGCGTGCTGCGGAAATCCTCCAGGGCGAAGCGCACCCGGCCGGCGAGGCCGCGCGCCGCGGCCTCCGCCCGGGCGCGTGCGAGCTGCCGGCCCGACAGCGTGATGCCGCGCACGTCGTCGCAGCCGGCGGCAAGGGCGAGATAGAGCGCGAGGCCGCCCCAGCCGCAGCCGATGTCGAGGACGCGCTGTCCGGGTCCGGCGAGCAGCTTGGCGGCGATGTGGCGCATCTTGGCCTGCTGCGCCGTCGCGAGGTCGTCCCCCTCCGCCTCGTAGTAGGCGCAGGAATACTGCCACGCCTCGTCGAGGAAGAGCGCGTAGAGGCGCTCGTCGTACTCGTAATGGTGCGAGACGTTGCGCCTTGCGCGCGCGGGCGTGTTGCCCAGCCCGAGGCGCCGCACCAGCGCGCGCAGGGCCGCCATGACCGGCAGGGCGGCGACCGGCGCCACGCCGTGGCTGCGCGCCAGCAGGACCGTGAGGAGGTCGGGCAGCGTGCCGCCCTCCAGGACGATCCGGCCCTCGGTGTACAATTCGCCGAGCTTGAGTTCCGGATCGAGCAGGAGGGCGCAGGCGGCCGCCCCGTCGCGCAGGCGCAGGGTGACCTGCGGGCCGCCGCCGTCGCCGGCCGTGTAGCGTCGTCCATCGGCCGCCACGATGGTGAGGCGGCCGGCAAGCGGGACCGCCCGCAACTGCCGGTCGAAGACCCGCCCGACCAGGGCCGTCAGGGGAAGGCTTCGCATGCGAGCCGACCCTCGCTCCCGCCTGCACGACATCGTCGTGCGTGACGTGCGCCGCCCCCGAGCCGTATCATACGACACAGGGGCCCGGGCCGCTGCGACGTTTGTTCTCCGCGCCGCGGAGACGGCATCGAGAGACGGGAGACCTTGCGCATGACCGCCTACAAGCCGCGCGCGACCCTGGAGACGCACGAGGTCTTCAACCAGCCCGCCCCGCTGGAGGACGCGAACCTCTTTGCCGGGGACCGGCTGCTCTCCGGTCTGGTGGCGCGGGCGGGGGCCGCGGCGCATGCGGCGCACCTCACCGCCTTCGGCGCCCGCGTCGGCAGCGCCGAGGCGGCGGCGCTCGGGGCGCAGGCCAACCGCCATCCCCCGGTGCTGGCCGCCTTCGACCGCTACGGCCGGCGCCTCGACGAGGTCGAGTTCCACCCCGCCTATCACGCCCTGATGGCGATGGGGCTGGAGGCCGGCGTGGCCGCCCGGGCCTGGACGCACCCGCAGGGCGGCCACGTCGCGCATGCGGCGCTGCTCTTCCTGATGTCGCAGGCCGAGAGCGGCGTGACCTGCCCGATGTCGATGACCTACGCGGCCGTGGCGGCTTTGCGCCACGCGCCCGCGCTGGCCGAACCCTGGCTCTCGGGCGCGCTCGCCACGGGCTACGATCCCCGGGTGCTGCCGGCGGAGCGCAAGCGCGCCCTCACCCTCGGCATGGCGATGACCGAGAAGCAGGGCGGGTCGGACGTGCGGGCCAACACCACCCGGGCGGCGCCCGCGGGCGACGGGCTCTTTGCGCTCACCGGCCACAAGTGGTTCTGCTCGGCGCCGATGAGCGACGCCTTCCTCACGCTCGCCTACGCGCAGGGCGGCCTGACCTGCTTCCTCGTCCCGCGCTGGCGGCCGGACGGCGAGCGCAACGCCATCGAGATCCAGCGGCTGAAGGACAAGCTCGGCGACCGGGCCAACGCCTCCGCGGAGATCGAGTACCGGGGTGCGCTGGCGTGGCGCCTCGGCGAGGAGGGCCGCGGCGTGCCCACCATCATCGCGATGGTCAACCACACCCGCCTCGACTGCGCGGTCGGCGCCGCGAGCCTGATGCGCCAGAGCCTGTCGCTCGCCATCCGCCACGCGGAGGGGCGCACGGCGTTCCAGCGCCGCCTCGTCGCCCAGCCCCTGATGGAGCAGGTGCTGGCCGGCCTCGCGGTCGAGGTCGAGGCCCACATGGCGCTGACCTTCCGGGCCGCGCAGGCCCTCGACTGCGCCGTGGCGGGCGATGCCGGCGAGGCGGCGCTGGCGCGCCTGCTGATCCCGCTCGCCAAGTACTGGGTGACCAAGCGCTGTCCGGCGGTGGTCGCCGAGGCGATGGAGGTGCAGGGCGGCGCGGGCTTCATCGAGGAGGGGCCGATGCCGCGGCTCTTCCGGGCCTCCCCGCTCAACGCGATCTGGGAGGGGTCGGGCAACGTCATCGCCCTCGACCTGCTGCGGGCCTTCGGGCGCGATGCGGACGCCTTCGCGCGGCTGCGCGAGCATCTCGCGCCGCTGCGCGACCTCGGCGCGGGGGCGGCGGCGCTCCTCGCGGGCGCCGATCCGCACCGGCTCGCCGAGGAGCGCCACGCGCGGGCGCTGGCCGAGACGCTGGGCGTGCTCGCGGCGGCGCGCGCGCTCCAGGCCTGGGGCCGGGCCGACACGGCGGCGGCCCTGCTGGCGGGGCGGGAGGCCCAGACCTTCGGGGCCAGCCCCCTCTGCGGCAATGCCCGCGCCATCCTGGAGCACGCGCGCCTCGCGGAGGGTGCCGGATGATCCTGCGCGATCGGCCCGCGGCGCAGTAGAACGGAGGTGTCGCCTCTCCGCGAGTCCGCCGCCATGCTCGATCCCCGACCGCCCGCTCCGCCTGCCGCTCCCCCTGCCGCCCCCCTTGCGACCGGCCTCGCCGCCTCCCCGCGGATCGAGGCCGCGGCGCAGGTCCTGGCCGTCCTGGCGCTGCTCGGCACGCTGCAGTTCCACCTGCTCTCCGCGCTGTTCGCCGGGCTCCTCGTCTACGAGCTGGTCTGCCTGCTCGCCCCCACCCGCGAGGGCGGCTTCGTCCACCACCACACGGCCAAGATCCTGGTCGTCACCCTGCTGGCGGCCCTGGTCATCGCGCTGATCGGGGCGGCGATCCTGGGCCTCATCGCCCTGCTGTCGGGCCGCTCGGACAACCTGTCGGTTCTGCTGCAGAAGCTCGCCGAGGTGATCGAGACCGCGCGCAGCCACCTGCCGGCCTGGGTGCTCAGTTCGCTGCCCGAGGAGCCCACCGAGTTGCGGGCGACGGCGGTGGCGTGGCTGCGCGAGCATGCCGGGCAGGTGCGCTCGGTCGGCCAGGACGTCTGGCGCGCCCTGTTCCACATCCTGTTCGGCATGGTGATCGGCGGCATGATCGCGGTGAGCCGCGAGATCGGGCCGGCGGAGCGCGGCCCGCTGGTGCAGGCGCTGAGCGTGCGCGCCCGCCGGCTCGGGGCGGCGTTCCGCGACGTGGTGTTCGCGCAGGTGCGGATCTCGGCCATCAACACCGCGCTCACGGCGGTCTACCTGCTGGTGGTCGTGCCCTGGCTGGGCTTCCCGCTGCCCCTCACCAAGACGATGGTGGTGATCACCTTCGTGGCCGGGCTCCTGCCGGTGGTCGGCAACCTGATCTCGAACACCGTGATCGTGCTCGTCAGCCTCAGCGTGTCGCCCCTCCTGGCGGCGGGCTCGCTCGCCTTCCTGGTGATCATCCACAAGCTGGAATACTTCATCAACGCCCGGGTGATGGGCGGCCACATCCAGGCGCGGGCCTGGGAGCTGCTCCTCGCCATCCTGGTGATGGAGGCGCTCTTCGGCCTGCCGGGCGTGGTGGCGGCGCCGGTCTTCTACGCGTACCTGAAGCGCGAACTCGCGGCGGCGCGGCTGATCTAGCCGCCGGCCGCGCCGGGGTGGATCCCGCAGGGCGACGGCGGCGCAGGGTCTGAACGCAATCGGCTTGGCCGCGGGCAGCTTGGCCGCGGGCAGCTTGGCCGCGTGAACGCCCGTCGAGGGCGCCCGGTTCTGGCAAAGGGCCGAGGTCTGGAGGTGGCGCTCCGTGGTCCCTCAGGCTGCGCGATGCCGTCAGTGCACGCGACCGGAAGCAGAACCGCCCTCAGCAGACCGACATCTGGTTTCCAGATGTGCTGAATTGCAGCGATTGCCACACAAAAGACAATCACGGCCGAGCGCTACGCTCGATCTCGTCGAGCACCACGTCAGGCGCAACGTCCTGCCTGAGCTCATCGACTTCAGGATCAGCTTCCGTGTCGATGCCCAGCCGCTCCGTGATCGCCGACACCATGGCGACGAGCTTCGTCACCTCGTGCTCGGCCAACAGGCTGATGTGAAGATCGAGATCGGCTCGCTTATCGGCCGCTGCAGCCATCCGGTTCTGGCTGATCAGCACGAAGGTCGAGAGAAAGATCGCCTCGACCGACGCCGAGGTGCCCAGGATGACGAAGGACTCGTCCCATTTCGGCAGGATCGGCAGCAGACCAGTATTCACGAGGGCCCAAAGGCCGAAGAGCACGAGATGCAGGTAGACGAACGCCATGCTGCCTGTGAATCGCGTGATCGCCTCGGCCATCCGCTCCTGCGTGGACGCGCCTCGCTCGGCCGCCCTCCTGCGCTCCTGCAGCGTCTGGATGTTGCGGATGAGGGCGGGAGCCAATCCTCCGGCTTGAGGAGGCGGATAGGTCGTCCGTGCAGGGGGCTTTTCCACGCGGTGTGCCTTGGCAAAGGGGACAGGCGTCTGGGGGCTGCCTGACCAACCGGCCTCTGCAAGGGGGTGTTCCCGCTGGACGATGCCCGGCCCCCCGCAAGCCCATTCCGGGAGCGTGCCTGCGCGTGGTCCATGTCCGGGGACGGTCGATGGATGGGCAGGCGGTGACCCCGGGGCCTCACCGGATCGGCATGGTGAGCACCGTCTCCGCCGTGTCGACGACGAAGACGGCGAGCAGGCGCGCCGGTTCGGTGTCGCTCGCGTTGGCGCTGACGGCGTGGCGGTCGCCCGGCCGCTCGACGAAGTGCTCGCCCGCCCGGTAGGTCCGCACCGGACCGTCGTTGACCTGACTGCGGATCGCGCCCTCCAGCACCGTGGCGGCGATGAAGGCGCTCGGCGCGTGCGTGTGGGCGGGAGAGGCGCCGCCCGGCGCGTACGCGACCAGCACGCCCCTCAGGCTCTTGCCGGGAAGGTTCGGGATCGCGTGGTCGAATACCTGCGTGACCGTGGCGCTCGCGGCGGGGTCGTGGGCGTGGGCGCTGCCGCCGCAGAGGACGGCGAGCACGGCGGCGCGGGTGAGGATCCTGATCATGACGAGGCCTCAAGGATGGGGATGCGCTGGGCTCAGCCCCGGAGGGCGGTGCGCTGCAGCCACGCGTCGAAGCGGGTCGGCGCGAGGCGCGCCTGCGGCCCGGGAAGGAGCGAGCGCTCGTCCAGAGCGATGCCGAAATAGGAGGCGGCCGGATCGGTCACGACCGGGCGCGGGTCGCCCCGGGCCGTGAGGAGGCGCCGGACGATCTCGTCCATCCGGAAGGGCTCCGGGCCGGCGATCTCGACGCGTCCGCCCGCGGGCGCGGCGAGCGCGACCTCGGCCAAAGCCGCCGCCACGTCGTCGGACAGCATGGGCTGCATCTGCGCGCGGGGCAGGTGCACGCGCCCGTCCCGGGTCGCCGCCTGCGCGATGCCGTCCAGGAATTCGAAGAACTGCGTCGCGCGCACGATGGTGGAGGGGATCGGCCCGGCGGTGATCAGCTCCTCCTGCGCCAGCTTGGCGCGGAAGTAGCCGCTCACGGTCAGGCCATCGGTGCCCACCACCGAGAGGGCGACGTGGTGCCTCACGCCCGCCTCGGCCTCGGCCGCGAGCAGGTTGCGGCTGGAGCGCACGAAGAACGCCATCACGGCCTCGTCCGCGAAGGAGGGGGCGTTCGTCACGTCCACTACCGCCGCGGCGCCCGTGAGGGCGCCGGCCAAGCCCTCCCCCGTCACGGCGTCGACGCCGGTGGAGGGGCTGGCCGCCACGACCTCATGGCCGCCGCCCCGCAGCCGCTCCACCAGCTTGCCGCCGATCAGCCCTGTGCCGCCGATCACCACGATCTTCATCGCTCCGCTCCCTGTCATCCGCTCGGGGGCGCCCGAGGGGCGCCGTCGATCCCATGACGAGACAGGGCCGTGCGGTGTGACACGGGCGCGCCGATTCTCTGCGCCCAGTCCGAGGGCGAAGCCGCGAACGGCCGGGCAGCCGGCAGGGAGGCCGGCACGGACCGGACGGTCGCCGCGCCGTGCCGGCGCTCCGGCCGCCCGGGTTCTCCCGCCCGGGTTCTCCCGCCGCCTACGCCGCGGAGAGCGCCTCGGGCTCGGCCGCCAGCGGCAGCCCCTCGGCGAAGGGGAGGTCGAACACCACCTCGCCGGACTCGTCCGTCACCACGAGGCTCGCCTCCATCAGCCGGTCGCGCGTGCGCGGCTCGCTCATCATCGCCGCCACCACGGCACGGGAGGCGTGCCAGGCCTGTTCGGGATCGGGAAAAGCTTCGCCCGCGAGGTCGGTGACGATGTCCTCGCCGACGAGGGCATGGAAGTAGAAGCGGTGCATACGCAATCCTCCGGGCCGACCCGGCCGGCCCGTCCCGGCGCGGCCGAAACGCTCGTTTCGGACGCCGGATGGCCGGTCCCTCTGGCCTCCTGGCCGATGACGACGCGGTTTCCCGTCAGTGGGTCGAGAACCACCATGCTCATCGGGTACTCCTGCACAAGAACCCCGTCGCCCGGACCGGATTGATTTGCCAACTTGTGGCAGAGATAAGGCAGAATCCGCTCAATTAACAAAGGTTACTGTTGAATCAGCAAATAACTGCAGATTCCCAGCCGGCACTGTGCTGCAGGCGGCGTGGTGATTCGGCGATGAAGGCGGCTCAATCCTTCAGAACGTGGCGAAGATCCGGGCGACCTCCTGCGGGTCGGCGGTGACGGTGAGCGCCAGCGCAAGCAGGATGCGCGCCTTCTGCGGGGTGAGGTTGTCGGCGCTGAGAATGCCGCATTCGCGCAGGCGGGTGGTCAGGGGCACGACGCCGCTGCCCGCGCGGGTCGATTGCACCACGACGATCCCGGCGGCCGCCGCCTGCGCCAGCGCCTCGGCCTCGGCGGGGGGCGTCATGCCGGGCGCGAGGCCGGCCGACACGATCCCGCGGGCACCCGCGGCCCGGAAGGCCCGCACCGCGGTCCCGTCCGCATCCGCGTGGGCGTAGGACACGTCGACCCGGGGCAGGGCGGAGAGGCCGCGGATGTCGAAGGGCGTGCCGGGCGCGTGCTGCCGCTCGGCGCGGCGGTAGTAGCGGACGTCCGGGCCGTCGACCTGACCCAGCACGCCGAAATCCGCGGTGCGGAAGGTCTGGAGCCGGGCGACCGAGGTCTTGGTCACCTCGCGGGCCGCCTGGATCTCGTCGTTGAGCACCACGAGGACGCCCCGGCCGCGCGAGGCCGGGTCCGCGGCGGTGCGCAGGGCGGCGACGAGGTTGAGCCCCGCGTCGCTCGACAGGGCGCTGATCGGGCGCTGCGCCCCCACCAGCACCACCGGCAGATCCACCGTGAGGGTGAGGCCGAGCGCGTAGGCGGTCTCCTCCAGGGTCGCGGTGCCGTGGCCGATGACGATGCCGGCGAGATCGGGATGGTCGCCCGCCAGCCGCTCGCACAGGAGCACGAGGTCGCGCCACTCGGCAAAGCCGATCGCCGGGCTCGGCACCGCCCGGAACGGCACCGGGATCAGGTCGGCGACCGCGCGCGCCTCGGGTACGGCGTCGAGGATCGCGCCGGCCTCCAGGCGGGTGCCGGTGGCCGTATAGTCGAGGAGATCGAGGCTGTCGCGGCCCACCGAGGAGATCGTGCCGCCGGTGCCGATGAAGGCCACCTTCGCCCGCTGGGTCATGGGTCCTGCTCCGCCTCGCGCCACCGACAAAGCCGCAATCCCGGCCGGACCGCAAGGCGCGGACCATCGGCGGCGATCGGCCGTTGGCGCTAGCCGGTTCTGGCGGCGCGCAATGGCGAGGCCAGGCGCGGTCCCGGGCACCGTCCTGGCGGTAATGCGGCTTCCGGAGGCCGCCTCAGCGGATCCCCGCCGCGACTACAGGTCGGCGGCGGCCTGGATGACGTGGGGGGCCGGGATCGCCGCCGGATCCGGCAGGGCGGCGAGGTCGGGCAGCGGCAGCGCCTCGGGCGCGGTCACCGGGACGCCGGCCGGCATCTGCGGGGCCTTGGGCGCCGGCTTGGGCGACTGCACGTAGCAGCAGCGGATGGCGTGCCAGAACGCGGCGCGCTCCTCCGCCACGAAGCGGCCGAGGCAGAGATTCAGGGCTTCCTCGCCGGCCTTGGCGAGGGCATCGCGCTCATCCGGCGAGAGGTGGGTGGTGAGGGACATCCGCGTCGGGCTCCGTATGACGCCCAATAACGCCCGAGAGGCCAAGATGGTGCCGCCCCGCTTCGAAATGATCGCAAGCCACGATCGGAATGTCCGTCCGCCGCTCAGATCCAGCGCTTGCGGCGCTTAAAGCTCTTCAGGTTCTTGAAGGTCTTGCGCTGGTCGCCAGCCCCGCCGAGGTAGAACTCCTTCACGTCCTCGTTCGAGCGCAATTCCTCGACCGAGCCGTCGAGCACGACCTTGCCCTGCTCCATGATGTAGCCGCGGTCGGCCACGGCGAGGGCCGCGCGGGCGTTCTGCTCCACGAGCAGGATAGTGACGCCGAGGTCGCGGTTGATCTGCCGGATGATGCCGAAGACCTCCTTCACGAGGAGCGGCGAGAGCCCCATCGAGGGCTCGTCCATCAGGATCAGGCGGGGCCGGGCCATCAGGGCGCGGCCGATCGCCAGCATCTGCTGCTCGCCCCCCGACAGGTAGCCGGCCGCCCCGGTGCGCTCCTTGAGGCGCGGGAAGTAGGTCAGCACCCGCTCGAGGTCGTCGGCGATCCCGCGGTCGCGGCGCGAGAAGGCGCCGAGCCGCAGGTTCTCCATCGGCGTCATGTCGGCGACGATGCGGCGCCCCTCCATCACCTGGAAGATGCCCCGGCGGACGATGAGGTCGGGCTCGACGCCGTCGATGCGGCTGCCGTCGAACTGGATCTCGCCGCGGGTGACCTCGCCGTTCTCCGAGCGCAGCAGGCCCGAGATCGCCTTGAGCGTCGTCGACTTGCCGGCCCCGTTGGCGCCGAGCAGCGCGGTGATGGAGCCCGCCGGCACGTCGAGGCTCAGGCCCCGCAGCACCAGGATGACGTCGTCGTAGACGACCTCGACGTTGCGCAGGGCCAGGAGCGGCGCCGCGGCCTCGGCCCTGCCCTCGGCCCTGACGTCTGCCTCCTGGGCGGGGCGCTCCAGCGTCGTGATCTGGGACATGGCAGGCTCCGCACCATCCGAGAGCAAGCGGGGTCGTGATCGAAGCGCGGGATCCCCTCACCCGCACGGGAGAGGGGATCCCCGCGCCTCGCGCGGGACCGGCGAGGGACTTACCAGCCGAACCAGTCCGGCTTGCGCGGCAGTTCGACGGTCTTCACCGGCTCGAGCTTCACGGTGCCGGCCTTGATCAGGTCGGCGATGGGGCCGTCCGTCGCGCCCGAGACCTTCGCCCGGTAGATGCTGACCGCCATCATCCCGCGGTGATCGGACTCGGTCCAGGTCGAGGGCACGCAGACTCCCTCCATGCCGGCCGGCACCCAGCCCTTCTTCTGGTAGAAGCCCTTGCGGACGTTCGGGCCGGTGACCCCGCCATTGTCCTTGGCCCAGCCGATCGCCTCGCTCATGTAGAGGGCGGCGCAGACGCCCGCGAGGTAGTGCACCGGCCGGTAGGCGGTGCCGGCAGAATCTGATTCCTTGGAGATCTCCGCCACGGTCTTGAGGCCCGGCGCGTTGCCGCCCGTCACCGCCGCGGTGCGCACCGGGAAGACGACGCCGTTGGCCGCCTCGCCGGCCGCCTTGGCGGCGTTCTCGTCCATGCCCCAGACGTTGCCCATGAACTGGATGTCGGCGCCGACGGCCTTGCAGGACTTGAGCAGGGAGATGTTCGAGCCGCCGGTGTTGCCGAGATAGGCGTAGTTCGCGCCCGCGTTCTTGGCGGTGAGGCACTGCGCCGTGTAGTCGCCCGGCGCGAGCGCGAAGACGATCGGGGGCAGCACCTCGAAGCCGAGGTCGCGCGCCATCGCCTCGCCCGCCTCCTTGGGCGAGTTCGGGTAGGGGTGGTTGCCGCCCATGTGGACGTATTTGGGCTTGCCGGTCCGGCCCTTGGCCTTCCAGTCGTCGGCCGCCCAGATCAGCATGGCGCGCAGGCCGTCCGAGTAGGTCGGCCCGTAGAAGAAGTTGTAGGGGGCGGCCTTGGCCTTGCCGCTGGCCCCGGTCGGGTCGCTCACCTGCGCGGCGTAGGAACCGGAGATGTAGGGCACCTCGTCCTTGGCGACGAAGCCGGAGAGCGCCTCGGTGTCGGCGGTGCCCCAGCCCTGGATCGCCGCGACCTTGCTGCCGCTCGTCCACTTCTTGTACTGGGCGACCGCGCGCGGGACTTGGTAACCGTAATCGACGGTCTCGACGGCGAGCTTCTGCCCGCCGACGCCGCCCTTGCGGTTGATCCAGGCCAGGGCGTCGGCGACGCCCTGCGCGTAGGGCACGCCCACGTCCGAGGTGGCGCCGCTCTGGTCGGCGAGGTGGCCGATCGGCACGTCGGCGGCGCGGGCCGGCAGGGCGAGCGCGAGTCCGAGAACGAGGCTCGGGACAAGGCTCGGGACGAGGGTCACGGGGCGTAGCATGGTCGGGTTTCCTCCGGTTCGGGATCGGCGGTTGTTGGCCGTGTTGGTTCTCGGGTTCAGTGCGAGAACGGGTAGAGCTTCCAGTAGGCCTTGATCTGGCGCCAGCGGTGGGCGAGGCCGTCCGGCTCGAAGATCAGGAAGAGGACGATCACGAGGCCGATCGCCATCTCGCGCAGGAAGGAGAGGTTGTCCTTGAGGGAGAGCGCCCGGTCGACGGGGGAGCCGCGCAGGGCGTCGGTGAGCCAGCCCATGGCCTCCGGCACCATCACCATGAAGGCGGTGCCCATCAGCGTGCCCATGATCGAGCCCAGGCCCCCGATGATGATCATGCCGAGGAACTGGATCGAGAGCAGGATGCCGAAGCCCTCCACCGAGACGAATTGCAAGTAGTGGGCGTAGAGCGCGCCGCCGATCCCCGCAAAGAAGGCCGAGAGGCCGAAGGACAGGGTGCGGTAGCGCGTGAGGTTGATCCCCATCATCTCGGCGGAGAGGTAGTGGTCGCGCACCGCCACCAGCGCCCGCCCGTCGCGGGTGCGCATCAGGTTCGTCGCCGCCACGAAGCAAAGCACCAGGGTGCCGAGCACGACGTAGAAGTAGCGCTGGTCGGTGTCGAAGGTGAAGCCGAGGATCGAGAACGCCTCCGCGTGCGTCCCCGCCACGCCCCCGGTGAACCAGTTCGCCCGGGCGAAGAAGTCCTGCAGGATGTACTGGGCGGCGAGGGTCGCGATGGCGAGGTAGAGGCCCTTCAGCCGGGCCGCCGGCAGGCCGAAGATGAGGCCCACCGCCGTCGTGACGACGCCCGCGAGCGGAATCGCCAGCACGACCGGGATGTGCAGGTTGTTCGACAGCCACGCCGACGCGAAGGCGCCGAAGCCGAAGAAGGCGGCGTGCCCGATCGAGATCTGGCCGGTGAAGCCGACCAGGATGTTGAGCCCGAGCGCGGCCACCGCGAAGTAGCCGATCTGGATGAGCAGGCTCAGCCAGTAGCGGTCGAGGACGAGCGGCGCGAGGCACAGGAGGGCGAGCGCCGCCCAGACCGCGTAGCGGCTGCCCGCCGTCGGGAAGATGGTGGTGTCGGCCGCGTAGGTGCTGCGGAAGTCGCCGGCCGGGATGAGGCTCTGGGTCGCCATGATCGTCTCACACCCGCTCGATGTCGCGGGTGCCGAAGAACCCGTAGGGCTTGATCATCAGGATCACCACCAGGACGTAGAAGGGCACGATCTCGTAGAGGTTGCCCCAGTGCAGGTACTGCCCGTCGACGTACTGGGCGAGGTTCTCGAGCAGCCCGATGACGAGCCCGCCGACCACCGCGCCGGCCACCGAATCGAGGCCGCCCAGGATCACCGCCGGGAAGACCTTGATGCCGTAGAAGGACAGGGCCGAGGAGACGCCGTTGACGATGCCGACCACGATGCCGGCCACCGACGAGACCACCGCGGAGATCGCCCAGGCCATCGCGAAGACGTTGCGCACCGGGATGCCGAGGGACTGGGCCACCTGCTGGTCGAAGGCGGTGGCCCGCATGGCCAGCCCGTGCTTGGAGTAGCGGAAGAACCACGCGAAGGCCGCCATCATGGCCACCGAGATGCCGAGGCTCATGAGGTAGACGGTCTGGATCTCCAGCCCCAGGATCGACACTTGGCTCGTGGTGAAGATCGGCGGGAAGGGCTGGGCGAACACGCCGAACAGCCACTTGCACAGGGCCTGGAAGAAGATCGACAGGCCGATCGTCACCATGATCACCGAGATGATCGGCTCGCCGATCAGCGGACGCAGCACCACCACCTGCAGGGCGATGCCGAAGACCAGCATGAACGCGAAGGTGACGAGCATGCCGACGAAGAACGGGAGCTGGTAGGTGGTGAGCAGCCACCAGCACACCCAGGCGCCGATCAGCAGGAACTCGCCTTGCGCGAAGTTCACGACCTGGCTCGCCTTGTAGATCAGCACGAAGCTCATGGCGACGACGCCGTAGAGCGCACCGACGATCAGCCCGTTGAGCACGAGTTGGAGCAGCAGATGGGTGTTCATGGGCGGGGCCTATTCGGCGGCGGCGAGGGCGGGCGCGGCGGGCAGCAGGTCGACCACCGGGAGCGTGGTGCGGATGCGCTGGGTCGTGCCGTCCTGGAAGCGGATCACCGTGTCGACCCGGTAGACGGGCTGGCCGGCATAGATCGTGTCGATCAGGTCGGCGTACTTCTCGTTGATGACGCCGCGGCGGACCTTGCGGGTGCGGGTCAGTTCGCCGTCGTCGGCGTCGAGTTCCTTGTAGAGGAGCACGACCTTGGCGATGCGCTGCGCCTCCGCGAGGCCGGCATTCACCCGCTCGACCTCGGCGCGCAGGAGCGCGATCACCTCGGGCTTCGCGGCGAGGTCGGCGTAGGTGGTGAAGGCGATGCGGTTCTTCTCCGCCCACTTCGCCACCACGGCGTAGCGGATGCAGATCAGGGCGGCGAGGTAGTCGCGCCCGGCCCCCAGGATCACCGCCTCGGCGACGTAGGGCGAGAACTTGAGCTTGTTCTCGAGGTATTGCGGCGAGAAGCGCTCGCCGCGGGCATTGGTGGCGAGGTCCTTGACGCGGTCGATGACCACGAGTTCGCCCTTGGCGTCGAGGTAGCCGGCATCGCCGGTGTGCATCCAGCCGTCCACCACGTCGCCCGTGCCCTCGGGGGCCTTGTAGTAGCCGAGGAACATGTTGGGGTGGCGGGCCTGGATCTCGCCGATGCCGTTGCGGTCCGGCTCGGCGATCCGGAGGGTGATGCCGTCGTCGAACGGCACCCCCACCGTGTCGAAGTCGACGGTCTCGCCGCGGTGGAGCGTGTAGGCGCCCATCGCCTCGGTCTGCCCGTAGAGCTGGCGCAGGGGCACGCCGAGCGCCCGGAAGAACCGGAAGGTGTCGGGGCCGAGCGCCGCCCCGCCCGTGGCCGCCGAGCGCAGGCGCGTGAAGCCGAGCCGGTCGCGCAGCGCCCGGAACAGGATCGCGTCGGCGAAGGGCGAGCGCCGGCCGGAATCGAGCGCCGCGAGGCCCGCCGCCATGCCGCGCGCGAACAGCCACTGCTTGAGGGGCGAGGCGTCCATCATCCGGGCGCGCACGTCCGCCGCCACCGCCTCCCAGACCCGGGGGGCGAAGAGCACGAAGGTCGGGGCGATCTCCCGGAAATCGTGCATCAGGGTGTCGGCCTCCTCGACGAAGTTCACCGTCATGCGGCAGAGGAGGGCCTGACCGAGCGCGTAGATCTGCTCCATGATCCAGGGGAGCGGCAGCACCGAGACGTAATCGTCCTGCGGCCCCTTGGGGTCGGCCGCGAGGTAGCTCGCGCAGTGGCGCAGCACGCGGCCGGCGCTCAGCATCGCGAGCTTGGGCCGCGCCGTGGTGCCCGAGGTGGTGCACAGGATCGCCACCGCGTCGCCGTGCGTGGCGGCGACCAGCCGGTCGTAGAGGCCGGGCTCGGCCGCCTCCAGCGCCTGCCCCCTCTTGGCCAGCGCCTCGGCCGAGATCAGCCGGCGGTCGTCGTACTTGCGCATGCCGCGGGGGTCGCAATAGACGATGTGGCGCAGGTGCGGCAGGCGGTCGGCGAGGTTCAGGAGCTTGTCGACCTGCTCCTCGTCCTCCGCGAAGACGACGCGCGCCTCGCCGTAATCGAGGAGGTAGTGGACCTCGTCCTCCAGCGCGTCGCGGTAGAGGCCGAGCGAGAGGGCGCCGAGCGCGTGGGCGGCGATCTCGCCGGCCACCCAGTCGGGCCGGTTGTCGCCGATCAGCCCGACCACGTCGCCCTCGCCGAGGCCGAGGTCGCGCAGGCCGAGCGCGAAGTCGCGCACGCGGGCATTGTACTGCACCCAGGTCGTCGGGCGCCACAGCCCGAAATCCTTCTCGCGCAGCGCAATGTCGTGCGGGTGCTCGGCGGCGTTGAGCGCGAGCAGCTTGGGGAAGGTGTCGGCCCGGGCGGCGAGCGCGGCGAAATCGGCCGCCATCACGACACCGCCCGAACCGGGGGCTGCGCCTCGCGGCCGGGCGCGGCGACCGGCGCCGCCTCCGGCTCGTCCTCCTCGCCCAGATAGGCGCGGCGCACGTGGGGATCGGCCAGCACCGCCTCGGGGCGACCGAGCGCGATGCGGCGCCCGAAATCGAGCACCATCACCCGGTGCGAGATGTCCATCACCACGCCCATGTCGTGCTCGATCATCACCACCGTCATGCCGAACTCCTCGTTGAGGTCGACGATGTAGCGGGCCATGTCCTCCTTCTCCTCGAGGTTCATGCCGGCCATCGGCTCGTCGAGGAGGATGAGCTTGGGTTCGAGCGCCATCGCGCGGGCGAGTTCGACCCGCTTGCGCAGGCCGTACGAGAGGGTGCCGGCGGTGGCCTTGCGGTAGGCCTGCAGGTCGAGGAAGTCGATGATCTCCTCGACGCGGCGGCGGTGCTCCAGCTCCTCGCCGCGCACCCCCGGCAGCCAGTAGAGCGAGCCGGTCAGGAAGTTGTTGCGCAGCAGGTGATGCCGGCCGACCATGATGTTGTCGAGCACGGTCATGTGGTGGAACAGCGCGAGGTTCTGGAAGGTGCGGCCGATGCCGAGCTTCGGCCGCGCATTGGTCTTCTCGCGGGTGATGTCGCGGCCGTGGAACAGGATCTGCCCCTCGCTCGGCCGGTAGCGCCCCGAGATGCAGTTGATCATCGAGGTCTTGCCGGCGCCGTTGGGGCCGATGATCGAGAACAGCTCGCCCTGCGCGACCGTGAACCCGACATCCGTCAGGGCCCTCACGCCACCGAAGCGCAGCGAGATCTGGCGAACCTCTAGGGCCTCCGCCACCGGCAACCTCCCTCTGGAGCGGCGGCCGCCCTCGTGCGCGGGGCGGCTCTGCCTCTGGGTCATGCACGCCGCGAAGCGGAGCCCTGCATGCCGACTATACGTTCGACTGTTTTTTTCCGGCCGTCAAGCGTACACTGGCCCCGACGATCGTCGGGGATGCCCGGCGGGGCGGATCCGGGACGCTGCCGTTCGGACCGGCTCCGGTATAAGGTCGACAGGAGAGGACGCGGGACGGACATGGCGCGCATCGCAGGCTCATCCGGGCCGAGAACCGAGGAGGCGATCCGCAGGGCGGGCCTTCAGCTTCTCTACACCCACGGCTACGCGGCGATGAGCCTGCGCCAGCTCGCCGCCGAGGTCGGCATCCAGCAGGGGTCCCTCTACAACTACTTCCGCAACAAGCAGGAATTCCTGTTCGACCTGATCCGCACCCACATGCAGGATCTGCACGCCGCGCTCGATGCGGCCCTGCTGCGGGAGGGGAGCGCGGCCGAGCGCCTGCAGCGGTTCGTGGAGTTCCACGTCGCCTATCACATCGAGCGGCCGCAGCAGGTCTTCATCTGCTACTCGGAGCTGCGCAGCCTCGAACCGGACAATCTCGAGGTCATCGTGGCGATGCGGCGCGACTACGAGCGCAAGCTCGGCGCCATCCTCGACCTCGGCCGCGAGACCGGCGAGTTCCAGCTCGCCGACACCCGGATGGGAACGCTCGCCATCCTCGCCATGCTGTCGGGCATCTGCAACTGGTACCGGCCGGACGGCCGGCTCTCGACGGATGCCGTGCAGGCCATCTTCACCGGCATGGTGCTGGCGCTCGCGCGCGGCGAGGGGGAGGCGGCGGTCCAGGCCCCCCCGGCCCCGCTCACCCGGCTGGCCGCTCGTCTGCGATGACCTTGCCGTCGTTCGGCAGGCTGCCGGGCGGCACGATCGCGACCGCGCCCTTGAGCTTGGTCACCGCCCGCAGCGTCTCGGCGACGGCGTCCGCGGAGACCTCCTGGTCCGCCTCGGCCTTCAGGGTCATCGCGTCGGTCTCGTCGGCCCGCGTCACCACGAGGCGCAGCCGCCTGAGCTCCGGATGGCGGCGGGCGATCTCGGCCATCTGCTCGGGGCGCACGAACATCCCCTTCACCTTGGCGGCCTGATCGGCCCGGCCCATCCAGCCGCGGATGCGCGGCCCGGTGCGCCCGCAGGGGCTCGGCCCCGGCAGCGCCGCCGTGAGATCGCCGAGCGCGTAGCGGATCAGCGGCCGGTCGGGATCGAGCACCGTCACGACGATCTCGCCGACCTCGCCCTCCGGCACCGGGTCGCCGGTGCCCGGCCGCACGATCTCGAGGATCAGGTCCTCGTTGACGAGGAGCCCCTCGCGGGCGGGCGTCTCGTAGGCGATGAAGCCGACATCCGCCGTGGCGTAGGCCTGATACGCCTCGATGCCGAGGGCCGCCACCGCCTGCTGCAGCGAGGGCGGGAAGGCCGCGCCCGAGACGAGGGCCTTGCGGACCGACGACACGTCCCGGGAGGCCGCCCGGCCCGCCTCGACCAGGATCTTCAGGAAGTCGGGCGTGCCGCAATAGCCGGCCGGGCGGTAGGCCTCGATCAGGTCGAGCTGCTGCTCGGTGTTGCCGGGACCCGCCGGGATCACCGCGCAGCCGAGCGCGCGGGCCGCCGTGTCGAAGATGAAGCCCCCCGGCGTGAGGTGGTAGCCGAAGGTGTTGAGCACCACGTCGCCCGGCCGGAAGCCCGCCGCGTGCAGGCAGCGCGCCCCGCCCCACGGATCCTCGCCCGACCGCTGCGGCTCGAAGATCGGCCCCGGCGAGGTGAAGAGCCGGGGAAAGCGCCCGGGCGGCACCGGCACGAAGCCGCCGAAGGGCAGCCCCTCGCGCTGGCGGGCCGGCATCTCGCCCTTGCGCAGCACCGGCAGCCGGGCGAGCGCCGCCCGGTCGGTGACCGCCTCGGGATCGATCCCGCCGAGATGCGCCGCATAGGCCGGCGTGCCGAGGGCGGCGCCAAGCGCCGCGGGCAGGCGGGCGAACAGGGCGGCGTCGCGGGCTTCGGGACTCTCGGTCTCGCGCGCGTCGTAGTGCTCGGGCATCGGGTCCTCTCCCACATCAGAGCCGTCATGCGGCCCGCTTCGCTCAGGCTTGCGCTGGATCACGGGATGGCCTCGGAGAACCGGGCTCCTTTTCGGCATCATGCTCCAGGATGTCGCGGGCGCCGCGATCGGACGCGCCCATCTCGGCGCGATGGCGGTCCAGGAGCGCGTCGAGCAGGGCGGGGCGGCACCGGAAGCTCGTCCCGCGCAACCGGGTCACGGCACGCTCCAAGTCGATCAGGCCCCGCCGCGCTGCAAGATCCAAGATCCCCAGCGTTCCCGTGACGGCGAAGGCCCTGGCCCGGGCGGCGCCGACTCCGGCCCGGTCATCCATGAGGATCAGGTCGGCCCGCAGCGCGATCGCCAGCGCGATCGCGGCCCGCTCGCCCTCGTCCAGCATGCGCAGCGCATCCTCCTCGATCATCGGATCGGGGCACACGGTCAGCCAGTCTGGATCACCGGCGATCCAGAGCCGGACCGCATCGGGCGCATCGCGATGACTCAATTCAACCTGCACGGCCCGAGGCACGCACACGCCGTCGAACAGGTGCGGCAGCAGATCGATCTGGCCGATCAGCAGCAGATAGTTCAGCGGCCCAGTATCCGCGACGACCCGCAAGCTCATAAGCCCAGGCGTGAGAGGTCGGCCCGATCCTGGTCGATATCCGCGAGTTCGAGCGGAGCATAGATGCCGCGCGCCTTGAGGAAGGCGTCCAGAGCCGCGCGGGTGCCGAAGCCGAGCAGTCGGCGCAATTCCGGCAAGGTCAGGCGTTCGGCCCGATAAGCCTCGACCGCGAAGGCTTCGAGCGCGCGACGGGCGATGTCCTCGCCATCGGCTCCCAGCCGCTCGGCGAGATCATCCGGGATGGCGACGGTGAGTTCCACGTTCCTGCCACCGGGTTCTAACGTCCGGACAAGGGTCGCACAGGAGATCCGGCGCGAGAAGTCCGACCCGCCGCCCCGCCGCCGAGAGATCACGCGGGCTTCACCCGCGCCAGCAGCCGCTCGGCGCGCCGCAGGTGCGGGCGGTCGAGCATCTGGCCCTCGACGCCGACCACGCCGGTGCCGGGGGCCTGCGCGAAGGCCGCCACCACCGCCCGCGCCCGGGCGATCTCGGCCTGCGAGGGCGTGAAGGCCGCGTTGATCACCGGCACCTGCGCCGGATGGATCGCCATCTTGCCGGTAAAGCCGTCGCGCCGCGCCTCGCGGCACTCGCGGGCCAAACCGTCGAGGTCGCGGAAGGCGGCGTTGATGGTGTCGATCGGGTCGACTTCCGCGGCGGCGGCGGCGAGCAGCGCGAGGTTGCGGGCGAGCCGGAACGGCGCGGTCCAGCCGGCCTCGTCGCGGTTCGTCTCCGCCCCGAGATCGGCCGAGAGATCCTCCGCCCCCCAGGTCAGGCCGACGAGCCGCGGGCTCGCGCCGGCCAGGGTGCCGAGCGCGAACACCGCCTGCGCGGTCTCGGTGGCGATCGGCAGGATGCGGGTCGCGCCGTCGGGGAGGTCCGCCTGCGCCTCGTGCACCGCGAGCCGCGCGCCGAGCGCCGCCACGTCCGCCCCGCCGACGGCCTTGGGCAGCATGATCCCGTCGGGGCCGGCCGGCATCACCGCCGCGAGGTCGTCGTCGGCGAGCCCCGTATCGAGGGCGTTGATGCGCACGTAGAGCTGGGGCCGGGCGGCCGCGCCGCGGGTGCGGGCGAGGAAGGCCGCGGCGGCGGCCCGGGCCGCCGGCTTCTCGCTCGGCGCGACCGAGTCCTCCAGGTCGAGGATCAGGGCGTCCGCGCCGGAATCGAGGGCCTTGTCGAGCTTGCGGGGGGAATCGCCCGGCACGAAGAGCAGCGAGCGCATCAGGCGGCCTCCGCCGGGCGGCGGCGCATGAAGGCCTGGCGCCGGCACTCGGCGACGAGCGTGCCGTCCTGCTTGTAGGCGCGGTGCAGGAACTCGACGAGGCCGGCATCGGGGCGCGAGCGCGATTCGCGCTTGGCCGCCACCTCGGTCTCGACCCGGATCGAATCCCCCTCGAAGAGCGGCGCGGGGAAGCGCACGTCGGTCATGCCGAGATTGCCGATCGTGGTGCCCACCGTGGTGTCGTTGACCGAGATGCCGATCATCAGCCCGAGGGTGAAGAGCGAGTTCATCAGCGGCCGCCCCCACTCGGTCTCGGTGGCGCAGAAATGCGCGTCGATGTGCAGGGGCTGCGGGTTGAGCGTCATGTTGGAGAACAGCATGTTGTCCATCTGCGTCACCGTGCGGGTGAGGCGATGGCGGAAGACGTGCCCGACCTCGAAATCCTCGAAGTAGAGGCCGCCGCGGGGATGGGTCGGGACGGGGTTGGGGCTCGTCATGCGTCGTCCTCCGTGCGGATGCTGATGAGGCGCGCGCCCTCCGCGACCTGCGCGCCGGCCTCCGCCGTCACCTCCGTCACCTCGCCGTCCGCGGGCGCCGCGAGGGCGTGCTCCATCTTCATCGCCTCGACGATGGCGAGGCGCTGGCCCTTCGTCACGCGCTCGCCGGGGCGCACGAAGACCGCGACGAGGCGGCCGTGCATCGGCGCCTTGACGGTGCCGCCCGCGCCGGCGTGGTCGAGGTCGACGTCGAACGGATCGGGCGGTTCGATCGCGACCTGCCGCCCGCCCGCCACCACCAGCACGCCGCGCTCGGTCGGCACCACCACGGGGGCCGCTCCCCTCCCCTCCCCGGCCTCGACGGCGAGCGCGCCGCCGCCTTCGGGCCAGGCCAGGACCACCTCGCGCGCCTCGCCCTCGATCAGGACGGGATAGGCCTGGCGCCGCCCGGCGCCGAGCTGGAACCCGTCCGCGCGATCCCAGGGCGAGCCCCGGCCCGGCGCGGGCGCCGCGACGGCGGCGACGAGGGCCTCGACCCCTGCCCGCACCGCGTCGGGGTCGAGGCCGGCCGCCCGGCCGGTGAGCGCGTCGAGGTTGCGGTCGATGAAGCCGGTGTCGAAGCGGCCGGCCCGGAATTCCTCCGCCTCGGCCAGCGCCTTCAGGAAGGCGACGTTCGCCTTGGGGCCGGCCACCAGGGTGCGGCCCAGCGCCTGCGCCAGCCGGTCGAGGGCCTGATCGCGGCTCTCCCCGTGGGCGATCAGCTTGGCGATCATCGGGTCGTAGAAGGGCGAGACCGTATCGCCCGCCCGCACGCCGGTATCGACGCGCACGCCCTCCCCCGCGGGCAGGTCGAGGGCGCGCAGCCGCCCGGTGGAGGGCAGGAAGCCCGCGGCCGGATCCTCTGCGTAGAGCCGCGCCTCGACGGCGTGGCCGCGGATCGCGAGGTCGTCCTGGGCGAGCGGCAGCGGCTCGCCCGCCGCGACCCGGAACTGCCATTCCACGAGGTCGAGCCCGGTGATCGCCTCGGTGACCGGATGCTCGACCTGGAGACGCGTGTTCATCTCCATGAACCAGAAGCCGTCCGGCTTCAGGCCCTCGCGGCCGTCGGCGATGAACTCGACCGTGCCGGCCCCGACATAGCCCACCGCCCGGGCGGCCTCGACGGCGGCCCGGCCCATGGCGGCGCGGACCTCCGGCGGCATGCCGGGGGCGGGCGCCTCCTCGATCACCTTCTGGTGGCGGCGCTGGAGCGAGCAGTCGCGCTCGAACAGGTGCACGGCGTGGCCGTGCGCGTCGCAGAAGACCTGGATCTCGACGTGGCGGGGGCTCAGCACGTACTTCTCGACCAGGACGCGCGGGTCGCCGAACGCCCCTTGCGCCTCGCGCTGCGCCCCTTCGAGGGCGGCGGCGAAATCCTCCGGAAGCGCGACGCGGCGCATGCCCTTGCCGCCGCCGCCCGCCACCGCCTTGATCAGGACCGGGTAGCCGATCGCCGCCGCCTCGGCGGCGAGGAAATCGGGCTCCTGGCGCGCGCCGTGGTAGCCCGGCACCACCGGCACCCCGGCCTCGGCGACCAGGGCCTTGGCGGCATCCTTGAGGCCCATCGCCCGGATCGCCCCGGCGGGCGGGCCGACGAAGACGATGCCGGCCGCCGCGCAGGCCTCGGCGAAGTCCGGCCGCTCGGACAGGAAGCCGTAGCCCGGATGGATGCTCTCGGCGCCGCTGCGCTTGGCCACGTCGAGGATGCGGTCGATGCGCAGGTAGGATTCGGCCGCCGCCGCCGGCCCGATCGCATGCGCCTCGTCGGCCAGCGCCACGTGCAGCGCGCGCCGATCCGCCTCCGAGTACACCGCGATGGTGCGCAGGCCCAGGCGCCGGGCGGTGCGGATGACCCGGCAGGCGATCTCGCCCCGGTTGGCGATGAGGACGGAGCGGAGCCCGGTCATGCAGCTGTCCCTGTGCGAACTCATCCGTGCGATCTCTTGGGGGTCACATCCGGAACAGGCCGAACCGGGTCTCCGGCACGGGGGCGTTCAGGGCGGCCGAGAGGGCGAGGCCGAGCACCCGGCGCGTCTCCTCGGGCAGGATGATGCCGTCGTCCCACAGCCGCGCGGTGGCGTAGTAGGGCGATCCCTCGGCCTCGAAGCCGGAGCGGATCGGGGCCTTGAACGCCTCCTCCTCCTCCGCCGCCCAGGTGCCGCCGGAGGCCTCGATGTTGTCGCGCCGCACGGTGGCGAGCACGCTCGCCGCCTGCTCGGCGCCCATGACCGAGATGCGCGAGTTCGGCCACGCGAACAGGAAGCGGGGCGAGTAGGCCCGGCCGCACATGCCGTAATTGCCCGCCCCGTAGGAGCCGCCGACGAGGAGCGTGAGCTTGGGCACCGCGGCGGTCGCCACCGCGGTGACGAGCTTGGCGCCGTTCTTGGCGATGCCGCCCGCCTCGACCTCGCGCCCGACCATGAAGCCCGAGATGTTCTGCAGGAACAGGAGCGGGATCCGGCGCTGGCAGCACAGCTCGATGAAATGCGCCCCCTTGAGCGCGCTCTCCGAGTAGAGGATGCCGTTGTTGGCCAGGATCCCCACCGGCATGCCCCACAGGCGCGCGAAGCCCGTGACCAGCGTGGTGCCGTAGAGCCGCTTGAACTCGTCGAACTCGGAGCCGTCGACGAGGCGGGCGATCAGCTCGCGCGCGTCGTACTGCTTGCGCAGGTCCACCGGCACGATCGCGTCGAGATCCTCGGCGGGGTGGAGCGGGTCGTGCGGCGGCGCGATGTCGAGGTCCGGCCGCTTGACGCTGTTGAGCGTGCCGACGATGCGGCGCAGGATCGCGAGCGCGTGGGCGTCGTCGGTGGCGTAGTGGTCGGCCACGCCCGAGAGGCGGGCATGCACGTCCGCACCGCCGAGATCCTCGGCCGAGACGACCTCGCCGGTCGCGGCCTTCACCAGCGGCGGCCCGCCGAGGAAGATCGTGCCCTGGCGGCGCACGATCACGCTCTCGTCCGACATCGCCGGCACGTAGGCGCCGCCCGCCGTGCAGGAGCCCATCACGCAGGCGATCTGCGGGATGCCGGCGGCCGACATCTGCGCCTGGTTGAAGAAGATGCGCCCGAAATGCTCGCGGTCGGGGAAGACCTCGGTCTGCTGGGGCAGGTTCGCGCCGCCCGAATCCACGAGGTAGAGGCAGGGCAGGCGGTTCTGGAGCGCGATCTCCTGCGCGCGCAGGTGCTTCTTGACGGTCAGCGGGTAGTAGGTGCCGCCCTTGATGGTGGCGTCGTTGCACACCACCATCACCTCGCGGCCCGCGACCCGGCCGATGCCGGCGATCACCCCGGCCGCGTGGATGGCGTCGTCGTACATCCCGTAGGCCGCGAGCGGCCCGATCTCCAGGAAGGGCGAGCCCGGATCGAGCAGGCGCAGCACGCGGTCGCGCGGCAGGAGCTTGCCGCGCGCGAGGTGGCGCTCGCGGGCGCGGGGGGGACCGCCCGCGGCGGCCTCCGCGCGGCGCGCCTTGAGGGTGGCGCGCAACTCGCCCCAGGCGGCGCGGTTCTGGGCCGCCTCGGTGCTGCCGAGGTCGGCGCTCGTCTGAAGGACCGGCATCGGACGGCTCAAGCCGACTTGGCGAAGAGTTCGCGGCCGATCAGCATCCGGCGGATCTCGCTGGTGCCGGCGCCGATCTCGTAGAGCTTGGCGTCGCGCAGGAGCCGGCCGGTCGGATAGTCGTTGATGTAGCCGTTGCCGCCGAGCAGCTGGATTGCGTCCAGCGCGCATTGCGTCGCCCGCTCGGCCGCGTACAGGATCGCGCCCGCCGCGTCCTCGCGGGTAGTCTCGCCGCGGTCGCAGGCCTGCGCCACCGCGTAGACGTAGGCCTTGGCGGCGTTGGTCGCGACGTACATGTCGGCGAGCTTGCCCTGGACGAGCTGGAACTCGCCGATCGGCTGCCCGAACTGCTTGCGCTCGTGCACGTAGGGCAGCACCACGTCGAGGCAGGCCTGCATGATGCCGAGCGGCCCCGCCGCCAGCACGGCGCGCTCGTAGTCGAGACCCGACATCAGCACGTTGACCCCGCGCCCGACCTCGCCGAGCACGTTCTCCTCGGGCACCTCGCACTCCTCGAACACGAGTTCGCAGGTGTCCGAGCCGCGCATGCCGAGCTTGTCGAGCTTCTGGGCCGTCGAAAAACCCTTCTGGCCCTTCTCGATCAGGAAGGCGGTGATGCCGCGCGGGCCGGCCGCCGGATCGGTCTTGGCGTAGACCACCAGCGTCTCGGCGACGGGACCGTTGGTGATCCACATCTTCGAGCCGGTGAGCACGTAGCGGTCGCCGCGCTTCTCGGCCCGGGTGCGCATCGAGACCACGTCCGAGCCCGAGCCCGGCTCCGACATCGCGAGCGCGCCGACATGCTCGCCGGAGATGAGCTTCGGCAGGTACTTGCGCTTCTGCGCGTCCGAGCCGTTGCGGCGGATCTGATTCACGCAGAGGTTCGAATGGGCGCCGTAGGACAGGCCCACCGAGGCGGAGGCCCGCGAGACCTCCTCCATCGCCACGCAATGCTCGAGATAACCGAGGCCCAGGCCCCCGTATTCCTCCTCCACCGTGATGCCGTGCAGGCCGAGCGCGCCCATCTCGGGCCAGAGGTCGCGCGGGAAGGTGTTGGTGCGGTCGATCTCCTCGGCCCGCGGCGCGATCCGATCCTGCGCGAAGCTGCGCACGCTGTCGCGGATGGCCTCGGCCGTCTCGCCGAGGCCGAAATTGAACTCGCGCGCGGCGTTCGGGATCATGGGCGTCCTCCGGGTGTTTTGTGCAATCTATACGAACGATTGTTTTTAAAACAAGGGCCTTCCGGCAAGGGCCTGCGAAGGGCCTCACGGCCCCTCGGCGAGGGTCCCGCGCTGGCGCGGGTCGGCGGCGCCGACCAGACCGCCCGGCACCGCCATCACCGAGCTCGCCGAGCCCGAACTCGACCCCACCACGACCCGGTGGCCGCGCGCGCGCAGGAGGGCGAGCGTGTCCGGCGACAGCCCGCGCTCCACGAGGAGCGCGTCGGGGCGCCACTGGTGGTGGACCCGCGGAGCCGCCACGGCCTCCGCGAGGCTCAGGCCGAAATCGATCACGCCGGTGACCACCTGCAGCACCGTCGAGATGATGCGGCTGCCCCCGGGGCTGCCGGTGACGAGGAGGAGCCGGCCGTCGCGAAACACGAAGGTCGGCGTCATGCTGGACAGGGGCCGGGCACGCGGGGCCACCGCGTTCGCCTCGCCGCCGACGAGCCCAAAGGCGTTCTGCGCGCCGGGCTTGGCGGAGAAATCGTCCATCTCGTTGTTGAGGAGCACGCCCGTGCCCGCCGCCACCAGCCCGAGCCCGTACGAGAAGTTGAGCGTGGTGGTGTTGGCCACCGCGTTGCCGTCCCGGTCCACCACCGAGAAGTGCGTGGTCTGGTCGGGCTCGTGCGGCAGGGGGTCGCCCGGCCTCACCTCCTCGGCCGGGCGGGCGCGGGCCGGGTCGATCCGGGCGCGGAGCGTCGCCGCGTAGTCCTTGGCGGTGAGGCCGCGCACCGGCACCCGCACCCGGTCCGGGTCGCCCAGATAGGCGGCGCGGTCGGCATAGGCCTGCTTCATGGCCTCCGCCAGGAGATGGATCGCGTCGGCGCTGCCCGCCCCCATCGCGGCGAGGTCGTAGCCCTCCAGGATGTTGAGGATCTCGATGAGGTGCACGCCGCCCGAACTCGGCGGGGGCATCGCCACGATCTCGTGGCCGCGATAGGTGCCGCGCACGGGCGCGCGGACCGCCACCCGGTAGTCGGCGAGGTCGGCCTCGCTCATCACGCCGCCGGCCTCCCGCACCGCGGCGGCGATCCGGCGCGCCGTCTCGCCCGCGTAGAAGGCGTCCGGCCCCTTGGCCGCGATGGCCCGCAGGGTCGCGGCGAGGTCCGGCTGCACCAGCCGCTCGCCCCAGGCGAAGGGCCGCTCGCCGTTGAAGAACACCGCCCGGCTCGACGACCAGCGCCCCAGCAGCCCTGCCGCGTGCGGCAGCGAATCGGCGAGATCCTCCTCGACCCGGATGCCCGCGCGGGCGAGTTCCTCGGCGGGCGCGATCAGGTCGGCGAGGCGGAAGCGGCCGGAGCCGTAGCGGGCGAGCGCCTCCGCAAGGCCCCGCACCGTGCCGGGCACGCCCACTGCCCGGCCCGACGCCGTCGAGAGCTTCGGGTCCGGCTCATCGTCGGGACCGAGGAACATGTCGCGGCTCGCCGCCGCCGGGGCGGTCTCCCGGTAGTCGATGGCCACCGTCTCGTTGCGGGCGGCGAGGTGCACCAGCATGAAGCCGCCGCCGCCGAGATTGCCCGCCCGCGGCAGGGTCACGGCGAGCGCGAAGCCCACCGCCACCGCCGCGTCCACCGCGTTGCCGCCCTTGGCGAGGATCGCCGCACCGACCCGGGTCGCGCGGGCCTCCTGCGACACCACCATCCCGTGCGGCGCATAGGCCGGGAGGAGGCGGGCCGCGTCGGACTGGATCGCGCCCGCGCCCGGCATGCCGGGCGGCAGGCCCTGCGCGCGGGCCGGCACCGCGCAGGCGAGCGCGAGGACCGCTCCGAGGGCGGCGAGGGTCCGGCGGATCGGCATGGAGTCTCCTTGGCATGCGGCCGGCAGAAGGGTCGGCGCCCGCCTCCCCGATGCCGACCCAAGCGGATCGCGGTCCCACCGTCGAGGGTGGCCCGACGGTGACACGTATGGCGCGGGGACCCTTCTCCCAGTCCGGAAAGGGGTTCCTCTGCGACACGCTTCCGGAGCCTACGGTGATCCGAGCCGGACCCGCCCGTCGACGGGCGCCGAAAGGCGCAGGATTCGAGATGGCGCCGCCGCCTCGGCCGTCGAGCCAAGCGCCCGCTTGCCCTCGCCCGCTTGCCCTCGCCCGCTTGCCCCCCGCCCGGCGCCGGTGCAAGGCGAGGTTTGCGGGATTCCCGCCCCGCCGAGACCTGCCCGATGAGCCCTCCCTTCAGCTTCATGCCCGACGCCCCGACGCTGCTCGCCTACGTGCTGGCCGGCTTCGTGCTGTTCATCACGCCCGGCCCGGACATGAGCCTGACGCTCGCGCGCACCATTGGGGGCGGGCGCCGGGCGGGGATCGCCACGGTGATCGGCACCGGCCTCGGCACGCTGGTCCATACGCTGGCGGCGGCGTTCGGGATCTCGGCGCTGATCGCGGCCTCGGCCACGGCCTTCACGGTGCTCAAGGTGGTGGGGGCGCTCTACCTCGCGTGGCTCGCCATCGACGCCATCCGGCACGGCTCGGCGCTCACCGTCCGGGCCGAGCGGGTGCGCACCGGGCTGTGGCGCACGGTCTGGATGGGGTTCGGCGTCAACCTGACGAACCCGAAGGTGGTCCTGTTCTTCATCACCTTCCTGCCGCAGTTCGTGCACGCCGACGCCCCCAACCCCACGGGCCAGCTCGCCTTCCTGGGGGTGACCTTCGTGGCCATGAACCTGCCGCTCGGCGTGCTCTTGGTGCTGGGCGCCGAGCGCATCACCGGGGCGCTCCAGGCCCGGCCGCGGGTGCTGCGGGCGATCGACTGGCTGTTCGCCGGGCTGTTCGGGGCCTTCGCGGCGCGCATCCTGACCACCGCGCGCTGAGCCCGACGCGCATGCGGGAACACCGCCGCTGGCAGGTGACCTCGGCCCTCGGCCTCGTCGAGATCCTCAACTGGGGCACCTCCTACTATCTCCTCGCCGTCCTGGCCGGGCCGGTGGCCGCGGACACGGGCTGGCCGCTGCCCTGGATCGTCGGCAGCCTCTCGGCGGGCCTCCTCGTCTCGGGGCTGGCCTCGCCGCGGATCGGCCGGGCGATCGGGCGGCACGGCGGACGGCCGGTGCTCGCGGGGGCGGCGCTCGTGCTGGCGCTCGGGCTCGCGGTGGTCGGGGCGGCGCCGAACCTGCCGGTCTTCGTCGCGGGCTGGCTGATCCTCGGCCTCGGCATGGGGGCGGGGCTCTACGACGCCGCCTTCGCGACGCTCGGGCGGCTCTACGGCGCGGCGGCGCGCCCGGCCATCTCGGCCGTCACCCTGTGGGGCGGCTTCGCCAGCACGGTGTGCTGGCCGCTCTCGGCCTTTCTCGTCGCGCAAGTCGGCTGGCGCGGCACCTGCCTCGCCTATGCGGGCCTGCACCTCGCCGTCGCGCTGCCCATGATCCTGCGTGCGCTGCCGCCCGCCCCGCCGCGTCCCGGGCCGGCGCCAGGGGAGGCCGCCGCCGACACCGGGCCGCTCGCGAGCGAGCGGCGGGCCTTCGCACTGCTCGCCGCCATCATGACGCTCGGCGGCGCCACCTCGGCGATCGTCTCGGTGCATCTGCTGACTCTGCTGCAGGCCCAGGGCCTGGCGCTCGCCGCGGCGGTCGCCCTCGGCACGCTGATCGGCCCGGCGCAGGTGGGCGCCCGGGTGATCGAGATGGCGAACCGGAGCCGCCACCACCCGCTCTGGACCTTGACGGCCGCGATGGGGCTGGTCGCGCTCGGCCTCGCCCTGCTCTGGGCGGCCGTCCCGGCTTTGGGGCTCGCCCTAGTGCTCTACGGGGCGGGCAACGGCCTCTCCTCCATCGCGCGCGGCACGCTGCCCCTCGCCCTGTTCGGGCCGGCGCGCTATGCCTCGCTGATGGGGCGCCTGGCGCTGCCGAACCTGCTCGCGCAGGCGCTGGCGCCGTCCCTCGCCGCCCTCCTGATCGCGCAGGGCGGGCCGGGGGCGACGCTCGGCCTCCTGGCCGGGCTTTCGGCGGCGAACGTCGTCCTCGTCGCGGTGCTGTGGCGGGTGCCGCGGGGCTGATCCTCAAGAATCCTCCGGGTGCCAGCGCTCCCGCGAGATCCGCGAGCGCCGGGCCGAATAATCGGTGCACACGACCGGGTAGTCGGCCGGCAGGCCGAAGCGGCGCCGGTAGGCCTCGGGCGTCAGCCCGTGCGCCCGCAGATGGCGGCGCAGCAGCTTGTACTTCCGGCCGTCGATGAAGCTCACGAGGTAGTCCGGGCCGATCGAGTCCCGGATCTCGGCCTCGGAGGGCCGCGGGGCCGGCCGCTCCGGGCGCAGCGTGACGACCGCATCGCCGATGGAGGCGACGAACCGGGCGAGATCGCTCGTCGCCACGGGGTTGTTGGCGACGTAGGCGCTGACGATGGCCGCGGTGATCTCGACGGGGTTCTCCGGTGCTGTGTCCTTGACGGGCATCTGCCTCCTCCCGGCGTGCCGAAGCGACGCGGGCAGGATGCCGCGGACGACACGGTGCGCAGAACAGCCTAGCCTCGAACGGGCGGCCCGCCTGCGCCTCTTGCGGAGGAGCCGGACCACTCCTCCGGGCGATCCGGGCTCATCCGAGAGCGCCGGATCGCCATCCCTCCCGCCTCTCCTGTCGCGCTCCGGAACGGTCTATCATTTGATTCCTTCGGTCGACCCGGCGTCCGGCCCAGGCTCCCGGACGGCGCCCGCGGCGGGTCGGTCCGGCCGATCCGCCGGGCGGACCCGGCAGCGCGGCGGCTCATGACGCACCCGTTCATCACGAGGCTGGAGCGGACCATCCCCCTGTCGGGTCCGGACCGCGATGCGATCGAGCGCCTGACCGCGACGACGCGCACGGTGCCGGCCCGGCAGGTGATCCTCGGAGAGGACGAGCCGGCCCGCGGCCTCTGCGTCGTGGTGCAGGGCTTCGCCTGCTGCTTCTCGCACCTGCGCGACGGCGGCCGCCAGATCACCGGCTTCCTGCTGCCCGGCGATTGCAGCAGCCTGCCGGCCGTGCTGCTCGGCGCGCGCCATGCCGGCATCGCCAGCCTCGCACCCTGCCTCGTCGCGACGGTGGGCCGCGAGGCCCTGGCCGACCTGCTGCTGCGCCACCCCCTGGCCGGCTGCGCCCTGTGGTCGGCGGCGCTGACGCAGGAGCAGATCCTGCGCGAGTGGATCGTCAACATCGGCGCGCGCAGCGCCGACCGGCGCGTCGCCCACCTGTTCAGCGAGTTGCTGACGCGCCTGCGCCAGGTCGGGCGCAGCGCGGGCGACCGCTGCGTGCTGCCGCTGACCCAGGAGGATCTCGCCGACACGCTCGGCCTCTCGACGGTGCACGTCAACCGGACCCTCCAGGCCCTGCGCGGCAGCGGCCTGCTGCGCTTCAACCGCGGCGTGCTCACGGTCCCGGATTCCCGGCAGCTCGAATCCTTCGCGGGCTTCACCCCCGACTACCTGGAGGCGCGGGTCGCGACCGAAATCCTCCTGGCCTGTGCGAAGCGCGACGTCGCCGAGGCCGACCGTGCTCCGCGCTGAGACGATCCGGGCCGACCTGAGGAGCGCAGCCGCGCCCTCCGCCGGGCGCGCCCGGCAGCCTCGACCCTCACGCCGCCCCTTGCATTGACCAACCGTCCGGTCGATTATACGCCGCCGCCTGCCGGAGCGGCACCCGCGCGCGACGCGGGGGCCTCCCGCGGCGGCAAGGACGTGCTAAGGCCCGGCGCATAACGGGCCTGCCCGGAGGACACGCGACCGGCCGCGGCCGGCGGGCCGCCCCCGCGCGGGGACGCGCCACAGGGAGGAGAAGACATGAAGCGGTTGGTCTGGGCCTTGTCGCTGACGGGCGCGCTGGTGGCTTTCGGGGCCGCGGCGCAGCCGATCAAGATCGGCGTCACCATCTCGAAGACGGGGCCGGCGGCCTCGCTCGGCATCCCCCAATCGAACTCCGTGCCGCTGATGCCGGCGCAGGTCGGCGGCCAGCCGGTGGAGTGGATCGTCCTCGACGACGCCTCTGACACCACGAAGGGCGTGGCCAACATCCGCAAGCTCGCCAGCGACGACAAGGTCGACGCCGTGGTCGGCTCCTCGATCACCCCCGTCTCCCTCGCGATGATCGAGGTGGCGGCTGAGGCGAAGGTGCCGATGATCACCATCGCGGCCTCCTCCAAGCTGATCGCGCCGATGGACGACAAGCGGCGCTGGGTGTTCAAGACCGCGCAGAACGACAGCCTGATGGCCGAGGCGATCGTCGGCCACATGGTGCGGGCGGGCGTGAAGTCGGTGGGCTTCATCGGCTTCAACGACGCCTACGGCGACGGCTGGCTGGCGGAGATGACCCCGCGGCTCGACGCCAAGGGCATCAAGCTCGTGGCCACCGAGCGCTACGCGCGCACCGACACCAGCGTCACCGGCCAGGCCCTCAAGGTGATGGCCGCCAAGCCCGACGCGGTGCTGGTCGCGGGCTCGGGCACCCCCGCGGCGCTGCCGCAGAAGACCCTCAAGGAGCGCGGCTACGCGGGCAAGTACTACCAGACCCACGGCGTCGCGAACGCCGACTTCCTGCGCGTCGGCGGCAAGGACGTGGAGGGCACCATCCTGCCGGCGGGGCCGCTCCTCGTCGCCGAGCAGCTTCCCGAGAGCAACCCGGTGCGCAAGGTCGCGCTCGACTACACCAAGGCCTACGAGGCGAAGTACGGCCCCGGCACGCTCGCGACCTTCGGCGGCCACGCCTTCGATGCCTCGGTGCTGCTCGCCAGCGCGCTTCCCGTGGCGCTCAAGACCGCCAAGCCGGGCACGCCGGAATTCCGCACGGCCCTGCGCGACGCGATCGAGGGCCTGAAGGAGGTCGTCTACACGCACGGCGTCGCCACGATGAGCCCCTCCGACCATATCGGCCAGGACGAGCGCTCGCGCGTGATGGTGACGATCGAGAACGGGCGCTGGAAGCTGCTGTCGCCGACGAACTGAGCCCGGCGGAGCCCCTCCTCCCCGCACGGGAGAGGGGCTCCGAGCGGATGCGGGGATCCCCTCTCCCGTGCGGGAGAGGGGGAGGAGACCCCGCGCCGGTCCACGCCGCGACGGCACGCGACGCCCGCCCGAAGACAGCCAACCGGAACACCGCCCGTGGACGCCACGATCCTCATGCTGCTGCTCCAGGACGGGGTGGTGAACGGGGCGATCTACGCCCTGATCGCCCTCTCCCTGGTCCTCGTCTTCACGGTCACGCGGGTGATCCTGATCCCGCAGGGCGAGTTCGTCGCCTTCGGGGCGCTCACCCTCGCGGCCTTCGAGGCCGGCACGGTGCCGGGCACCGTGCCGCTGCTGCTCGCGCTCGGCGCGGCCGCCTGCGCGGCGGACCTGGTCGAGGCGCGCCACGCGCTCGACGCGCGCCGGATCCTGCGGATCGCCCTGCGGGATCTCGTCCTGCCGGGTGCGGTCGCCGCCCTCGCCTACGCGCTCGGCCCCGGCAAGCCGACCCTCGCGCTCGGCATCGCGCTGACGCTGGCCATCGTCACGCCGATGGGCGCCTACCTGCATTCCATCGCCTTCCGGCCCTTGGAGAAGGCGAGCGTGCTCGTGCTCCTCGTGGCGGCGGTGGGCGTGCATCTCGCGCTCACCGGCCTCGGCCTCGTCTTCTTCGGCGCGGAGGGCTCGCGCACGCCGCCCCTCTCCGACGCGATGCTGCCGGCCGGGCCCCTCAGCGTCAGCGGGCAGTCGCTGTGGATGATCGGGCTCACCCTGGCGATCATCGTCGCGCTCTGGGCCTTCTTCGGCCTGACGCTTCTGGGCAAGGCCCTGATGGCGACGGCGGTCAACCGGCTCGGCGCGCGGCTGATGGGCATCGGTCCGGGCATGGCGGGGCGCCTCAGCTTCTCGGTCGCGGCCTTCATCGGGGCGCTCTCGGGCGTGCTGGTGGCGCCGCTCACCACGATCTACTACGACACGGGCTTCCTGATCGGCCTCAAGGGCTTCGTCGCGGCGATCATCGGCGGGCTCGCGAGCTATCCGGCGGCGGCCGCCGCCGCGGTGCTGGTCGGCATCATCGAATCGGTCGCGGCCTTCGAGGCGAGCGCCTTCAAGGAGGTGATCGTGTTCATGGCGATCATCCCGGTGCTGCTGTGGCGCTCGGCCCGCGCCGATCCGGTCGAGGACGAGGAGTAGCCGCATGCGCCAGTCCCTGCTCGCGGCCCTCGGCCTCCTCCTCGTCGCGGCGCTGCCCTTCGTGCCGGGCGTGCCGCCGTTCTGGTTCACGCTCCTCAACTACGCGGGCCTCTCGGCCATCGTGGTGGTGGGGCTCGTGGTGCTCACCGGCATCGCCGGCATCATGTCCTTCGGGCAGGCGATGTTCGTCGGCATCGGCGCCTACGCGACGGCGCTCCTGAGCCTGCATCTCGGCCTCTCGCCCTGGCTCAGCCTGCCGGTGTCGCTCGCCGCCTCGGGGCTCGCCGCCCTCGTGATCGGGGCGATCACGCTGCGCCTGTCGGGCCATTACCTGCCGCTCGGCACCATCGCCTGGAACATCTCGTTCTTCTACGTGCTCGGCAACACCGATGCGCTCGGGCGCTACGACGGCCTGTCGGGCCTGCCGCCGATCGTCCTGTTCGGCTTCCCCCTCGTCGAGAGCCGCCACCTCTTCGCGCTGATCTGGGTCTGCGTGGCCCTGAGCATCCTCGTGACGCAGCGGCTGCTGCGCTCGCGCACCGGGCGGGCGATCCGGGCCCTCAAGGGCGGGGTGATCGCGGCCGAGGCCTTCGGGGTCGACACCGGCCGCACCCGCATCGTCGCCTTCGTGTACGCGGCGATGCTCGCCGGGCTCTCGGGCTGGCTCTACGCCCACATGCAGCGGGCCATCAACCCGACGCCGTTCGGCCTCAACGCCAGCATCGAGGTGCTGCTGATGACGGTGCTCGGCGGCGCGGGCTCGGTCTGGGGCGGCGTGTTCGGGGCGACGCTCGTGACCCTGCTCAAGGACCAGCTCCAGAACGTGCTGCCGCTGCTGCTCGGCGCCCAGGGCAACTTCGAGGCGATCGTCTTCGGCATCCTGTTCGTGCTGATCCTGCAGCGGGCGCCGGACGGCCTCTGGCCGCTCCTCACCCGCCGGGCGACGCCGCTGCCGCCGCACCATCCCGCGCCGGCCGCGCCGCTGGCGCCCCGCCCGGCCGAGCCCCCCGGCCGCGTCCTCCTCGACGCGGCGGGGCTGCGCAAGACCTTCGGCGGCCTCGTCGCCGTCAACGACATCGACTTCTCGGTCAAGGCCGGGGAGGTGGTGGCGCTGATCGGCCCGAACGGGGCGGGCAAGAGCACCACCTTCAACCTCGTCACCGGGGTGGCGCGCCTCACCGCCGGCCGGGTGCGCCTGTTCGACCGGGACGTCTCGGGCGAGCCGGCGCGGGCCATCGCGCGGCTCGGCATCGCCCGCACCTTCCAGCACGTGAAGCTCGTCGGCGGCATGTCGGTGATCGAGAACGTGGCGCTCGGCGCGCATCTGCGGGGGCGGGCCGGCCCGGTGCGCGGCGCGCTCGGCCTCGACGGCGCCGAGGAGGCGGCGATCTTCGCGGAGGCGCGCCGGCAGCTCGCGCGCGTCGGCCTCGCCGAGCTGGCCGACCGCCCGGCGTCGAGCCTCGCGCTCGGCCAGCAGCGCATCGTCGAGATCGCCCGCGCGCTCTGCCTCTCCCCGGCCCTCCTCCTGCTCGACGAGCCGGCCGCGGGCCTGCGCTTCCGCGAGAAGCAGGCGCTCGGCGACCTGCTTCGCCAGCTGCGCCGGGACGGGCTCGGCATCCTGCTCGTCGAGCACGACATGGACTTCGTGATGGGGCTCGCCGACCGCCTCGTGGTGATGAACTTCGGCGCCAAGCTGTGCGAGGGCCCGCCCGTGGCGGTGCGCACCAACCCCGCCGTGGTCGAGGCCTACCTGGGAAGCGCCGCATGAGCCGGCTGTTCGAGGCGCAGGACGTCACGGTCGCGTACGGCAAGATCGAGGCGGTGCGCGGGGTGTCGCTCGCGGTGGAGCCCGGCCGCGTCGTGACGGTGCTCGGCGCGAACGGCGCCGGCAAGACCACCCTGCTCAACGCGCTCATGGGCGTGCTGCCGGCGCGCGGCGCGATCCGCTTCGACGGCCGCGACCTCGCGCGGCTGCCGGTCGAGGAGCGGGTGGCGGCGGGGCTGAGCCTGATCCCCGAGCGGCGCGAGCTGTTCGCCACCATGAGCGTGGAGGACAACCTGCGGCTCGGCGCCTTCCGGTTCCGCGGGCGCCCGCAGGAGGGCGGCAGCCTGGAGGCGATGTTCGCGCTGTTCCCTCGCCTCAAGGAGCGTCGCCGCCAGCTCGCCGGCACCCTCTCGGGGGGCGAGCGCCAGATGCTCGCGATGGCCCGTGCCCTGATGGGACGCCCGCGCCTCCTGATGCTCGACGAGCCGAGCCTCGGGCTCGCTCCCCTCATCGTCGCCGAGGTGATGCGCACCGTCGCCGATCTGCGCGGCCAGGGCGTGGCGGTGCTGCTCGTGGAGCAGAACGCCCGCGCGGCGCTGCAGGTCGCCGATTACGGCTACGTGATGGACGGCGGCAGCGTGGTGCTGGAGGGGGAGAGCCGCGCGCTCCAGGCCGACAAGCGCGTGGTCGAGACCTATCTGGGCGTGCTCGCGGCCGACACGGAGCCGGCGCGGGGCGTGGGCTGACGGAGCCGGGACGGGAGTGCCGCGCGTCGCGGCGCCGGCGCCGGGCCACGCAGGTCAGGCCGGCTTGTCCCGGGGCCGTCCCGCCCGCGTCGCCACCAGCGCCCCCGCCACAATGAGCGCGCAGGCGAGCGCCAGCGCGGGCGTCGCGGACGCGTAGCCGGCCGCGACGAGGATCAGGGTCGAGAGCACCGGGGCCGCGTAGGAGGCGATGCCGAGCAGGCGGATGTCGCCGCGCTTCACGCCGATGTCCCAGAGATAGAAGGCCGCGCCCACCGGGCCGAGCCCCAGCGCCAGCACCGCGCCCCACTGCCCGGGACCGGCGGGCCAGACCGTCGTCTCGAAGGCGAGATGGCAGGCGAGGCTGAGCGCCGCGGTGGCGAGGCAGAAGCCCGCCACCGCGTCGGTGGGCACCGCGCCCACGCGCCGCGACAGCACCGAGTAGCCCGACCACACGAAGGCGCCGGCCAGCGACGCGAGGTAGCCCGGCAGCGCGGCGGCGTCGTAGCTGAGCGTGCCGCGCCCGAGGAAGAGCGCGACCACGCCGGACAGCCCGAGCAGCGCCCCCGCGAGATGCGCCGGCCGCAGGCCCGCCTCCCCCGGCAGCAGCGCCGAGAACAGGACGATCAGGAGCGGCCAGAGATAGTTGATCAGGCCGGCCTCGGCGGGCGGCGCGAGGCGCAGGGCCGCGAAGTAGAGGGCGTGGTAGCCGAACAGGCCGGCGAGGCCGAGCGCCCAGACGGCGGGGGGCTGGCGCAGGGCCGAGAGGCCGGCGGGCCGCACCACCCAGGTGGCGCAGCCGATCAGGCCGCCGACCAGGAAGGTCATGGCGGCGAGCTGGAACGGCGGGACGGCGCCGGAGGCGGCGGTGAACAGGGCGAGCAGCGACCACAGCAGGATCGCGCCGGATCCGATCAGGGTGGCGGTACGGACGGTCATGCGGCGCGCTTACCATGCGGGATTCCTGGCCTCACGCGGAAATCGCGCTATGGACCGCGGATCCGACCGCAGGAGGCCGCCCCTGATCTCCCTCGCCCCGGGCCTCGACCACCATCCGGGCTACCTCGATGCCGCCGCGCAGGCCACGCTCGCGGCCGACCTCGCTTCCGTGCTGCGCGCCGCCCCGCCCTTCACCCCCACCATGCCGCGGACGGGCAAGCCGTTCTCGGTGCGGATGAGCAATTGCGGGCCGCTCGGCTGGGTCTCGGACCGGGACGGCTACCGCTACCAGCCGCACCACCCGGAGACCGGGCGCCCGTGGCCGGCGATGCCGGCGGCGATCCGCGACGCCTGGGCGGCGCTCGCCGGCTGCCCGCAGCCGCCGGAGGCCTGCCTGATCAACCTCTACGCGCCCGGCGCCCGCATGGGCCTGCATCAGGACCGCGACGAGGCGGACCTGTCGGCCCCCGTCCTGTCCCTGTCGCTCGGGGCGACGGCGGTGTTCCGCTTCGGCGGGCTGCGGCGCGGCGACCCGACCCGGTCGGTGCATCTGCGCAGCGGCGACGCGCTGGTGATCGGCGGGGCCTCGCGCCTGATCTTCCACGGCGTCGACCGCCTGCTGCCGCCGGCCGCGCCCGACCTCCTCGGGGGTGCGCCGGCGGCCCCGGTGCTGCGGGAGGCGGTGCCGCCCGGCGGTCGCCTGAATGTGACTCTGCGGCGCGTCTCGGGCCCAGCCCGCGCTTGACACGGGCGGGCCTGAAGCCGACCCATCGCCCGGGACTGGTGCCCAGAGATCCGGCCGGCCGCGTGGGGCCGGCCCGCAGGAGAACGTTCGACATGGCCTTGCGCGTCCTCGCCGCCCTGCTCGCGAGCCTCGTCCTGTCGGGCGCGGCGCATGCGGCGGAGCCGGTTTATCCGCCGGGCTCCCGCTTCGGCTTCGAGCCGGCCGCCGACATGCAGGTCTCCCGCCGCTTCACCGGCTTCGAGCGGCCGGGCGGCGGGGCGACGGTCTCGGTGGTGGAACTGCCGCCGCAGGATTACGGCACGCTCACCGCGAGCTTCACCGCCGAGAGCCTGAAGTCGCAGGGCCTGACGGTGAAGAACCGCGAGGAGATCACGCTTCCCGACGACCGCAAGGGGATCCTGTTCACGGGCGAGCAGCCGATCGAGCAGCCCGGCGCCCCGACCATCGCCAAGTGGGTGCTCCTCGTCGCCGACCCGAGCGTGACCGGCCTCGTCATCGGCCAGAGCCTGCCGGGGGTCGAGACCGAGCAGACCATGCGGGGCATGCTGACGAGCGTGCGGGTGCGCGCGCCGCTCACCGTCGAGCAGCAGGTCGCCGCCCTCCCGTTCCGGATCACCGAGACGGCGGGCTTCCGGCCGGTGCGGGTGCTGGCCGGCAACTCGGTGCTCTACACCGACGGCCCGAAGGACCAGATGATGAGCCTCGAACAGCCGATCCTGGTGCTGGCCGAGGCGGTGCAGCCGCCGCTGCCGGCCGACCAGCGCGACGCCTTCGCCAAGGCGGCGCTCTACTCGAACCAGACCATGAAGGATTTCGCGATCGAGCGCGCCCAGACCTTCCGGCAGGCGGGCGCCGACTGGCACGAGCTGGTGGCGCGCGCCACCGACGTGCCCTCCGGCATGCCAGTGGTGGTCTCGCAGACCATCCGCTTCAAGCCGGACGGCTACTTCCGGGCGGTCGGGGTGGTGAAGGCCCAGGACCGGGAGGCCATGCTCCCGCGCTTCCGCAAGCTGGTGGACAGCGTGGAGTTTCCCTGAGGGCGAACGGCCCTCAGGCTCCGGCGGCGCGGCCGCCCTCGATGCGGCGCAGCCAAACCGGATCGAGGTCGAGCACCGCGGAGAGGCGGTCCAGCACCTCTAGGGTCGGTGCGGCCGCACCCCGTTCGATGTCGCGGTACCCGTCCAGAGGGAGGCCGGCCGCGCGCGATGTCATCCTGTGCCCTGGCGCGGTGATCACGCAGCCCGCGCAGGACGCTGCCGTTCCCTCGCGCGGCCCTCGGCGAGCCAGCCCGGCAGCACGACGTCGACGCCTTCGTCGATGGCGCGCTGCCGCTCCGCCGCGATGAGAACCGTCATCTCGTCCTCCGCATCCTCGTCGCCGGCCCGCGCGCGAAGGGCGAGGTCATCCCGGTAGCCGAGCACAACCCGCTCCTCTCCGAGCCATGCCTGCCCCTTTCCGGATTCGGACAGGGACGTCAGGTCTGCGAAGCGGTCCGGTGCGGTTGCGTCGATGAGCGTCTCGTTCATCGCGACGTCATGGCTTCGGATCGAACCGTCCACTTGCGCCGTCCACCTGCGGGAGGCGGGCCGGCCATCGATCCCGGCCGGCGCTCAGTTCGCCTGCGCCTTCTTCGGGGCCGGCTTGGCGGCTTGGCCCGGGGGCTGCGGACAGCCGGCCTGCTTGCCGCCCGGCTTGTCGTCCTTGGAGCCGGGCACGAACATCGCCGAGACCCGACCGCCCGCGGTCGGGTCCATGTTCGCCCGGCCGGTGTTCATGTCGTAGACGAGGCGGCTGCCGCGGGTGACGTTCTGGCACTGGCTCAGCACCACGTTGCCGGTGACGACCACGCGGTTGGCCACCTTGTCGAAGACGGCGTTGTCGCCCGTCGCGACCTGATCCTTGGACACCACCGTGACCGGCCCGGCGCAGACCACCTGCCGGATCGCCCCCGTGTCGGCGGGATCGGCGGGCTTCGTCTCGGCGGGCTTGGCCTCGGCGCCCTTCGGCGGCTCCCTGCCGCCCGCATCCCTGTCGCGGTTGCGCTGGTAGTGGACGGTCATGCTGGAGCAGCGGATGGTGCTCTCGCCCTGCACCGCCACCACGTTGCCGGCGAAGATCGCCTTGTTCTCGCGGTCGAACACGTCGAGGCGGTCGGCGTCGATCTTGATCGGGTCCTTGGCCGAGCCGAAGGCGCCGAAGCCGGAGCCGCGCTCCTTCTTGGGCGGCGCGGTCTCGGCGAGGACGGGCGCGGCCGCCGGCAGGGGGGCGAGGGCGAGAGCGAGGATGAGGGCGATGCGGGGGCTCACGGCTTGTCCTCCCTGACCTCCGCCGAGGAGGTGCGCAGGGGCATGGCGGTGTCGCCGCCGAACACGGCCCTGACGTTGCCGACGAACGAGATGGTCTTGCCGTTGTCGGTGACGTCGAGCCCGTCGGCCCGGATCGTCCCGTCCGGCAGCGTGACGGCGACCGCCTCGCGCGAGGTCAGGGTCCCGGCCTTGAAGTTGACCTGGGCGGAGGAGAGGCGCGCCTCCTGGCCCTTGTCGGTCCACAGCCGGATGCTCCGGGCGAGGTCGAGCGATTCCTTCTGGGTGTCGAACACGCCGCTGGCCGCCTCCAGATGGGCGAGGCCGCCGGCCTCGTCGGTGTGGATGCGGCCCTTCATGCTCTGCAGCTCGATCACGAAGGGGCGGCGCACGTCCTGCAGCGCGGCCCTCGCGGTCACCTCGTAGGGGCGGTTGTCCTTGCCGCGATAGCCCGCGAGGCGCGGGCTCTCCATCGTCACCTTGGAGCCGGAGACGCCGATCGAGCCCAGGCTCACCGAGACGCCGAGATCCGCGAAGGGATTGAAGTAGGTACCGATCACGATGGCGAGGCCCGCCGCCGCCGAGCCGACCGGAATCATCACGCGCAGGGCACGCACCAGGGCGCTGTGGCGCCGCGCCCGGCCGTGCGCCCGCAGGCGCCGGGGATCCAGCGACGGATGGCCCGTGGTCTCGACCGGTTCCAGGACTGAGGTGGCCACCTGCGCACGCGCTCCGGCTCGGATGCCGCCGCGGGAGAGGCCGGCCCGGTCCCGGGCATGCCGCGGGCCGGTGTCGAAGTTGTGGCCGTCCGCGCGAAAACCTCAGGAATGGGCCAGGATGTCCACCTCGTCCCAGCCGAGGAGGTCGAGGCGCGCGCGGGTCGGCAGGAAGGCGAAGCAGGCCTGCGCCATCTCGGTGCGCTCCTCGCGGGCGAGCATCGCGTCGAGGCGCGCGCGCAGGGCGTGGAGGTGCAGCACGTCCGAGGCGGCGTAGTCGATCTGCGCCGGAGTGAGCGTGTCGGCGCCCCAGTCCGAGGATTGCTGCTGCTTCGACAGCTCGACGCCCAGGAGTTCGCGCACGAGGTCCTTGAGCCCGTGGCGGTCCGTGTAGGTGCGCACCAGCCGCGAGGCCACCTTGGTGCAGTAGATCGGCCCCGGCATGACGCCGAGCCGATGGGAGAGCACCGCGAGGTCGAAGCGGGCGTAGTGGAAGATCTTGGTGACGGCCGGATCGGCCAGGACGCGCTTGAGCACCACCGGCTCGGGACCGGCCTTGGGGATCTGCACCACGTCGGCCTCGCCGTCGCCGCGGGAGATCTGCACCACGCAGAGGCGGTCGCGGTGGGGTTCGAGGCCGAGGGTCTCGGTGTCCACCGCGATGGCCGGCCCCGCCACGTAGTCGTCGGGCAGGTCGCCGCGGTGCAGGCGGTGGGGCATGGGTCTCGGATCCGGCTGACGGGGCGGCGCGGCGCCCCCGTCTCCGGCGCCTAGCACCCCGCCCCGGGACCGGCAAGGCGGCGAACCGTGCCCGTCAGTGGGCGGCGATGCGGCGGGCCGGCACGATGTCGTTGGCCATCACCTCGCCGAAGGGGCCGTCGTTGCGCGCCGGGCCCCGGGCGGTGCCGGTGGTCGCCCGCAGCGGCAGCTTGGGGAAGACGAGGTCGGCGAAGCGGTAGGCCTCCTCCAGGTGCGGGTAGCCCGAGAGGATGAAGCGGTCGATGCCCAGATCGATGTACTCCTTCATCCGGTCGGCCACCTGCTCGGCCGAGCCGACGAGCGCGGTGCCGGCGCCCCCGCGCACGAGGCCGACGCCCGCCCACAGGTTCGGCGACACCACGAGGCGGCTGCGGTCGCCCCCGTGCAGCGCCATCATCCGGCTCTGGCCGACCGAATCCTGCCGCCGCAGGGTCTCCTGCGCCCGCGCGATGGTGGCGTCGTCGAGGCGCGAGATCAGCGCGTCCGCCGCCGCCCAGGCGGCGCCTTCCGTCTCGCGCACGATCACGTGCAGCCGGATGCCGAACGAGAAGGTCCTGCCCTTCGCCTCCGCCGCGCGCCGGGCGCGGGCGAGCTTGTCGGCGACCTGCGCGGGGGGCTCGCCCCAGGTGAGGTAGACGTCGCAATGCTCGGCCGCGACCGCGATCCCTGGCTCCGACGAGCCGCCGAAATAGAGCGGCGGATGGGGGTCCTGCACCGGCCGGAAGATCAGGCGTCCGTCCTCGCTGCGCAGGTGCCGGCCCTCGAAGGTGACGCTCTCCCCCGCCATCAGGCCGCGCCAGACGCGCAGGAACTCGTCCGTCACCGCATAGCGCGCCTCGTGGTCGAGGAAGACGCCGTCGCCGCGCAGTTCCACCGGATCGCCGCCCGTCACCACGTTGATGAGGAGCCGCCCGTCCGAGATCCGGTCGAGGGTCGCGGCCATGCGGGCGGCGGCGCTCGGCTGCATCAGGCCGGGGCGCACCGCGACGAGGAAGCGCAGGCGCCGGGTGAGCGGCGCCAGCGCCGAGGCCACCACCCAGGAATCCTCGCAGGAGCGGCCGGTGGGCAGGAGCACGCCGTAATAGCCGAGATCGTCCGCCGCCTGCGCGATCTGGCGCAGGTAGGCGAGCGAGACCTCGCGGGCACCGTCCTGGCTGCCGAGGTAGCGGCCGTCGCCGTGGGTCGGCAGGAACCAGAGGACGTCGGTCTGTGCGGTCATCGGCTTGTCTCCGGGAGAGCGGCGCGCTCGCCGAGCAGGTGGTCGAGGATGCGGCCCTCCAGGGCGGCGAGGTCGGGATCGCCCCGCCGCCGGGGCCGGGGCACCTCGACGCGCAGGTCGAGGGCGATGCCGCCGTCCTCGATCAGGAGGATGCGGTCGGCGAGCGCCACCGCCTCGGCGACGTCGTGGGTGACGAGGAGCGCCGTGAAGCCCTGCGCGCGCCAGATCCGCTCGATCAGGTCCTGCATGCCGATGCGGGTGAGCGCGTCGAGGGCGCCGAGCGGCTCGTCGAGGGCCAGGAGCCCCGGGCCGCTCACCAGCGCGCGGGCGAGGGCGACGCGCTGGCGCTGGCCGCCCGACAGGGTGGCGGGCCACTGGTCCGCCTTGTCGGCGAGCCCGACCTCGGCGAGCGCCGCCCGCGCCCGCTCCTGCCGCGCCCGCGCCGTGCCCTCCTCGCCGAGCCCGACCGCGACGTTGTCGATCACCCGCGCCCAGGGCAGCAGGCGCGGTTCCTGGAACATGATCCGGCGCGTGGGGCTGCCCGCGCGCGCCGCATCGAGGCCGATGCGGCCGCCGCTCGGCGTCTCCAGGTCCATGACGAGGCGCAGCAGGGTGCTCTTGCCGCAGCCCGAGCGGCCCACCACGGCGACGAACTGGCCCGCCGGCACGTGCAGGTCGACGCCCCGGATCACCGGGGTGCCGTCGAAGTCCTTCGACAGGCCGCGCAGGGTCACGGCGAGCCCCGTCCCGGGGCCGGACGCGGCGGGCGGCGCGGTGCGGCGGGAGGCGGCCGCGGGGAGGGACGTCGGGTCGAGGCGGCGCAGCGTGCTGGCGATCATGCGGGGAGGGTCTCGGCGAGGGGGCGGGACGGGCGCGGCGGTCAGGCCGCGCGGTAGGCCGGGTTCCAGGCGAGGCAGGCGCGTTCGAGCTGCCGCGTGAGCGCGTCCGCGACCTTGCCGAGGCCGGCATAGATCACGATGGCCAGCACCACGACGTCGACCAGCATGAACTCGCGCGCCTGCATGGCCATGTAGCCGAGGCCCGAGGAGGCCGAGATCGTCTCGGCGACGATGAGGGTGAGCCACATGATGCCGAGCGCGTAGCGCAGCCCGACGAAGACGGACGGCAACGCGCCGGGCAGGACCACGCGCCGGAACAGCGTCGCGCGCGACAGGCCGTAGACCCGGCCCATCTCGATGAGCTGCGGATCCACCGAGCGGATGCCGTGCAGGGTGTTGGCATAGATCGGGAAGAACACGCCGAGCGCGACGAGGAAGAGCTTGGCCTCCTCGCCGATGCCGAACCACAGGATCACCAGCGGGATCAGCGACAGGTGGGGGATGTTGCGGATCATCTGCACGGTGGTGTCGGTGAGCCCCTCGGAGAGGCGCGACAGGCCGTTGGCGAGGCCGAGCAGGAAGCCGATGCCGCCGCCGATCAGGAACCCCGTCGCGGCCCGCAGGAAGCTCACGCCGAGATTGGTCCACAATTCGCCGGTGCCGGCGAGCCGCCAGCCCGCCGCGAGCACGTCGAGGGGCGCGGGCATGAACCGGGTCGAGACGAGGCCGGCGCTGCTCGCCGCCTGCCAGCCGGTCAGCACCGCGGCCGGGAGCAGCCAGGGCAGCAGGCGCGCCCGCGCGCCGGGCCAGCGGCCGGATTGGGGCGAGAGGCGCGCGGAGGCGCGGGCGGGGGAGGTGGACATGCGGGACCTCATCCGTTCCGGATCGGGGGCGCCCAGACCGCGTCGGCGATGCGGATCGGCCGCGGGATCAGGCCGAGGGCGTGGAAGCGGTCGGCGACGCGCTGCTGCTCGGCGATGATCGCGGGCGTCACCGGCCCGATGACGTACTCGGCCCGGTCCACCGCCCGGCGCGTGGCGGGCAGCGGCACGCCGGTGCCCTGCGACAGGAGCGCGGCGACCTCGCCGCGGTTCTCCCCGCACCAGCGGGCGACGTCTGCGAGCGCGTCGAGCGCCGCGATGAGGACGGGCGCGTTCGCCTCGGCGAAGCCCCGGTTGGCGAGCAGGTAGCTGTTCTGGCGCGCGATCTCGGTGGCGAGCGTCAGGATGCGCACCCCCTCCCCGACCTCCGCCATCGCGAAGTACGGGTCCCAGATCGTCCAGGCGTCGATGCTGCCGCGGGCGAAGGCGGCCGCGGCATCGGCGGGCGCGAGGGTGACGGGCTCGATGTCCCGGTAGGTCAGGCCCGCCTTCTCCAGCGCCGCCACCGTGAGGTTGTGCGCGCTCGACCCCTTGGCGAAGGCGACGCGCTTGCCCTTGAGGTCGGCGAGGCTGCGGATGGCCGATCCCTTCGGCAGCAGGATCGCCGCGCCCGAGCCGGCCGCCTCCTGGGACGCCGCGTAGACGAGGTTCGCACCCGCCGCCTGCGCGAAGATCGGCGGCGCGTCGCCGGTCTGGCCGAGATCGATGCTGCCGAGGCCCAGCGCTTCGAGGAGCGGCGGGCCGAACGAGAACTCCACCCACCTCACCGCGACGCCGAGCGGCTTCAGGCGCGCCTCGATCGCGGCCTGCTGCTTGGCGACGACCAGGATACCGTTCTTCTGGTAGCCGATCCGCAGGAGACCGGATGCGGCGGCGGAGAGCGGCAGGACCGGCGCCGCCAGTGCGGCGGCGACGAGGCTGCGGCGGCTGATCATCGGCCGGCCCCGGCCGCACGGGCGACGGGCTGCTCCCGGAGGCCGGCGCCGTGTCCGAGCAGGCCGGCGAGCTGGTCGGCCGCCTCGGCGACCCGGGCGCGGATCGCCGGCGCCGCGAGCACGCCGTCCTGGAAATCCGCGTCCGAGGCATAGACCGCGCTCGGCACCGCGAGTGCCGAGAAGAAGCCGAACAGCGGCCGCAGCGCGTGCTCGACCACCAGCGCGTGGCGCGGCCCGCCCCCGGTCGCGGCGAGCGCCACCGGCCGGTTCACCAGCGCCCCCGGCTCGACGAAGTCGAACAGGTGCTTGAACAGGCCCGTATAGGCGCCCTTGTAGACCGGGGAGCCGACAATGAGCCCGTCCGCCTCCTCGATCGCCTCGACGATGCGGCGGGCCGGCAGGGGCAGGTCCGCCCGCGCCCAGGCGGCGCCGAGCCCCGGCCCGGCATCCACCACGTCGAAGAGGCGCACCTCCACGGGCAGCCGCGCGGCGGTCTCCTCGGCGATGGCCTCCACGAGGGCGCGGGTCTTGGAGGGCCGCTGCAGGTTCGCGCTGAAGCCGACGAGTCTGAGGCGCGTCATGGAGGGTTCCGCTGCTGGTTCCGGAGGGGTGCGGCCGCCGCTCGGCGGCCGGCGCCCGTGTTCGGAAATGCTGTTGCAGAACCCGGAGCGGGTCAATGAAACGTTCTATCAAAAGAACGACACGGCGGAGACGATCATCCTGGTCGAGCCGTAAGCGGGCAGAATCCCATTCTTTTCGGCGGCGGCTGGCCTGATCGTGGCATTGGCACCGCGCAACGCAGGCGCGGACCCGGGACTGCTTCTCGGCCCGACGCGATGTGGGTTTGTTTTAGCGAACGATTGCCGGCAGCCCTGCGGCAGAGGGCGGGCGCGACGCCTCCGGGCCCGGGCGCCCGCCCTCTGCCGCTGGCGCGCACGGCGCCGGTCGTCGCGGGTCGGGCCTCCTCGCCTCATTCCAATGGCCCGGGATCGGTCGCTTGCGCGCCCCGGGCACATCCTCCAAGATTCATCCGATCGTGCCGACAAGAGCAGATCGAGAGGAGACGCCATGAGAGCCCTTGTTGCGGCCGCGGTCGCGGTGCTGCCCCTCGCCTCCGCCCACGCCTGGGAGCCGACGAAACCGATCGAGATTATCGTCCCGTTCCCGCCCGGCGGCTCGTCGGACCAGATGGCCCGCACCATCCAGGGAGCGATCCAGAAGAACGAACTCGCCAAGCAGCCGATCATCATCGTGAACAAGCCCGCCGCCGCCGGCGGCGAGGCGATGCTCGACATCCAGAAGTCGGCGGGCGATCCGCACAAGCTGATCACCACGTCGAGCGGCATCTACATGACCCCGCTCGCCACCAAGCTCCCGGTGAGCTGGCGGGACTTCACGCCCGTGGCGATGATGGCCCAGGACGCCTTCCTGCTCTGGGTGAACGCCGCCAAGCCGTACAAGACCGCCAAGGACTTCATCGACGCCGCCCGGACCGCGGCCCCGCCCCTCAAGACGGGCGGCAACGGCTCGAAGCGCGAGGACCACCTGATCTCCGTGACGATGGAGCAGAGCGCGGGGGTCAAGATCACCTACGTGCCCTACCAGGGCGGCGGCCCCTCCTCGGTCCAGCTCGCGGGCGGGCACATCGACGCCAACATGAACAACCCGGCCGAGGAGGTCGCCAACTGGCGCTCCGGCGCGACGCGGCCGCTCTGCGTCTTCTCGAAGAAGCCGCTCGCCTACACCCAGAAGGTGACGGCGGACATGAGCTGGGCCGATATCCCGACCTGCCCGTCGCAGGGCCTCGACGTCACCTACGAGATGCTGCGCGGGATGTTCATGCCCGGCAAGGTCACGCCGGAGCAGCAGGCGTTCTACGTCGACCTCTTCCGGAAGGTCACGGAGACGCCGGAGTGGAAGGCCTATCTGGAACGCAACGCGCTGGTGCCCGACTTCCGCTCGGGCCAGGCCTTCGTCGACTTCCTCACCGAGGACGAGCGCAAGCACAAGGAACTGATGGGCAAGGCGGGCTTCATCGCCACGCAATGAGCCCGACGGTCGGACGTCGGGGCGATGACCCGGCGGCCGGTCGGGAACGGAACCGGGCGGCCGCCTCGATACCCCGGCATGCGGCCCGCGCCGGGCGGGTCCCGCCGGGGACCGGGTCTCCGGCGGCACGAAAGGATACGGATGATCGACGCTTCCCCTCCGGCCGACGAGCGCGGCGTCTCGCGCCGTCTCGTCGAATGCCTCGTCTCGCTCCTGCTCTTGGGCGTCGCGGCGCTGACCCTGTGGGATTCCTACGGCCGCGGCGCCGGCTGGGACGGCGGGCCGGAGAACGGCTTCTTCCCGGCGCGCGTCGGCTGGATCCTGGCCGCCGCGGCGCTCGCCACGCTGGTGAGCGCGCTGCGCCGCGAGGAGAGCGTGTTCGTCACCTACGGCCAGCTGCGCCTCGTGGCCCGGGTCTTCGTGCCCCTCGCCCTCTACGTGCTGGCCATCGCGTATCTGGGCATCTACCTCGCCTCGGCCGCCTTCATGGCCGGGTTCATGCTGACGCTGGGAGATTTCCGCTGGTGGCAGACGGCGCTCGCCGCATTGCTGGTGCCGCTCGTCGTCTTCTGGGTGTTCGAACTGCAGTTCCGGGTTCCCCTGCCCAAGGGGCCGCTCGAGGCCGCGCTCGGCTACTGAAGCCCCGGAAGGATCCGCGATGGACAATCTCAACCAGCTGCTCCTGGGCTTCCAGATCGCGCTGACCTGGCACAACGTCGCCTTCATGATCATCGGCGTGCTGCTCGGCATCGTGGTCGGCGTGCTGCCGGGCCTGGGCGGCCCCAACGGCGTCGCCATCCTGCTGCCGCTCACCTTCGGCATGGATCCGACCTCGGCGATCATCCTGCTGTCGTCGATCTACTGGGGGGCGCTGTTCGGCGGCGCGATCACGTCGATCCTGTTCAACATCCCGGGCGAGGCGTGGTCGGTAGCGACCACCTTCGACGGCTACCCGATGGCCCAGCAGGGCCGGGCGGGCGAGGCGCTGACGGCCGCCTTCACGGCCTCGTTCATCGGCGCGCTCGCCGGCGTGGTGCTGATCACCTTCGTGGCGCCGCTCGTCGCCCGCTTCGCCCTGCGCTTCGGCCCGGCCGAGTTCTTCGGCGTCTTCTTCCTCACCTTCTGTTCCTTCATCGGCATGGGCAAGGAGAACAAGGCCAAGATCGTCGCCTCGCTGGCGCTCGGCTTCCTGCTCGCGGCGGTCGGCCTCGACACGATCTCGGGCGACCTGCGCCTGACCTTCGGGGCGAGCGAGCTGATGAAGGGCTTCGACTTCCTCGTGGTGGTGATCGGCCTGTTCGGGGTGTCGGAGATCCTGCTCACTATCGAGGAGGGGCTGCACTTCAAGGGCAAGCGGGCGGCGATCGACCTCGCGGTGGTGCTGCGCACCTGGGCGGCCCTGCCGCGCCACTGGGCCACGCTGGTGCGCTCCTCGGTGGTGGGGATGTGGATGGGCGTGACCCCGGGCGGGGCGATCGCCGCCTCCTTCATGGGCTACGGCCTCGCCAAGCGCTTCGCGCGCGACCCCGAGCGGTTCGGCAAGGGCGAGGTCGCGGGCGTGCTCGCCCCCGAGACCGCCGCGCACGCCGCCGGCACCTCGGCGCTGCTGCCGATGCTGGCGCTCGGCATCCCGGGCTCGGCCACCGCCGCGGTCCTGCTCGGCGGCCTGATGATCTGGGGCCTGCAGCCCGGCCCGCTGCTGTTCGTGGAGCAGAAGGAGTTCGTCTGGGGCCTGATCGCCTCGATGTATCTCGGCAACGTCGCGGGCCTGCTGATCGTGCTCGCCACCGTGCCGGTCTTCGCCGCGATCATGCGCATCCCCTTCGCGCTGGTGGCGCCGCTGATCCTCGTCGTCTGCGCCATCGGCGCCTACACGGTGGAATCCTCCCGCTTCGACATCTGGCTGATGCTGGTCTTCGGCGTCGTCGGCTACGTGTTCAAGAAGCTCGACTACCCCCTCGCCCCGCTGGTGCTGGCGCTGGTGCTCGGCGATCGCGCCGAGGACGCCTTCCGGCAGGCGCTGCTCGGCTCAGGCGGCGACCTGTCGGTGTTCTTCTCGAACGGGCTCGTCTCGACGCTGATGATCCTCGGCCTGCTGCTCCTCGTCTGGGGGCCCCTGTCCGAGATCGGCCGGCGCCTCGTCCGGCGGCTGCTGCCGGGGCGCGTGGCCTCCGCCTCGCCCTGACGGCACGCGGCCTTCGGCCGCCGACGCGGTGCGGGCAACGGGGCGTGCGTCCGTCGGGGGACCGGTCGGCCCGGATCGGCCGCGCCGGCCCGGGCGCCGGTCAGGGCGCCAGCGCCGCGTCGAGCACGCGCGCCACGTGCAGCGCCTCCCGGTCCACCCCGTCGCGGATCTGGTGGCGGCAGCTCGTCCCGTCCGCGACCACGAGATCGTCGGGGCCGGCCGCGCGCAGGGCCGGAAACAGCGACAGCTCGGCCATCGCGAACGAGACGTCGACCGTGTCGGGGCGGTAGCCGAAGGCCCCCGCCATGCCGCAGCAGCTCGACTCGATCACCCGCAGGTCGAGGCCCGGCACGCGGCGCAGCACGCTCTCCACCGCGCCCATGGCGCCGAACGCCTTCTGGTGGCAGTGCCCGTGCAGGTGCGCGACGCGTCCGCCCTGATCGCCGAGCGGGAGGGTGATGCGCCCCGCCGCGAGGTCGGCGGCGAGCAGCTCCTCGAACAGCAGGGCGGCGCCGGCCAGCTCCCGCGCCGCCTCGCCGGGATCGAGCGCCAGGGCCTCGTCGCGGAAGGTGAGCAGGCAGGAAGGCTCCAGCCCGACGATGCGGGCCCCGGCCCGCACGAAGGGCAGGAGCGCCTCGCGGCTGCGCTGCGCCTCCTCGCGCGCCCGCCCGGTCTGGCCGGAGGCGAGCCACGTGCGGCCGCAGCAGAGCGGCCGCCGGGTCGGCGGCGCCACCCGGTGCAGGCGGTAGCCGGCGGCGCGCAGCACCCGCTCGGCCGCCTCCAGGTTCTCGCGCTCGAAGGCCCGGTTGAAGGTGTCGGCGAACAGCACGACGTCGCGGGAATCGCCCACGACATCGCCCGGGCTCGCCGTCGCCCCGGTCTCGCGCCAGGGCCGGCGCCACGCCGGCAGCGAGCGGCGCGCCGACAGGCCCAGCACCCGCTCGGAGAGGCGCGCCAGCGCCGGCACGCGGTCGCGCCAGTTGAGCAGCGGCGCGAGCCGGGCGGCGAGGCCGGCGTAGCGCGGCAGCTCGGCCACGAGGCGCTCGGCCAGCGGCAGGCCGTGCCGGGCATGGTAGTGGTGCAGGAACTCGATCTTCATCCGGGCCATGTCGACGCCGGTCGGGCATTCGCGGCGGCAGGCCTTGCAGGAGACGCAGAGGTCGAGCGTGCGCTTCAGCTCGGGGCTGGTGAAGGCGTCCGGGCCGAGCTGGCCCGACATCGCCAGCCGCAGCGAGTTGGCCCGGCCGCGGGTGAGGTGCTGCTCGTCGCGCGTGACGCGGTAGGACGGGCACATCGCCCCGCCCGCGAGCTTCCGGCAGGTGCCGTTGTTGTTGCACATCTCGACCGCGCCGCCGAACCCGCCCCAGTCCGACCAGTCGAGAACGGGGGCCGCCGGCTGCGTCGCCGCGTAACCGGGCGCAAAGCGCATCAGGCTGCGGTCGTCCATCCGCAGCGGGCGCACGATCTTGCCGGGATTCAGGCGGTTGTCGGGATCGAAAGCGTCCTTCACGGTCTCGAAGGCGGAGGCGAGGACCGGCCCGAACAGCGGGGCGACGAACTCGGAGCGCGAGATGCCGTCCCCGTGCTCGCCCGAATAGGAGCCCTTGAAGCGCCGCACCAGCTCGGCGGTCTCCTCCGCGATGGCACGCATCCGGGCGACGCCCCCGGCCTGCTTGAGGTCGAGGATCGGGCGCACGTGCAGGCAGCCGACCGAGGCGTGCGCGTACCACGTGCCCCGCGTGCCGTGCTTCTCGAACACCGCCGTGACGGCGTCCGTGTAGTCGGCGAGATGCTCCAGGGGCACCGCGCAATCCTCGATGAAGGAGATCGGCTTGGCGTCGCCCTTCATCGACATCATGATGTTGAGGCAGGCCTCGCGCACCTCCCAGACCGCGCGCTGGCGCACGGGCTCGGTCACGGCGACCACCGCGTCCGGGAAGCCGTGGTCGGCCATGCAGGCGTCGAGCCGCGCGAGGTCGCGCGCGAGGCTGTCGCGGTCGTCGCCCGCGAACTCGGTGAGCAGCAGGCAGTTCGGCTGGCCGCGGGTGATGTCGGCGAGCGTGGTGCGAAACAGCGGGATGTCGGCCCCGAGCACCAGCACGTTGTTGTCGACGAGTTCGACCGCCGCGGGGCCGAGATCGACGATGTGCCGCGTGGTCTCCATCGCGGCGCGGAACGAGGGGAAGTGGCATACGCCCATGACGCGGTGCGTCGGCAGGCGCGCGAGCTGCAGCGTCACCGCGGTGGTCGCGGCGAGCGTCCCCTCCGAGCCGACGAGGAGATGGGCGAGGTTCGGCCGCGGCGCGACCAGCGCGTCGAGATTGTAGCCGCCGACCCGGCGCTGCACCTTCGGATAGCGCAGCGCGATCTCGTCGCGGTTCCGGTCGGCGAGGGCGAGCATCCGCCGGGCGAGATCCTGGGCGCGGGCCGATCCCGCGACGCCGAGCCCCTCGTTGCCGGTGAGGCCGAAGCCGAAGGCCTCGCCGTCGGGGAACAAGGCCTCGATCGCCAGGACGTTGTCGCTCATCTTGCCGTAGCGCAGCGAGCGGGCGCCGCAGGAATTGTTGCCGGCCATGCCGCCGATGGTGCAGCGGCTCGCCGTGGAGGGCTCGACGGGGAAGAACCAGCCGTCCGCCTTCACCCGCGCGTTCAGCCGCTCCAGGACGAGGCCGGGCTCCACCGTGACCGTGCCGGCCTCGGGATCGTAGGCCGTGACGGCGCCGAGGTGGCGCGAGCAATCCACCACGAGGCCGGTGCCGATCGGCTGCCCGTTCTGCGAGGTGCCCCCGCCGCGCAGGATGACGGGCAGGCCGTGCTCGGCCGCGGCCGTCAGGGTCGCCGCGATGTCGTCGCGGCTCTTGGGGAAGACCACGCCCGCCGGCATGATCTGGTAGATCGAGGCATCGGTGGCGTAGCGCCCGCGGGTGAAGGCGTCGAACCGCACCTCCCCCTGCAGGGAGGCCGCCAGCCGCCGGGCCAGTCCGGAATTCGGCTGCATGTGTGCTGTCATGAAATATCCTGGGGCCGATCAGGCCGCGACGGCGGCGGCCGGCCGGGCGCCGACCACCAGTTCCACCCCGAGTGCCCGGGCCACCTGCTCCCTGCGCGCGAGGCCGGTCGGATAGTCGGGATCGAGGATGCGGCGCACTTCCTTCTCCGCGCAGCCGATCCGAGCTCCGAGCGCCACCTTGGACAGGCCGGAGGCTTTCCACGCCGTGTAGAGGGTCGCCTTGGCGGCGAGCGCTGCGGGCAGAATGAAAACCTCCCGTTCGTCGGCGTCCGGCGCTGCCGGCGGCACCAGATCGAGTCCCAGCTTGATCCGTCCGCGCACGGCTGCGGTCAAGGCGTCGCGCATCGCCTGTGCGGCCTCTTCACGCGTCGCACCCGACACGATCGCCTCGGGGGCGGCCGAGGCGTAGGCGTGGATCTCTCCCTCCTCCTCCCGCAAGGCGTAGCCGTAGACCCATTCCTGTTCCATCGCGCGACCTCCTCGCCGCCGGTCCTGAACGGCAGGCCAGAACCGGGTGCTGCCATCCTGAAGCCGGTTCGGATCGATCTTCGGCTGATTGCAGATCCTGCGAACCATCAGGGGACTCAACTCACCGTTCTGCACGATCGTCACGTGGTCTCCGAGTCTGACCATGTAGTGAGAGCCCGCCCCTCTGTCCTTCAACACTGCAAATTCCAGATTGTTCTTCCTGGCTTATCGGCGAAGGTCCCGGATCAGATCCTCCCGCTTCATCCCCTCCGCCTCCGCTGCCGCGGACGGGATGCCGGACACAGACGTCCGAGAGTCAAACGAATTCGGACGTAGGCGTCCGATGGTTGCGTCGGCAGCGCAGCCGGCCGATGCACCGACCCAACCGTCGATGTCGGCCCTGGAAGGTTCGGCGAGCGCGCCTCACGTCGCGGCGGGCGCGGGTCCTCCCGCGACCGAGGTTCCGGTATCATGGGAACCGCGAATCCGCGACGCGGCCGATCCGCCGCAGACGGCAAGACTCCCCACCTGCTCCACGAGGCGCGCACGCGGTGATGATCGATCTCTTCAGCGATACGCAGACCCGGCCGACGCCGGGCATGCGCGAGGCGATGGCGCGGGCCGAGGTCGGCGACGAGCAGTCGGGCTCCGATCCGACCACGAACGCGCTGTGCGAGCGCGTGGCGGCGCTGCTCGGCCTGGAGGACGGCGTGTTCATGCCCTCCGGCACGATGTGCAACCTCGTCTCGATCCTGGTGCAGACGCGGGCCGGCGACGAGATCATCGTCGACGACCAGTCGCACATCTACAACACCGAGGCCGCGGGCGCGGCGGCGATCGGCGGCGTGTCGGTGCGGGCGCTGCCGACGCGGGTCGGCCTCTACACGCTCGCGCAGGCGGAAGGCGCGATCCGGGTCCCGCAGCGCACCGCACCGCGCTCGGCCCTGATCTCGATCGAGCAGACCACGAGCTTCTCCGGCGGCACGGTCTGGGACCTCGGCACCATGCGGGCGATCCGCGACCTCGCCCACGCGCACGGCCTCAAGGCGCATATCGACGGGGCGCGGCTCCTCAACGCGGTCGTGGCCACGGGCATCCCGGCGGACGCCTACGCGGCGGGGTTCGACAGCGCCTGGATCGACCTGAGCAAGGGGCTCGGCTGCCCGGTCGGCGCGGTGCTGTGCGGCAGCCGGGACTTCGTCACCGAGGCGTGGCGCTGGAAGTACCGGCTCGGCGGCGCCCTGCGCCAGAGCGGCGTGCTCGCCGCGGCGGGCCTCTACGCGCTCGACCACCACATGGACCAGCTCGCCGAGGACAACGCGAATGCCCGCCGCCTGCACGCGGCGATCGCCGACGCGCCCGGCCTCGCCTTCGACGAGACGGCGGGCCAGTCGAACATCCTGTGCTTCTCGGTGGCCGGGCTCGGCGTCACCGCCTCGGCCTTCGCCGCCGCCTGCCTCGCGGAAGAGGTGCGGGTGCGGGCGATCGGCGAGGAGATGATCCGGGCGACCGCGAGCCTCGAGGTCGACCGCGCCGGCATCGCGCGGGCGGGCGAGGTGATCCGCGCGGTGGCGGACGACCTGGCCGCGCGGCGGTGACGGCGCGCCCGCCGCCTTCCTCGGGGGAGGTCGTCAGGACCCCCGCAACGCCGCCGCGAACAGCCTCCGCAGTTCCTCCGCGCCGACGGGGCGCCCGTTCGTCGCCGTCGAGTGGTCCTCCACCGCCCAGGGCACCAGCGCCTCGCATTCCTCGGCGGTGACGCCCATCTCGGCGAGTGTCCGGGGCAGGCCGAGGTCGCGGTTGAGGGCCTCGACCGCCTCGGCGAGGTCGGCGCCGGGGGCGAGGCCCATCGCCTCGCGCAGGGCCGCGTACTTCGCCTCGCAGGCCGGCGCGTTGAAGCGCAGCACGTGCGGCAGGATCACGGCGTTGAGGGTGCCGTGGTGCAGGGGCTGCATCTTGCGCCCGCCGAGCGCGTGGGACATCGAGTGGACCGCGCCGAGCCCCTTCTGGAAGGTCATGCCGCCTTCGAGCGCGGCCATCATCATCGCCTCGCGCGCCGGGATGTCGTGGCCGTCCCGGTAGGCCCGCCGCAGCGCCGGGATCGCGCGCTTCAGCCCGTCGAGGGCGATCGCCTCCGCGGGCGGGTTGTCGCGCGGGCTGAGATACGTCTCGATGCAGTGCGTGACCGCGTCCATGCCGGTCGCCGCGGTGAGGTGAGGCGGCAGGCCGAGCGTCAGGTCGGGGTCGCAGATCGCGACGTTCGGGATCAGCGAGGGGGCGATGAAGCCGAGCTTGCGCCCGTCCGCGAGGGTGATCAGCGCCGCGCGCCCGACCTCGCTGCCGGTCCCCGCGGTGGTGGGCACCGCCAGGACGGGGGGCTGGTCGGCGCGGATGCGCGGCAGGCCGCCGAGCACCGCCGCGTAGTGCGACAGCGGCTCGGCGTGGGTCGCCATCAGGGCCACGCCCTTGGCGAGGTCGAGGGGCGAGCCGCCGCCGATGGCCAGCACCGCGTCGCAGCCGCGCGCGCGAAACAGGTCCCGGGCCGCCAGCACCGCGGCCTCGGTGGGATTCTCCGGCGTCGCGTCGAAGACCGGCGCCTCGGCGAGGGCGGCGTGCGTCGCCACGATCCGCGCGACGAGCCCCGCCGCGACGACGCCCCGGTCGGTCACGATCAGCGGCCGGCGCGCGCCGAGCAGCGCGAGTTCCTCCGGGATCAGCCGGATCGCGCCGCGCTCGAACTGGATGCGTGTGAGATAGGTGATGAGGCCCATGCCGCCCGTCTCCTCCCCGGCCGGCGTTCCCTGCGCCGGCTCGTTCGCGCTCGTTAGCACCGGATGCGGGCCGCGGACCACTTCCGGCCGGCATGGCCGCCCTGACCGCCGCGCGTGCGTGCGGCGCGCAGCCTGTGAGATAACGGTCGCAACGAGACGATCGGGAGGCGCCATGAGGATGGACCTGACGGGCCGCACCGCGCTGGTGACGGGCGGCATGAGCGGGATCGGGGCCGGGATCGCGGCCGGGCTGCGGGAGGCGGGCGCCGAGGTGATCGTCGCCGACCTCACGGGCGGCGAGGGCGTGCGGGACGAGGCCGGCGCGCCCGCCCGCGCCCTCGACGTCGCCGACCCCGACAGCGTGCAGGCGCTGGCGGCGGGGTTCGAGCGCCTCGACATCCTGGTGAACGCCGCCGGGATCATCCGCCGGGGCGCCGAGTACGACCTGCCCGTCTTCGAGCAGGTGATCGCCGTCAACCTCACCGGCACGATGCGCCTGTGCACCGCCTGCCGGCCGCTGCTGGCGCAGTCCCGCGGCGCCATCGTCACCGTCGCCTCGATGCTGAGCTTCTTCGGCGGCGGGCTGGTGCCGGCCTACAGCGCCAGCAAGGGCGGCATCGCCCAGCTCACCAAGAGCCTCGCCATCGGCTGGGCGCCCGATGGCATCCGGGTCAACGCCGTGGCGCCGGGCTGGATCGCCACGCCGCTGACCCAGGCCCTGCAGGACGACCCCGGCCGCTCCGGCCCGATCCTCGCCCGCACGCCGCTCGGCCGCTGGGGCCGACCGGAGGACGTCGCGGGCGCGGTCGTGTTCCTCTGCTCCCCCGCCGCCGCCTTCATCACCGGCACCGTGCTGCCGGTGGACGGCGGCTACCTCATCGCCTGAGCGGCGCCCTGACGGAGACCAAGAACCATGTCCGAGACCGACGAGCGCCGCATGCCCTACCAGCTCCCCTTCCCGCCGGAGGCCGGCGTGGAGATCGTGGAGCCGCAGGCGATCCCCGAGGACGAGCGGATCTGGGTGCCGCAGGCCGAGAACGTCTGGTTCCGGCCGCTCTGCCTCAACGCCTCCCAGGGCTACTGGGTGAACCTGCTGCGGGTGCGCCGGGCCGGCGTGCTGAGCCGCCACCGGCACCCCGCGCCGGTGCATGGCCACGTGCTGCGCGGGCGCTGGCACTACCTCGAACACGACTGGGTGGCCGAGACCGGATCCTACGTGTTCGAGCCGCCCGGCGAGACGCACACGCTCGTGGTGCCGGACGATTGCCCCGAGATGATCACGCTCTTCCACATCACCGGCGTGATGATCTACGTCGACCCTTGGGGCCGCCAGACCGGCTACGAGGACGTCTTCACCAAGATCGAGATGTGCCGCCGCCACTATACGCAGGCGGGTCTCGGCGCCGACTACGTCAGCCGCTTCGTGCGCTGAGGCCTCGCCCGCGCCGAGCCATGCAGAAATTCGATGGCTCGGCGGCGCGGCGGCAGGCATCGCCGCGAAGGCGGACCCGCCCGCTTGTTATAACAATCGACCGCGCTACACTCCGGTCCGCGCCGCAATACCAATACAATCAGCGGCATCGGAGAGGAAACGCCATGAGGAAACTCGCGCCTGCCGCGACGCGGCGGCTCGTCCGTGCGCTTCTCGCCTCGACCGTCCTGATCGGCAGCCATGCCGTCACGTCAACGGTCCAGGCCGCGGACCCGATCCGCATCGCGGTGATCGCCGAGGCCCAGGCGCTTGCCGGCGCCTCGATCCCGCAGGCGGCCCAGATCGCCGCCGACGAGATCAACGCCAAGGGCGGCATCGACGGGCGCAAGGTCGAACTCGTCACCTACGACAACAAGAGTTCGGCGGCGGATTCGGTCCGCGCCTTCCAGCGCGCGGCCAGCGAGGACAAGGTCCACGCCGTCATCGCGAGCTACATCAGCGAGGTGGTGCTCGCCCTCCAGCCGTGGTCGGCGCGCCTGAAGATGCCCTTCATCACGCCGGGCGCGGCCTCCAACGAGATCCCGCTCAACGTCCACAAGGACTATGCCCGCAACAAGTACTCCTTCCACGGCTACCTGACCTCGAAGGCCCAGTCGCAGGCGGTCTGCGACGCCGCCAAGGCGATCCTCGTCGAGGGCCGGCAGATGAAGACCGCCGTGATCATGAGCGAGGACGCGGCGTGGACCAAGCCCCTCGACGAGGGCTACAAGGAATGCCTGCCCAAGGTCGGCCTCAAGGTGCTCGACCACATCCGCTTCTCGCCGAGCACCACCGACTTCAACCCGATCTTCAGCCGCATCGAGGGCGCCAAGCCCGACGTGATCGTCACCGGCATCTCGCATGTCGGCGTGCAGCCGACCGTGCAGTGGAGGAGCCAGCAGGTGCCGATCCCGATGATCGGCATCGCCTCGCAGGCCACCAACGCCACCTTCTGGAAGGAGACGAACGGCGCGACCGAGGGCGTGCTGTTCGAGATGTTCGCCGCCCCGGGCACCAACGTCACCCCGAAGACCGCGCCCTTCGCGGAGGCCTTCAAGGCCAAGTACGGCAACTACCCGAGCTATGCTGGCTACACCGCCTACGACGAGGTCTACTACATCACCGATGCCGTGCGGCGCGCGGGCTCGACCGATCCCGACAAGCTGGTCGAGGCGCTGGAGAAGACCGACTGGGAGGGCACGCTCGGGCGCATCCAGTTCTACGGCCGCGAGGACGACTTCACCCACTCGATCAAGTACGGCCCCGGCCTCGTCTCCGGCATGATGATGCAGTGGCAGGACGGCAAGCAGCTCGCCGTCTGGCCGCCGCAGGTGGCCAACGGCAAGATCACCTTCCCGAGCTTCGTCAAGGCCGGCTCGGCCGCGAACTGACGGCGGCCCCGCCGCGTCCGGGGCGCCCCGCGCGTCCCGGCGCCTCCGGCGGGGGGCCTGCCGGCCTCCCGCGCCTTTCGGCCCGCGGAACATCATGACGGCCATCCAGATCCTCATCGACGGCTTTGCCATCTCGGCGCTCTACGCGCTCGGGGCCACCGGCTTCACCCTGATCTTCGGGGTGTCGGGCGTCCTCAACCTGTCCCACGGCGCGCTCATGGTGACGGCGGCGGTGGTGGCCTGGGCGGCGTCGAGCGAGCTCGGCCTCGGCGCCTATGCGGGCGCCGGGGTCGGCGTCGCCGTCTGCACCCTGCTGACCCTCGCCACCTACGGCCTCGTCGTGAAGCCGATCGATCGCTCCCGGGCGATCCCTCCCGAGGAGAAGGAGATCTTCATCCTCACCGGCACGCTCCTGTGGGGCATCATGATCCAGGAGTTCATCGCCTACCTGTTCACCAGCAACGCCAAGACGGTGAGGCCGATCGTCGAGGGCGTGGTGGTGATCGCGGGCGTGCGCACCCCCTGGAACCAGATCTTCACCGCCGTGATCTGCTGGGGCACGATCGCGCTGCTGTGGGTGCTGGTGAACCGCACCCGCACCGGCAAGGTGGTGCTCGCGGCCTCGATGAACCCGCGCGGGGTCACGCTGCTGGGCTTCGAGCTGTCGCGGATCTACGTGGCGATCTGGCTGATCTACGGCGTGCTCGCGGGAATCGCGGGCGTGCTGCTCGGCCAGTTCCTCGGCGTGTCGCCCTACAGCGTCGGCCCGCTCACCGCGAGCGCCTTCTCGATCGTGGTGCTGGGCGGCCTCGGCAGCGTCTCGGGCTCGCTCATCGCGGCCTACGTGGTGGGCTATCTCGAGACGCTGACCGCCTACCTGATCTCCCCGGCCTACCGCACCATCCCGTCCCTGCTGCTGCTCGTGGCGGTGATGTACGTGCGCCCGCAAGGCCTGCTCGGGCGCCGCTGAGCGCCCCCGCCCCTCCCGAGAGGCTTCATGCTCCACACGCTCCTGCGCAGCCCGCTCCTCTGGCTCACCGTCATCGGCCTCGGCCTCGCCGCGGTGCTGCCGCTGTGGGTCTCCGGCTACATCCTCGGCCTCCTCACGGTCGCGTACTATTTCGGCGTGTTCTCGATGGCCTGGGACCTGCTGTTCGGCTTCGCCGGCGAGGTCAATTTCGGGCCGACCTTCCTGATCGGGCTCGGCGCCTACTCGGCCGGCATCCTCAACGGGCACGGCGTGCCGATCGCGCTCTGCCTCGCGGCGGGCGCGGCCGCGGCTGTGATCGGCGGCGTGGTGCTGGCCCTGCCGGCGCTGCGGGTACGGGGTCCCTATTTCGGCCTCACCACGGTCGTGGCGGTGCTGATCCTGCAGAACCTGATCGTGGTCTTCGCCGAGACCACCGGCGGCGAGATCGGCCTCACGGTGCCGGACGTCATCAGCATCGACGCCGCCACCAACTACTGGATCGCGCTCGGCTTCATGACGGTGAGCGGGCTGATCCTGTTTGCCATCGCCACCTCGCCGGTGGGGCTGATCCTGCAGGCGAGCGGGCAGGACCCGGTCGAGGCCGGGGCGCTCGGCTTCAACGTCGCCAAGCACAAGCTCGCGGCCTTCTGCGTCAGCGCCGTCTTCTCCGGCCTCGCGGGGGCGCTCCTCGTCTTCTACATGGGCACCGCCTCGGTGGGCACGCTGGTGGACGTGTCGGTGGGCGTCCAGGTCATCATCGCGGCGGTGCTCGGGGGGCGGCGCACCATCGTGGGCGGCGTGCTCGGGGCGGTCTTCCTCATCGCGGCGGGCGAATTGCTGCGGCCGCTCGGGGCGCTCTCCACCTTCGTGGTCTCGGCCGCCGCCCTGGTGGTGATCCTGTTCGTGCCGGCGGGCCTGCTCGGCCTCCTCACCCGGCAGGGGCAGCGGGCGTGACGGCGCCCTCGCAAGCGGAGCGGAACGTGATGACCGCGGCCGTCCTCCCCCACCCCCTGCATCCTCCCGTCGCAGCCCGCCCGCTGCTGGCGGTCGAGGGCCTGCAGAAGCGCTACGGCGGCCTCGTTGCGGTGAAGTCGATCGGCTTCGCGGTCCGCCCCGGCGAGATCCTGGGCCTGATCGGCCCGAACGGCTCGGGCAAGTCCACCGTGATGAAGCTCATCATGGGCCTGGAGCGGCCGAATGCCGGCAGCGTCCGGCTCGACGGCACCGAGATCGCCGGCTGGCCCTCGCACCGGGTGGCGCGCGCCGGCATCGGCCTCGTCTTCCAGCATTCCCGGCCGCTGCACCGGCAGACCGTGCTGGAGAACATCAAGCTCGCGCTCCTGCCCGACAACCTCCTGCGCCTCATCGCCGATCCCCGCGTCGAGGCGAAGGCGCGCGTCATCGCCGAGCGGGTGGGCCTGGGCGCCGTGATGGACCGCCGGCCCGCCACGCTGCCCTTCGCGGACCTGCGCCGGATGGAACTCGCCAAGGCCATCGCCCGCGACCCCAAGGTGGTGCTGGTGGACGAGCCCTTCGCGGGCCTGACCCAGGGCGAGGTCGCGGATTTCTCGCAGCTCATCCGGGGATTTCGCGACGAGGGCAAGGCCGTGCTCCTCGTCGACCACAACGTGAAGAGCGTGGCCGCCCTCGTGGACCGGGTGCTCGCCATGTATCTCGGCGAGCGCGTCGCCGAGGGCTCGGCCGCCGAGGTCATGCGCAACGAGACCGTGCGCCGGGTCTATCTCGGCGGCGCCATCGAGACGGCGGCGCGCCCGCAATCCGCCTTCTCGGGCGAGCCGCTCCTGAAGATCGAGGCGCTCGACGTCCTCTACGGCAAGGCGCAGGCCCTGCAGGGCGTGAGCCTGCACGTGCACGAGGGCGAGTTCGTCTCCGTGGTCGGCCTCAACGGGGCGGGCAAGACGACCTTGTTCAACGCCGTGTCGGGCCTCGTTCCGTATTCCGGCCGCATCGCCTGCGGGGGCGAGGACCTGAGCCGCCGCACCCCGGCGGCCATCGCCCGCTCCGGCATCGTGCAGGTGCCCGAGACGCGCGAGTTGTTCGGCGAGATGAGCGTGCGCGAGAACCTCGATCTCGGCGGCCAGCACCTGCCCAAGGCCGAGAGCGCGCGCCAGCTCGACTGGCTGCTCGACCTCTTCCCGATCCTGCGCAGCCGCAGCGGCCAGATGGCCCGCACCCTCTCGGGCGGCGAGCAGCAGATGCTCACCATCGCCCGCGCCCTGATGATGCGCCCGCGCCTCCTGATCCTCGACGAGCCGACCCTCGGCCTCGCGCCGGTGATCCTCGAACAGCTCTCGAAGGCCCTGGAGCGCCTGCGCCAGACGACGCCGATCACCGTGCTGCTGGGCGAGCAGAACGTCACCTTCGCGCTGCCCCACGCCGACCGGGTCTACGTGCTGGAGCACGCCCGCATCGTCTGGGAGGGCACCCCCGACCGCTTCGCCGCCGAGGCCGGGACCGGCTATCTCTGAGGCGCCGCGCGGGGGTGTCCTGCCGCGCGGCGTGCCGGCGGCCGCTCGGCGACGGAGTGATGTCCCGGGGCTGAGCGTGCTCTGCGCCGTCCTCCCTGTCTCGATCTTCCTGATGGTGATGCCGGCATCGCCATCAGGGATCGCGGACGACGAGCCGTTCCGCGCGGACCGCCCTATCTGTCGGGGGCGGATCACCGCGCAAGGCCACGAAGGGGGCTCGGCATGGCGAAGCTCTTCATCGCGAAGATCGTGGAGGCGGGCCGGCCGCGCCCCCTCGTGACCGTGCGGGCGGCCGGCGAGGGCGAGGCGCGGCTTTTCCTCGAAGCGGCCTATCCCGAGGCGGCGATCGCCGAGGTCGCGGAGCCCGGCGAGTGGGTGAGCGACGCGGATACGGGCCAAGCGGCCGGCGACATCCGCGAGCATCCCGGCGTGATCTGGCAGCCGCCGTCGAGCCTGGCGGGCTAGGACGTGCCGCCGGGCCGCGCGAGGGGCTGGCGACGCGCCGCCATCCGGCTCCTCGGCCTCGTCGCCCGGCCGGCGCGCCGGGCGCAGGGGGCGGAGGGCGTCGTCGTCGAGCCCTACCGGGGCTACGGCTCGCGCGAGGAGATCTTTCTGATCGGCCGGGTCTTCCGGCAGTCGCACGCCGCGCCCGAGGCCGACCCGGACGATCTGCGCGCGCATCTGCGCGACATCGGCCGGCGGATCCGCCGCCGCAAGCTCGCCGGCGCCGCGATCACGGCCCGGTTCGGCGGCAGCACCGTGCGGGTGGCCACGGACCGGGACGGCTACTTCCGGGTGCACCTGCGCCCGCGCGAGCGGCCGGACGGCGCGGCGGCGTGGCACCCGGTGGCGCTCACCCTCGACACCGATCCGCCGGTCGCCGCGCAGGCCCGGGTGTTCATCCCGCCCGACCGGTGCCGCTTCGTGGTGATCAGCGACATCGACGACACGGTGATGCACACTGGCGTCGCCAACCGGCTCACGATGCTCTGGCGCCTCTTCGTCGCCGATGCGCAGAGCCGGGTCGCCTTTCCGGGCGCGGCAGCCCTCTACCGCGCGCTGCACGACGGCGCGGCCGGCGCCGAGCAGAACCCGATGCTCTACGTCTCGCGGGCGCCGTGGGGCATCTACGACATGCTGACCGAGTTCTTCCGCCTGCACGGCATCCCGATCGGCCCGGTGCTCTTCCTGCGCGAATGGGGCCTGTCCTGGCGCCACCCGCTGCCGCGCCGGGCCGAGGACCACAAGCGCGAGCTGATCGACCGCATGCTGGCGCTCTACCGCGACCTGCCCTTCGTGCTGATCGGCGACAGCGGCCAGCACGACCCCGAGGTCTATGCCGCGATCGTCGGCGCCCATCCCGGCCGGGTGCTGGCGGTCTACATCCGCAACGTCTCGCCCGATCCGGGCCGGGCCTCCGAGATCGAGCGCCTCGCCGTGACGGTGGCGGCGGCCGGCAGCAGCCTCGTGCTCGCCGCCGACAGCCGCGCGATGGCCGAGCACGCCGCCGGCCTCGGCCTGGTCGCCCCCGAGACCGTGACGGCGGTGGCGGCCGAGCAGGCGGCCTCCGCGGCGCCCGCGACCGCGTCGCCGCGGGCGCGGCGGATCGCGGCCCCGACCCCGGAGGCGACGGTCGCGTCGATCGAGGAGGGCGAGCTGAAGCAGGCGCTCGGCGAGGCCGTGCCGAACGTCGTCGTCGAGCCAGACGACCGCGGGGGACGGCCTGGGTCCTGAGGGTCCGGGTCCGATGCTTGGTGCCGGCTCGCGCGGTGCGCAACCGGTGGAGGCCGGACGTTCGATCTCCGGCCCGACGGACGCCTCCCTCACGCGAACCGGTGCAGGAGCATCGCCCGGTCCCAGCGGGTGTCGAGGGGAGCAGCGGCCCTCTCGAACCCTGGCCGCGCGAAAGCCCCCCGCGCCCGCATAGTCTCCGGATCGGGATCGATGTCGACGGCCGGTACGCCGAGATGGACGAGATGATCGACGTGCTGCCGCGATCCTGGCGCCGTGCCCTTGGCCGAGCGCATCGACCTCGCCGGGGGAGAGATCCCGTCCGCATCGGCCGGGCGGACGATCATTGAAGTGGTGGGATGACCAGTCGGCGACGGCGTAATCCCTGGATGAAGGCCACAGGACGGTCTCCCGCCATCGCGCCTCGCGCCACCTCTGTGTTTCAGGCTCGCTATCCGGTGGTCCCCACCAGCGGCGGATGTGCTCGCGATGACGCCAGCCTGCGAGCAGCGGCAGATCGGCCCCGGTGGCTCGGCGGATCAGGTCGCTGTCGGGACATCCCGCAAGGGGTGAAAAGCGGCCCAAGCCCTACAGCGTCTGAGCCTGTCAGGTCCTCTCCGCTGACAGGACGTACGCCACGATCGCATTGGCGTGCCCATGACCCATGCCATGTTCGGCCTTCAGCATCGCGACCAGTTCCATATGCTTGGCCGGTAGCCTGTCACGAACGATTTGCTGCCACTCCCCGATGGGTCGGCCGTACTTCTTCTCGATCGATGGAAAATACGAGGCAGGCCCCTTGATCGGTTCGGCAGGCACCGCGCACAGGCTCCGGGCGACATTGGCCACCGCAGTTTGAACATACACCCCTCGAACCGCAACGGGACGCTGCGGCTCGGAACGGCGCACGCCAATGCCTGTTGAGGGCCGCAAGCAGCTCCTCGTGGCAGGTGCCAAGCATCGGATCGGGACCACCGGAGACGCCCCCGCCCATGACCGCCCCCCTCATCCTGCGCGCTACCCTCGACGGGCTTGACACGGCGGAGCGCGCCCGCACGCTGTTCCTGCCCGCCCTCGCGGGGGCGCCGGAGGCGCTGCTCGATCTCCTGGCGCTGCTGCCGGTGGCGGACGTCAACGGCGCGCTCCTGGCGGCGCTGGCGCGGCAGGGGCGCTTTCCGCCCGGGGAGGCGCCCGTCGCGGCGGTGTTCTGCGCCGATCCGTTCCTGCGCGTGGCGGACATGGCCGAGGCCCTGCTGGCGGCGGGCGTGCGCCGGGTGGCGAACTATCCGAGCGTGCAGGTGATCGACGGGGAGACCGGCCGGGCCATCGCGGCGGTGGGGTACGGGCCCGAGGAGGAGCTGGCGACGCTCCTGCGGCTGCGGCAGGCCGGCCTCGTCGCGGTCGGCTGCGCCGCCTCGCCCGCCTTCGCGGCGCGGCTCGCGGCCGCCGGCATGACGGAGATCCGCGCGGTGCCGCCGCCCGGCGCGGGCCGGCGCGATTTCCCCCCCTTCACCCGCTGAGGCCGTAGCGGCGCATCTTGTTGTAGAGGGTTTTTCGCGAGAGGCCGAGGAAGGCCGCGGTCTCGGCCCGGCGGAAGCGGTTGCGGCGCAGCGCGTCGACGATCCAGGCGCGCTCGTCCGTCACCGGCTCGGGCCGGGCCGCGGCCGGGCCGCGGCAGAGCCGGGCCACGAGGTCGCTGCGGATCGTGCCGTCCGGGCTCTCGCTCGCCGCGCGGGCCAGCAGCGAGCGCAGCTCGCGGAGGTTGCCCGGCCAGTCCCGGGTCATCAGCAGCCGGTAGGCGGCGGGCTCGATCACCACGGCCGGCCGCTTCTCGCGCGCGACGCTCCGCAGCATCGCGCGGGCGAGGAGCGGGATGTCCTCCGGCCGGTCGCGCAGCGGCGGCACGTCCACCCGCCCGGCCTCGACCCGCCCCAGCAGCGCGGGCGCGAGGTCGGCCGGGTCGCCCGCCGTCACGACGAGGCGCCCGCCCCGCCGCTCGCCGCGCCCGAAGCGCCCGACCACCGCCTGCTCCAGCACCCGCGCGAGACGCTCCTGCAGGGCGGGGGCGAGCGCCGCGATGCCCTCCACCACCACGGTCGCGTCCGGCGCGGCGAGCGCGCCCGTGCCCCCGAACAGCGTCGCCTCGATCTCCGGATCGGCCGCGTCGAGGACGAGGAACGGCCCGGTGCGCCGGCTCGCCACGTGGACGGCGCGCGCGACCGTGGTGCGGCCGGAGCCCGGCTCGCCGCAGACCAGCACGGCGAGGTCCGTGGCGACCAGCCGGGCGATCCGCTCGACCATGCGGGCGATCGCCTCCGACTGCCCGACGAGGCCCGCGAGCGCCGTGATGCGGACGTGCTCGCGCTGCGCCTCGTCGCGCAGCGGCCGCAGCAGGCTCGCGGTCTTGAACGCGGAGGTCGTCTGCATCACCGACATCTCCAGCGGCAGCCGGTCGAGGGTGGAGCCGCCGACGTAGCCGTCCGCCTTGGCCTCGTCGCAGACCCGGATCATGTCGGCGGAATCGACGATGGGCCCGCCCTCCACCATGCAGAGCGTCCCGGGCCGGGCTTGGCGCACCCACTGGAACACCCGCCGCGCCCGGTCCGCCGCCTCGTCGAGGGCCACGCCCGCGATGCCGAGCGAGCCGCCCGCGTTCCAGCCGAAGTTGAGGCACAGGATGTCGACCTCGGCGGCGAGCAGCGCCTCGATCTCCTCGCGGGTCTTGGCGTAGCCGAAGGTCGACAGCCCCGCCGCGCGGGCGCTGCGCAGCAGCGCGACCTCGCGCGAGAAGCCGATGCCGGCCGCCTCCAGGGCGGCGCGGAACCGGCCCTCGAAGTGGATCGCGGTGGGGAAGTTGGCGAGGCCCGCATAGCCCGTGCGGGCGAGCCGGGCGACGAGCGCCGGCACGTCGAGCCGCGGGTCGAACACCGAGGCGCCGAAGAAGACCGGCACCGGCACCCGGTCGAGGATCTCGCTGCGCGCGAAGGCATCCGTGAAGCCGTTGGCCTCGCGCAGCGGGAAGAGCGCGGCGATCGAGGCCGCGCCCATCACCCGCAGGCGCCCGGCATTGAGCGCGAGCAGGAAGTCGGCCCCGCCCTGCACCACCGCCCGCGCGGTCATGCCGAGCCCGATCGCCGCCCCGACCAGGAGGTCGTTGGCGGGGCGGTCGCGGAAGATCGGCTGCCTCATGGCCTGTCCCTCGCCCCTCCCCTCGTTCTGCGGTTACCCATTCTTACCCGCAAGCCCGCGCTCCCGCACTGGACCGCCCGGCCCCGCCCAAGGAATTCTCCGCCCGCAGACCGGCCGGGATCGCGGACCGGCGCGCGGACGGACAGGCCGCGCAGGGGGAGGGATCATCGATGGCGCTCGCCGCCACCGTGCTGCTGAACGGGCTGACGCTCGCGGCGCTCTACTTCGTGGTGGCGTCGGGGTTCTCGCTGATCTTCGGCCTGATGCGCACCGTGAACATGGCCCACGGCGCCCTCTACCTCGTCGGCGCCTACGTGGCCTACGCGGTGTTCGAGCCGCTCTACGACCGCGACGCGTGGTACGCGTGGTACCTCGCGGTGCCGGTGGGCATGGCGGCGGCCGGCCTCGCCGGCATCGCCCTGCAGGGCGTGCTGCTCGGCTGGATGCAGGGCCAGGAGCTGCGCCAAGCCCTGGTCACCATCGGCGTCTCGATCGTGGTGGCCGACCAGCTGCTCGCGCAGTTCGGCGGCACGCCCCGGCAGTTCTTCGCCCCCGACGCGCTGTTCGGCACCACGCCGCTGCCCCTGGTCGGCCGCTACCCGACCTTCCGGCTGGTCCAGATCGCGGTGGCGCTCGGGGTGGGGATCGGGCTGTGGTGGCTGCTCGCGCGCACCAAGCTCGGGCTGATGGTGCGGGCGGGCGTCGACGACCGGGCGATGCTCGCCGCCTGCGGCGTGAACGTGCCGCTGGTGTCGCTCGCCGTCTTCGGGCTCGGGGCCGCGCTCGCGGGGCTCGGCGGGGTGATCGGCGCGACCGCCCAGCCGCTCGCGCAGGGGGTGGACGGGCGCTTCCTCCTCACCTCCCTCGTCGTGGTGATCGTGGGCGGCATGGGTTCGGTCCCGGGCACCGCGGTCGGCGCCGTGCTGGTGGGTCTCGCCGAGCAGGTCGGGCAGGCGCTGTTTCCGACCTATGCGGTGATCCTGACCTTCGCGCTGATGGTGGCGGTGCTCGCCGTGCGCCCGCAGGGCCTGCTGGGGCGCTCCGCGTGAGCGCCCGCCTCTCCCTCCTGGCCCTCGCGCTCCTCGTGCTGGCGCCGGCCCTGCTCGGGCTGGTCCTGCCGCCGAACCAGGCGCAGTTCTGGACCGCCAACATCCTGGGCCGCGCGCTGGTGTACGGCATCGTGGCGCTCTCGCTCACCTTCCTGGCCACCTACGGCGGCTTCGTCTCGCTGGCGCAGATGACGCTCGCGGGCATCGCCGGCTACGCGCTCGCCATCCTGGTCGAGGGGGCGGTGCCGGGGATCGTCGGCGGCCTGCCCTACGCGGCGGCGGTGCCGGCCGCCCTGCTCGCCGCGACGCTCGCCGGACTCCTCGTCGGGGCGATCGCGGTGCGCACCCGCGACATCTACCTCCTGATGATCACGCTGGCGCTGGCGATGGGCGTGGCGCGCTTCGCGGAATCGAACATCGACTGGTTCAACGGCTACGAGGGCATCCGCAACGTGGTGGGGCCGGTGCTGTTCGGCGTGCCGTTCCGCGATCCGCACCTGTTCTACTACGTCGCGCTCGCGGCCGCCGCCGCCCTCTACGCGGGCGTGCTCTATCTCGTGCGCACCCCGTTCGGGCTGGTGCTGCAGGGCATCCGCGACAATCCCCGCCGGGTGGCGGCGCTCGGCTACGACGTCTCCCTCCACCGCATCGCCGCCTTCGGGGTCGCGGGCTTCATCGCGGGCTGCGGCGGGGTGCTGACGACGATCTACAACATCGGCATCTCGCCCGGCTCGATCGGGCTCGGCGCCAGCGTCAACATCCTGATCATCAGCGTGATCGGCGGCCTCGGCCACCCGGCGGGCGCCTTCGTGGGCTCGCTGATCTTCGCGGTCTTCGACACCTTCGCGGCCTCCCTGTACGACCGCGACCGCTTCAACACCCTGATCGGCCTCGTCTTCCTCGGCATCGTGCTGGCGTCCCCGGACGGGATCGTCGGCCTCGCGCGCCGCCTCGGCGGCCTGCGTCGGCCATCCCGCGCCGGGGAGCAGCCCGCCCCGAGACCCGCCGAGACCGGCTGAACCCCGGCGGCCCGACGCCGGACCCCACAAGAACGACAGGAGGAGACGACCATGACCCCCACGCTCACCCGCCGTCAGGCCCTCGCGGGAGCCGGCTCCCTCACGCTCGCGGGCACCTTCCCGGCCCCGGCCATCGCCCAGAACGCGCCGATCAAGCTCGGCGGACTCACCACCCTGGAAGGCCCCTTCGCCACCGGCGGCCAGGACGCCTACCGCTGCGTCCAGATGGAGCTGGAGCGCATCAACCACACGGCCGGGGGCCGGCGCATCGAGTTCATCCGCGAGAGTTCGAACGCGCGGGCCGACGTGGCGCTCGCCCGCGCCCGCAAGCTCGTCGAGCAGGACGGGGTCGACATCGTGCTCGGGCCGCTCTCGGGGGCGGAGGGTATCGCGCTCAAGGATTATTCGGCGACGCTCACCGGCAAGACCATCGTCAACGGCTCCTCGGCCGCCGCCGACACCACCCTGCGCAACCCCTCGAAGAACTTCTTCCGCTTCTCCACCGACGGCACGCAGTGGATGGCCGGCGTCGGCAACTACGTGCGCAAGACCCTCAACATCCCGGAGGTCTGCGTGGTGGCGGGCGACTACGCCTTTCCGTACGCGCAGGTTTTTGGCTTTAGCCTCGAATATTGCCGCGCGGGCGGCAAGGCGACCTACCTCTGGTCGCCGCTCGGCACCACCGACTACGCCTCGCAGATCGCCCAGATCCCCAAGAGCGCCGGCGCCCTCGTGGTGGTCCACGGTGGCACCGACGGCCTCGCCTTCATGACGCAGTACGCGCAGGCCGGCGGCTCCCTGCCGATCATCGGCGGCTCGATCATGGCCGACCAGACCATGATGTCGGCCCGCGGCCCGCACCGGAAGCTGATGACCGGCATGGTGAGCGGCGGGCCGATCGCGGATGTCAACGACGACCCGAACTGGAACGAGTTCGTCGCCCGCTACCGCAAGCGCTGGGCGAACGAGGGCGGCTTCCAGTCCCCGTCGATCCACGGGGTGAACTACACCACCAACCTCCAGGGCATCCTCGGCGCGCTGGAGGAGGTGCGCGGCGACCTCTCGGGCGACCAGCAGGCCTTCCAGGCGGCGCTGGCCAAGCGGCGGTTCAAGAACCCGATGGGGGCCGAGGTCTCCCTCGACCACAACCGCCAGGCCGTCTCCGACATCTTCCTCACCAAGATCGAGGAGCGGGAGGGCAAGCCCGTCACGGTGGCCTTCGCGCGCGCGGCCCAGATCAACCAGACCCTCGGCGTGCCGGAGGCGCAGTTCCTGGCCCTGGGCGCGCCCTCGCGCAACAACACCGGCTGCATCGTGGCGGGGTGAGCGGCGCCGACCGTCCAGGATGAGCGCGGGATCCCCTCTCCCCCTCGGGAGAGGGGTTCTCCCCCCTGCCTCACGTGGAAGCCTCGCGAGCGATGCCCCCCGACCCAGCCCCCGCCCTCCACCTCACCGGGATCGGCCGCCGCTTCGGCGCGCTGCACGCGGTGCGGGACGTCACGCTCACGGTGGCGGCCGGCGAGCGCCGGGCGGTGCTCGGCCCCAACGGCGCCGGCAAGACCACGCTGTTCAACCTCGTCTGCGGCGACATCCCGCCGACCGAGGGGCGCATCGCCTTCTTCGGCGCCGACATCACGCACCTGCCGCCGCACCGCCGCACGCGGCTCGGCATCGGGCGGACCTACCAGACCTCGCTGCTGTTCAACGGTCTCAGCGTCCTCGACAACCTCTACCTCGCGGTGCGCGGCGGTCGACCCGGCCGCTTCTCCGTCCGCAGGCCCGGCCGCGGCGACCCGGACCTCGCCCGCGCGCGGGCGCTGGCCGAGCGGATGCGCCTCGCCCACGTGGCGGAGCGGCCGGTCGCAGACCTCTCGCACGGGCAGCGGCGGCAGCTGGAGGTCGGGATGGCGCTCGCCTGCGACCCCAAGGTGCTGATGCTGGACGAGCCCGCGGCGGGCCTGTCGCCCGGCGACCGGCCGGAGCTGCTGGCGCTGCTCAAGGGCCTGCCGCGCAGCCTCACCCTGGTCCTCGTCGAGCACGACATGGACGTGGCGCTGCCCGCCTCCGACGTGGTGACGGTGATGAAGGACGGGGCCATCGCGGTCGAGGCGCCGCCCGACCGGATCGGCTCCGACCCCGTCGTGCAGGCGATCTACCTCGGCGGAGGCCACTGAATGCTCGTGGTGCGCGGCCTGCACGTGCGCTTCGGCCAAGCGCACATCCTCCAGGGCGTCGACCTCGCGGTGGGGCCCGAGCCCCTCGCCATCGTCGGGCGCAACGGCATGGGCAAGACGACGCTCTGCCAGACCATCATGGGCATGGTGCCGGGGGAGGGCGAGATCAGCCTCGACGGCGAGGGCCTCGCCGGCCGGCCGCCGAACCGGGTCGCCCGGGCGGGCCTCGCCCTGGTGCCGCAAGGCCGGCGGACCTTCCCGTCGCTCACGGTGGACGAACACCTGCGGCTCGTGGCGCAGGGGCCGCGCGCCCGCTGGACGATCGAGCGGGCCTACGCGACCTTCCCGCGCCTCGCCGAGCGGCGGCGCAACGGCGGCACGCAGCTCTCGGGCGGCGAGCAGCAGATGCTCGCCATCGCCCGCGCGCTCCTGATGAATCCCAGGCTCGTGATCATGGACGAGCCCTCCGAGGGGCTGGCGCCGGTGATCGTGGACCACCTCGCGGAGGTGCTGCGCGGGCTCGCGGCCGAGGGCACCGGCCTGCTCCTCGTCGAGCAGAACCTGCGCATGGCCGCGGCGGTCTGCGGCACGGTCGCCGTGATGGTCACGGGCCGGATCGCCGCGACGATGCCGGCGGCGGACCTCGTCGCCGACGAGGCCCTGCAGCGGCGCTACCTCGGCGTCGCGGCCGGGAGCCACTGAGGGGAGGGAGCGGATGGGCCAAGGAGCGAACCACGGAGCGAATCACGGAGCGGGCCACGTCTACGTCATCGGCACCTGCGACACCAAGGAGGCCGAACTCGTCTACGCCCGCGACCTCGTGCGGGCGGCCGGCGTCCCGGCTTTGCTCGTCGATGTCGGCACGCGCGGCGCATCGGCCGGTGCGGACGTGCCGGCCGGGGAGGTGGCGCGCCACCATCCCGAGGGCGCGGGCGCCGTGCTCGGACGCGACGACCGGGGGGCGGCCGTCTCGGCGATGGCGGAGGCCCTGACGCGTTTCCTCGCCGGGCGTACCGACATCGGCGCGGTGCTCGGCCTCGGCGGCTCGGGCAACACCGCGCTCGTCACGCGGGCGATGCGCGCGCTGCCGATTGGCGTGCCCAAGCTGATGGTCTCGACGGTGGCCTCGGGCAACACCGCCGACTATGTCGGCCCCAACGACATCGCCATGATGTACTCGGTGGTGGACGTCGCGGGCCTCAACGCGATCTCGCGCCGGGTGATCGGCAACGCCGCGCATGCGGTGGCCGGCATGGCGCTGCGCACGCCCCCGGAGGCGCACGCCGACAAGCCCGGCCTCGGCCTCACCATGTTCGGCGTCACCACGGCCTGCGTGACGCAGGTGCGTCAAATGCTCGAAGCCGAGTACGAGCCCTACGTCTTCCACGCCACCGGCACCGGCGGCCAGTCGATGGAGAAGCTCGCCGATTCCGGCCTGCTCGCGGGCTTCCTCGACATCACCACCACGGAGGTGCCCGACCACCTGTTCGGCGGCGTCTTCCCCTGCACGGCGGACCGCTTCGGCGCCGCGATCCGCACCCGGCTGCCCTATGTCGGCTCGGTGGGCGCGGTCGACATGGTGAATTTCGGCGCCCGGGAGACGGTCCCGGCCCGGTACCGCGACCGGAACCTCTACGTCCACAACGCGCAGGTGACCCTGATGCGCACCACGCCGGACGAGAACCGGCGGATCGGCGCCTTCATCGTCGAGCGGCTCAACCGCATGGAGGGGCCGGTGCGCTTCCTGCTGCCCCTCGGCGGCGTCTCGGCGATCGACGTGCCCGGCCTGCCGTTCCACGACCCGGATGCCGATGCCGCCCTGTTCGAGACGATCCGCGCCGGCTTCCGGGAGGCCCCGAACCGGCGGCTCGTCGCGGTCGACGCCGCCATCAACGACCCGGCCTTCGCGCAGGCGCTCGTCGCCGCCTTCCGCGAGGCCGCGCAGGAGAGGACCTGAGCCCATGCCCCGCCACGCCCGCCGCGACCTGCTGGCGACGTTCCACGACATGATCGCCCGGCGCCGGCCCATCATCGGGGGCGGCGCCGGCACCGGCCTCTCGGCCAAGTGCGAGGAGGCCGGCGGCATCGACCTCATCGTGATCTACAATTCCGGCCGCTACCGCATGGCCGGGCGCGGCTCGCTCGCCGGGCTGCTCGCCTACGGCAACGCGAACGAGATCGTGAAGGAGATGGCCCGCGAGGTGCTCCCGGTGGTGCGGCACACGCCCGTCATCGCCGGGGTCAACGGCACCGACCCGTTCGTGATCATGGACCACCACCTCGACGAACTGATCGCGCTCGGCTTCTCGGGCGTGCAGAACTTCCCGACGGTGGGGCTCATCGACGGCACCTTCCGGGCGAACCTGGAGGAGACCGGGATGGGGTTCTCGCTCGAGATCGACATGATCCGGCTCGCCCATGCCAAGGACCTGCTCACCACCCCGTACGTCTTCTCCGCCGACGAGGCGGCCGAGATGGCGCGCGCCGGCGCCGACATCATCGTCCCGCATATGGGCCTGACCACCGGCGGGGCGATCGGCGCCGAGACGGCCCTGAAGCTCGAAGACTGCCCCGCCCTGATCGAGGAATGGGCGCAGGCCGCGCGGCGCGTGCGCGACGACGTGATCGTGCTCTGCCACGGCGGGCCGATCGCCACGCCCGAGGACGCCGCCTACGTGCTCGCCAACACCAGCCTCTGCCACGGCTTCTACGGCGCCTCCTCGATGGAGCGCCTGCCGACCGAGACGGCCCTCACCGGCCAGACCCGCGCCTTCAAGTCCATCGCCTTCCCGGAGACCGCCTGATGGCCCGCGCCTACGCCTCCACGATCATTGAGGCCCCCGTCGAGACCGTCTGGTCGCTGATCCGCGACTTCAACGGGCTGCCGTCCTGGGTGCCCGCCGTCGCCGACAGCACGATCGAGGACGGGCTCGACGCCGACGTCGTCGGCTGCGTGCGCGCCTTCCACCTCCGGGACGGCACGCTCGTGCGTGAGCGCCTGCTCTCGCTCGACGACCACCGCTATGGCTTCAGCTACAATTTCGAGACGCCGGCCTTCCCGGTCGACAACTACCTCGCCCGGGTCGCGCTGATCCCGGTCACGAACGGCAACGCCACCTTCGCCGAGTGGGAGGCGACCTTCGACGAGCGCCCCGGCGACGAAGGCCGATACGGCGAGATCATCGCCACGAACGTCTTCAAGGCCGGCTGGGACGCCCTGAAGGCGCGGATCGCGGCCGAGACTCCCGCGCCGCCCGCGGGCGCCGTGCGCTGGCAGGGCCTGCCGCCGCACAAGGTGTTCTGCTCCTCGGTGATCGACGCGCCGGTCGACGCGGTCTGGGCGATGATGCGCGACTTCGCCGGCATGGCCGGCTGGCACGACGAGATCTCGCGCATGCACATGCTCGGCGGCGTGCGGGCGGACAAGGTCTCGGGGGTGCGCGACTTCCTGTTCGGTGAGGGGCACCTGAACGAGGAGCTGATCCAGCTCTGCGACCGCAGCCGCTCCTACACCTACCGCATCACCAAGAGCCCGATGCCCTGGCTGCACTACGTCTCGGGACCGCGCCTGTGGCCGGTGACGGACACGAACCGCACCTTCGGAACGTGGTTCGGCGACTGGACCGCCTCGCCGGCCGACGACCTCGTGCTGATCCCCCAGGTGCACGACGGCGTCTACCAGAAGGCGTTCGACACGGTGGCGGCGCGGCTGAAGACGCGCGCGGCCTGAGGACGCGCCCGTGCTTGGATTCTGCGCGTTTTCCCGCATTCTTCTCGCCGAACCGTAGGGTAGTCCGGGCCGGGTCCCGCGCATGGCGCGCGGGCACGCCCGGGTTGCGAGGAGGCGGCCATGGATTCGGAGATCCGGCCCGTCGAGGCGGACCGGCCGCGCCCCGCGCGCCGGCCCGGCATGGGCGCCGTCCCGGGTCCGGGCGGCACGGCGTTCCGGGTCTGGGCGCCCCACGCGACCCGGGTCGCGGTCGCGGGCGACTTCAACGGCTGGTCGGAAACGCAGGATCCGCTGGCGCCCGAGGGGCAGGGCTACTGGTCCGCCGAGGTCGCGGGCGCGGGTCCGGGCGCGCGCTACTGCTATGTCATCGATCACGCGGGCCAGCGCTTCAGCCGGCGCGACCCCTACGCGCGCCAGCTCGATCACTCGAACGGCCCCTCGGTGATCGTCGATCCGCACGCCTTCGCGTGGGGAGAGGACGAACGCTTCCGGGCGCCGCCGTGGCACGAACTCGTCATCTACGAGATGCATGTCGGCACCTTCAACGACGTGCCGGGCGGCGCGCCCGGGGACCTTACGGCGGCGATCGGGCGGCTCGCGCATGTGGCGGATCTCGGCGCGAACGCCGTGCAGATCATGCCCCTGCAGGAATTCCCGGGCGACTTCTCGTGGGGCTACAACCCGGCCTCCGCCTTCGCGATCGAGAGCCGGTACGGCGGCTACGACGCGATCAAGGCGTTCGTGAAGGCGGCCCACGCGCTCGGCCTCGCCGTCATCATCGACGTCGTCTACAACCATCTCGGGCCGGACGACCTCATCCTGTGGCAGTTCGACGGCTGGCACGAGCCCGGCAAGGGCGGCATCTACTTCTACAACGACTGGCGCTCCCGCACGCCCTGGACGGAGAGCGGGCGGCCGGATTACGGGCGCGGCGAGGTGCGCCAGTACCTGCGCGACAGCGCGCTCTACTGGCTGGAGGAGCTTCACGCGGACGGCCTGCGCTGGGACATGACGCTCTACATCCGCACCGTCGACGGGAACGAAGCCGATCCCGGCCAGACCCTGCCCGACGGCTGGAGCCTGATGCAGTGGATCAACCGGGAGATCGACGCGCGCTATCCCTGGAAGATCAGCATCGCGGAGGATCTGCAGGACAATCCCTGGCTCACCGTCGCGGCGGAGGACGGCGGGGCGGCGTTCGATGCGCAATGGGCCGCCAACTTCGTGCACCCGGTGCGCCGGACGCTGATCGCGGCGCGCGACGAGGATCGCAGCATGGCGGCTCTGCGCGACGCGATCCTCGGCCGCTACGGCGGGACCGCGCTCACGCGCGTGCTCTACACCGAATCGCACGACGAGGTGGCGAACGGGAAGGCGCGCCTGCCGAGCGAGATCGCGCCCGACGATCCCGGCGGCTGGTTCGCGCGCAAGCGCTCCACGCTCGGTGCGGCGCTCGTCCTCACGGCGCCGGGGATCCCGATGCTGTTCCAGGGCCAGGAATTCTTGGAGGACGAGTGGTTCCGGGACGTCGACCCGCTCGACTGGAGCAAGACCCGGCGCTTCGCCGGTATCCTGGCCCTGTACCGTGACCTGATCCGGCTGCGCCGCAACTGGAACGACCGCAGCCGCGGCCTGACCGGCCAGGGCGTGAACGTCTTTCACCTGAACGACCGGGACAAGGTCCTGGCCTTCCACCGCTGGGATCGCGGCGGGCCGGGGGACGACGTGGTGGTGGTGCTCAACTGCGCCAACCGGGCCTGGGATGCCTACCGGATCGGGCTGCCGCGCGGCGGCGGCTGGCAGGTCGTCCTCAACAGCGACGGGTCCGGCTACTCACCCGATTTCGGCGATCATCCCGGCCACCCCACGACGGCCGAGGCGGAGCCCCGGGACGGACTCGGCTTCAGCGGCACGATCGGCTTCGGCCCCTACACCTGCCTCGTACTGACGCAGCGCGCATGAGGCACCCCCGGCCGCTCCGGCATCCCGGTCCCTCTCCCGCCCGCCGCCGCACGCAGGGGCGGTCGGATCAGGGCTTCCCGCAGCCGGTGCCGCTCGCGCCCTTGCGGACGAGGTCCAGGATCAGCTTGCGCACGTGAGTGCGGACGTCCGCGGTCGCGTGACCGTGAGGCGGGTGTTCGTCCAGCATGATCATCTTGGCGGCGTGAGACATGGCGTCCGGCTCCTCTCGCTCTGCGCACGCTCTCGATTGTCACCTCGCTCCCGGTCGGCCCGTGAACCATCCCTCCGACCGAGCCTCGTCGTCGCTGCCCTCGCGCCCGCCCCGATCCCGCCGACCATACAGCAAAATCATGTTATCTTTTCACTGTATACCCGCAGCCCGATCGCCATCAAGCCGCCACGACACACCATCCGTGTTTCGACGGGGTCGGCCTTCGGCGTCGCCGGGTGCGGATCCTGCCGACCTCCCGCGGGCATGGCCCCTCTCCCCTGCCGTCCTCCGAGGCCGTGCCCGGCCCCTCCGACCCGATCGACCGCACCGGGCCATCCGCGCCGGCGAGGCGCGATCAGCCGGCCTGCACGGTCGTCCCGCGCGGGCCGGGGCCACCGCTCCGGGCGGCGCTGCCCCTCTCGGGGCCGAACAGAATGTCGTAGGTCAACGGGTCGTAGAACCGCATCAGGGTCTGGACGAACTGCCGGACGTCGATGTCCAGCGCCTCGGCCCAGGCGCGGTACCGGTCGGGCGGAATACGGCCGCGCCCGGTCTCCAGCTGCGAGATGAACGTGTAGTACTCGGTCCCGACCAGGGCCGCGAGCTGCCGCTGCGAGAGGCCGCGCGCCTCGCGCAACTCCTTCAGGTAGCGCCCGCCTTCCCGGCGCAGTTCCTGAACTTCTTCCGAATCCAAGCGCTGGTGATGAGCATACACGGGGAGGGAGCCTTCTCGCGGGCGTGGATGGCGTCGTGTCGACCCGTACAGTGATATACACATAGGCCGCCAGGCCCGGTCGAGTCTACAACAAACGTTCGGCGCAACGGCGCGCCCCGACGGAGCGATGCCCGCAGAGGAGCCGGTACGCATGATCATGGACGGACTTGCCTGAAGCCAAAGCGGATCATCCTGAGGGGACCACCCCGGCGCACCCTGCGCGGCGCACGCTATCGCTCCTGCAGGGCGGTCGAGAGCCGATCGCGCGATACCCGGCTTGATGGAGAACAAATCCACGGGCATTGTGACGGCCCTGTGGCATCGGCTATTATTGCCAAGCGACAATATTCCGGCGGGACATTGGCATGGCCCACAACGAGGCATCGTCCGCATTGAAAAATGGCATACGGTCGATGCGCCCCATGCTCGTAACGGCCTTCGTGTTCAGCTTTTTCATCAACATACTGCTTTTTGTTGGCCCCCTGTACATGTTGCAGATCTACGACAGGGTGCTGGCGAGCCGGAACGAGGCGACCCTCCTCGGCATCACGCTCATCGCCGCCTTCGCGCTGGCCGTCTACGCGATCCTCGAGATGCTGCGCGCGCGCATCCTGGTCCGCGGCGGGGTGGCGTTCGACCACGCCATCGCGGGGCCGGTCTACGATGCCGTGCATCGCAGCGTCCTGCGCAGGCCCGGCCTCGGGCAGGACACGGCCCTGCGCGACGTGGACACGCTGCGCGAGTTCCTGACGGGCAGCGGCCTCCTGGCCTTCTGCGACGCGCCCTGGACCCCGATCTTCCTCCTCGCCTGCTTCATCCTGCATCCGTGGTTCGGATGGATGGCGCTCGCCGGCGGGTCGGTGATCCTCGGGCTGACGCTCCTCAACGAACTCGCCACGCGCCGGTCGCTCACCGCGGCCAGCCGCGCCTCCGCGGTGGCCGGGCAGCAGGCCCGCGCGACCGTCCGGAACGCCGACGTGCTGCAATCCATGGGCATGCTCGGCGCGCTGCGCGAGCGGTGGCGCTCGCGCCACGACGAGGTGCTGCTGCTGCAGGCGCGCGCCAGCGACCGGGCCAGCGTGATCGTCGCGGCGACGCGCTTCGTCCGGATGTTCCTGCAGACGATGGTTCTGGGCCTGGGCGCCTATCTGGCCATCCGCCGGGAGATCTCCGCGGGGTCGATGATCGCCGCCTCGATCATCATCGGCCGCGCGCTCGCTCCGGTCGAGCTGGTGATCGCGAACTGGAAGGGCTTCACCGCCGCCCGGGCCAGCTACCGCCGCCTGACCGGCCTGGTCGCGGCGGCCGGATCGGAGCCCCACCGGATGGTCCTCCCGCGCCCGCAGGGAGTGGTCGAGATCGAGGCCGCCGTCGTGGCGGCGCCCGGCACGACGGCGCCCATCCTGCACGGCCTCAGCGTCCGGCTGGAGGCGGGACACGTCGTGGGCGTGATCGGACCGAGCGCGGCGGGAAAGTCGACGCTCGTCAGGGCGCTGACGGGCGTCTGGCCGCTCGCGAGCGGCACGGTGCGGATCGACGGTTCCGAGATCGGGCACTGGGACCCGCAGGCGCTCGGACGCCACATCGGCTACCTGCCGCAGGACGTGGAACTCTTCGAGGGCACCGTGGCGCAGAACATCGCCCGCTTCGGCGTCGAGGACGAGGCCGCGGTGATCGCGGTGGCGCGGCTGGCCGGCTGCCACGCCCTGATCCAGGGCCTCCCCGACGGCTACGACACCCGGATCGGGACCGGAGGACACGGACTGTCCGGCGGGCAGCGCCAGCGCATCGCGCTGGCCCGGGCCTTGTACGGCCAGCCGAGCCTCGTCGTGCTCGACGAGCCGAATGCGAGCCTCGATCAGGCCGGCGAGACGGCCCTGATGCAGGCGGTGGCGGAGCTGAAGCGGGCCGGCACGACGGTCGTCATCGTCACCCACAAGCTCGCCCTCCTGGCGGAGGCCGATGAGGTGCTGGTGCTGAACGGCGGCAGCATCCAGGCCTTCGGCCCGGCCGAGCAGATCCTTGCGCAGGTGACCGGCGCGAGGCCCGCCCCGCTCCCCGCGACGGGAACGGACGCGACCGTCGACCGCCGGCTCCTCGAGCGGCCGCGCGCGGCGACGGGCTGAGCCATGACGACGGCCTCCGCCCCCTCATCCTCCGCCCCCTCCTGGCCGGCAGACCGGCCGCCCCGCCCCGGAGAGGACCGGGGCGAGCGGAGGGCCGGGCCGCCGCCGGGCCTGACGAGCTGGCGCCGCTACGCGGTCGCGGGCTACGCCCTCATCCTGGCGACCTTCGGAATCATGGGCGGCTGGGCGGCCGTCGTCCGCCTGGACCGCGCCGTCATCAGCCCCGGCGTCGTCACGGTGGAGAGCAGCCGGAAGGTGATCCAGCATTTCGAGGGCGGCATGGTCCTCGACGTGCTGGTGCGCGACGGCCAGACCGTGCGGGAGGGCGACGTCCTCCTGCGCATCGATCCCCTGCAATCCCGCGCGAGCGCGGACCTGTTCAGGACGCAGCTCGACGCCGCCCTCATCCTCGAAGCGCGCCTGCGCGCCGAACACGACCAGACGACCGAGCTGGAGCTGCCGCCGGACATCGTCGCGCGGCGCGACGAGCCGGCGATCGCCCGCACCATCCGGGACCAGACGAACCAGCTGGCGGAGCGCCGCAAGTCCCTGCGGTCGCAGATCGACCTCATCGAGGCACGCGTGAAGCAGCTGCAGAACGAGATGGTGGGGCTCGCGGTCGAGAAGGCGTCGGTCGAGGCCCAGGTGGGCTTCATCGACGAGGAGCTCGGCGGCCTGCGCAGCCTGCGCGAGAAGAACCTGATCCCGCTCTCGCGGCTGCTCGTCATGGAGCGCGAGCGCACGCGGCTCCAGGGCGTGATCGGACGCTCCGTGGCGGAGACGGCCAAGGCGCAGAACGCCATCGGCGAAGCGGTGATCCAGATCGCGCAGATCAAGCAGAAGCTGCAGGAAGCCGTCAGCGCCCAGCTCCTGGAGACGCGCCAGAAGATCGCCGAGGTGCGCGAGAAGCTCCTCGTCGCGCAGGACGTGCTGCGGCGGCACGAGATCCGCGCCCCGCACGGCGGGGTGGTGCAGGGCCTCAAGGTCTACACGATCGGGCAGGTCATCCGGTCGGGTGAGGCGCTGATGGAGATCGTCCCGATCAGCGACAGGCTGGTGATCAGCGTCCAGTTCTCGCCCCACGAGCTGGAAACCGTGCGGGCCGGGATGGCGGCCGAGGTCAAGTTCCCGAGCTTCCAGACGCGCCGGACCCCGGCGATCTTCGGCACGCTCAGGACGGTGTCGCGCGACCGCCTGATCGACGACACGACGAAACAGGCCTACTTCGCCGGGGTCGTCGAGATCGACGAGCACGAGATCCCGGACGAGGTGAAGCACCGCCTGGTGGCGGGGCTTCCCGCGGAGGTGGTCGTCTCGGCAGGCGAGCGGACCGCCCTCGACTACATGGTCTCCCCCTTCTTCGACGCCATGGGACGGGCCTTCCATGAGCGCTAGACCGGGTGCGAGACGCAGAGCGCGGCGACCGGTCCGCCCCGGCGGCCCGGCCGCCGCGTGGCCATCCGGCTCCCGGGAGTGAGAGCGATATGGGTGCGATCATCTCCTTCTTCCGGCCCGCTCCGACCACGCAGGGCGCATGGTCCCAGCAGGAGCTGGCCGAGTTCTACCGGGTCGAGGCCGCGCTGATCCGGGCCGGGATGCGGATCACCTGCGAGCAGGGGCTGAGCGACGAGGACGATCCGTGGTTCGTCTTCTGCCGGCCGAACGGCGATGCGATCATGCATTTCGCCAGGATCGACGGCAGCTACGTGGTCGCCTCGGAGGCGCTGGAGCACCCGATGCGGGGGCCCGACTTCCGCAGCCTCCTCAACCAGATCGCGGCCCAGTACCCGACCCTCCTGCCCATCCCGCGGGCCGAGCCGGGCGCCAAGCTCGTGGTGCATCCGGCAGCCCTGCTGACCGCCATCATCGCCGCGGCGGCCCTGAGCCTGTCGCCCGAGGAGGCCTTCGCCGGCGGGATCGCCCCGGCCGAGCCGGAGGGACCCGTGGCGGTGCCGCCGGCCGCCGGCTCCCGTCACGTCGAGCCCCCCTCCCCTGCGCGGACGTCGGAAGAGCGGGGCGCGGACGCCCCCGAGCACGCCGACCACCGCCGGCAGATCGAGGCGATCGTCTTCTCGGCGATGCTGTTCGCCGCGCAGACGGCGTCGGTCGACGATCTGGATCCGAAGACGAATCCCGAGCTGACCGCGACCCGGCAGGCGAGCCACACGGCGGACCAGGCGGCGCAGGGCGACATGGCACTGCCGCCGGTCCCGGCCGCCGGCGGCGGACGCGCGCCGGATCCGGGCGCCCCATCGGCACCGTCCCCGGCCCCCGCCCTGGCGCGCCAAGCGCACACGGACGCGACGCCCTCGGGGGCGGAGCACAGCAGCGTGATCCAGCAGAGCCGGCCCGATATCGGCATCGAGGGACCCGACTTTCCGAAGCTGCCGACGGTCGATCACCCCGCCGGCCTGAAGCTCGACGGCATCCGACAGGTCAGGAGCATCGAGACGGGGCATCCCCGCACCGCGACCGAACGCCCATCGAGCGATCACCGTCCGGCGGAGACGGCGAGCGCGTCGGACGGCAGCGCCGAGGTGAAGCATACCAGCGCGGCGCCCTCATCCCCGCCCGCCGCCCCCGCGGTTGCCTCCGCGCCGGCCGTCTCCACGCCGGGGGGGCCGACCGAGGAGGCGGGCTCGAAGGTGCAGCCGAGCGCAGCGCAATCGGCGCTTCAGGTCACGTCGGATCCGCCGGCCGCGGCCGCCTCGGAGCTTCGCTTCGATGCCGTGAGGGTGCTGTCCCGACCCGATCCCAAACCCGCCGAGAGCCGGGCTCCGGCCGATCCGGCGCCCGAACCAAGCCGTGCCGCGGGTCCGGCGATCGAGACTCCCGGTCCGGCCAGGGCCGATGCACCACCGGCGGTCTCGCCCGCCGTGCCGATTGAGGCCGATGCGGGCCGTGCGCCCCCGGCGGACGGCCCGGCGTCGCCTCACGGCCGCAGCCAGAGCCCGGCCCTCGACCTCGCCGAGCCGGTGCTCCGCGCCGTATCGGACCATCCTGGCCCGGAGGCGCGCGGCGCGAGGGCGGAGGCCGCACCGGGTACGCCCGGCGCGGTTGCCCCCCGGAGCGACGAGGCCGGGGCCGGCCCAGCCCAAGGGAACGCTGCCCAAGGGAACGCCGCCCAAGGGAACCCCATCAAGGAGAACACCGCCAAGGAGAACGCCACCCAGACGGGCGCCGCAGCGGGCCGGAGCACCTCCACCCCAGGCCAGAGCCCGGCCGTCGACACCGCCGAGACACAGAAGGCCGCCGGGTCCCGCGGCTCCGACTCGGACGCCTCCGCCGCAAAGGCGAACGGCACGCCGGACCCGGCCGGCACCGGGGCCGGACCGGCCGAGGCGAGCCAGCCCCAGGCGGACCACACCGCTGCGGGCAAGGGCGTGTCCGGCCCCGGCCCGAACCCGGCCGGCGGCGTCTCCACGACGGCGGAGAGCCGTGGTGCGGGCAAGGACGGTCCGACGGAAAACACCTCCGCGGCAGCGCCGCCCAAGGCCGCCGCCGAGACCAAGGCATCCGAGGCGGCCGCCTCGCAGGCGAGCACCGCCGCGTCCGGCCCGGGCCACGCCGGCGCCACCGGCACGCCCGAGGCGGCCACGCGCGATCACCCCGGCTCGAACGCGCAGGCTGCGCGGGCGGACGCAGCCTCCGCTCCACCGCAGGCGGCGAGTTCAGAGCCCAAGGCACCGGCGCCGGATCCTGCGGTGGACGGTGCGGCGTCCGGACCAAGCCCGGCTGGCGGAGCCGCCACGCCGGGGGACAGCAGCGGTGCTGCCGCTCACGGTCCAACCGCCGGCCCGGCGGCATCGCACGAGGCCAGCGCACCGCAGGCCGGAGCCTCACAAGCGGCCAGTCCACCAGCTGGCGACGGCCAAGCGGTCGCCGCGGGGACGCCCGAGACGGCACCGAGCGCTGCTCCGGACCAGCCCGGTTCGGGCGCACACGGCTCACCGGCGAACGCATCAGCGAGCACGCCGAGCCACACGGGCACCGAGACCGGCGCGGCCGGACCCGGCCCCACGCCCGTGCACGGCGCGGTCTCGGATCAGACCAGCGGCGAGGTCGCGCGCGCCTCGGCGCCGGGGCAAGGCACGCCGTCCGGCGACCACAGGCCGGCCTCTGAGAACCCGGCGGCAGGCGCCCTGCCCGCAGCTCCCGATGCGGCGGGCGCCAAGGCCCAGGCACCGGAGGCGAGCCCGGCGGCAGGCGCCCCAGCGCCCGGTCCGAGCCAGGGCGGGCTCGCCGGCACGGCACCGGCAGAAGGCAGCACCGGCACGGATCACTCCGGCACAGTCGCACACGGCCCGAAGGCGGATGCCCCATCGGACCTGCCGGGCGAGACGAATGCAGCCGGTACGGCAGCCGCGGCCAGCCAAGCCCATGCGGTCAGTGGCACGCCGGTTCGGGGGCCGAGCCCGGCAGCCGACGGCGCCGCGACGGTGAACAGCGAGGCTGCAGGCGGCCACGGCCCGCCGACGAGCACCCCGGCCACAGCGCCCGCGGCGAGCCACCTGCCTGCGGACGGTGCAGCGCCCGGTCAGAGCCCGGCGGTCGATGCCGCCAAGCCGGTGGACGTCCTCGGTTCGGACGGCCCCAGCGCGGTCGGCCGCCCGGCGGCGCAGGAGACGCCCGTACAGGAGGCCGTGACCTCCCCGCACGGGCCAGCATCCGGTCCGAGCCACGTCGCCGCCAGCGCGCCCGAGGCCGTGACGACGACCGGTCCTGATCACGCCGGCGCGGGCGCGCACGCGTCGCGGGCGGACACCTTGCCGAGCACGCCGGGCCAGATGAGCACCGAGACCAGCGCGGATGGGGCCGGCACGTCGCAGGACGGCACCGTTGCGAGTCAGAGCCCGGGTGCGACGGCCGATCTCGCCGCTCCGGTGCCGCAAGCGTCCGCCGGCAGCCACGCCCCAGGTGCTCAAAGCGCGACGGCAGCCTTGCCGACGACTACCGGCCAAGCGAGCGCCGTGGGGACAGGTCCGTCGCGGACGGAAGCCACCGGGGCAAACCAGGATCACCGTCCGGCCACCGCGGCGGATCCGCAGCACCCGTCTGTCGCGCATGCACCGCTGGACGCAACCGGATCGGGTTCGCCCGTGACGCCGGGTGCCGCTCCGTCCTCTTCGTCGCCCACCGCGGGAGCGCAAGGCGGTCCGGCCTCGCACGGCGCGGGTGCCACAGCCGCATCAAGTCCCGCTCTGGCCGCGATCGGCCCGGATGGCACGCTGGTGTTTGCGACCGACACCAAGCCGTCAGGCTCGGCGGCACCGGGACATGCGGCCCTGGAGACGGACTTGCACGGTGAGGTGGGACTCGTCGGCATCGCTCATGGTCACGACGTGCCGCATCATCCGGAGTGGCACTGACGTACTCCGGCCTGTCCGGAACGCAGAAAACCCCCGGCGCA
>NZ_BPQQ01000039.1 GCF_022179325.1 Methylobacterium isbiliense | reverse complement strand
AACTTGATTGCGCGAATAATCTGGAACTGCCCATTCCATGCTGTCCTACCGCTGCAGGATATTATTCCACACAAAATCACAAAATTTTCGACGGCGGAGAAATTCACCACCACACAACTTAGCATATCATAGAATCGACGGACGCACAACAAGACGCCAAACTTCCACACGAGATTTACCCCCGAAGTCGAGCACATCAGCAAATATTGCGTGACTCCTACTCCGCCGCCGGCCGGCTCGGTACGAAGCCGATCGGCTGGCGCTGCGGCCCTTCCTGCTTCAGCGTCCGCAGCATCGTCTCGTAATCCTGCTCCATCTCGGGGGTCACCGAGGGCCGGGTCTCCTGGAAGGCGGCGTCGAAATGCGCCTGGGTGACCGCGCTCGCCTCCAGATCGGCGCGCAAAGCCATCAGGCCGGCGCGGCGGGTGAGGTCCTCGAGGTCGGCGCCGGTGAAGCGCACGGTGCGCGCCGCGAGGTCGTCGAGGTCGACGTCGGGGCCGAGCGGCATGGCGCGGGTGTGGATGCCGAGGATGTGGCGGCGCCCGGCGGCGTTCGGCACCGGCACGTAGACGAGTTCGTCGAAGCGGCCGGGGCGCAGCAGCGCCGGGTCGACGAGGTTCGGCCGGTTGGTGGCCGCGATCACCACCACGCCCTGCAACTCTTCGAGCCCGTCCATCTCGGTCAGGATGGTGTTGACCACGCGCTCGGTGACGGCGGGTTCGCCGAGCCCGCCGCCGCGCACCGGCGCGAGCGAATCGACCTCGTCGATGAAGATCACCGTCGGGGCGACCTGCCGGGCGCGGGCAAAAAGGCGGGAGACCTGCTGCTCGGATTCGCCGTACCATTTCGAGAGCAGGTCGGAGGATTTCGTGGCCACGAAATTCGCCTGCGCCTCGCGCGCCACCGCCTTGGCGAGCAGGGTCTTGCCGGTGCCGGGCGGGCCGAACAGGAGAAAGCCCTTGGCCGGGCGGATGCCGATGCGCCGGAACGCCTCCGGGTTCCTGAGCGGGAGTTCGACCCCCTCGCGCAGCTTGGTCTGCACCTCGCCCAGGCCGCCCACGTCGTCCCAGCCGACATTGGGCACCTGGATCATGATCTCCCGCAGGGCCGAGGGCTGCACGCGCTTGAGGGCGTTCAGGAAGTCCTCGCGGCAGACCTGCAGGGTCTCCAGCACCTCGGGCGGGATGCCCTCCTTGAGGTTGATCCGCGGCAGCACCCGGCGGAGCGCGTCCATCGCCGCCTCGCGGGCGAGCGCCGAGAGGTCGGCGCCGACGAAGCCGTAGGTCGTGCGCGCGATCTCGTCGAGGTCGACATTGTCGCCGAGCGGCATGCCGCGGGTGTGGATGGTCAGCACCTCGCGCCGCCCGGGCTCGTCGGGCACGCCGATGACGATCTCGCGGTCGAAGCGGCCGGGCCGGCGCAGGGCCTCGTCGATGGCGTCGCGCCGGTTGGTGGCGCCGATCACCACGATGTTCTGGCGCGGCTCCAGCCCGTCCATCAGGGTGAGGAGCTGAGCCACGATGCGCCGCTCCACCTCGCCGCGGGCCTCCTCGCGCTTGGGCGCGATCGAGTCGATCTCGTCGATGAACACGATGGCGGGCGCGTTGCGCTGGGCCTCGGAAAAGATCTGGCGCAGGCGCTGCTCGGATTCGCCGTACTGGCTGCCCATGATCTCGGGGCCGGCGATGTGGAAGAACTGCGCCTCGGTCTCGTTGGCGACCGCGCGGGCGAGCAGGGTCTTGCCGGTGCCGGGCGGGCCGTAGAGGAGCACGCCCTTGGGCGGATCGATGCCGAGGCGCTGGAAGAGCTCGGGATGGCGCAGCGGCAGCTCCACCATCTCGCGCACCTGATCGACGGTCGAGCCGAGGCCGCCGATGTCGTCGTAGGTGACGTCGGCGCGGCGGGCCTCCTTGGGCTCTTCGTAGAGCGGGCGCAGATCGACCTCGGTCTCGGCCGTGATCTGCACGATGCCGCGGGCCGGCAGGGTCGAGACCACGACGAGGCGGATCTCCTGCAGGCCGTAGGCCGGCAGGTTGAACATCGAGCGCAGCTCCTCCGGCACCTGATCGCGCCCGGTGCGCGACTGCACGGAGGTGGAGATCACGTCGCCGGCGATCAGAGGCCGGCGGAAGAAGGTCCGGCGCAGCGCCTCGCCCGAGCCCTGCAGGCGCAGGTTCTTCTGGGCCGGCGCCAGGACGACGCGCTGGGCCGGGCGCACCTCGGCGCGGCGGATCTCGACGTAGTCGCCCGAGCCGACGCCCGCATTGACGCGCTGCAGCCCGTCGAGGCGGATGATGCTCAGGCCCTCGTCCTCCGCGCCGAGCGCGATGGCGAGCGCCGTGGTGTGGCGCTTGCCGATGATCTCGATCGCCTCGCCCTCCTGGATCTTCAGGGTATCGAGGAGCGCCGCCCCGATCCGGGCGACGCCGCGCCCGACATCCTGCGCCCGTGCGTTCGCGACCTGGGCTCTCACGCCGCCCGTCTCATCCGCCATGCCACTGCTCCGCTGGCCCGGCGGACCTCCGCGCCGTGGTGTGCCCGGCGCCCGACGTCCCGCCGGGCACGATCGGCGCCCCGCTCGCCCGGAGAACGTCCGCTGTTCTGATTTGTTGCCGCGGCCGCGCGGGCAGGGTCAGCCGCGCAGCAGCAGGGTGCCGAGTTCGCCCATGCGCCCCTCGGGCGTGAGCCCCCGCAGGAGCGCCGTGACGGCATAGCCGGTCCCGGTGCGCTCGAAGCCGTAGAGGTGCCAGCCCGCGCAATGCGCGAGCGTGCCGCCGCGCGCGGAGGCGGAGGGGGCGCCGATCACCGGCACGCGCCGCCCGTCCGGCCCGATCACGAAGGCGACCGAGCCGACATGGTTGTGGCCGTGCAGCACGAGGTCGGCGCCGACGCGCCGGATCATCGCCTCGAAGGCGCCCGCATCGGTGAGGTTGCGCCCGGGCTGTGCGCCGCCGAGATGGGGCGGGTGGTGGATCATCACCACGCGGCAGGGCCGCTCCGGCTCGCGCGCGAGGCTGCCGAGCAGCGCCTCCGCGGCCGCGAGCTGCCGGGTGCCGAGCCGCCCGCTCGCCACGAAGGGCGCGGTCGGGATCGCCGAGGAGAGGCCGACGAGGGCGAGCGGCCCGCGCCGCCGCAGGTACGGGAAGGCCTGCGCGCGCCCGGCATCGTCGCGCGTCCAGGGGCCGACCGCGCCGAGGAGCCCGTCGAGGGAGCCGCGCACGTAGGCGTCGTGGTTGCCCGGCACGAAGCTCACCGCCTCGGGCGCGCCCAGCGCCTCCAGGAAGACCCGGGCGGTGCCCCACTCGCTCGGCAGGCCGATGTTGCACAGGTCGCCCGTGCAGGCGATGTGGTCGGGCTCGGCCGCCAGCAGGTCGGCGACGAGTTCCTCCAGCACCTCCATGTCGTGCGTCAGGCGCCGGCCGCGGTTCCAGTTCACCCAGCCGGTCGCGCGCTTGCTCAGGAGCTGGCGCAGGCGGGGACGGGAGATCGGTCCGACATGCGGATCGGTCAGGTGGGCGAGACGGTACATCGCGGCGGGACGCGCGCTGGCTCCGGTTGAGCGGGTCGCGTGTCCCTCTCCCACGCGCCCGCCGCGCCGCCAAGGCGAAAATCGCCTCAGGCGCTGCCGATGGCGATACCCGCCAGCAGGACGAGCAGACCGCCCAGCACCACCTGCAGCGCGGCGCGCCAGAACGGCGTCTGCATGGACCGGGTGCGGATCGCGGCGATCGCCAGGAGTTCGCAGGAGATCGACCCCGCCGCGAACATCGGGACCGGGCGGTCGAACAGCCCCGTCGGACCGGGCCGGACGCCGCGCAGCACGAACAGGCGGCAGGCCGCGTGACCAGCTGGCGCGCCTCAAGGTCCCGAGACAGGGAGGCGGCGCTCGTGGAAGGCGGCCCGCGCCTCCGTCGCCCCGGCCGCCCGGCTCAGGCGGACGGAGGCCCTGGCACCCGGGGCCGCCGCGAAGACCCTTTGACATCCTCCCGCCGCACGGGCGGCAGATGCTCGCCGAATCGCCCGCGATAGGCGGCGCAGAGATCGTCGCGGTGCCGCCGCTCCTCCTGGGCCATGTCGTCGAACAGGGCGGCCGAGGCGGGAAAGTCGGCCCGCGTCTGCTCGGCGAAGCTGCGGTAGATGCGCGAATCCTCCTCCTCGTTGGCGATGGCCAGGGCCAGGACCTCGCGTTCGGTGAGATCGGACAATGCCTTCATGTCAGCCTCGAATTGGAATAATTCAAATCTGAGCCCTGGGCCGCGCGGCGACAAGGCGGACATCACGGTTTCGTGCTCCGCAGGACCCGCCGGTATGCCGCCCGGCACGGACCGCGCCGGTTGCGCACCGGCCGCCGGCGACGCTAGACGGCAGCGCGCGTCCCGGCCGGACCGGTCCGCCGGCGCGCCGCTCCCTCTCTCCGGCCTTCCAGCGCCGAGGCCGCACCTCTCCCCAGCGCCGGACTCGCAGCATGAGCCACGCCCCCTGCACCGGTCGTCCCGTGCGGCCCGCCTCCGCATGACCCGCCGCGCCGTCCCTCCCCTGCTCCGGGCCTACCATTACGGCCTGATCGCCCTCGAACCGGCCCTCGCCGGCCTGCTCGCGTGGCGCCGCCGCAAGGGCAAGGAGGACCCGCTGCGCCTGCCCGAGCGGGTCGGGCGGCCGGGCCGGCCGCGGCCGGCGGGGCCTCTCGTCTGGGCGCACGGCGCCAGCATCGGCGAGGCCCTGTCCCTGATCGGGCTCGTCGAGCGGCTGACGCAGCGCGGCTTCACGGTGCTGGTGACCTCCGGCACCCGCACCTCGGCGGAGCTGCTGGCCGCGCGGCTGCCGACGGGCGCCCTGCACCAGTTCGCGCCGCTCGACGCGCCCCGCTACGTCGAGCGCTTCCTCGACCATTGGCGCCCCGATCTCGCGCTCGTGGCCGAATCCGAACTCTGGCCCAACACCATCCTGGCCCTCGACCGGCGCGGCGTGCCGCTGATCCTGGTGAACGGCCGGATGTCGGAGCGGTCCGCCAACGGCTGGGCGCGCACGCCGGATCTCGCCCGGGCGGTGCTGTCGCGCATCGCGGTCTGCCTCGTGCAGACCCGCGAGGAGGCCGACCGCTTCCTGCGCCTGGGGGCGCCGCGGGTGATGGTGAGCGGCAACCTGAAGTTCGACGCCGCGCCCCCGCCCGCCGACCCGCAGGCGCTCGGGCAGCTCGCCGGCCTCGTGCAGGGGCGCCCGGTCTGGCTCGCCGCCTCCACGCATCCGGGCGAGGAGGAGATGGTCACGGCCGCGCACCGGGCGCTCGCCGCGCGCTGTCCGGCGCTCCTCACCGTCGTGGTGCCCCGCCATCCCCGGCGCGGCCCGGCGCTCGCCGCCGCCGCGCAGGGCGCGGGCCTGCGGGCCGCCCTGCGCAGCCAGGGCGGGCTGCCGGACAGCCGCACCGACCTCTACGTCGCCGACACGGTGGGGGAACTCGGGCTGTTCTACCGCCTGAGCCCGCTCGCGGTGATGGGCGGCTCCTTCGTGGAGCATGGCGGCCAGAACCCGATCGAGGCGGCGCGGCTCGACTGCGCCATCCTGCACGGGCCGCACGTCTGGAACTTCGCCCAGGCCTACGAGGTGCTCGGCGCGGCCGGGGGCGCGCGGCCGCTCGCCGGTGCGGCGGACCTCGCCGCGGCGGTGGGCGGCCTTCTGGGCGAGCCCGAGCGCCTGCGCGCGATGGCGGAGGCGGGGCGCGGCGCGGTCGCGGCCTGCGAGGGCGCGCTGGAGCGCACGCTGGCGGCCCTCGAACCCTTCATCTGCCAGATGAAGATCGCCGGCCGCTTCGGCGCCTGACCATGCGTCCCCCCGCATTCTGGTGGCGGGAGGCGCCCACCCTGCCGGCGCGGCTCCTGGCGCCGTTCGGCCGGCTCTACGGGGGCCACGTCGCCCGGCGCATGGCGCGCGCGGGCGCGCCCGGCCCGGTGCCGGTGATCTGCGTCGGCAACGTCGGCCTGGGGGGCGCGGGCAAGACGCCCACCGCCCTCGCGCTGGCGGACCTCCTGCGCACGCTCGGGCACAGGCCGGCCTTCCTGTCGCGCGGCTACGGCGGACGCCTCGACGGGGTGCCGGTCGAGCCCGGGCGGCACGGGGCGGCGGAGGTCGGCGACGAGCCCCTGCTGCTGGCGCGCGCCGCGCCCACCGTCGTCGCCCGCGACCGGCCGGCCGGGGCGGCGCTCTGCGCCGCCCTCGGCGCGGACGTGATCGTGATGGATGACGGGCTGCAGAACCCTTCCCTGCGCAAGGACCTCGCGCTCGCGGTGTTCGATGCCGGGGTCGGCATCGGCAACGGCCTTGCCTTTCCGGCAGGCCCCCTGCGGGCGCCGCTCGACGCCCACTGGCCGCTGATCGACGCCGCGGTGATCGTGGGCGAGGGCGCCGCGGGCGAGCGGATCGCCGCGCAGGCCGAGGCGCGCGGCCTCCTCGCGGTGCGCGCCGCCCTGCGGCCCGACCCGCAGGACGCGGCGGCGCTCGCCGGGCAGCCGGTGCTCGCCTTCGCGGGGATCGGGCGACCGGACAAATTCTTCGACAGCCTGCGGGCGGTCGGGGCGCAGGTGCGGGCGACCCGGGCGTTTCCGGATCACCACCGCTACCGGCCGCGGGACCTCTCCGCCCTGGAGCGCGAGGCGTCGCAGGCCGGCCTCAGGCTCGTCACCACCGAGAAGGACCGGGTGAAGCTGCCGCCGGACGCCGCCGTGACGACGCTGCCGGTGCGGCTCGTCATCGCGGACGACGGCACGCTGCGGGCGCGGCTCGCCGAGCGCCTCGCGGGCCGGGCCCCGCTCTCCCGTGCGCGTTGACGGGACAGCCCGTTACGGCCGGCCGGTCTCCCGCAGCCGCTGCAGCGCGGCCTCGGGGGTCGCGTAGGGCTCCTGGCGCGCGACGCTCCAGTAGCGCAAGTCATCGAGGGGGATCTCGGCACCGGTCACGGCGCAGCGCACGAAGCGGCCTGGCCGAACGACGCGCAGGTTGCTGTCGCCGTACTCGACGACGGCCTCCCCCGACCCTCCGCGCTCGAACCGTCCCAGCATCGCGATCCCCGTCTCGTCCCGACCGGACGCGGTGTACGTCCGCCGGGCGCGTCTGTCGACGGCTTCCTCCGGCGGCCCGCGCCGGCCGGCCCCGGCGAGGCCTTGTGTTTTCCGCGACGACCGATGAAGGTGACGCCGCCATTCTCGACCATTGATCAGACCTGACCGGACACAGTATGCCCAACATCAGACGCAAGATCGGCCGCCTGATCGGTCGCGGTCAGCCGAAATTGTCTCGCCAGGATTACAAGCAGACCTGGAACTCGATCTCCGAGTCGGAGGATGCCGCCAAGATGGCGGTCGCCGGCCATACGGACGAGGCGCTCTACAAGGATACGGGCCTGGCGACCAAGCGGATGCTGGAGGAGACGGTCGGGGTCCGTCCCGACGACGTGATCCTGGAGATCGGCGCCGGGGTCGGTCGCGTGGGGGCCGTGCTCGCACCGGTGTGCCGCAAGTGGATCGGTGCCGATGTGTCCGCCGGCATGGTCCGGCACATGCGCCAGCGGCTGGCCGCCTTTCCGAACGCGGAACCCGTCGAGATCAGCGGCTTCGATCTCGCGCCGATCGCCGACGCCTCGGTCGACATGGTCTACAGCACGATCGTGTTCATGCACCTGGAGGAGTGGGACCGCTACAACTACGTCCGCGAGGCCTACCGGGTGCTCAAGCCGGGCGGCCGCCTCTACGTCGACAACGTCAACCAGCTCACCGATGCGGGCTGGGAGGTCTTCGAGGCGCATCGCGCGATCCCGCCGCAGAAGCGCCCGCCCTACATCAGCAAGACCTCGACCCCGCAGGAATTGATCAACTATCTCACGCGTGCGGGCTTCGAAGGCATCCGGAACTTCGACCGGGAGCGGTACGTGGTGGTGTACGGCGCGAAGCCCCAGCGGTCCTCCTGATCGGGATTCGGCGCAGCGCCGCGCGGGTCCGGCCGGCCCAAACGGCGGGTCCGGCCGCCAAAAACGGCGGCGGCCGCGGAGCGCCGTGCCCCGCGGCCGCCGTCGTGCCGAGGTCCGGGCCGGTCAGAGCCGGTAGCGGATCTGGTCGGTCCAGAACCGCTCCAGGCGGGCGAGCGCCAGGTTGAGGCGGCCGAAATCGTCCTCCGAGATGCCGCCGATCGGCTGGATCGTCTTGGCGTGCTTGTCGTAGAGGCCGCGGACGATCTCATGGACCTCGCGGCCCTTCTCGGTGAGGCTGATGCGCACCGAGCGCCGGTCGGTCTTCGAGCGGGCGTGGTGCAGGTAGCCGGCCTCCACCAGCTTCTTGACGTTGTAGGAGACATTCGAGCCGAGGTAGTAGCCGCGGGTGCGCAGCTCGCTCGCGGTCAGTTCCTTGTCGCCGATGTTGTAGAGCAGGAGCGCCTGGACGCTGTTGACGTCCTCGCGGCCGCGGCGCTCGAACTCGTCCTTGATCACGTCGAGGAGCCGGCGGTGCAGGCGCTCGACGAGGTGGAGGGCCTCCAGGTAGTGGGGGCGGACCGACGCGTCGGCCTCGGGAGCCCGGGTCTGATCGGCGACCTTCAACGCTTGGTTCTTCATGGCTGCCTCGCTGTACGGGGTGCGTCGGCGGTGTGTCCCGCTCCGCTTATGCAGCCAACCTAGGTCGACCCCGTGAATTTGGGTTTAAACGACAGGCTAAATTCTCGATTTACCGATGTAGGTAAATTGAAGATAAATCGCGCGATTGACCCCCTCGCGGCGCCGGGCCTCAGCGTATCTCGCGCGAGGCGAGCCAGGACACGATAAAGTAAAGCGTAACGATGACTGCATCGAAGGCGAGGTTGGCGAGGCTCATCGGGAGGAGGAGCGGCGTCAGCAGGGCCAGCACGAAGGCGGAGGTGGCGGCGAGGAGCCAGACCACGCCGCCCCAGGCGCTCGCGAGCCACAGGCCCACCGCCGCCAGGAGGTCGATCACCCCGAAGTAGATGATGACGGCCTGCCGGCCGATCGGCGCGCCCTCGAACGGGGGCGCGTCGGGCCGCGCGCCCAGGATCTCGGCCCAGGCGCTCAGCCCCTTGAGCATCCAGATCACCGCCACGATGCGCATGAACCAGACCAGCACCACGTCCCAGCGGGTGCGGGCGGAGGGCTGGGTGCGCTCGATGCGGTCGCTGCCGTCCTCCGCCAGCGCGATGCGGCGGGGCGCCGGGGCCTTCACCTTGGCGAAGCCGCGCATCTCAGGAGAACCGGGGTTCGTCGGGCAGGGCTGCGAAATAGGCCGCGACCACCTCCGGCGTCACCGCGTCGAGGCGCGCCGGGTTCCAGCGCGGCGCCCCGTCCTTGTCGATGATCACGGCGCGCACGCCCTCGAAGAAGTCGTGCCCCTGGAGGATGCGCGTCACGATGCGGTACTCGGTGCGCATCGCCTCGGGGAAACTCAAGGCGCCGCCCCGGCGCATCTGCTCGCAGGCCACCCCGAGGCTGGTAGGCGAGCGCGTGCGGATCGTGGCAGCGGCGGCGGCGGCGAAGTCCGAGCCCTGCGCGGCGGCCGCGTCGAGCCGCGCCAGCACCTCGGCCACGTCGCCCTCCCCGAAGCAGGCGGCGATGAGCGCACGCGCGGCGGCCACCGGGCCGGGGGCCGGCGCGTCTGCGGGCGCGTGGCGCGCCAGCACCTCCTCCACCGCCCCTCCGGCGGCGAGCGCCTCGGCGATGGCCTCGAAGGACGCCGCCGGGGCGGCGTGCGTGGCCAGCCCCACCGCCAGGGCATCCCCCCGCCCGATCCGCTCGCCCGTGAGCGCGAGGTAGACCCCCACGGCATCGGGGAGCCGCGGCAACGCGTAGGTCGCCCCGACGTCCGGGAAGAAGCCGATGGCGACCTCGGGCATCGCGAAGGCGTAGCGCTCGCCCGCCACCCGGTGCGAGCCGTGCAGCGACAGACCGACCCCGCCGCCCATCACGATCCCGTCGATGAGCGAGACGATCGGCTTGTGGTAGCGGTGGATGAGGGCGTTGAGGGCGTATTCCGCGCGCCAGAAGGCGTCGACCGCCTCGCCGCGGCCGCCCCGCGCGTCGTCGTGCAGGCGGCGGATGTCGCCGCCCGCGCAGAAGGCGCGGCCCGCCGCGCGCAGCACGATGCAGGCGATGCCCGGCTCCTGCGCCCAGGCGTCCAGCGCCTGCCGCATCCGGGCCACCATGCCGAGCGTCAGCGCGTTGAGGGCCTGCGGGCGATTGAGGGTGACGAGGCCGGCCGCGCCGCGCCGCTCGCACAGGATCTCGTCATCCGCCGCGTCCGCCATCCCGTCCTCCGCAGGTTGCCTCGGCGGTAAACCAGCCGGGGCGCGGTGCGTCAACGCGAGCGGCGCGCCCGCCGCCGGACTGCCATGTGGGCGGCGCTCGCCCGGGCGGGTTCTGGCCCCGCCGAGAACGTGCTAGCCGTAGGTGAGAAGAATGACAGCGGCCCGTGCCCGCGCGGGCTCGGGAGGCCTGAGAAACCCGATGTCGCAGATCCAGCCCCTCGCCCGCCCCCTTGCCCGCGATGCCGCGCGCAGCGACGCCCCCGGCCTCGCGCTGGCCCAGCGCCCGCGGCGCAACCGCAAGGCCGAGTGGTCGCGCCGTCTCGTGCGCGAGGCGACGCTGACCGTCGACGACCTGATCTGGCCGCTCTTCCTCATCGAGGGCGAGGGACGGCGCGAGCCCGTGGCCTCCATGCCGGGGGTCGAGCGCCTGAGCGTGGACGAGGCGGTGCGCACCGCCGAGCAGGCGGCGGCCCTGCGCATCCCGGCGATCTCGTTCTTTCCCTACGTCGATCCAGCGCTGCGCGACGAGACCGGCTCGGAGGCGCTCAACCGCAACAACCTCGTCTGCCGGGCGGTGCGGGCCGTGAAGGCGGCGGTGCCGGAAATCGGCATCATCACCGACGTGGCGCTCGACCCCTACACCAGCCACGGCCATGACGGGCTCCTGCGCGACACCGTGATCGTCAACGACGAGACGGTGGCGCTGCTGGTGGAGCAGAGTCTGATCCAGGCCGAGGCCGGCACCGACGTGATCGCCCCCTCCGACATGATGGACGGGCGCGTCGGCGCGATCCGGGCCGGGCTCGACAAGGCCGGTTTCCGCGACGTGCAGATCATGACCTACGCGGCCAAGTACGCCAGCGCCTTCTACGGCCCGTTCCGCGACGCGATCGGCACCAGCGCGACCCTCAAGGGCGACAAGCGCACCTACCAGATGGATCCCGGCAACAGCGAGGAGGCCCTGCGCGAGGTGGCGCTCGACCTCGACGAGGGCGCCGATTCCGTCATGGTCAAGCCGGGCCTACCCTATCTCGACATCATCCGGCGCGTGAAGGACGGGTTCGGGGTGCCGACCTTCGCCTACCAGGTCTCGGGCGAGTACGCGATGATCGCGGCCGCCGCCCAGAACGGCTGGCTCGACGGCGAGCGCGCCATGCTGGAGAGCCTGCTCGCCTTCAAGCGCGCCGGGGCGGACGGCGTCTTCACCTACTTCGCGCCCCGCGTCGCGGAGCGGCTGCGGGCCGGGTGAGACGCGCCCTCGCGCCCGTCGCGGCGGCCCTGCCGGCGGCCTGTGCGCTCGCCCTGCTGGGAGCCTGCGCGATCGACCTCGACCCCGAGCGGGCGCGGGTGTGCCGCCGGGTGCTGCCGACCCTGGTCGAGCCGGGCGGGAGCCTGCGGGTGCTGCGCGCCGGCCCGGGCGAGAGCCCCCGCAGCGTGCGCGTGGACTACACGGAGGAGCGGCCGGGCCGCCCCCCGCGCACCCGCCGGGCGGAGTGCCGCTTCTCGGAGATGAGCCGCACCGACCTCTCGGGCGTGGTGAGCGACGGCGTGCCGGTGGGCGGCGCCTCGCTCTACCTGCTCAAGCGCTACTATCTCGACACGCCGGACGCCGTGGTCGCCGAGCCGGGGGCGGGCTGAGCCGCCCGGGCTGCGGGCGGTGCATTCTTAAGCGGCGCGGATCATGCTGCGGCCAGGCAGGCCCGCCGCCGCGGGCCGGATCCGGGAGGCGTCGCGCGTGAGCCAGCCCTATGCCATCGCCCCCGACGACGTCGCCCGGGCGGCGCAGACCATCCGGGGCCACGTGCTGCGCACGCCGCTCGTGCCCGCCCCGCGCCTGTCGCAGCTCACCGGCGCCCGGGTGCTCGTCAAGCACGAGAACATGCAGGCGACCGGTGCCTTCAAGGAGCGCGGCGCGGTCAACCGCCTGAGCGCGCTGGCGCCCGACGAGCGCCGCCGCGGGGTGGTGGCGATGTCGGCCGGCAACCACGCCCAGGCGGTGGCCTACCATGCGAGCCGCCTGGGCATCCCCGCCACCATCGTGATGCCGGCCACGACCCCGCTGGTGAAGGTGGAGAACACCCGCGCGCACGGCGCCACGGTGCTGCTGCAGGGCGAGACGCTGGCCGAGGCGGCGGAGTTGGCCGGCACCCTGGTGGCCGAGCGCGGCCTCGTCCTCGTCCACCCCTACGACGACCCGGCGGTGATGGCCGGCCAGGGCACGGTCGCGCTGGAGATGCTGGAGGATGCGCCGGACCTCGACTGCCTCGTGGTGCCGATCGGCGGCGGCGGCCTGATGGCCGGCATCGCAATCGCCGCGATGGCCCGCCCCGACCTCGACCTCGTCGGCGTCGAGGCGGCGCTCTACCCCTCCTTCCTCAACGCCATCGACGGCACCGCCCGTCCGGTCGGCGGCCCGACCCTCGCCGAGGGCATCGCGGTCAAGACCGTCGGGCGCCTCACCCTGCCGATCATCCGCGACCGGGTGCGCGAGATCGTGCTGGTGGACGAGCCGCAGATCGAGCGGGCGGTGCACGATTACGCGACGCTCCAGCGCAGCCTCGCGGAGGGCGCGGGGGCGGCGGGGCTCGCCGCCATGATGGCCCGGCCGGACCTCTTCGCCGGCCGCACGGTCGGCCTCGTCCTGTGCGGCGGCAACATCGACGCGCGGCTCCTCGCCTCCGTGATGGTGCGCGAACTGGAGCGGGAGGATTGCATCGTCTCGTTCCGGATGACGGCGAGCGACCGGCCCGGCGTGCTCGGGCGGGTCGCCGGGCGGCTCGGCGACCTCGGCGCCAACATCCTGGAGGTCTCGCACGGGCGCCTGCACCTCGACGTGCCGGCCAAGAGCGTGTCGATCGACGTCACCATCGAGACCCGCGGCCCCGTCCACACCGCCGAGATCCTCGACACCCTGAACCGCGAGGGCCTGAACCCGCGCCGCATCGGCCCTCACGGCGGCAGCCTCACGGGAAGCTGATCGCGCGGCCCTTGAGCGGGGCCGGCGCCAGACCCACCTATCGTCCATCACGCACCCGATGGAGCGCGGGCGATGGCGAATTCGTGGCAGGGCAATGTCGGGCCGGGCCAGTCCTGGCAGGGGTATCCGGGCCCGATGCCGGGCTACGGCCCGCCGGCCGTGGTGGCCTACGCGTCGCTCACCCGGCGCTTCTTCGCCTACCTCCTCGACATCGTCTTCATCTTCGGCTTCACCTGCCTGCTTTGGCTGGCGATCGCCTTCATCGGCGTCATCACCTTCGGGCTCGGCTGGACGCTGTTCGCGATCCTGCCGGCGAGCGGCATCCTTTACGCGGCGGTCACGCTCGGGGGCGAGAAGCAGAGCACGCTCGGCATGCGCATGCTCGGGCTGCGCGGCGTCCAGGCCGAGACCGGCGGGCCGGTGGACTGGATCACCGCGGGCGTGCACGCGCTGCTGTTCTACGTCGCGGTCTCGACCTTCCTGCTCTGGCTGGTCGATATCGGCATCGGGCTCCTGCGCCAGGACCGGCGCACCGGCCACGACCTCATCGTCGGGCTGGCCATCGTCGAGGCCCGCTGAGCGGGCTCCCGCTGATCGGGCCTAAGCCGGAAGAGCGAGCGATTCCCTCCGCCCATCGCCGGCCGGCCTGTTGAGCCGCCAGGACGCGATGCTATGCTGATCCGCGCGGTGCCTCGAGGCCGCGCCTGCGAGCGACCCGAAGCGTGACCAGCCATCCGCGCGACGCCCCCCAATTCTACCTCACGGCGCCCTCGCCCTGCCCCTATCTGCCGGGGCAGCAGGAGCGGAAGGTCTTCACCCACCTCGTCGGCCGCCGCGCCCGCGATCTCAACGAGATCCTGACGCAGGGCGGCTTCCGCCGCTCGCAGACCATCGCCTACCGGCCGGCCTGCGAGACCTGCCGCGCCTGCATCTCGGTGCGTGTCGTCGTCAACGACTTCGTGCCGAGCCCGAGCCAGCGCCGGGTGACGCGGCGCAACCGCGACCTCGTGGGCCAGCCCCAGCCGAACCGCCCGGCCTCGGAGCAATACGCCCTGTTCCGCCGCTACCTCGACGCCCGCCACGGCGACGGCGGCATGGTCGACATGACCGTGCTCGACTACGCCATGATGGTCGAGGACAGCCACGTCGAGACCCATCTCGTGGTCTACCGCAAGCGCGGCCCCGACACCGCCATCAACGGCCGCGGCATCGGCGCGCCCGTCGCGGTCTGCCTCACCGACGTCCTCTCGGACGGGCTGTCGATGGTCTACTCGTTCTACGAGCCCGGCGAGGCCGACCGCTCGCTCGGCACCTACATGATCCTCGACCACATCGAGCGCGCCCGGCTGCTCGGCCTGCCCTACCTCTACCTCGGCTACTGGGTCGAGGGCTCGCGCAAGATGGACTACAAGGCCAAGTTCGCCCCCCAGGAGCGGCTGATGCCGCAGGGCTGGGCGCGGGTGGAGTGAGGCCGGCGCTCAGGCGCCGGGCAGTGCCGCGAGGCGGGCGGCGAGGTCGCGATGGAGGTCCGCGCCTCGCTCACCGGCGAGGGCGACCTCTGGATCGTCTCCGGTGAGACCGAGGCCGAGTTCAAGGTCACGCTGACCTGGGGCAAGAAGTAGAGCCTCCGCCGCCCCTGTCGCGCCGGCGCCACAACCGCCGGTAACCGGCAGGGTTGTATCGCCCGAAGCATCGCCGCGCATTGACCGATCGGTTCGCTTGCGTCCCCCTGCTCGAGCCGAAGCGGCGCGGACAGGCCGCCGGCCCGGGGAGGGGATGCGCATGGGGATCGGGGCAGGACGGCGGGCGGGGTGGGCGCTGTGGCTCGCCGGCACGGCCCTGGCGGGGGCGCCGGCTGCCGCGCAGGGCGTGACCGGGCTGACGGTGTTCGGCGACAGCTACGCGGATACCGGCAACGTCGTGCGCCTGAGCGGGCGGCCCCTCCCCTTCCCGTACGTGAACGGCCGCTACTCGAACGGGGCCAACTTCGTCGACGGGCTCCAGGCGATCTACGGCCTGCCGGACGCGGCCGTGCGCAACTTCGCCATCGGCGGCGCCAAGACCGACACCACCAACGTCTCGCCGCTCCTGCCCGGCTTCACCCAGGAGGTGGCGGCCTTCCGGGCGAGCGGCGCGCGGCTCGGCGCGGGCGACCTCGTGGCCATCAACATCGGCGGCAACGACGGCATCACGGCGACGCTCGGGGGCCTGAGCCTCGCGCAGGCGCCGCTGCTGGGGCAGGTCTCGGCCGCGAATGCGGTGGGCAACGTGGCCGGGATCGTCGCGGCGGGCGCCCGCACCCTCGTCATCAACGGCTTCACCACGCTGAGCGGCCTGCCGACGGTCGCCGCCTCCGGCAACGCGGCGGCGGCCAATGCCTTCGCGCGCAGCTATTTCGACGGGCTCCAGGCCGGGCTCGCGCCGCTGGCGCAGGCCGGCACGCGGATCTTTCTCCTCGACAACGGCCGCATCTTCCAGCGGATCATCGCCGAGCCGGCGCTCTATGGCTTGGCCAACGTCACCACGCCCTGCGCGCTCGTGGCGAGCTGCATCGGCGCGCCGCGGGCGGTGCAGAATACCTTCCTGTCGCTCGACGGGGTGCATCTGACCGAGGGCGGCTACGGCGTGCTGGCGCGCTACATGGCCAACGCGCTCGCGGCCCCCGACGGCATCGCCGCGCAGGCCGAGATCGCCCGGATCGGCACCACCAGCTTCGCCGCCTCGCTGCTGCAGCGCCTCGACGCCGTCCGGCTGTTCGCGCCGGGCCCCGGCGACGCCACGGCCGCGATCGGCACGGCGGGCGTGGCGCCGCCCGGGCCGCCGTCGAGCCCGGTCATCGTCTGGGGCCAGGGCGGCACGGCCGGCGCGGGCCGGGCCTCGCGCACCGCCGCGACGGGCTTCGATGTCGACAGCCCGAACGGCACGATCGGGATCGAGGCGATGCCGAGCCTCGGCACGCGCTTCGGCCTCGCCTTCAGCTACGCCAATCCCCGCGCCACGCTCCGCGGCGGAGCCGGCACCGTCGAGGCCGACAGCTACCAGTTCGCCGCCTACGGCTCCCATACGGGCGCGAACCTGTTCGGCGACGCGGTGCTGGCCTATGGCCGCCACGACCTCGCGGTGGAGCGCCCCGGGGTGGTGGACCGGATCGGCGCCTCGACCGGCGGCGACAGCCTCGTGGTGGCGGCCAAGGCCGGCTACCTCTTCGATGCGTGGGGGCCGCTGCGGCTCGGGCCGATCGCCGGCCTCACCTACGCCCGCACCCGGATCGACGGCTACACCGAGCGGGGCGACCCGGTGCTGACGCAGGCCGTGCGCGCCACCGGGCTCGATTCGCTGGTCGGCCGGGCCGGCCTGCAGATCCGCACCGCGGCGTGGCCCCTCGCCGGCCGGCCCGTCACCGCCTTCGTCAACCTGACGGCGGAGCGGGAATTCCTGGACGGCAGCCGCACGCTCGTGACCTCCTTCACCACCACGCCGCTCCTGCCGATCCTCACCCCGCTCGGGCGCGCCGGCCGCGCCGTCTACGGGCAGGTGGAGGCGGGCCTTCGGGCCGATCTGAGCCCTGCGGTGAGCGCGACGCTCGCGGGCGGCACCACCTTCGCCCGCACGGGCGGGGACGGCTACGCGGTGCAGGGGGGCCTGACGGTCCGGTTCTGAACCGGGGCGCGGGCGCCCCATCCTTGTCTTCCCCGGGCGCATCCAATAGCCATCGCGGCCAAAGCCGGACCCGGCCCGCGCGGCGGCGCGGACCGGCCACGCCGCACAGGAGCCCCCGATGATCCCCCGCTACAGCCGGCCCGAGATGACGGCGATCTGGTCGCCGGAGACGCGCTTCCGGATCTGGTTCGAGATCGAGGCGCACGCCACCACGGCGCTGGCCGAACTCGGGGTGGTGCCGAAGGAGGCCGCCGAGAAGGTCTGGGAGAAGGGGCGCGACGCGGTGTTCGACGTCGCCCGCATCGACGAGATCGAGCGCGTCACCAAGCACGACGTCATCGCCTTCCTCACCCACCTCGCCGAGATCGTCGGGCCGGAGGCGCGCTTCGTCCACCAGGGCATGACCTCCTCGGACGTGCTCGACACCTGCCTCAACGTGCAGCTCGTGCGCGCCACCGACCTGCTGGTGGCCGATGTCGACGCGCTGCTCGCGGCGCTGAAGCGCCGGGCCTTCGAGCACAAGCTCACCCCCACCATCGGTCGCTCGCACGGCATCCACGCCGAGCCGGTCACCTTCGGGCTCAAGCTCGCCCAGGCCCATGCCGAGTTCGCCCGCGCCCGGGAGCGGCTGCTGGCGGCCCGGGCCGAGGTGGCGACCTGCGCCATCTCGGGGGCGGTCGGCACCTTCGCCAACATCGATCCGCGCGTGGAGGAGTACGTGGCGCGCCAGATGGGGCTGACGCCCGAGCCCGTCTCGACCCAGGTCATCCCGCGCGACCGCCACGCCATGTACTTCGCGACGCTCGGCGTCGTGGCCTCCTCGATCGAGCGGCTGGCGACCGAGGTGCGCCACCTGCAGCGCACCGAGGTGCTGGAGGCGGAGGAATACTTTTCCGAGGGGCAGAAGGGCTCCTCGGCCATGCCGCACAAGCGCAACCCGGTGCTCACCGAGAACCTCACCGGCCTCGCCCGCATGGTGCGCGCCTACGCGCTGCCCGCGATGGAGAACGTGGCGCTCTGGCACGAGCGGGACATCTCCCACTCCTCCGTCGAGCGCATGATCGGACCGGACGCCACCGTCACGCTCGACTTCGCGCTCGCCCGCCTCACCGGCGTCGTCGACAAGCTGCTCGTCTATCCCGAGAGCATGCAGCGCAACCTCGACCGGCTCGGCGGCCTCGTCCACTCGCAGCGCGTGCTGCTCGCCCTGACCCAGGCCGGCGTCTCGCGCGAGGACGCCTACCGCCTGGTGCAGCGCAACGCCATGCCGGTCTGGCGCGGCGAGGGCGAGTTCCTGACCCTGCTCAAGGCCGACCCGGAGGTCACCGCGGCGCTCCCGCCCGACGCGATCGAGGCCTGCTTCGACCTCGGCTACCACTACAAGCACGTGGACACGATCTTCCGCCGGGTGTTCGGGGAGGCCTGAGGCCCTCCGGGCGGGTGCGGGATCCCCTCTCCGGCCCGGGAGAGGGGATCGTGAGTCTCACGCGGCGACGGCCGCCCGCGCATCGTGCCGGGCGAGCCGCCCGAGCAGGAAATCCACCTCCGCGCGCGCCGCGGGCGACAGCCCGCCCGCGGGCCGGCGCTGGGCGTCCGAGGCGATGAGGCCGCGGCGCATCAGCACGTACTTGCGCACGGCCAGGCCGATGCCGGGCTGCTGCTCGTAGCGCAGCAGCGGCAGGTGCGCGTCGAAGACGTCGTGCGCTTGGCCGCGCTCGGCCGCGGCGGTGAGGCGCACCACGTCCACCAGCATCTCCGGGAAGGCGTAGCCCGTCATGGCGCCGTCCGCGCCGCGCTCGCACTCGAAGTCGAGGAAGAGGCCGCCGTTGCCGCACAGGATCGAGATCGGCCGCATCGATCCGTCGCGCTGGAAGCCGCGCAGGGCCGAGATCTTCTCCAGCCCCGGCCAGTCCTCGTGCTTGAGCATGACGCAGGACGGGTTGTCCGAGACGATCCGCCGGATGACGCCGGGCGTCATCACCACCGTGAAGCTCAGGGGATAATCCTGGATCACGAAGGGCACATCGCGGCCGATCGCCTCGACGGCCTGGGCGTAGTAGCCGACGATCTGGTCGTCGGTGCGCAGGCTGGAGGGCGGCGCGATCATCACGCCCGCCGCGCCCGCATCCATCGCGGTCTTGGCGAGCCCGGCCATCGCGGCGAAGCCGGGCGCGGAGACGCCGACGATCACCGGCAGCCGGGTGCGGCGGATGAAGCGGGACGCGACCGCGGCCGATTCCGCCCCGTCGAGCTTGGGCGCCTCGCCCATCACGCCCAGGACCGTCAGGCCGGTCGCGCCGATCTCGCCGTAGAAGTCGGTGATGCGGTCGATTGAGGCCTCGTCGATGCGGCCGTCCGGAAGGAAGGGCGTCGGGGCGATGGGGTAGACGCCGCGTGCGTCGGGAGAGAGCCGCATGAACCGGTTCCTGCGCTGAAGACCCGCGAGACACTAGTGGGCGGGGTCGCGGCCGCGCAACCGCGGGTTTCGCACGGCCCCGGGGCGCGAAACGCGCTTGCGGCGGGCAGAGAAGCGATGCTTGAAAGAATGGAATCTGCCCCCCCCCGAGGATCCCCGCATGTCCCGCACCGTCTACGTCAACGGCCGCTTCCTGCCCTACGAGGAGGCGTCGATTCCGATCATGGACCGCGGCTTCCTGTTCGCCGACGGGATCTACGAGGTGAGCGCGGTGCTAGGGGGCCGGCTCGTCGACAACGAGGCGCACCTCGCGCGGCTCGACCGCTCGCTCGGCGCGATCGGCATCCGCAACCCGCACGACGCGGCCGGCTGGACGCGGCTGCAGGAGGAGCTGATCGCCCGCAACGGCCTGACCGAGGGGGGCGTGTACCTGCAGGTGACGCGCGGCGTCGCCGAGCGGGATTTCGCCTTCCCGCCCGCCGGGGTGGAGCCCACCGTGGTGATGTTCACCCAGGCCAAGACCATCGCGAACAATCCCCTGGCCGATCGGGGCGCCACGGTGGTGAGCGTCGAGGACCTGCGCTGGAAGCGGCGGGACATCAAGTCGGTGGCGCTGCTCGCCCAGGTGCTCGCCAAGCAGCAGGCCGCCGAGGCCGGCGCCGCCGAGGCCTGGATGCACGAGGACGGCTTCGTGACCGAGGGCGGCTCCTCCACCGCCTTCATCATCACCGAGGACGGGCGCATCGTCACCCGCCCGCTCTCCACCGCGATCCTGCCGGGCATCACCCGGCGCGCCGTGCTGCGGCTCGCCGAGGAGGCCGGGCTGACGATCGAGGAGCGGCCCTTCAGCCTGGAGGAGGCGTTCGCGGCGGCCGAGGCCTTCTTCACCAGCGCCTCGGCCTTCGTGATGCCGGTGATCGAGATCGACGGGCGCCGGATCGGCGGCGGCCAGCCGGGCCCCCTCACCCGGCGCCTGCGCGGCCTCTATCTGGAGATGGCGGCGGCCTGACCGGCCTCCATCTTGGCGGTTAGCGGAGCCGGAACCGGATCGGCGGCGGGCCGGTTTCCTCCCCAACGACCGAGATGGAGAACCACATGGCCAAGCTGATGCGCGGCACCGCACTGGCGCTGGCGGCGCTCCTGAGCACCGCCGCCCTCGCCCAGTCGCCCGACGCGCCGCTCAAGGGGCGCGACACCGATTCCGTCCTGCCGCCGCCGAACGAGCGCATCCCCGAGCGCGTGCGGCCCAGCGACACCGACACCACCGGCTCGACGCTGAGCGACCGGCTCGAGAAATCGGACGGCGTGCTGCGTCCGCCGGCGAACGGCGCCCCGGACATGAGCGTGAAGCCGCCGGAACCGAACCCCAACTCGACCCGGGTCATCCGGCCCGGCGAGCTCCCCGGCAGCGGCAACACCGAGGCCAAGTGACGGGACGGGGCGGGCTGCCACCGGCTTCCCGGGGGCTGCCGCCGCCTTCCCGGGGGCTGCCGCCGGCTTCCGGGCCGGCCGCTTCCTTGATTTCCCGCCCCGGATCGCCCAAGAGCCTCCCATCAAGACCCGCACATCGCGACAGCCCCGCGCCGCCGGCCGGGGCTGTCCGCGCGTGATCGAGACAGGTTTAACGGAATGGCGAACGTCGTCGTCGTGGGCGCCCAGTGGGGCGACGAGGGCAAGGGCAAGATCGTCGACTGGCTCGCCGAGCAGGCCGACGTCGTGGTGCGCTTCCAGGGCGGCCACAATGCCGGCCACACGCTGGTGATCGACGGGACCACCTACAAGCTCTCGCTCCTGCCCTCCGGGGTGGTGCGCGGCGGCACCCTGTCGGTGATCGGCAACGGGGTCGTGGTCGATCCCTGGCACCTCGTAGACGAGATCGCGCGGCTCAAGACCCAGGGCGTGTCGATCACCCCCGAGTCCCTGCGGATCGCCGACAACGCCACCCTGATCCTGCCGCTCCACCGCGAACTCGACCATTTCCGCGAGAACGCCAACGCGGCCCTGAAGATCGGCACGACCAAGCGCGGCATCGGCCCTGCCTACGAGGACAAGGTGGGGCGCCGGGCGATCCGGGTCGTCGATCTCGCCGATGCCGATCTGCTCGGCGCCAAGATCGAGCGGCTGCTCGCCCACCACAACGCCCTGCGCCGGGGGCTGGGCATCGAGGAGGTCGACGCGGCCGCCCTCAAGAGCGAGCTGCTCGCCATCGCGCCGCAGATCCTGCCCTTCGCCGACACCGTGTGGGCGCTCCTCGACGAGGCGCGCCGGGCCGGCCAGCGCATCCTGTTCGAGGGCGCGCAGGGCGCGCTGCTCGACGTCGACCACGGCACCTATCCGTACGTGACCTCCTCGAACATCGTGGCCGCGCAGGCCGCCACCGGCTCGGGGCTCGGCCCCTCGGCCATCGGCTACGTGCTCGGCATCGTGAAGGCCTACACCACGCGCGTGGGCGAAGGCCCCTTTCCCACCGAACTCACCGACGCGATCGGCGAGAAGATCGGCGAGCGCGGACGCGAGTTCGGCGTGGTCACGGGCCGCAAGCGCCGCTGCGGCTGGTTCGACGCCGCGCTGGTGCGCCAGACCGTGCGGACCTCCGGCATCGACGGGATCGCGCTGACCAAGCTCGACATCCTCGACGGCTTCGAGACCATCAAGATCTGCACCGGCTACCGCCTCGACGGGCAGGTGATCGACCACCTGCCGGCGAGCCAGGCGGACCAGGCGCGGGTGGAGCCGGTCTACGAGACCATCGACGGCTGGTTCGAGACCACGGCGGGCGCCCGCTCCTGGGCCGACCTGCCCGCGCAGGCGATCAAGTACGTGCGCCGCATCGAGGAGCTGATCGGCACCACGGTCGCGCTGCTCTCGACCTCGCCGGAACGCGACGACACCATCCTGGTCCACAATCCCTTCGAGGACTGATGCGGCACCCGCTCGATCGAGCGGCCGGCGTATCGGCCAGCCCGCGCGGCGGAGCCTGAGCTCCGCAGGCTCGAGCGAAGACCGGGGCCGCCGTCCCGACGGAATCGGGCGGATTCGGCATGAGCCCCATCCCGGCACGGCTCCGCCTGCTTGACGCAGCGCGCGGGCCGCGACATGGCAGGCGCGGACCATGGCCGATTACTATCCCCTGCTCGCCCGCGCCCTCGACGCCCTGCCCGACCGCTCGCCGGACATGCGCAGGGCGGTCTACGACCGTGCGCGCAGCGCGCTGACCGCCCAGCTGCGCACCCTCGACCCGCCGCTCTCGGAGGAGGACATCGCGGCGGAGTGCCGCTCGCTCGATGCCGCGATCGCGCGGCTCGAAGACGAGCACGGCGGCGAGGCGCCGACGCCGGCGCCCGACCCCGCGCCGACCCGTCCCGAACCCGAGCCCACGCTCCCGCCGCCCCCGGCCGACGATGCGCTGCCCGAACCCGGCCCGCCGATCGCCCTGAAGGTGCCGGAGCCCGAGCGCCCGAAGCCGCCGCCTTCGGCCGAGGCGCCCGCGCCCGAGGCCGCCGCCGAGGAGAACCCGGCCGGCCGCCAGCGCCCGCGCATCGAGGTGGTGCGGCCGAAGGGCGGCCGCTCCCGCCTCCTGCGCAACGGCATCGTGGCGCTGGTGCTCGCCCTGGTGATCGGCGCCATCGCGGTCACGGCATGGTCCCTGCGCGACACCCCGGAGACGCTGCAGTCGCGCCTCGGCGAGCCCGCGGCCGAACGCCCCCCCGAGAACCAGGATTCGAAGTTCGCCGACCGGGTCGGCGGCGAGCGGGCGCCCGCCGCGCCGGCTCCCGCTCCGGCGGCGCGTGGCGGCAACGAGATCGCGGTGGCGCAGCGCGCCACGCTGTTCGAGGAGACCGGCGCCCAGGGCAGCCAGCCGCGGGCGATCCCCGCGCGGGTCGTCTGGCGCCTGGACGCGGTCAATGCCGGCCAGGGCCAGCCGCTCCAGACCGTGGTGCGGGCGGAGGTGGAGGCGCAGGAGGCCGGTCTCTCGCTCAGCCTCGTGATCCGCCGCAACACCGATGCGGCCCTGCCGGCCTCGCACGTGATCGAACTCACCTTCACGCCCACCGATCCGGCGCGGGCGGTGCGCGATGTCGGCCTGCTCCAGTTCAAGGACGACGAGAGCGGGCGCGGCTCACCCGTGTCGGGGCTGCCGGTGCCGGTGCGCGAGAACCTGTTTCTGATCGGGCTGTCGAACCTGAAGGGCGACGTGGAGCGCAACACGGACCTGCTGCTGCGGCGCAACTGGATTGACCTGCCGCTGCGCTATGCCTCGAACACCCGGGCGATCCTGACCTTCGAGAAGGGCTCGGCCGGCGAGCGGGTGATGCGCGAGGCCTTCGCGCAGTGGCAGTGACCTCCGCGCGACGGCATGATGGTCTTCGCCGGATCGTGCACGTCTCTCTGCCGCGGGTCCTGCGTTGCCGGTCGGGCGGGCGCTGCGGCGCCTGAGGCTCAGGCTGGGACGCCGGGGCGCGCGGTCTCGCGGGTCGCGAGGTTGCGCTTGACCGCGTCCTGCACCTTCTCGAAGGCGCGCACCTCGATCTGGCGCACGCGCTCGCGCGACACCCCGAACTCGCTCGACAGATCCTCCAGGGTGATCGGATCCTCGGCGAGCCGGCGCGCCTCGAAGATGCGCCGCTCGCGCGGGTTGAGCACGTCGAGGGCGTCGCGCAGGGCGGCGAGGCGGTTCTGCCCCTCCTCCTCGCGGGCGAGCACGGTCTCCTGGGTCGGGCTGTCGTCCACGAGCCAGTCCTGCCATTCGCCCTCGCCCTCCTCGCGCAGGGGCGCGTTGAGGGAGGCGTCGCCGCTGAGGCGGCGGTTCATGTCGATCACGTCCTGCTCGGGCACGCCGAGACGGGTGGCGATCTGCTTGACCTGCTCGGGCTTGAGGTCGCCCTCGTCGAGGGCCGAGATGCGGCCCTTCGCCTTGCGCAGGTTGAAGAACAGCTTCTTCTGGTTCGCGGTCGTGCCCATCTTCACGAGCGACCACGAGCGCAGGATGTATTCTTGAATCGCCGCCTTGATCCACCACATCGCATAGGTGGCGAGGCGGAAGCCCTTGTCGGGGTCGAAGCGCTTGACGGCCTGCATCAGGCCGACATTGCCTTCCGACACCACCTCGCCGATCGGCAGGCCGTAGCCGCGATAGCCCATGGCGATCTTGGCCACGAGCCGCAGGTGGGACGTGACGAGCTTGTGGGCGGCGTCGCGATCGCCATGCTCGCGCCAGCTCTTGGCGAGCATGTACTCCTCCGTCGGCTCCAGCATCGGAAACCGGCGGATCTCGTCGAGATAGCGGGACAGGCCCCCTTCATTGGCGAGCACGGGCAGTGCAGCAGCCATTCATACCTCCTGGAAGCTCCCCGGTCCGGGCGAGCGTGAACGGCCTCCGAGCGGCCGGCCGTCCGATCTGCCTGTATAGCAGAGGGCGGGGTCGGCGGGTAGGGACGCGGCGGCGGTGGCGTCCGTCGCCCTACAACGCACGATGCGCCGCTTGGTGCGTCCGTTGCCATTCGCACATCGGCCGGAATGCGCGACTCTCACCGGAGACACGATGTCGCGAGGCCGCGCCGGACGCTCAGGGCGCGAGGGCCGCCAGGAGCCGCGCGAGGTCGGGCGGGGGCGGGCTCTCGAAGCGCAGGAAGGCGTTCGTGCGGGGATGGACGAAGCCCAGGATCGCCGCATGGAGCGCCTGCCGCCCGAGGGCGGCGAGGGCCTCGCGCGCCGCGGGCGAGAGGCGCGCGGCCTTGGTGCGGAAGGCCGCGCCGTAGGTCGCGTCGCCGAGCAGCGGATGCCCGCGGTGGGCGAGATGCACCCGGATCTGGTGCGTGCGGCCGGTCTCCAGGCGGCAGCGCAGGAGCCCGACCGGCTCGGCCTCGCCCAGCACCGCCTCGGTGCGGTAATGCGTCACCGCCCGCCGCCCCCGCTCGGGACGCACCACCGCGATCTTCTCGCGGTTGCGCTCCGAGCGCGCGAGTGCGGCGTCGATGGTGCCGGTCCGCGGGTCCGGCACACCCCAGACGAGGGCGAGATAGGCCCGTTCGAGCCGGCCCGTCACGCCGTGGTCGGCGAATTGCAGCGTCAGCCCGAGATGGGCCGCATCGTTCTTGGCCACCACGAGCAGGCCGCTCGTGTCCTTGTCGAGGCGGTGCACGATGCCGGGCCGGCGCACCCCTCCGATCCCCGAGAGGCTGGCGCCGCAATGGGCGATGAGGGCGTTGACGAGCGTGCCGCTGTGATGACCCGGCGCGGGATGCACCACGAGGCCGGGCGGCTTGTCGATGACGATGAGGTCGTCGTCCTCGTAGACCACCGCGAGGACGCGGGCCTCCGGCTCCGGCACGGCGGGCTCGGCCGGCGGCACCGTGACGGCCACGCGGGCGCCGCCCGCGACCTTCACCGACGGATCGCGGATCGCGGCCCCGTCGAGCGTCACGCCGCCCTCGCGGATCAGGACCTGGAGACGGCTGCGCGACAGATCGGGCCATGCGCGCGCGAGCGCCCGGTCGAGGCGCTCGGCGCCCCCGTCCGCCGGGAGCTCCGTGCGCCGCACCTCTCCGTCCCCCACGCCAGCCCCCTTCGCGAAAAGCCCCGCACCGCCGCCGAATGAGGCTTGTGCAGCCCGGCCGCCGTCGCTATACCCCCGCCCATCGCTGAGGCAAGCTCCCATCGTCTAGCGGTCTAGGACGTCGCCCTCTCACGGCGAAAACAGGGGTTCGAGTCCCCTTGGGAGCGCCACTGCGCCTAAATTCTCCTTTGTTTTCAAAGACTCGACTCCGGTGGGACCTTTACCCTCTCCCCCGGTGGGACCCGGCGCGTCGCACGCGAGGAGTGCCATGGCCCGGTCGGCGAGCCCCGCCCGCTGCGCTGCGCGCGTGTAGCGCTGCACCTCCTCGATGGTCTGGTGACCGGTCACGGCCATGATCTCGTGCGGCGTCGCGCCCCGCTCCGCGAGCCGGGCCGCGGTAGCCTTGCGCAGGCCATGGGCCGAGCAATGCGGCAGGCCGGCCTCGTCGCACCACGCCCGGAAGCGGTTGCCGAAGCCGGCCACCGTGAAGGGCTTGCCGTACTCGGTCATCAGGAAAGTGAGCTGACCGGCTGGCACACCCGCAATCGCGTCGGCCAGGTCGGGGAACAGCGGGATGTCCACCTCGACGGGCTTGCGGTGCTCGTTCTTGGCCTGGACGTAACGCAGGCGCCCTCCCCTCACGTGCTGGCGGCCCAGTCGCGTCGCGTCCTCACGGCGGCAAGCGGTGTAGAGCAGGATCGCGAGCGCGAGGCGCGCCTTGGATCCGACCGGGTGCCGGGCCTCGAACTGCTCGACCTCGTCGAGGGTCCAGCTGTGGAATCCCTTCGACACGTAGGCGGCGCGCTTGACGTCGCGGGTCGGGTCGGCCTCGACGAGATCCTCTTCCATCGCCCACCGGAACAGCGCGCGCAGCGCCTTGAGCATCGTGTTCGCGGCGGCCGGCGTCTCTGCGGCCTTCGCGTCGCGCAGGCGCCGGACGTGCCGGGGTTGCATCATCGCGATCGGGTGCTCGCCCTTGTCGGCCGCGATCTCCTTGAGCGCGCGCGCCTGCCATCCGCGGGTCGAGGCGTCGAGCTTCTTGTAGGCGGGGCTGGCGAGGTAGGCCTGCATCACGGCCGCGAAGGATCCAGGCTTCACGCGCGCGGGCGCGGTCTCGGCCGGCTTCGTGGACAGCGCCGCCTCATAGGCGCGCTGGAACGCGGGTGAGCCTGGGCGGTCCGGGAGGCGCACCTTCTTCGCCGGGCGGCGGCGGAAGTAGTACCGCACGTTCCCGTGCCGGTCGGTGTCGGCGATGACATAGGGCAGGTCGATGCGGACCACGGCGCTCAATCCCATGGGTTCTCCTCCGCATCATCACCACCGAGCGCGTCCCACGCCAAGTCCAGGCGGCGGATGTCCCAGACCACGCACCCGTCGAAGCGCTTTGGCTTCGGCATCCGGCCGTCCCGCACCATCGTGTCGAACTTGGACGGGCTCACACCGACGTAGCGGGCCGCCTCCTCTCGACGCAGCCCTCGGCGCGGCGAGACCTCAATCCGAGGCGCCGGCACGTAGGCGAGATCGTCGGCGTGGCCGCGGGCCATGCGCTACCGCTCCCCCTTCCGCCACACCACCGGCTGCGCACCATCCGGCACGCGGTGACGCCCGCGCGCCATCGGGTGGACCGGGCTGCCGTCCGCCGATCGAGCGAAGCACATCAGGTCCGGCCAGGGCGCCTCGCCCTCCTGCACCTGCTCGCAGACGTGGTCGACGTACTCGGGATCCCACGTGCCCGCGCCCCAGCACGCCACCACCAGGGCGGCGGCCTTCGCCTCCCGCACGACGTGGTTCTCGTTCGCCCAGAGCTGATCGCGGGCGTGCCAGTCCGGCCCGTTCTCCTGCCAGCGCGACCACGCCCGGCAGTCGGCCGGGCAGGACGAGCGGAAGGGATAGAGGTTCACGGCCGTGAAGCCGCCGTAGCCCCAGGCCCGGGCGAAGTGGATCCAGCGCCGCACGGTGGGATCGTCAACGCGGTGGTCTGCCGTCGAAGGGTTCAGGCCGATGAAGCACACGTGCCCGCCCTCGCCCCACGTGCGGGTGAGCGTGTAGCGGTAGGTGCCGCAGCGCGAGAGCGTGGCGGACCGCTTGATGGTGTCGGTGAAGGCGACGCCGAACAGGTCGCGAGCCTGGAGGTCACCGAGCATCGGCGCCTCTCTCGAGCAGCCGCCACGCGAACGCCGCCGCCCGCGCCTGGAAGCGGAACCAGGCGTCCGCATACTGCCATGAGCCGCGGCGCGCGCGTTGGCACGCGTGCCCGGCGTCACGGAGAGACTGCGGGACGGCCGCCGCGATCGCCGCCTCCGCCACCCGCTGCCACGCCGCCTGGCCCTCCGGCCCGAGGTCGTCCCAGGCCGGGGCGACGCCGCGCGGCCCAAGCGTGAAGCCGTGGAAGCGCGCCTCGTAGGCGGTGCGGGCGGGGTCGCTCATCAGAACTCCCCCGGCGCGACTTGGCAGCAGACGATCCCGCGCGAGCGCCACATGGCGACCACGCTCGCCCGGTCCTCGAACACCAGCGCCGGCGTCCTGCCCTCGTCGAGCCACTCGGCCTTGAGCACCGTGTCCGGGCGGTAATCGCCGGCCCGGCGGGTGCGGAGCGGGATGTGGCCGAGCCCGTGCGCGTCCAGCCACGCCCGGGTCTTGTCCGCCACCTCGTCGGACCGGCCCGACCAGATCTCGACCTCCGCGCCGGTCGCGTCGAGTGCGAGCAGCGTGCGGATGATCGGGTGGCAGGGCTCGTCGCGGTCGCACGCCGCGTAGAAGCCGCGCCAGTCCTTCTCCTTGCCGGGCCGATCCAGGAAGTGCGCCCGGTGATCGGTCAGGGCCAGCGTGCCATCCAGGTCGAACACAACGAACATCCGACGCCTCATCTCTTGCTTGATAATTTCGTAGAGGGGTTCATCCGACACGGACGCCTCCCTTGATGCCGGCGGCAGCCTCGATCGCCTGCGCCCGGATCCGCCGCCACAGGCGCACGGCGGGCAGGGCCCGGAGGCTGCCCAGCCGCTTGCAGGCCTTCCGGTAGGCGCGGCGCCGGATCGCCGGCAGCGCGTTGAAGTGGGTCCGGCACATCCATTCGGTCCGGCCGGCGGGCTCGATCTGCTCGGCCCGGATCATCTTCCGGCAGAAGGGCACGCAGCAGGCGATGCGGGTCATGGGCGAGCCCTCACGACATCACCGAGAAGCAGCGGGGGGTGGTGCAGGTGGCGTGCAGGTGACCGTTGATCCGAGCCCGCGCCCATAGGATCCTGCCCTCGCCGCATGCCGGGCAGGCCACCTCCCCGCTATCGCCCTCGCGCGGGATCGCAGAGCCGGCGACGATCGACCGCTCCATCGCCCTTCGGACGTGCGCCTTCCACGCGGCGCGCTCGTCCTCGGTGTACTCCTCGCGGCGGCCGCAGGGCCGGCCCTCACAGTAGGGCGGCGGCATGCACTTCGCGGTCCCGCCCGGCTCGGTGTTGTCGATCCCGACGGCGCATTGTGGGCCGCCCGGATCGCCCCGCATGAACCCGCGGATCCCGGTATTGCGGTAGCTGTAGTGCCGGCAGTGCTCGTTCGCCTTGAGCGGCGCGCGCGGCGGCGGCCCGACGACGTAGTCTGCAAGGATCTCGGCCAGCGGCCGGTTGCGGATGACCTCAGCCATCGTCCTCACTCCGCCGCGACGGCCGGCGCCGGGCCGGGCAGGATGATGCTGTGATCGGCCGGCAGGTAGGCGCGGAATGCCGCGACCGCCTCGGCGAGGCTCGGATGTCGGCGCATTGACCCGCCGCAGGCCTCGCGCTGCCAGAAGCACAGCAGCAGGTGGTTCACGCCGTGATTCCGGATCGAGCAGCGGATCCGCGCCTCGTGGCAGAGGAACACGAGTGCCGTCAGCCCGTGGCCGTCGAAGGTGGCGAGGTCGGCCGAGGCGCGCCACGGCACGGCCATCGCGTCCGGGCCCCACCCTTTCCATTGCACGGCGTCCCAGGGGATCGGCGCGTTGTAGATCCCGCCGCCGACGAGCCCGAGGATGTTCATGACGCGGGCCTGGAACGGCGACAGCTTCTCCGGGCAGGCGAAGGGGCCGCGGGTGATGTCGCCACGCGGCGGCTTGCGCCCGCACAGGCGCATCGCGGCCATGTTGGTCTCGACCCAGCCGGCGTGATCCATCTGCACGTAGCTCATCGTCCTCACTCCACAGCGGTCAGGGTCGGGTTGGGGCGGGTGGGGCTCGTCGCCTCGAACAGCCGCCCCGTCCGCTCCGCCCCATCCCCCGCCGCCCTGAGCGCCGCCTGGGCATGCTCCCGCGCCTCCTCCCGCGAGAGCAGCAGGCAAAGCGTCGTCGAGCCGGCCGGGCCGGAGAGGCTGAACACGAGGTCGACCGCGCCGTCGGGGCGTGGGGTGGCGGCGAGCGCCCAGTCGGTGATCGGGTCGGGCAGGGGCAACGGGGCGGCTGACATCAAGCGCTCCTCTCACGCGCAGCCCGCGCCTCAGCGACGGTCCGCGCCACGATTTCCTCGGCGGTGAAGACGATGCGGCCCCGGCCAGCGCAGGAGTTGCAGCCGCGGCGGAACCAGCGGGTGTTCATGCTCCGCGGCGCCCCGTTCGGGCAGCACGAGGGGCACCACTCGCCGTTGCCGACGAGGTAGGGGTCGTGCAGGGACTCGGCGCGGAGGGAGATGCGGGGCATGGCTCACTCCGCGGCGAACAGGGGAAGGCCGGCGCCAGGTCGGGGCGCCTCGCCGTCGCTCAGGTCGAGGACGGCGCGGATGAACTCGGCCGCGAGCGGCGCGACGATCGCGTTGCCGTAGGCGCGCAGTCGTCCCACGCGGGCGGGAGCCCCATGAGCCAGCGGGAAAAGGCCGGGTTGAGTTGGCCGGGCTTTTCCGTCTCGGCAGGGCAGCCACTCGACATCGGCCCATGCATCACCACTTGGTTGTTGAGCTGTTCGCCCTTCTTCCCGCCGCCGCGCTCCGCGTAGCTTGTTGCGTTCGCGCGCCGATAATCCCTGGCCGCCGGGGTGGCCCACGAAGCGAGTTGCGCCTGCATCGACAGGCTCGTCAGGCTCACGCCCAACTCGGCTCCGTTTGCCCGCGCCCTCTCCTTGCGCGCCAAGAATTGCTCTGGCGTGCCGCCGGCCTCGTGACTGGCGGGGGTCGCCCAGCCCGACAGTCGCGCCGCGTCCCGCAGGTTCGCGAAGCCCGGCGGCCCGCCGCCCTTCCGCTTCGGGGACTCCAGCCGGCGCTGTTTCTGCCGCTCCGGAGAGTTCGCTCCGGTCCCATCGTTCGCTTGGGGCGTCGGCCATGCTGCCAAAGAGGCGGCCGTCGCGAGGTTCGGCGCACATCCGCCCCCTCGCTCCGCACGCGTTCTGGTCTCGCGCTGATGCTTCGCTCCCTGCAGGGGCTCGACCGCGCACGGCGTCGGCCACGAACCACAAGCGCTGTCGAATATGCGGGGCGCCAACGCCCGCAGCTGGCATATCCGCCGCCGCAAGGGCGTAGCCTTCGCCCTCCATGTCAGCTGAAACAAGGTCGAGCCACGCGAGGCCATCCACTCCCGCAACCTGCTCTCCAAGGATCGTTGCAGGGCGGCGCTCTCGGATGAGGTGGTGCCAAGCCGGCCACAGGTGCCGCTCGTCAGCAAACCCCTCTCCGCGGCCTGCCTTGCTGAAAGGTTGGCAGGGGCAGGAGCCGATCCAGACGGGGCGCTCGGCTGGCCAGCCAGCAAGGCCAAGAGCATAGTCCCAGACCGCGATCCCCGCGAAGAAGTGGCAGCGGGTGTAGCCGGCGAGGTCGCCGGGTCGGACATCTCGGATATCCCGCTCGTCCACGTCTCCGGGGCAAACATGTCCGGCGGCGATGAGATTGCGGATCCAGGCTGCCGCATAGGGGTCTACCTCGTTGTAGTAGGCGCGCATCAAGCCGGCCTCCCCGCCCTGCGCGCCCGCTCCTGCTCGGCCGCCACGGCCGCCTCCGCCTTCACCCGCACATCGGCCTGCGTCGGCGCGAACACGGTGGTCGCGGTGGTCCCGCGCTCGATGCGCGCTAGCCAGAGGCGGTCGGGCGGGCAGTCGGCGTTGGCGCAGACGAAGACGGAGATTTTCATGGCGCGCCCTCGGTCGGGCGGTCGTCCTGGCCGACGCCGCGCAGTTCGTAGGCGATGAGGAAGACGATGCAGGCACCGGCGTGCCAGAGGTGCGGCAGGCCGGTCTCTGCGTCCACGTTCTCGCCCTGCCACCACGCGGTCAGGTGGCGGAACAGGGCCGCGTAGAGGCGCGACCACGCCATGCCGCGCTCCCAGTTGCGAGGCGCGTACTTCCGGGCGCCGAATGCCAGCACCTGCACGATGGCGCGGAAGGCATCCCAGGGCGCGAGGTCCCAGGGATCCTTGCCGCCGTCATCCTTGCGGCCTTCGGTGAGGGCGGATTCCGTCACGCCACACCCCCATCCACCCACCCCGGATACCGCCCCGGCCCGCGCCCCATCTCGCGCGGCGCCGTGGCCCTCCGCCGATACTCCGCGCAGTACGGGGAGTCGCCCGTCGCCCGGGCCGCACAGAACCGGTGCTGCACCGCCTGGAACCCGCTCACCGGCCACCGGCACTCGCCCCACCGCAGGTCGGCCATCGGGATGCCGTCGGCGGGCGGCCAGTTGGCCGGGCGGGGCTCGGGGCGCACCATCGTCAGCACCGGCGGCGCGGGTTCGGCAGCCGGCCTGGGATGGGCAGACGCCTGCTGGTCCGGCGGCGTGTTAATTTTCGCCGCCTCGTTCGTGGCCGGAAAAATTAACGTGGGGCCTGCGGCGAGGTGTTGAGACTCCGGCTCCGGCGTCGGGTTCTGTAGCGAGTCGCGTTTCTCTGCAGGGCTCTCGCCCGGGCAACTGAGAGCCTCGGCCTCGCTAGTGAGAGCCTGGGGTGCCTCACTGAGAGCCTCGCCCGGGCTCGCCACCGGCTCCTCGGCCAGCCGCCCCTGCTGCCCCTTGAGCCCCAGCCGGTGCACCATGCCCATGACGGCGTTGCGCGTGCGCGGCGCGCCGAACTCCCGCGTCAGCGCCGCGGCGATCGCGGGGCCGGTCGCGCCGTCCCGCCACATGGTCTTGAGCCGGTCTATGGCCTGCTCGGACCAAGCGGCGGGCTGCGGCCGAGCCGCGGGCTCCTCGGCCGGCGGCGGGCTGACGACCGCGGGCGGCGGCTCGGCCTCGGCCGGCGCGGCCGGATGATCGGCCAGGAACCCGAAGTCGCGCACCCGACCCGGGATGTCCGCAGCCCGGTAGTGGTGGCCGAACCGCGCGCGCAGCGACGTCGCGATGACGGCCGGCGGCAGGCCCTTGCGCCACATGTCGCGCAGCGCGGTGCGCTCGGGCTTGGTCCAGGGGGCGGGCATGTCAGCGGCCCTCCTCGGCGGAGGACTCGCGGCGCTCTGCCGCCAGCGTGTTCTGCCGCAGCGCCTCGCGCGCGCCCTGCGGCCACAGGCCGATGCCATGGCACCGGAAGCAGAACGCGGTGCGTCCGTCGTCGTAGGGAGCCCAGTCGACGCGCAGGCGGCTGTGGTGGACCGGGCAGCGCCCGAGCCAGAGCCAGAACAGCGTCTTCCAGCCGTGAAGGGTGCGGGGCCAGCGATAGCGCATCACCGCCCCTCCACCGACATCGGCACCACCACGGGCCCGAGCGACGAGCCGGGCCGGCGCATGGCAAGCGGCGTCGCCCGCGCAGCCTCGGTCCGCGGCTCGGGCCGGCCCGTGCGCTCGTCGGCGAGGAAGCGCACCACCGTCGCCACCAGCCGCTCGGCGCCCACCAGGGCGTCGGCCGCGAGGTCGACGTTCGCCACCGCCCGGCGGGTCTCGGGGCAGTCGTCGGGCACTCCCAGCCTCATGGCGTGGCGCCGGCACCGGTCCTGGTGGAGGGCGGCGGCCTGTAGGCGATGGCCCAGGTCGGCGAGGTCGAAGTCGCTGAGCGCGTCGGACAGCTTCATCGCGCGATCCTCCCGGCCGCTGCCTCAGTGACGAGGCTGCGGACGTAGGCGCGGCCCTCGTCGGGCAGCGCGCGGTAGGCGCTGAACAGGTCGTGCTCCTCGCCGGCCGGCTCGATGGGGTCGAACTCCGCGGTCAGATCCTGCGGGTGCAGGCCGAGCGCTTCGGCGAGGCGCGGGAGCAGCACGCCCGGGGCGCGCTTGCCGCGCTCGATGTCCGAGATGGTGCGCGGGCCGAGGCAGACGGTGGCGCCGAGTTCGCCCTGCGTGATGCCGATGCGGCGGCGGCGGGCGGAGATGCGCTCGCCGATGGAGCGCGGGGTGGCGGTGGATCGCATGGGCCCCTCCTCAGAACGGCAGCGGCTCGGGCTCCTCGCCCGTGGCCTCAGCGATGGCGGTGCGGATGAGCCGGCGAGTCTCGCGGGTCTGCTCGACCCCGTAGGGCGTGCGGTGCACGTCATCGCCGCAGGCGGCGGTGAAGCCGGCTGACCAGCACAGCAGGTCTAACAGGCCCTCCGACAGCCGCCGCGCCTGGGCGAGCGGGATGCGCACGGTGACCATCGGCTCCGCGGGCTCGGCCGGGCGGGGCACGCAGGGCGGCTCCTCAGCGCCGGCCGCGCGGACCTTACTGAGGCCGTAGTAGGTCGAGCGGATCTCGTGGTGGGACAGCGCGGCGACGAGGCCAAGCATCTCGTCCCAGAGGAGACCGGTGACCGTCTGGGCGGCGGCGCCCGTGCCGACCGTGAGGGTCAGGGTGGTGTCGCCGTCCGCCTCGATGAGGATGGGCAAGGCGCGCATGGCTCAGCCCTCCCGGCCCGCGCCGCGGCGCCCGCGGCCTGTCTCGCGCTCCATCGCGCGCAGGGTCTCGTCGCCGGGGAAGTCGCTGGCGTCGTCGACCAAGTCGCCCTCGCCACCGCGGTCCTCGACGGCGTCGAGCTCGTCGTCGACCGCGTCCGCCTCGGGTGCCTCCGTCGACGGCTGGTGCTCGATCTGGTCGGCGAGCGGGTTCGCCACCGCCTTGAACGGGCGGTCGCCACCACCGCGACGGCCGAAGTCGTAGAGCTCGTCGTCCCGCCGGATCAGGTCGTCCATGTCGGTCGACATCGGCAGGCGCTTGGCGAGGCGGCGCAGCACCGTCTTGCGCGCCATCTCCTCCCACCAGTCGACCCAGGGCCCCTTGTTCGCCGCCCGGCTGACCCGGCGGACCTTCTCGATCTCCTCCAGGCTCATCACCTCGCGGTAGATGCCGCCGTCCTTCGTCTTCGCGATCGCGTAAGCCGCCCGGGGCGCGCCGCGCGGCCCGTCGAGCTTCGGCTCGTGCTCGATGCGCTCCTCGTCGCCGAGCACGTACGCGAAGCGGTCGTTCTCGTGCACGACGTGGGCGGCGATGCTCGCCAGCTCACCGCTGTTGCGCACCTTCTTGAGCACGCCCGCGATCATCGGCAGCCACTGGACCTTGCCCGCGTAGATGACGAGCGCGCCTTCGCGCTTGTCCGGCAGCAGGCCGTCCTGCGCCGCCTTCATGCTGGCCTCGAACAGCGACTTGCGGTCAGCCTCCAGCAGCGCCGCATCGCCCTGCACGGCCGTCAGCACGACGCGCATGAAGCGCTCGGGCGGGATGTGCGGCGGCAGCGCGGCGGCGATCTCGCCGCTCATCCGCTGGAAGTCGCCGCGGAAGGCCTGGGCGGCCTGCTGGCGCTGCTGTGCGACGGTGAGCTGTCCCATGGATCCTCCAGGCGTCAGCGCGACCCGCCCCACCAGCGTGGGAGGTCGTCGAGGTCGAGTTCTTCGAGGGGGGCGTGATCGACCCATGGCCGATCAAGGCCGTGCGCGCGGCGGGCCGCGACGTAGTTCCAGAGCGCCGTGTCGACGACCTTCTCGGCGATCGTCACCACGTCGTTCCCGGGCGAGAGCGCGGTGCCCCAGGTGAGCGGCGCATCGCCCGTCGACCAGAAGACGAACACGAAGGCGTAGGCGGGCGCGGCGGCGACGCGGGCGAGCCACGCCGGATCGTGGTCGCCATGCACGGCACCCTCGGCGACGAACCGCGCGAGCTGACCGCGCGCCTGCAAGTAGGCCGCGGCCTGCACCGGGTAGTTCCATTGCGCGAGCGCGCGCCGGCAGGTCTCCGGGAAGCTCGCGACGCGCGTCGGGCTGACCGACTTCAGGTCGACCACCGCCCGGGGCTTGAGGTAGTCGAACCGGGTTTTCCGGCGCACCGGCTCGCCGTCCACGTCGTCGGTCCAGACGATCGAGACCTCGGGCGCGCCGCCGACGAAGCTCGCGATCAGGTGCGGGTTCGCCAGCACATGGTCGGCCGCGAGGCGCACCCGGTCGAAGTCCTCGCCCGGCAGCACGGTCTCGCCGTTCGGCGCGAGTTCGGCCCGCGCCTTCGCGGTGAGGCGGGCGAGGTCGTCCGGTCGGCGCACGAAGCTCGAGGCGAATGCTTGCTCACCCTCCAGCACCAGCTTGTGCACCGCCTTGCCGAGCGCCTGCGCCGGCGTGGTCTCGTCGGGCGCGCGGTGCGGGTTGAGCGGCGAGGCGAACCAGTAGTCGGCCGGCTCGGCGGCGAGGCGCTTCAGGTCGGACGAACCGAGGGCGAGGTCGGCATGGTAGCGCGCCTCGTCGAGGCCGAAGTGGATGCCGTCAGCGAGGGGTTCGGGCGGCGAGGCGGCGGCGCCGGGCGCGGCGGAGTCGGGCAGGAGCATCGCCGTCACGCCCCCACCACACCACCAACGCGCCGCCCGAACACAGCCCGGCCCGGGCGCGCCTCCACAGGCTCGACGTCCTCCGGCGCAACCCCGGCCGCCTCGTTGATGAGCCGGGCGATGGCGCAGGCGAGCGCGTGATCCCCGGCGGGGTCATCCGTCCGCGTCGGCAGGATGAGCACGCGCGGCCGGCCCAGCGCGTCGGCGATGACGCGGCCGTTCGCGTCGCGCGGGTGCAGCGGCGTCGGCGCGTCCAGCAGAGCAAGGGCGGCCGCCGTCGCGGCCTGTTCGACCGTGCGGCTCACGCGCGCCTCCCCTCGATGTAGCCGCCCACCGCGTCCAGCTCGGGCACGATGATGCTGGCGGCGTGAGCCAGGACCTGCCGCATCCGCCCGGCCAGGGCCGGCTCGGCGTAGGGCAGCAGCTGCTCAAGATGGGCGATGTCCTGCGCGACGAGGAGCAGGGCGGCGGAGTGCTCGGCCACTGCCGCGGCGCGCAACTGCGCCTGGAACGAGCCGAAGGCGGGGAGCAGCGCGGGATCGACCGGCTGGCGCGTGTCGAGGCGGATGACGGCGGCCATCAGATGCTCGCCCCCGTCACCTGCAGCCGCATCTCACGCCGGCCCTGCTCGATGAAGTCGAGCTCGCCCGCGCCGGATCGCGCCGGCCACTTCTCGGCCGGGCCCCGCACGCCATGCCGGCGCAGCGCGTCCTCGAGGTAGTCGGGCAGGTCGTCGATGGCGTCGGTACGGTCGATGTGCTCGACCACCATCGCCAGCACCTCGGCGGTGGCGTTGCGCGCGACCGGCGCGCGCGGGTCGGTCAGGTCCAGCTCGTAGACCTCGACCAGTGCCCAGCCGCGGCGCTCGCCGGTCGCCAGGGCGATGGCGAGGAGCCGGGCGCCGTTGCCGACCGTGGTCTCCTCGCAGAACTCGTCGCCGGAGCGCTCGCGCCAGACCGCGATGTAGGTGTGGGGGGTGGTGCGCTGGATCACAGGCCGCTCCCCCAGGTCGTGATGACGAGGAAGCCGACGGCGGCGCACCAGATGACAAACAGCGCCCGGCAGAGGTCACAGCGCTCGCGGCGGCGGGGGAGATCGCGGGCGGCCATCAGAGGATGCCCGTCGCGAGGCCGTAGGCGCCGCCGAGGAAGCTCAGGGCGACCGAGAGGGCGGCAACAAAGGCCGCCCAGAACGAGACCTGTTCGCGGCGGCGGGCGCGGCGCAGGGCGGTGAAATCGACGGGGACGACCAGCAGGCCGTCAGCGGTGCGGTGGGAGGGGAAGGTGCGCATCACGCAGCCTCCCCGGTCGAGACCTGCACCGTCGGCTCGCCGTCTGGGTCGATCCCGAACGTCCGGCAGAACTCCAAGCATTCGTTGAGCGCCCATTGCGCCGCGAAGCCGCCGCCACTGTCGTCGCCCGGCTTGTCGCCAGGGCGGATCATCGCGAACCACTGCTCCGCCGGTCGCGACGCGCCCCTGTCGATGTGATAGGCGGAGACCCCGCGCACATTCGCGATTGTGCCGACGAGGCAGGCGCACTCGCCCGTGTAGCAGGATCCGTCAATGCGCCCCTCGCGGATGGCGCGGATCAGGCCCGGGATCTCGCCCTGCGCGGACGCCAAGGTCAGCCAGAGATCCGCCTTGAACGAACGCATGTCGGCATCGCGCAGGACGGCA